>JALHRB010000003.1 GCA_022841665.1 Pseudolabrys sp.
GCGGGTCGCCGAGGAAGCGGCGCAGGCCGCGCCCGCGCTCGGCTGGGCCGGACAGGCCGTGCTCGACGACCGCTGCGGCGCCTCCGACTGGGAAGGCGCGCTGGCCGCGCTCGAGCATATGCGCGGCGCGCTGGACAAGCACGCGTACCGCCGCCAGCGCGCGGTGCTGCTCACCGCCCGCGCGCTGGCGCTGGCCGAGCTCGACCGCGACGCTTCGCGCGCGGCGGTGCTGGAGGCGGTGAAGCTCGCGCCCGACCTGGTGCCGGCGGCGGCGCTGGCCGGGCGGCGGCTGGCGGAAGCCGGCGAGGCGCGCAAGGCGCGCAAGATTCTGGAAAAGGCCTGGTCGATCAGCCCGCATCCCGACATCGCCGAGGCCTATGCCGACCTCAAGCTCGGCGACTCGGCGCGCGAACGGCTGACCCGCATGCAGAAGCTCGCCGCCATGGTGCCGGGGCAGCTGGAGGGCGCGCTGGCGGTGGCGCGCGCCGCGCTCGACGCGCGCGAATTCGCGCTGGCGCGCGAGGCGCTCAGAACACACCTGTCGGCGCCGACGCGGCGCGTCGCCGCGCTGATGGCCGAGATCGAGCAGACCGAGCACGGCGACCACGGCCGCGTGCGCGAATGGATGAGCCGCGCCATGCACGCGGCCGGCGACCCGGTCTGGACCGCGGACGGTGTGGTGTCCGACCGCTGGCTGCCGGTGACGCCGAACGGCCGCCTCGACGGCTTCGAATGGCGCGTGCCGCTGGCCGAGCTCGGTGTCAGCCGGCCGGTAATCGAGATCCCGCCGCCGGAGCCGCCGCCGCCCGCGCCTTTGGTCGAAACCGCGCCGGTTGCAGCTCCCGCCCCGCCCGAGCCTGAGCGTCCGCCCGCGCGCGACGAGCGCAAGAAGGCCAAGGTGAAGCCGGCCGAGCCGGTGATCCCGCTGGTGCACGTGCCGGACGATCCGGGCCCCGATAGCGGCCTCGACGGCGAGCCGGTGCCGGAAACCACGGCGCCGCCGCCGAACGCGGCCTGGCAGCGCTTCAAGGCCATGTTCCGCTAGGCCGGGCGTATTGCTTGCAAAGGCCCGTCCGCGCCGATAGTAAGAGCCTTCTTCACAGGCTTCGCCGGCGTAGCTCAGCGGTAGAGCATCCGCTTCGTAAGCGGGTGGTCGGGGGTTCAAATCCCTCCGCCGGCACCAACCTTCGCGCCAAGGCGCTTCGGTTGGCGAGCCAGCCTTCGCGCCAAGGCTTTTCCCGGAAACCCGCGCGAATCGCGTAAAGCCCTGCCACAGGCCACCAATAAAGACTGGTGATAGGAACAATCCTGTCATTTTTTCCGCGCCATCGGCGGGTAAGATGACGGCCACGTGAAGCCTCACGTCACAATCAACAAGGTGCCGCAATGGCCAGACCCGCAGTGATCCTCGTCGGCGCCGACAAGGGAGGCGTGGGCAAGACGACCGTCGCCCGCAGCCTGCTCGACTATTTCGGCGCGCATCAGACGCCGACCCGCGCCTTCGACACCGAGGCGCCGCGCGGCACGCTCAAGCGCTTCCATCCCGACCTCACCGAGGTGGTGGACGTGACCGCGGTGCCCGACCAGATGAAGATCTTCGATACGCTCGGCAGCGCGCTCGCCAAGGTCACGATCATCGACGTGCGCGCGGGGCTGTTGTCGTCCACCTTGCAGGCGCTCAGCGACATCGGCTTCCTGGAGTCGGCCAAGAAGGGCCAGATCACCTTCGCGGTGTTCCACATCCTCGGGCCGTCGATCGCCTCGCTGCAGGAAATCGCCGAGACCTCGCGCTTCGTCGGCGACGCGCATTACTTCCTGGTGAAGAACTTCATCAACAACACGACGTTCTTCGAGTGGGACCCGGCGACCTACAATTCCTACTTCCGGCAGATCAAGAACGCGGAAGAGATCACCGTCCCCAAGCTCAACGAGATGGCCTGCGAGCAGGTCGAAGTGGCGGGCGTGCCCTACGTGTCCTTCGTCGCCAACAAGAGCGGCAAGAACGAGCCGGCCAACTACTCGTTCGTGCTGCGCGGCTATGTGCGGCACTGGCTCGGCCAGGTGTGGAGCGAATACGACCGGGTGAAGCTGATCGACCTCGTCGCGCCCAAGGCGGAGAGCCCCGTCCGCCAGGCGGCGGGGTGATCTTGAGGATGTCATTCCGGACGCCGCGCCAGCGGCGATCCGGAATCCAGAACCACGACGTGCTGCTGGATTCCGGGTTCGCGGGCTGAAGCCCGCGCCCCGGAATGACGAGGCATAAACCGATGTCGTTCCGCACCACCATCACCATCGTCGCATCGCCGCGGCCGCGCGTCGGCAAGACGCTGCTGGCGCGGCTCTTGGTGGCGTTTCACGCGCACGAGCAGCGGCGGGTCGCGGCCTTCGACCTGAACGCCGGCGAGAATACGCTGGCGCGCTTCCTGCCGGAGCAGGCCGCGACGGCCGCGGTCGGCGACATCAAGGAGCAGATGGCGCTGTTCGACGCGCTGGTCGCCGACGACGGCGTGCACAAGGTCGTCGATCTCGGCCACGAGGCCTTCGAGGCGTTCTTCGCGCTCGCCGACAAGATCGGCTTCGGCCACGAGGCGCGCGCGCGCGACATCGTCGTGTTGTTCATGCTCACCCCCGACCGCACCGCGGTCGAAGCGTTCCGCAGCTTGCGCCGCCGCTTTCCCAAGGTGACGATCGCGCCCGCGCACAACGACATGTTCGGGACGACGCAGCACCGCGACCGCTATCCGCTCGGTTATGACGAGGCGGTGACGCGGCTGCCGGTGCTGGCGCCGGCGTTGCGCAAATACGTCGAGACGCCGCCGTTCTCCTTCGACGAGGCGCAGCTTGCGCGCGCGACCGGCATCCCGCTGGAGGCGCATATCGAATTGCAGCGCTGGCTGCGGCGCGGCTTCGAGGAACTGCGGGAACTCGAGGCGCGTGTTACGCCGGCGGCGGAACTGGCACCGTAATTTCGCCGCAAACTTTATTGTTTGCGCACATAAACCGTTCAGCGCACTGGATTTTTTCGCCTTGGCCAGCGCGGAACGGCGCGCCTTCCCGCGCGTTGCCTAGCGCCAGACTTCCCGCGAGAAAATCACGAGGAGGCTCGATCATGTGGCTCTCACTGTTCAGCATCGTCGTCGGCATCGCCCTGGGACTTGGCTTCGGGGCAGTCATGCTGGAATCCTACGAGGAAAAGGCCGGCTAGCGAGTTTGCGTGATTGAATCCGACAAGGATGGGCGGCCGGAAGGCCGCCTATTTTGTTGTGGGCAAGCGTTCGCGCGCGGCGGAACTTTGCACTAAGCAGGAGCGATGCCGCCGCTCTTGCTCTCGAGGCGCTTCGCGCCGCTGTTCTGGTGCCAGTTCTTCGCGGCATTCAACGATAATTTTCTCAAAACCGCGCTGGTCTTCCTCATCCTGTTCCGCGGCCATCCGGACGCCGAGGCGCTGATCACGACGGCGAGCGCGATCTTCATCGCGCCCTATTTCTTCTTGTCCGGGCTCGGCGGCGAACTGGCCGACCGGTACGACAAGGCGCGCGTGGCGCAGGTCATCAAGTTCGTGGAGATATTCGTCGCCGGCGTCGCGGTCTGGGGCTATGCGAGTGGGTCGCTGCCGATTTTATTCGCGGCGCTGTTCGGCTTCGGCGTGCTGGCCTCGCTGTTCGGGCCGATCAAATACGGCATCCTGCCGGATCATCTGGCGCGCGAACAACTGCCGGCCGGCAACGCGCTGGTGGAAGGCGCGACCTTCGTCGCCATTCTCTTAGGCACCATCGTCGGCGGCATGGCCGCGCACAACGGCGGCGGGCCCTTCGCGTTCGCGCCGTTGGTGATCGGGTTTTCGCTGGCCTGCTGGATCGCAGCGCTATTTATTCCGCCGACCGGCGAGGGCGCGCCGCAACTCAAGGTGACGTTCAATATCGCGGCCTCCACCGTGGCGATGATCCGACACCTGCGCGGAGACAGCAGGCTGTGGTGGGGCGCCATGGTGACGAGCTGGTTCTGGCTGGTCGGCATCGTGGTGCTGTCGCTGTTGCCGCCGCTGATCAAGGTGCTGATCGGCGGCGACGAGGCGACGGTGACGGCCTATCTCGCGATGTTCTCGATCGCGGTCGGCGTCGGCTCCGGGCTGGCGGCATGGCTGGCGCGCGGGCGCATCGTGCTCGGCATTACGGTCGTGGGCGCGGTGCTGCTGGCGCTGTTCGCGCTCGACCTCGGCGTGGCAACTTTGGGCGCGGCGCCGGCCGCGACGCCGCAGGGCCCGGCTACGGTGTTCGCGTCATTCCTCGGCCTGCGCGCGGCGATCGATTTCGCGGGCCTCGCCATCGCCGGCGGGTTGTTCATCGTGCCGGCCTTCGCCGCGGTGCAGGCCTGGTCCGACGCCGACTACCGCGCGCGCACGGTGGCGGCGGTGAACGTGCTCAACGCCGCCTTCATGACCGGCGCCACGGTGACGGTGGCGCTGTTGCAGAAGACCGGCGTCACGCTGCCGGTGCTGTTCCTCGGCATTGGCGCGGCGACGCTGCTGGTGGCGCTGGCGATCTGGAAGACGAAGCCGAAAAACACGTGACCGTCGCCCTCGCGAAAGCGGGGACCCAGTAAACGCAGGCACCTCGGCTCCAGCCAAGGGCGGGCTTACTGGATGCCCGCCTTCGCGGGCATGACAATCAGCGTTTGCGCATGGCCAGCGCGCGATCCACCATCTCGCCGGCGACGCCGAGATAGTTCGACGGGTCGAGCATCTTCTCGAGTTCGGCGCGCGTGGCGTGCTTGCTGATCTCCTTGTCCTCGCAGAGCAGGTCGAGCAGCGGACGTCCGGTCTTCACGACCAGGCGGCACACGTCATAGACGACGTCGTGCGCCTTGTTGCGGCCGAGGGTTGGACCCAGACCCATCATCACGGCTTCGGACATCACGAGACCCTTGGTGATGTCGATGTTCTCGCGCATCTTCTTCTCGTTCACCTGCAGGCCGGTGACGACGAACTTGGTCTGCGCCAGCGCGCCGGCGGCAAGCATGAAGATCTCCGGCAGCGTGATCCAGTCGATCTCCCACGGTCCGGTCGAACGTTCGTGGTCAGCGACCATCGATTCGAGCAGCGCCGCGACCATCTGCTTCACGATGGCCGTTTGCGCCGTGATGTAGACCGACGATATCGGGTTGCGCTTCTGCGGCATCGTGGAGGACGAGCCGCGGCCTTCATGGAACGGCTCGTAGACCTCCTCAACTTCGGTCTGCATCATCAGCTTCACGTCGAATGCGATCTTGCCGCACGAGCCGGTGACGAGGCCGAGGAAGCAGCCGACTTCGGCGATGCAATCGCGCACCGTATGCCAGGTCGCGACCGGCTGGCCGAGCTTGAGCTCCTTGGCGAGTTCTTCCTGGCACTTCATGCCGTCCTTGCCGAGCGACGACAGGATGCCGGCGGCGCCGCCGAACTCGACGACCTCGAGGCGCGGGCGCAACTGCTTCAGGCGCTCGCGGTGGCGCTCGAAGCCAGCGAGCATGGTCGCCATCTTGTAGCCGAAGGTGATCGGCACGGCCTGTTGCAGGTTGCTGCGGCCGACCATCGGCATGTCGCGATGCTTCTTCGCCAGCGCTGCCAGCCCGTCGCAGATGCCGTCGATCTCCTTCGCGACGATGTCGAGTGCCTCGCGCAACACCAGCACGCAAGCAGTGTCGGTGATGTCTTGCGTGGTCGCGCCCCAATGCGACCATTCGCCGAGCGTGCCCTTGCAGAGCTTCACGAGCTGCTGGACCACGGGCAGCACCGGATAACCGATGCGCTCGGTGGCTTCCTTCAGCTTCGCCATGTCGTATTCTTTGACGTCGCAGTGCTTGACGATCTCGTCGCAGGCTTCTTGCGGGATGATGCCGAGCCTGGCCTGTGCGCGCGCCAGCGCCGCCTCGAAGTCGAGATATTTCTGCACCCGGTTCTCGTCGGACCACACCGCCCGCATCGCCTCGGTCGTGAACACGTTACGGAAGATGGCGGAATCGAGCAGGGTCGCGGCCATGGGAGCTCCTTGGGGGTCTTTGGCGGGGCGGACCTTACCGAATTGCGCGAGCAGGGCAACACGCCGTCATGCCCGGCCTTGTGCCGGGCATCCACGCCTTGTTTAGTGCGCCGCAGACGTGGATGGCCGGGACAAAAGGGCGTTCGCGCCCGTCTTCGACGGGCTATGCCCGGCCATGACAGAGCATATACATGAACCTTCCGCCCGACCTCGCCGCCATCGTCGCCGCCGATTACCCGCGCTTCTCGGAGACCGAGATGGCGCGGCGGCGCGCGGCCATCGAGACGCTGCTGGCGCAGGCCGAATGCGATCATCTCCTGTTCTGCGGCGCCAACCGCTTCGGCTCCGGCGTGCAATGGCTGACGCAGTGGCCGGTGACGGCCGAGGCGGTCGGCGTGCTGACGCCGGGCAAGCGCGACGCGCTATTTGTGCAATACGTCAACCACGCGCCGCTTGCCGCCAAGTTGGCCGACAAGACGGACGTGGCCTGGGGCGGCGAATCCTCGATCGGCAAGGCGATCGAGGTGCTGGCGGCGCGCGGCGCCAAGGTCGACCGCGTGGCGACGCTGGGGCCGTTGAGCGCCGAGCAGGCGGCCGCGCTGTCGGCCAAGTTCGGCAGGCTCACGAGCCTCAACCGCGACTACGTCAAGCTGCGGCAGGTGAAGTCGCCTGAGGAGCTCGGCTGGCTGCGCATCGGCGCGCACTTCTCCGACCTTGGCATGCTGGCGCTGCGTAACGGCGTGAAGCCGGGCCTGAACGAGCGCGAACTCGGCGCACGAGTGGAGGCGGCTTACGTTGCGCAGGGCGCCACCAACGTCATCCACTACATCGGCGTCACCTCGATGGCGCAGCCCGACCTCGCGGTGCCGCGGCAGTTTCCGTCGATGCGCAAGGTGCGAGCCGGCGACGTGGTGGTGGCGGAGATCAGCGCCGCATTCTGGGAGCATCCCGGGCAGGTGCTGCGCTCGTTTGCGCTGGGCGAGCCAACGCAGCTCTATCGCGATCTGCACGCCGCGGCGGACGCGGCCTTCGATGCGATAGCGCAAGTGCTCAAGGCCGGCGCGACGCCGGCGCAGGTGATCGAGGCGTCAGGCGTCATAGAGGACGCGGGCTTCACCATCATCGACGATCTCCTGCACGGCTACGGCGGCGGCTATCTGCCGCCGATCCTTGGCTGCAAGAGCCGCCCCGCCGGGCCCATCCCGCAGGAGCCATTCCGCGCCGGGCAGACGGTGGTGATCCAGCCGAACGTCGTGACGCACGATCACAAAGCGGGCGTGCAGACGGGCGAGATGGTGCTGATCACCGAGACGGGCATCGAGCGCATGCACACGGTGCCGCGCGGGTTCCAGACTATTTAAGCTGCTCCCCCATCCAGTCCGCGCTTTGCGAACGCCAGCGATAGGCGCGGTTGGTGGCGATGTGGTTGCCGTCCTCGACGATCATCAATTCGACCGGGCCCTTGGCTTCGCGGGCGAGGCGCTCGGCGTCGGCGGCCGGCACGATACGGTCGAGCCGGCCGTTCACGATGAACAGCGGGCAGGTGATGTTGTGCGCGATGCCCTCCAGCGACAGCGTGTTGGCGTTCTGGCGCGCTTGCGTCTCGCTCTTGGCGTGGCTGCGCGCGGTGAAGGCCTCGCGCGTCAGCTCCGGCAGGTTGTCCCAGTTGGCGCCCCAGTTGAACGGGCCGCCGAGCGCGATGCAGGCCTTGATGCGCTTCTCGAACGCGGCGGCGCGCGGCGCGTAGTAGCCGCCTAGGCTCACGCCCCACATGCCGATGCGCGCGGTGTCGAGGTCGCCGCGCTTTTCGATGTAATCGATGACGGCTTTGACGGCCACCTCGTAGTCGCCGCGGATGGCGAAGTCGTATTGCCCTTCGCCCTGGCCGGGGCCGTCGAAAATCAAGGTCGCCATGCCGCGCGCGAGGAACGGCGCCTCGTAGGCGTCGCCTTCCTCCTTGGTCGAGTCGAGGCCGACCGCCATCACCACCACCGGCGGCTTCGTGATGCCGGCCGGCTTGCGCAAAATGCCGGCGAGCGTCTTGCCATGATAGGGGATATCGACACGCTCGCCCGGCGGCCGCAGATAAGGCAGCGCCGCCTGCCGGCATTCGATCTGCTTCTTGTGCGCGGCCTTCATCTGGCCCATGTCGCGCGTGAACAGAAACGATGCGAAGTGATAGTAGACGCCGGCGCGCTGCAGGCATTCGGCGGCGGTGAGGGTGCGCTTCTTCGCTAGCGCCTCGCGGCCGAGCTCTTCGTGATGCGCGGCGCGCTCGCTCCAGACGCGGCACCAGTCGTTGTACGACGCCATCTTGGCGGTCAGCTCTTCGAAGTCGGTGAGCACCACGCCGTTGGCGACAAAGCGCGGGCCCCAATGCGCGATCGCGGCCTTGAGCTGCGGGTCGGATGTCATTGTCCAATCCTGTTGGTGAGGTCAGCCTTTACCCGTTCGTCCCCGCGAAAGCGGGGACCCAGCGCTGGATTCCCGCTTGCGCGGGAATGAACGGAGTATGTTGTGCGAAAGGTCTCTCATTTTATTCATCCGCCGCGCTCGTCGCGCCGGTACCAGGGCATGAAACGGCGCGTCATCCACTGCACCAGCAGTTCGAAGGCGACGCCGAAAGCGGCGAGCAGCAGCACGCCGACGAAGGCCTCGCTGTGCTTGTAGGAGCGCGAATTGTAGAGGATGAAATAGCCGAGCCCGCCGACCGACAGGAAGAACTCCGCCACCACCGCGCCGATCAGCGCGCGTCCGGCGGCCAGCCGGAAGCCGGCGAGCAGATAGGGCATCGACGACGGCAGTACGATGCCGGTCAGCATGCTCAGGCGGCCGGCGCGGAACGAGCGCGCCACCTCCATGTATTCGCGCGGCACCGAGCGGGCGCCGTCAGCGACGTTGATGATGATGGAAAAGATGGCGGCGAAGATGATGGTGGCGACGCGCGTGCCGCTCGAATAGCCGAACCAGAGCGAGAACAGCGGCAGCACCACGATCATGGGGACGGCGTAGAAGCCGTTGACGTAGTGGCGGACGGCGCGCTCGGCCAGCGGGCTGCGGCCCATCATCAGGCCGATGACGGTGCCGAAGAAGAGCGCCACCGCGAGCCCCTGCGCCACCGCGGCGAGCGTCGCGCCGGTGGCGGCGAGGAAGGCGGGATCGGCGATCACGCGCGGGACGGCAAGCGCCACCGTGCTCGGCTTGGCGACATAAGCCGGCGCCAGCGCGCGCACGATGAATTCCCAGGCGAGCAGGATGACGACGCCGGTGATCAAGCGCGGCAGGAACGCGGCCGGCAGCCAGACGTGTTTGGCTTCGGGCTTGACCGCAGGCGGCGCGGCGGAGGTGACGGCGGACTGGGACATCTATTGTCTCCAGCGCGCGAAGTGCTGCTCGACCGCCAGGCCGAGCCGCATCAGGCCGACGCCGATCAGCCCGATGACGAAGATCGAGGCGAACACGCCGCCGGTGTCGAAATTCTGCGAGGCGCCCATGATGAGCTGGCCGAGCCCGGTCGACGACAGGAAGAACTCCGCCGCCACCATGCCGACCAGCGCGCGGCCGATCGACTGGCGCACGCCGGTCATCGTGTAGGGCAAGGTGTAGGGCAGCATCACCTCGCGCCAGAGCGCCCACTCGCTCGAGCGGTAGGACTTCGCCACCTCGATCAGCTCGGGCTTGATGCTGCGCGCGCCTTCCACCGTGTTGTAGAGCACCGGGAACACCGCGAACAGGAACACCACCAGCACCTTGGGCGCGAAGCCGAAGCCCATGATCGACAGGATGAAGGGGATGAGCGCCACCATCGGCGTGGCGTAGAGCACCATGATGTAGGGCTCGACGCCGATGCGCAGCACGCGCACGCGCGCGAGCAGCATGCCGAGCGGCGCGCCGACGAGGAGAGAAAGCGCAAAGCCGGTGAGGAAGAGCTGCGCGGAATCGAGGAACTGGACGATGAACTGGCCGCCGGTGACGAGCTGCCAGAAGCGCACCATGGTGGTCGAGAACGGCACCATGAAGGCCGCGCTGGAGGCACGCCCGGCGATCTCCCAGATGGCGAGGCCTACGGCGATGCTGATCCAGAACGGCGCGTGGCGGCGGAGACTTGCTTGCACGTGGGATTACTCGGTTGAGACCGGCGGTGCCGCGAATTCAGCAGGACTCCCTCTCCCCGTTGGGGAGAGGGTTGAGGTGAGGGGGGTCATGACTCTCGGAGTTTGCAACCCCTCACCCGGCGCACTTCGTGCGCCGACCTCTCCCTATGGGAGAGGTGAAGCGCGAATTCTGCCCGCAAATCGCGATCACTTCACCATCGCGTTGGCGTCTTTCCAGACGCCGCCGTCGACCAGCGCGTCGTAGGTCACCGGCTGCTTGTCCGGGTTGATGGCGCCGATCTTCTTCATCAGCGCGGCGGTGGCCTCGAGCTTGTTGCGCGGCAGGCCGTCGTCCTTCACCGCCCAGAAGTCGATGGCGAGGAATTCCTTGAGCGCCGCCTTGGTGACGTTCTTGTCGTAGCCGGTGATGGTGGCGATCTGCGCCACGGTGTCGGCGTTCTTCGGGTCCTGCATGAAGCGCGCGGCCTCGATCATGCCGGCGAGCGTGCGCACGACGGCGTCGCGGTTCTTGGCGAGGTTGTCCTTGCGCACCACCAGCATCAGGTAGTGGCTGGTCGGGTTGGTGTTTTTCATCGCCAGCAGGACGTGCAGCTTCTTGCCCTGCGCCTCGATGGCGGCGAGGTCGTCGAGGTGCAGCACCGCATAGTTCAGGCGGCCGGCGATCATCGCCGGGCCGGCGCCCGAGCCGAGCGCGACTTGCTTGGTGTCCTCGATCTTCATGCCGGGGCAGCCGGCCAGCATCGAGCGCAGCGCCACCGAGCGGGCACCGCCGACCGAGTCGACGCCGACGTCCTGGCCGACCAGGTCCTTGCAGGTCTTGTTGGCCTGGGTGGTGCCGATCACCCAGTCGGGATTGGGCATGCCGTAGATCGCCACCAGCGGCACGCCGGCGTTGGAAATCTGGTTGATCACCGGCGGCGTCGGCGACCACGACATGTCGACGTCGCCGGCGACCACGGCGCGCGCGGCCGCAGTGCCATTGTCGAACGGGCGGATTTCGACGTTGGCGCCGTGCTTCTTGAAGAAGCCCTGCTTCTCGGCGACGAAGGCGACGGTGACCGAATAGATCGGCGGGATGCCGGGGATCGCGATCGTGATCTTCTTGTCCTGCGCCGCGACCGGCCCGGCCAGCGCAGCGGCCATCAGCGCGCCAGCGGCTATCAGCGTGACGTGTCTGCGGATCATGAAATCCTCCCTCTGATTTGTTTCGTTGTTCAGCGTTCGAGCACGAATTCGGCCTCGCGCGCCTCGCGCATCAGGGTGCCCCACACGCGCTCGCGCAGTTCGGCAAAGCGCGGCTCGCGCAGCGTGTCGCGCGTGCGCGGGTGCGGCAGGTCGATGGTGATGGTCTCGTGGATGCTCGATGGCCGGCCCTTGAGCACGATGACGCGGTGGCCGAGCAGCACGGCTTCTTCAATGGAGTGGGTGACGAAGATCATCGCGGTCGGGCGCTCTTCCCAGATGCGCAGCAACTCGAATTGCAGGATCTCGCGCGTCTGCGCGTCCACCGCCGCGAAAGGCTCGTCCATCAGCAGCACGTTCGGCTCAACCGCAAGCGCGCGGGCGAGACCGCAGCGCTGCTGCATGCCGCCCGACATCTGGTAGGGGAAGGCCTTCTCGAAGCCGGAGAGGCCGACCAGCTTGATGAACTCCGGCACCTTGCGCTCGACGTCGGCCTTGGAGGCGCCGGCCATGCGCAGGCCGTAGGCGACGTTCTCGTACACCGTCTTCCACGGAAACAGGCCGAAGTGCTGGAACACCATGGCGACGCCGGCGATCGGCTCGGTCACGATCTCGCGGCCGACGCGGATTTCGCCGGCATCGTGCGGCAGCAGCCCGTCGATGCAGCGCAGGAGCGTGGTCTTGCCGCAGCCGGACGGGCCGACGATGGCGACGATCTCGCGCTCGCCGACGTCGAAGTCGATGTTGCGGAAAACTTCAAGCGCGCCGTAATGCTTGCCGAGGCCGCGCACGCGGATGCGCGGTTCGCCGCCGGAAGCCATGACCGTCGAAGAATCGGCGGAACTCGTGCGCAGTTCGGGCATCGGCATCATCCCTCCCGGATCGTCTCGTTTTGGCGCATCGTCGACGATGCCGCCTTTTTGTTGGCCGGCATGTTGCCGCAACGGCGCGGTCTGGGCAACGCCAGAAGCGGTCCGGGTAACCTTGCTTTTTCCTTGCTTTGTTCGCCGGGCGCGGTCCCGGCCCGCCGGCACGCGCTTTTGCGAAGGCCGCGCGTGGGCAAGGGCGCCGGATTGTTTAACGGCCGGCCGCCTGTGCGTGCGGCCATCCGCGGCACGGTGACCGAAATTAAACGCTGTCGTTTCAGATGCTCTTCAGCATAGAGCGAATTGCACAGATCATTTTAGCAATTCAATACTACCTCGCCTCCTAGTGTCGGCGCGAACGAACCCGAGCCGAATTCGGGTTCCCCAGGACCGGAAAAAAGCGCCGTGCGTGCCAGCACCATCGTGATGATCGGCTTTGCCGTCGTGTTCGGCCTGCTCGCGGTTTTCATCGCGCAGATCTGGCTGAACAATCAGGCGAGCCTGCGCGCGAACATGCAAGCGCCCAAGAGCGAAGCGCCGACCAAGACCATCGTCGTCGCCAAGCAGCCGCTGCGCTTCGCCACCGAACTCAACGCCGCGATGCTGAAGGAAGTGACCTGGGCCGCCGATGCCGTGCCGGCCGGCGCCTTCGCCAAGATTTCCGACATCCTCGCGGGCGGCCGCCGCGTCGTGCTCGCCGCCATCGAAGAGAACGAGCCGGTGCTGTCGCTCAAGATCACCGGCGCCGGCCAGCGCGCCACGCTGTCGGCGCTGGTCAAGCCCGGCATGAAGGCCGTCACCATCCGCGTCAACGACGTCGAAGGCGTCGGCGGCTTCGTGCTGCCGGGCGACCATGTCGACGTCGTGCTCACGCGCCAGATCGACAAGAGCCAGGCCACCAACGACGTCGTGCTGCAGAACACGCGCGTGCTGGCGGTCGACCAGAGCGCCGACGAGCGCACCGCCAAGGCGGCGGTGGCGAAGTCCGTCACGCTCGAAGTGGACACCGTCGACGCGCAGAAAATCTGGCTGGCCTCCTCGGTCGGCAGCCTCTCGCTGCTGCTGCGCAAGGCCGGCGAAACCGCGCAGGAAAAGACGCGGAAGATCACGCTGAAGGATTTGACGGAAGGCGTCGTCGCCGACGCCAAGGCCGCCACCACCCGCGTGGTGGTGACGCGCGCGTCGGCGAAGCAGGAATACACCGTGCCGGTCGAAGGACCGCGCCTCGCGGAAACCGCTCAGAAGGAGGTCGCCCGCTGAGGCGGGCGTTGGGGTTAAATCGGGGGAGTTGCGTCGTGAACAACAATAATCAACCGACCGCCGGCTTCCGCTGGCGGCATGCGGACAGGACCCCGCGCGGCTCATGGCTGCGCGACGTCGCGGTGGCCTTGGCGGTTGCGATCGCCATCGGCCTCCTCGGCATGGCCGGCATGGCCCGCGCCGCCGAGCAGCGGACGATCCAGATCGGCGGCAACGCCCGCACCGCCATGGTGACGGTGACCATCGGCAAGTCGCAGGACGTGCGCACCGGCTCGAGCTTCGTCGACGTGATGGTCGGCGATCCCGAGATCGCCGACGTCAATCCGCTCACCGACCGCTCGCTGTCGATCCTCGCCAAGAAGATCGGCACCACCCGCGTGTCGGTCTATGCCGAGGACAAGAAGCTGATCGGCATCTTTGACGTCGAGGTCACCTACGACGTCACGCGCCTGCAGAACGAATTGCGCCGCCGCTTCCCCGGCTCGCGCCTGGAGGCGTCCACCGTCAACGGCCGCATCATGCTGTCGGGCGAGGTCGCCGACGCCGCCACGCTCGACAAGGCGGTGACCATCGCGCGCCAGTTCGGCCCCGAGCTGATCAATTCGGTGTCCGTGATGTCGCCGCAGCAGGTTTTGCTGGAGGTGCGCTTCATCGAGATTTCGCGCACCGCCGGCCGCGAGCTGGGCGTGCAATGGAACCGCTTCGGCAGCAACAGCCTGGTCAACATCGGCAACCGCACCAACAACCTGCCCGTCACGCCGAGCGGGAACAACAACTTCAAAAACCCCGGCGTTTCCTCCGGCGGCATCAACGACGACAGCGTGCTACGCTCGGCCGCGGTGGCGGGCGGCGTCATCTCCGGCGCGTCGCCGTTCGGCTTCCTGATCGGCCGCATGGTGGCGGGCGGCGTGTCCACCGACGTGCTGATCAACGCGCTCGAGCAGAAGGGCGTCGCGCGCAGCCTTGCCGAGCCCAACCTGGTGGCGCTCTCCGGCGACACCGCGAGCTTCCTGGCCGGCGGCGAGTATCCGATCCCGGTGGCCGGCTCGCTCGGCCAGGTCAGCGTCACCTACAAGAAATACGGCGTCGGCCTCGCCTTCACGCCGACCGTGCTCGGCCGCGGCGTGATCAACATGAAGATCGAGCCGGAGGTGAGCCAGATCGACACCACGCACACGGTCGCGGTCGCGGCCGGCATCTCGGTGCCGGCGCTGATCGTGCGCCGCGCCTCGACCACGGTCGAGCTGCGCGACGGCCAGAGCTTCGTGATCGGCGGCCTCTTGCAGACCACCAACCAGAATCAGATCGAGCAGTTGCCGTGGCTCGGCAGCGTGCCGGTGCTGGGCACGCTGTTCTCCTCGAAGTCGTACCAGAAGAACGAGACGGACTTGGCCATCATCGTTACCCCGCATCTGATTCAGCCGGCGCGGCCCGGCGACAATATCCGGTCGCCGGCCGACGACACGCTGCCGCCGAACGACACCGACTTCTTCCTGATGGGCAAGACCGAGGTCACGCGCAAGCAGGCCAAGGCCATGCCGCCGCTCGGCGCGCAGGTAGCGGCCGCGCAGCCGCCGTTCACCGGTCACATGCTCGACATGCCGAAGGGGGTTTCTAATGCAGCCGTCCAGTAATCCGTTGACGAACCCTTCTTCCGCTCGTCCCCGCGAAAGCGGGGACCCAGGGCGGCTCACGCCGCGGCCAAGGAACTGGATTCCCGCTTACGCGGGAATGAACGGAAAATTGCTCGCGCTCGCCGCTGCCGCCGGCCTGCTCGCCGGCTGCTCGGAATACACCGACCGCCGCGACCTGATCTCGATCCACGGCGGCAACGCGGTGCAGACCAACAAGGTCACGCAGATGATCGATCCGTGGCCGCGCGCCAGCGCCGACCGCAGCATCGCCTATAACGGCGAGGTGATGGAGAGCGCCTATACGCGCTACCGCACCGGCCGCGTCACGCCGCCGAACGGCGCCGGCACCTCGGCCACCTATCAGGCGGCGCCGAACAATACGACGCCGGTCGGCCCGACCGTGACGCAGACACCGCCGAAGTGAGGCCCATGCGTCTTAGCCGCCAGTCTTCGCCGCAGCGCACCGGCGTGGTCGTGGTCAGCGCGGATGCCGAGTTCGGCAGCGCCGTGCGCGCGACCTTCGGCGCCTCCAAGGCCATCGACCTTACTTTGGTCGCGGGCACTCTGGCGGAGCAGGCCGACACACTCGACCTCGGCGCGGCCACCGTCGTGGTGGTCGATCTCGACGCCGGGAGCGAGGAGGAGATGGCGGCGCTTGCGCGGCTGATGGCGCGCGTCGGCCAGTGGCCGCCGGTCATTGCGGTGACGCAGAGCTTCGACGAGGGCGTCGCGCGCACTTTGTTGCAGATGCGCATCGCCGATTTCCTGGTGAAGCCGGTGCAGCCGGTCGATCTGGTGCGCGCCTGCGCCCGCGTGGCCAAGGGCCCGGGCAGCGGCGCCGAGCCGGCGGACGCCAAGATATACACCTTCCTGCCCGCGGTCGGCGGCGCCGGCGTGACCACGCTGGCGGTGCAGACCGCGATGCTGCTGCTCAACAGCGGCGGGCCGCGCGTGAAGCCGTCGACCTGCCTGGTCGACCTCGACTTCCAGCACGGCGCCGTCGCCGACTATCTCGACCTCGAGCCGCGCCTGAACCTGGCGGAGATCGAGCCGCGTCCGGACCGGCTCGACCGGCAATTGCTGGAAGTGATGCTGTCCTATCACGCCTCGGGGCTGGCGGTGGTGGCCGCGCCCAACCGGCCGGCCGAGATGCGCTCCTTCGATCCCGACATGGTCACGCGCCTGCTCGACCTCGTATCGAGCAATTTCGAGTACGTCGTGTTCGACATGCCGCGCACCTGGTTCGCCTGGACCGACAGCGTGCTGCTCGGCTCCAACAAGCTTTACATCGTCAGCGAAACCACCGTCCCCGCGCTGCGCCACGCCAAGCAGCTCGTGGCGGCGGTCAAGGAGCGGCTGGACGAGGGGCCGAAGCCGCAGGTCATCGTCAACCGTTTTACGCAGCGCCTGTTCGAATCCGGACTGCGCCTGAGCGACATCCAGCACACGCTTGGCGACTCTTTCGTCAGCGCCATCCCGAACGACTACGCGCTGGTGCGCGAGGCGATCGACCGCGGCGTGCCGCTGGACGAGGTCAAGCCCGGCAACAAGATCACCGCGCAGCTCAAGAAGCTCGTCATCGAGCCGCCGAAGGCCGACGGCAAGCCGGCCTCGCTGCTGACCAAACTCAAATTCGCCCGGGCCGGCTGATGAACCGCGCGCCAGTCTCTCTTTACGTCATTCCGGGACGCGCCGAAGGCGCGGGCCCGGAATCCATACGCCGCAGTGCTGCGGGTTATGGATTCCGGGTTCGTCGCTTCGCGCCGCCCCGGAATGACGACGGAATGGCCTGAAGCCCATGGCCGGCCGTTTCACCCGCATTGCCGCCAAATCCGAGGCCGCGATCGCGCCCGATCCGGCGCCCGCCGAGGCGCCGGCGATGACCTTCAGCGTGCTGCCGGAAGCGCCGGTCGCCGAAGCGCCGGCACAGCCGGACAATCCGCTGCTCACCGGCAAGCTGCTCGACGCCAAGGTGCGGCTGCACCGCAAGCTGATCGACGAGATCAATCTTTCCGCGCTCGACAAGCTGCCGGAAGACCAGATCCGCCTGCAGGTGCAGCGGCTGGTTTCGCAATACGTGATGGCCGAGCGCCTGGCGCTGAACGCGCAGGAGCTCAGCGACTTCGTCTCCGAGATTCTCGACGAGATGACCGGCCTCGGCCCGCTCGAGCCGCTGTTGAAAGACCCGAGCATCGCCGACATCCTGATCAACGGTCATGAATGCGTCTATGTCGAGCGCAGCGGCCTGCTCGAGCCCGTGCCGGTGCGCTTCAAGGACGAGCAGCATCTGCTGCGCATCATCAATAAAATCGTGGCCGCGGTCGGCCGCCGGGTCGACGAATCGCACCCGCTGTGCGACGCGCGCCTGCAGGACGGCTCGCGCGTCAACGTCGCGGTGCGGCCGATCGGCGTCGACGGCCCGCTGGTCTCGATCCGCAAGTTCTCCAAGAAGAAGCTCGACCTCTCGCGCCTGGTCGAGGTCGGCGCTTTGCGCCCGCCGATGGCCGAACTGCTCGCCGCCGCCGTGAAGGCGCGCGTCACCACCATCATTTCCGGCGGCACCGGCTCCGGCAAGACGACCATGCTCAACGCGCTCTCCGCCTTCATCTCGGAGAAGGAGCGCCTGCTGACCATCGAGGACGCGGCCGAATTGCAGTTGCAGCAGCCGCATGTCGGCCGCATGGAAACGCGGCCGCCCAACATCGAGGGCAAGGGCGAAATCCGCCAGCGCGACCTCGTCAAGAACGCGCTGCGCATGCGGCCCGACCGCATCATCCTCGGCGAGTGCCGCGGCGAGGAAGCCTTCGACATGCTGCAGGCGATGAACACCGGCCACGAAGGCTCGATGGCCACCATCCACGCCAACACGCCGCGCGACGCCATCACCCGCCTCGAGCAGATGATCGGCATGGCCGGCCTGCCGATGACGGTGGCCTCGATCCGCGGCCAGATCGCCAATGCCGTGCAGCTCGTGGTGCAGCTCTCGCGCCAGTCCGACGGCAAGCGCAAGGTCACGTCCATCGCCGAGGTCACGGGGCTGGAAGGCGACATCGTGCAGATGCAGGAAATCTACAAATACGTGCGCACCGGCACCGCGGCCGACGGCGCCGTGCAAGGCCATTTCGTCGCCACCGGCGTGCGCCCGCGCTTCCTGGCGCATCTCGCCAACCAGGGCATCAAGATCCCCGGCAACTATTTCGACCCGTCGCAGCCGCTATGAAAAAACAAATGTCATTCCGGACGCCCCGCAGGGGCGATCCGGAATCCAGCAGCAGACAAGGTGGGCGCATCTGGATTCCGGGTTCGCGCACTTTGTGCGCGCCCCGGAATGACGGGTGAGAAGGATGTTCGACTTCGACCCGATCTATCTGTTCTACCTGCTGGTCGGCCTGTCTGCGGCCATGTTCGCGGAAGGCGCCTACCTGCTGCTGTACAAGAAGTCGTCCTACCGCAAGAACATCAACCGCCGCCTCAAGGTGATGGAGAAGGCCGCCGACCGCGAAAGCGTGCTGGTGCAGTTGCGGCGCGAGCGCGGCCTGACCTCGAGCGGCGACTACCGGCTGCCGCTGACCAACCTCAACCAGCTGCTGCTGCAGTCGGGCCTCACCATCGGCTTCGGCCGCCTGGTCCTGCTGGTCGGCGTCATCATGGTTGCCGCCTTCTCCGGCACGATGGCCTTCGACGGCACTATTACCTACGCGTTGCTGGCCAGCCTGTTGTGCGGGCTGCTGCTGCCGCTCTTCGTGCTCAAGGTCATGCGCTCGCGCCGGCAGAAGAAATTCGGCGCGCAATTCCCCGATTCCATCGACATCATCGTGCGGTCCTTGCGCGCCGGCCATCCGGTGCCGGTCGCCATCTCCATGGTGGCGCGCGAGATGCCCGATCCGGTCGGCAGCGAGTTCGGCATCGTGGTCGACGAGATCACCTACGGCGCCGATCTCGAAACCGCGATGCGCAACCTTTATTTCCGCGTCGGCACCGACGACCTGCCGCTGTTCGTCACGGCGGTTGCGATCCAGGGCTCGACCGGCGGCAATCTCGGCGAAATCCTGGAGAACCTGTCCGGCGTCATCCGCGAGCGCTTCAAGATGCGGCGCAAAATCCGCGCGCTCGCCGCCGAGGGCCGCGCCTCCGCGCTCATCCTGTCGTCGCTGCCGATCCTGATGTTCGCGGTGATCCAGTTCCTGGTGCCGAGCTTCTACGCCAGCGTCTGGCACGAGACCCTGACCAAGGTCGTGCTCGTGCTGGCCGGCGGCTGGATGGCGATCGGCAACTTCATCATGTACCGGTTGGTCAACTTCAGGATCTGATTCATGGACTCGATCCTGACCGTCTTCAGCGCCACGATGCGCGACAGCAACAGCCTGCTGGTCGCGCTCTTGGTTTTCCTGGCGGCCGGCACGCTCGCCTTCTCGCTGATGGCGGTGGTGCGCGTGCGCGGCGCGGTGAAGAGCCGCACCGCGCGCATCCTGAACGACGCGCAGAGCAAGCCGTCGCGCTCGCTGCGCCATTCCAGCCGCAAGGCGGTGACGCAACTGCTCGAATACACCGCCAAGCATTATTCGGCGAACGACGAGGCCATGAAGGTGCTGCGCCGGCGCCTGATCCAGGCCGGCATCTACGATGCGCGCGGCGTCGCCTTCTTCTTTGTCGCGCGCACCGCGCTCGCGGTCGCGCTCGCCTTCGCCATGTTCGTGCTGTGGCCGGGCGGCGGCTCGTTCCACTGGCTGATGGTGATCGCCGGCGGCATCGCCGGCTACGTCGGCCCCAGCATGTACATCGACCGCCGTATCGCCGCGCGCAAGCTCGAGCACCGCGCAGGCTTTCCGGATTTCATGGACCTCTTGGTGGTGTGCGCGGATTCCGGACTGTCGATGGAGGCTTCCCTCGACCGCGTCGGGCGCGAGCTAAGCGAGAGCTACCCCTCGCTCGGCGCCAACATCCACATGACCAATCTTGAGATCCGCGCCGGGCGTTCTCTAAGCGAGTCGCTCGAGCGCTTCGCCGACCGGCTGGCGCTGGAGGAGGCCAAGGCCTTCGCCACGTTGATCAACCAGTCGATCGAACTCGGTTCCTCGATCACCGACGCCCTGCGGGTCTATTCCGACGACATGCGCCACAAGCGGCTGTCGCGCGCCGAGGAGAAGGCCTACGCGCTGCCGGCCAAGCTCTCGGTGCCGATGATGGTGTGCATCTTTCCGGTGCTTTTCGTCGTCATCCTGCTGCCGGTCTTCGTGCGCCTGAAAGTCGGTAACTTCTTCTAAAACCGCTGGTTTTGCCGCCTTCGAGCCAGTCCGGGTAGGGTTTGTTAACCCGCCTCTCTTAGCCTCTTTAGCGTCCCCTTAACCCGGCGTTTCCGGCAGGCCTTGTGATGCGTAGTGGAATGCCCCGAGCGCTGGTCGTTGCCGCCGTCGGCCTTTGGCTGGCAGGCTGCAGCATCACCGACAAATCCGCGTCCGACCTCTTGGGGCTGAAGAGCACCGAGGGCACCGACGCTTATGCGGCGGCACCCGCAGGCGACACCCAGGCGGAAGCCGCGCCCTTCGCGGCGGCGCCGGCCCAGCCCGGCCTGCTCGGCAGCGATCCCAACGACGATCTCAGCACCGGCAAGAAATTCTACCGCGCCGGCAATTACGGCATGGCCGAGAAACACTTCCGCCGCGCCGTCGAGCTGCATCCGCGCGACGCCGAGGCTTGGCTCGGGCTTGCCGCCTCCTACGACCGGCTGCGCCGCTTCGATCTCGCCGACCGCGCTTACGCGCAGGCCATCGGGCTGGTGGGCCCGACCGTCGAGATCCTCAACAACCAGGGCTACTCTTACATGCTGCGCGGCGACTACAGCTCCGCGCGCTCCAAGCTCGCCGCCGCGCAGCGCAAGGACCCCGGCAACAAGTTCGTCGCCAACAACCTGCAACTGCTCGCGGCTAGCGTCCGCACCGGCAAGTCGGTCGAGTAGGCGCGCAAAGCGTCCCGCGTCCGCCGGACTAACCCTCACTGGTGATGTGATTGTCGTGAGCCGGGACCCCCGTAGCGGGGCCTTTGGGTCCCGGCTAGGATTGCGTCCGCAGCCGGCGTGAGACCGGCGCGACATGTCACCTTAGGGGGGAAGTCCAATGACCACAGCAGTCAATGCCGGTGCACGTCTGGACCGGCTGCCTATCTCGTCGTTCCACTACCGCATCTTCTGGCTGGTCGGCGCCGGCATGTTTTTCGACGGCTACGATCTCTACGTCGCCGGCGGCGTGCTCGCCTCCGCGATCCAGACCAAGTTCTCGACCGTTCCGCAGAACCTGCAATTCCTGTCGCTGACATTCGTCGGCATGACGATCGGTTCGCTCGTTACCGGCTTCGTCGGCGACAAATTCGGCCGCCGTTTCACCTATCAGGCCAACCTGCTGGTGTTCGGCATCGCCTCGCTTGCCGCCGCTTTCGCGCAGGACATGAACCAGCTCATCATCTGCCGCTTCGTGCAGGGGCTCGGCCTCGGCGCGGAGATCGTGGTCGGCTATTCGACGCTCACCGAATTCGTGCCGCCGAAGACGCGCGGCCGCTGGCTCGCCTTCATGGCGTTCCTGGTCGTCGCCGGTTTCCCGGTTACCGCCATCCTTGGTTATCTGATCATCCCGACCTTCGGCTGGCGCCCGTTGTTCGTCATCGCCGGCGTCGGCGCGCTCATCGTCTGGTACCTGCGCAAGAACCTGCCGGAGTCGCCGCGCTGGCTTGAATCGCAAGGACGCAACGCCGAGGCGGAAGAACTGATGCAGAAGATCGAGGCGGAGGCTGCCGGCGGCAAGCCGCTGCCGCCGCCGGTCATCCCGGCGCCGGTGCCGCAGCTCGACGCGACCGCGATGCTGCGCCCGCCGATCCTCCAGCGCATGATCGTCGGCTCGTGGGCACTGATCACCATCAATACGCTGATCTTCGGCTTCGTGATCTTCCTGCCGCAGTTCTTCCTGCGCCAGGGACTCACCATCGCCAACTCGCTCGGCTACACGGTCGTGCTCGCGGTCGCTTCGCTGGTCGGCTGCGCGGTGGGCGCCTGGTTGTCGGACGCGATCGGCCGGCGCAGGAGCATCATCGGCGCTTCGGTGGCAACTATCGTGTTCGGCTTTATCTATGCCCGCTTCAACGCGGCGTCGGACCCGGCCATCGTGCTCAGCATCGGCTTCGTGCTGATCATGGCGATCTACGTGCAGACCGCGATCCTGTTCGGGGTCTACACGCCGGAACTGTTTCCGACCGAGATCCGCCTGCGCGCCAACGGCATCTGCAACACGCTCGGCCGCGGCGCCACGGTGGTGTCGCCGTTCATCGTCGGCGCGCTGATGGCCAATTCCGGCCTGCCCGGCGTGGTCTGGCTGATGATCGGGTTGGTCGTCGTGCAGATCGTCGTGGTCTGGGCCTGGGGCGTCGAGCCGCGCAACCGGGGCCTGGAGGATTTAGCCACCGCCAAAGCCTGACGGCCTGCCGCGGAGTACTGCATCGGCCGCCCGCCTTGCGGGCGGCCGATTTGCTTTGTCCGCATGCCAAGAGCTATTGAAGGCTCATGACCGCGCTGCGTCCCGTCACCGTCATCACCGGCGCTTCGCCTCGGCTTTGGCCGCGCTAGGGGCCGAGCCGCAATACATGGTCAACAATGCCGGATTCGCAAGGACCCTGGCAACAAGTTCGTCGCCAACAACCTGCAACTGCTCGCAGCCAGCGCGCGCCTGGGCAAGCAGGTCGAGTAGGCGGCGCGGTTCCGCCTGCGGCGAAATGGTTAGGCTGCCTTTCCGGACGGCCGTTTCGTTCATAGATTGACCTGATGGGCGGCGTTGCCGCACGGCCGGCGCATGAGGAAGTTGCAATGCTCGACACGCTGAGACGACTGTTCGCCGACGAGGGCGAGAAGCCGCGCTTTGACGAGGACGATCACCGCCTCGCCGCCGCGACGCTGCTGGTGTACGCCGCCACCATCGACGGCCATCTCTCGGAAGCGGAACGCGAGAAGCTGCATTCATTGGTCCAGGCGCGCTTTCGCCTGACGGAGGCGGAAGCCGGCGAGCTCATCGAAGCAGCGGTCGCGGCCGAGCAGCAGGCCATCGACTTCTATCAATTCACCGCTCGGCTCAACCGCGCGCTCGACGAGAAGGGCCGTGCCCGCGTGGTCGAAATGATGTGGCAAATTGTGTTTGCCGACGGGACGGTCAACGAGTTCGAGGATAATCTGATCTGGCGTGCGGCCGACCTGCTGCATGTGCCGCGCGAGCAGCGCATCGCGCTGCGCGCGCGGGTAGCCGGTGCGCGCCCTGAGGATGTCAACAACGGCCCATGAGCAGCCTGCGTCCCGTCAGCGTCATCACCGGCGCATCGGCCGGCATCGGCGTCGCGCTGGCGCGCGTGTTCGCGCGCCACGGCCATGCGCTGGCGCTGATCGCGCGCCGCGCGGAACGCCTCGACGCGCTTGCCGACGAGATCGCCGCGACCGGCAAGCCGCGGCCGATCGTGATCGTCGACGATCTCGCGCAGGCGGGCGCGGGCGCGCGCATCGCCTCGGCTTTGGCCGTGCAAGGAGCCGAGCCGCAATACATGGTCAACAATGCCGGCTTCGGCCTGGTCGGGCTTGCCGCCGTGCGCGGGCGCGACGAGCAATTGCCGATGATCGACCTCAACGTGCGCACGCTCACCGAATTGTCGCTCGCCTTTGCCGACAGCCTCGCGCGCCATAAAGGAGGCGTGCTCAATGTCGGCTCGGTGGCGGGCTTCCTGCCGGGCCCGGGCTCGGCGGTCTACTACGCCACCAAGGCCTATGTGCTGTCGTTCAGCGAAGCGCTGCATAGCGAGTTCAAGGCGCGCGGCGTGCGGGTCACGGTGCTGTGCCCGGGGCCGGTGCCGACCGAGTTCGCCAAAGTCGCCGGCGTCACCGGCGAGCGCGCCCCCGGCCTGCTCACCAAGACGGCGGAGGAGGTGGCGGAGGCCGGCTATCGCGGCCTGATGCGCGGCGACCGCGTGGTGGTGCCGGGCGCCGCCAACAAGCTGGTCACGCTCTTGGCCCGCATTCTGCCCCGCCGCCTGCTGCTGCGGTTGGTGGGCGCCCGCCAGAGCCGCCGCAGGGCCGCGGAGGCGGCATAGCCGCTCTCAGGTCCCCATCGGTTGCAAACCGCCGCGAACACGGTATCTCTGGGGGGTGGGCGCGACGCGCCAAAATGCCATGCACCAGCCGGTCCTCCTCATCCTGCACCAAGAGCACTCGTCGCCCGGCCGGGTCGGCCAGGTGCTCGCCAAGCTCGGCTATCCGCTCGACGTGCGCCGCCCGCGCTTCGGCGATCCGCTGCCGGAGACGATGGACGAGCACGCCGGCGCGGTGATCTTCGGCGGGCCGCAGAGCGCCAATGACGAGGACGACTTCGTCAAGCGCGAGATCGACTGGATCGGCGTGCCGCTGCGCGACAACAAGCCGTATCTGGGCATCTGCCTCGGCGCGCAGATGATGGCGCGCCACCTCGGCGCCCGCGTCTATACGCACCCGCAAGGCCACGCCGAGGTCGGCTATTATCCGATCCGCCCGACGCAAGCCGGCCGCGCGCTGTGCGCGGAGTGGCCCGACCACGTCTACCAGTGGCACCGCGAAGGCTTCGACCTGCCGGCGGGCAGCGAGCTCCTGGCCGAAGGCGACGCCTTCTCGGTGCAGGCCTTCCGCGCCGGCACCGGCTATGCGTTGCAGTTCCATCCGGAAGTCACGCACGCCATGATGTATCGCTGGCTGGTGCGCGGCGCGCACCGCATGGAACTTCCCGGCACCAAGCAGCGCCACGAGCACGTCGCCGACCGCTTCGTCTACGATCAAGCGTCGAAGGCCTGGCTCGCTGCCTTCATCGACTGCTGGATCGGCCGCAAGCCCGCGAACGACGCGACCGAAACGACGTCCTGATCATTTGCATCTCATTCGACGCGACGCGTTTGCCATGGAACCCGGGCACGCGGCCGCCGGGCATTGACAAATCACCTCGCCCGGATGCTCGATTGCGAGGGGCCAGGGGGAGTTCCGACCGGCGCACGGGGGGTGCGGATGCTCGAATCGAAGGACGAGGAGCGCGTGACCACGCGCCATGTGCCGCCCCTGCTCGGGGCGATGTTGCGGGCGTCCGACGGCATCCTCGACCTGCTCCCGATCGCGACCTTCATCTGCGACGCCAAAGGCACCATCCTCCAGTACAACCGCCGGGCCGTCGAAATCTGGGGCCGCACGCCGCTGCCCGGTCAGACGCACGAAGACTTCACCCACGCTTCGCGCTTCCGTGAGCTCGACGGCACGCCGATGCCGCGCTCGCTCTTGGCCGAGGTGCTGGCGACGGGCAAGGCCGTGCGCAACGCCGAGCGGCTGGTCGAGCGCGCCGACGGCAGCAGCCTCGTCGTTTCGCTCAGCATCGATCCGCTGCGCAGCAGCCGGGGCGAATTGGTCGGCGCGGTGAACTGCTTCATCGACATCACCGACCGCAAGCGCATGGACGCCGCGCTCGAGGAGTCGCGCGTGCGCGCGCTCGAGCAGGAGCAGCGCCTGGCGGCGACCTATGAGCACGCCGCCATCGGCATTTCCGAGGTCGCGCCGGACGGCAGCTTCCTGCGCGTCAACGAGGCGATCTGCGCCATCACCGGCTATAGCCGCGAGGAGCTGCTCGGCAACCGGCTGTTCTCGCATACCCATCCCGACGACGCCGATCCCGACCGCGAAGCCTTCCGCAAGCAGGTGGCGGGCGAGCTCGATTTCTATTCGGTGGAGAAGCGCTTCATCCGCAAGGACGGCCGCGTGATCTGGATGTCGGTGCGCTCTTCGCCGGTGCGCAGCGCCGGCAACCGGCTGCTCTATGTGGTGCGCGTGGTGCAGGATATCACCGACCGCAAGGCGGCCGAGCAGCGCCAGAAGCTTCTGATCGACGAACTGAATCACCGCGTGAAGAACACGCTGGCGACGGTGCAGTCGCTCGCCGCGCAGACCGCGCGCGGCACGCTCGATCCGCAGGCCTTCCGCGAGCGCTTCGAGGGGCGGCTGATCGCGCTGTCGAAGGCGCACGACCAGCTCACCGTGCACCATTGGGAAAGCGCCGACCTGCGCGAGCTGCTTTCGGGCACCTTCGCGCCTTATGCCGGCATCGGGCCTGAGCGCGTGATTATGCGCGGCGAGGACACTGTGCTGCGCCCGCGCGCGGTGCTTACGCTGGCGATGGCGATGCACGAGCTCGCCACCAACGCCGCCAAATATGGCGCGCTGTCGGTGCCGGGCGGCGCCATCGAGCTGCACTGGCGCCCCGAGCGCGACGAGACCGGCCGCGCGGTCCTGCGTATCGATTGGACCGAGCACGGCGGCCCGCCGGTGGCGGTGCCGGAACGGCGCGGCTTCGGCTCGAAATTCGTCGAAGGCAGCATCGCGGCCGAACTCGGCGGCAGCGCCCGGCTTGACTTCGCGCCGGAAGGCCTGCGCTGCGCGATCGCAGTGCCGCTGGCGGTCGCGGCGGCGCGGCCGGGACCGGGCGGCGATCGGTCGATTTGAACTAAAAAGCCCGTCTTCGCCCTTTGGGCTACGACGGGCAACCTTCGCGGCCTTCGATTCTGAGCTTGCGGAAATGCTTTGTCGGGTTGGCTTTCCAACCGAAGCGGCCGAAGGCCGCGAAGGTTGGTGGAGCCAGGCGGGATCGAACCGCCGACCTCCTCATTGCGAACGAGGCGCTCTCCCAGCTGAGCTATGGCCCCAACCGACTTCAAACCGGCGCAGAAAGCCCGGCGCCGCGCAGTTTTTAGCAAGTGGCCGCCATTTAGGGCTAGGCCCTTGGCCTGTCAAGGATAAGCCCGGGGCGGGCGGTCGGCTTGTTCGGGCGCCGCCGACCCGCTAGGTTCCGCGAACTTGCAGACAGGCGGAGCCCCATGCGCGCGATCCTCGATATCATCCTGCTGGTATTGAATCTCTATATCTGGCTGCTGATCGCGTCCGCGGTCCTATCCTGGCTGGTCGCCTTCAACGTGGTGAACACCCGCAACCAGGTGGTCGCCACCATCGGCGACTTCCTCTACCGCATCACCGAGCCGGTCCTGCGCCCGATCCGCAACATGCTGCCCAATCTCGGCGGCCTCGACGTCTCGCCGGTGATCCTGATCCTGCTCATCCTGCTGATCGAAAACATCATCGTCCGCTACGTCTATCCGAACGTGTTCTGACGCGATGAGCGGCGCGCCCTGGTCGGTCGCGGCCGGCGGGGTGACGCTATCGGTGCGATTGACGCCGAAGGGCGGGCGCGACGCCATCGACGGCGTCGAAACCCTGGCGGACGGGCGCAAGGTGCTGAAGGCGCGCGTGGCTGCTCCGCCGAGCGAGGGCGAGGCCAACGATGCGCTCTGCCGGCTCATCGCCAAGGCGCTCAAGCTGCCGCCGCGCGACGTGACGCTGGCTGCCGGCGCCAGCTCCCGCGTGAAGCGGCTGGCGGTCGCGGGCGACGGCTCAACGCTGGTGGCGAAGCTGGAGAAAATTTGCTCGTGATGTCATGCCCGCGAAGGCGGGCATCCAGTAAACACCGGCTTTGAACTTTAAGCGGCAGGCGCTAGTGATTACTGCGCTCCCGGGGACGACAGGAAACGGCATGACCGCCACCATCATCGACGGCAAGGCCATCGCGGCGAGCTTGCGCGGCAGGATCGCCGGCGAGGTCGCGCGCCTCAAGGCTGCGCACCAGCTCACGCCCGGCATTGCGGTCGTGCTGGTCGGCAACAATCCGGCAAGCGAAGTCTACGTGCGCAGCAAGTCGAAGGCGGTCGCGGACGCTGGCATGCGCGCCATCGACCGCAAGCTGCCCGAGTCGACCGGCGAGGCGGAGCTGCTCGCCGTCGTCGCCGAGCTGAACAAGGACCCCGCCGTGCACGGCATCCTGGTGCAGTTGCCGCTGCCGCCGCAGATCGACTCGCAGAAGGTGATCGCCGCCATCGACCCGGCCAAGGACGTGGACGGCTTCCATCCGCTCAATGTCGGGCGGCTGGCCAGCGGGCTGCCGGCGCTCGTGCCCTGCACGCCGCTCGGCTGCGTGATGCTGGCCAAGACCGCGCGGCCCTCGCTCGCCGGGCTCGACGCGGTGGTGATCGGCCGCTCCAACATCGTCGGCAAGCCGGTGGCGCAATTGCTGCTGGCGGAGAATGCCACCGTCACGATCGCGCATTCCAAGACGCGCGATCTGCCGGCCGTGTGCCGCCGTGCCGATTTGGTTGTCGCCGCCATCGGCCGGCCGGAGATGGTGCGCGGCGACTGGATCAAGCCGGGCGCCATTGTCATCGACGTCGGCATCAACCGCGTGGCGGGCGAGGGTGGAAAGTCGAGGATCGTCGGCGACGTCGCCTTTGCGGAAGCGGCGAAGGTCGCGGGCGCGATCACGCCGGTGCCCGGCGGCGTCGGGCCGATGACCATCGCCTGCCTGCTGCTCAACACCGTGCGCGCGGCCTGCGCGCAGCGCGGGCTGCCGGCGCCTGATCTCTAGCGTCATCCCCCTAAACGAGATGGCCGGCACAAGGCCGGCCATGACAATCGAGAGTCGGAAGAAGAAGCCTCAGCCCTGCCAGGCGTAAGCGACCTTGTCCAAGGTCTTGTCGCCGAAGCGTTCGGACGAGCGGGCGACGGCGCGGCCGCCGAGCGCGCGATAGAATTCCATCGCCGGATCGTTGTCGGACAAGGCCCACACGACCAGGCTCTTGAGCCCGCTTTGCACCAGGTCCTTGCGCGCGGCGCCGAACAGGCGGCGGCCGAAGCCCAGTCCCTGGAACTCGGGGCGCAGATACAGTTCGTAGATCTCGCCGTCGTAGAACAGGCTGCGCGCGCGGTTGCGGCCGTAATTGGCATAGCCGGCGATGCGGTCGCCGAACTGCAGGATGGTGATGCGGCTGCCCTTGCGGATCGCGCTATCCCACCAATCCGGTCCGCGCCGGTTGATCAGCTTGTCGAGTTCCTTGCCCGGAATGATTCCCTGATAGGCCGTGCGCCAGGCTTCGTCGTGCGTCTCGGCAACGTCCGCTGCGTCGCCAGACTTGGCGCGGCGAATCTCTATGAGGGTCGTGCTCATGCGCGAATAGAAGCAACGAACCCGGGGCCCTTCAAGGGCTATTGTTAACGATGGGTTAACGGTGTGGATTACTGGCCACAGGGGCCCCGATTAGGCCGCCGCGGCGCCGAATTGCACCGCAATGGCACAGATGATGTGCGGCACATGAGCGGCGACGGCCGGTAGCGTGGTGCGCGGCGGCCGCGCGGCGCACCTGCACTGATTCGAATTTTTGCGATTCGAGTCTTGCGTCGCGTCGATGCAAATGCGCGACGTCATTCGTCGCGCGCGGAAACGTATCGGTCATCCGAAATGAGAGCCGCGCGGTCGCGTGCTTTGCGATCGCAGCGCGCAAACCGGCAACGGCAAGCAGCGCGCGCCAACACGGCGACGCGCGGGGATCGACAACCGCAATCATTCCTCAAACGGCCGTCAGGCGCAATCGAAAATAGCCTTGCCGGCAAGATGCAACCGCGTAGACTTCTCGCCAATGCGCCCGCCGCCGGGGGATGGGTCATGGTCCGCAGGTTACGAACCGCCGTTCTGGTCGTGCACGGCATGGGCAGCCAGCGCCCGCTCGAGACGGTGCGCGGCATCATCAACGCCGTCTGGTTCGACGACGACGATCACACCAAAGGCAGCAAGAAGCTCTGGTCGCATCCGGAGCCGAGCGGCGTCGATATCGACCTGACGGTCATGACGACGAATGAAATTCCGGGAACGAATCCGCAGCGCGTCGCCGACTTTCACGAGCTGTACTGGGCGCATCATTTGAGCGAGACCAAAGCGGTCGCCGTCTTGCTCTGGTTGTTCGAACTCGGCCGCCGCGGCCCGTTTTTCAAAACCGGCATGAATGGCTTGTGGTGGTGCGGCGCGGTCTATCTCTGCCTGATGTTGTTGTCGGTGTCGCTGCTCGCGACCCAGGGATTGGTTTGGATCACGGACATCGGCGCCAAGCCTTACACGCTGGTGCTTGTCGTCGGCTTGATGCTGCTGGTGGCGATGGGCGCCGGTATCTTGGCGGCGATTTGGTACCGTTACTGGGCGCTCGCCGCTCTGTTGGTCCTCGCTTTCGGGGGCATGGCCGCGGTTACGCATATCGCTTGGTCGAACGGCCTGTTCCATCCTGGCGCTTCCGGCCAAGTGTGGCTGACCTGGGGCACGCGCGCGTTTCTCGCGCCGCTGCTCGCTTTCATTGCCGCGCATCTATTGATGGGAATGTGGGGTAGGCGCGCCTTCGCGCTCACCTATGGCTTGTCGCTGATCTTCTATCTCGTATTTCTCGGGATGGAGTTCGGGAATTACGGATGGGAGCGGGTGCTTGGCCATCTGCGGGCGGCGAACATAGCGTGGGCGCTGCCTTCGCATGCCAGCACGATGGCCGCCTTCGTCATCCTGGCGGTCTATCTGATGATAAACGCCGCGTTTCTGCAGCCGTATCTCGGCGACGCCGCGCGCTATTTTCGCAATTCTCCCGCCAACGTCGCCGTGCGGCGGGCCATCCGCAAGGACGCCGTCGATACGCTCGAGCAACTGCACCGCAGCCGCGACTACGACCGCATCGTCGTCGTCGCCCATAGTCTGGGAACGGTGGTCGCCTACGACATGCTGCGCGCCTATTACAGCCGTATCCGCTTGCAGATGAAGATCGACAAGACGGATGAAGAGTTCGCCGCTCTTTTCGACGGCGTCGACGGGGGCGCGCTCGAATGCACCGAGATGCGCAGACAAGGCCGCCGGCTCATCGGAAAATTTGCCGAGATGAGCCAGATTCTGAAGGACGACCAGCGCCAGGGACTCTACAAGGCTGCCAAGGGAGACGAGGTCGATGCTTGGCTGGTGACGGATTTCGTCACGCTGGGTAGTCCGCTCACCCACGCGCACTATCTGATGACGAACGAGAAGGATGGCGGCAAGATCGAGCAAAAATTCCAGGATCGCATCCGCGAGCGGGAATTCCCCGTCTGTCCGCCGTACAAGGACGGAGACGACGGCTTGCTCTCCTACACCGTAGCGGGCGAGACCTTCCTGCACCACGGCGGCATGTTCGGCATGACGCGCTGGACCAATCTTTACTTCCCCATCTACAGCATCTTCTGGGGAGACGCCATCGGCGGCCCTGTGCGGGAGGTCTTCGGCGGCTGCGTAAAGGATGTCGCGGTTTCAACGAAGAAGCCCGCAGGTGCGGCTTTCTTTACCCACCTCGCCTATTGGCGGACCGATTACAAGGCTAAGCGCGCGGCGCCGCATCTGGCCTCGCTCATCGAGGCCATCGATCTGCCCGACCGCGACAAGGCGCCGCCGCAGCCGGAGGCCTAAACCGTCTCGGCTTCCTTCTGCCGCTCGGCCTTCTTGCGGTCGTTCTCGTCCAGCATCTTCTTGCGCAGGCGGATCGATTTCGGCGTCACCTCGACCAGCTCGTCGTCCTCGATATAGGCGAGCGCCTTCTCCAGCGTCATGCGGATCGGCGGGGTCAGCCGCACCGCCTCGTCCTTCGAGGTGGTGCGGATGTTGGTGAGCTGCTTGCCCTTGAGCACGTTGACGATGAGGTCGTTGTCGCGCGTGTGCTCGCCGACGATCATGCCGGGGTAAACCTTCCAGCCCGGCTCGATCATCATCGGGCCGCGGTCTTCCAGGTTCCACAGCGCGTAGGCGACCGCTTCGCCCTTGTCGTTGGAAATGAGCACGCCGTTGCGGCGGCCCTGGATGGCGCCCTTGTGCGGCGCGTAAGCGTGGAACAGCCGGTTCATGATGGCGGTGCCGCGCGTGTCGGTGAGCAGCTCGCCCTGGTAGCCGATCAGCCCGCGCGTCGGCGCGTGGAAGACGAGGCGCACGCGCCCGCCGCCCGACGGCCGCATCTCCATCATCTCGGCCTTGCGCTCGGACATCTTCTGCACGACGACGCCGGAGTGCTCCTCGTCGACGTCGATGACGACCTCTTCGATCGGCTCTTCCAGTTCGCCCGCGTCGTTCTTGCGCAGCAGCACTTTCGGCCGCGACACCGAGAGCTCGAAGCCCTCGCGCCGCATGGTCTCGATCAGGATGCCGAGCTGCAATTCGCCGCGGCCGGCCACCTCCATGGCGTCCTTGTCGTCCGACTCGCGCACGCGCAGCGCCACGTTGCCTTCCGCCTCGCGCAGCAGGCGGTCGCGGATCATGCGGCCGGTGACTTTGGTGCCTTCGGTGCCGGCGAGCGGGGAATCGTTGACGCGGAAGGTCATGGCCAGCGTCGGCGGATCGATCGGCTGCGCCGGCAGCGGCGCTTCGACCGACGGATCGCAGATCGTCATGGCGACGGTGGCGTTGGGCAGGCCGGCCAACGCGACGATGTCGCCGGCTTCGGCTTCCTCCAGCGGCACGCGCTCGAGGCCGCGGAACGCGAGGATCTTGGTGATGCGGCCGTTCTCGACCAGCTTGCCATCGCGATCGAGGACCTTCACGGCCTGGTTTGGCTTCACGGTGCCCGAGGTGATGCGGCCGGTGATGATGCGGCCGAGAAAGTTGTTGGCCTCGATGATCGTGCCGAGCAGCTTGAACGGGCCTTGTTCGACCACCGGCGGCTTCACGTGGCGCAGCACCAGATCGAATAGCGGCTTCATGCCGTCGTCGTGCGAGCCGTCGAGACTCGTGGACATCCAGCCCTGCTTGGCCGAGCCGAACAGGATCGGGAAATCGAGCTGCTCGTCGGTGGCGTCGAGCGCGGCGAACAGGTCGAACACTTCATTGAGCACTTCGTTGGCGCGCGCGTCGGGGCGGTCCACCTTGTTGATCACGACGATGGGCTTGAGGCCCATCTTGAGCGCCTTGGAGACGACGAACTTGGTCTGCGGCAGCGGGCCTTCGGCGGCGTCCACCAGCACCAGCGCGCCGTCCACCATGTTGAGGATGCGCTCGACCTCGCCGCCGAAGTCGGCGTGGCCCGGCGTGTCGACGATGTTGATGCGCGTGCCCTGCCACTCGACCGAGGCGGCCTTGGCCAGGATGGTGATGCCGCGCTCGCGCTCGAGGTCGTTGGAATCCATGGCGCGCTCGACCACGCGTTCGTTGGCGCGGTAGACGCCGGATTGCTGCAGCAGCCGGTCGACCAGGGTCGTCTTGCCGTGGTCGACGTGCGCGATGATGGCGACGTTACGAAGGTCCATAGTGTCGGGTTCCAGAAATCAAAGCTTGCGGGCCGCCCAAAAGGATTTCGGAACGAAATCCGTCTTCCAAAAAACAACAGGATTGCCGGACGGCAATCCTGACCCCGCGACGCAACCGCTATTGCGGCGCAATATAGTCATGGATCGCCGGGAAGCAACCGCCGCGTGGGGGGCCTCCGGAACGAGGTTAAGCAGGCCCGGCCAGGGTCCTAGGCCCCCGCCGTACGGCCCCAGGGCCCGAAAGTCGCGCCCTTCGGCAGCGCCTCGCGCAGCATCATCATCTCGGCGATGGTTTCGCCGGTGACCAGCCCGATCAGCTTGCCGGCGGCGTCGGTAACGCCGACGGCGGGCGCGCCTTTCTCCTGCAATAGCTTGAACGCCTGCTCCAGCGTCTGGCGGTATCCGATGGTCGGTATCTCCGGGCTCATGGCGTCGGCCACGCGCGCGTCGGGGCCAAGCGACTTGAGCGCGCGGATGAGCGCGCCGCGGTCGAGCACGCCGACCGGCTTGCCGGCGCCGTCGACCACCGGGAATTCGCCCTGGCTGGTGGCGAGCAGCGTCTGCACCGCCTCGTCGACATGCGCCTCCGGCGACAGCGTCGCGAACTGCGTCACCATCGCGTGGCTCACCGGTACGCCGCGCGACACCGCGCGCAGCGCCACCATGTGCGATTCCGACGACGCGGCGAGATAGACGAAAATGGCGATGAAGATGAGAATGGGATTGTACATCAGCCCAATAAAGCCGAGCGCGAAGGCGACGAACTGGCCGATCGAGGCGGCGACCTCGGTCGCGCGCACGTAGCCGAAGCGGCTGGCCAAGAGCGCGCGCAGCACGCGGCCGCCGTCCATCGGGAAGGCCGGGATCAAGTTGAACACGGCGAGGAACAGGTTCACCGCAGCCAGCCGGTCGACCATGGAAATCTGCATGTTCTCGACCGCGCTCGCCTTGGCCGGGGTGAGATCGGCGCCGGCGAACACGATCAGCAGAATGGCGATGGCGACGTTCACCAGCGGCCCGGCGATGGCGATGAGGAATTCCTGCCACGGTTCTTCCGGGATGCGCTCGAGTTGCGCCACGCCGCCGATCGGCAGCAGCGTCACATAAGGCGTCGGCACGCCGAAGCCGCGCGCGGTGAAGATGTGGCCGAACTCGTGCAGCAGCACGCACAGGAACAGCAGCACCATGAAGATGAGCGTGTTCCAGGCGGCGGCGGAGCCGTTGGAGGCGTAGCTGGCCGCGAAAATCCAGGCCAGGAAGATCAGGAAGGTGAGGTGGACGCGCACGACCGTGCCCGCCACCTTGCCGATATTCAATGACCAGGACATGGAAGCCTCATAGGATTAGGGGCGCCCCTCAAAGGTAATGGCGGATCGAACCCATTGCGAGGGCCGCACGTGCGATAGGACGAGGTCCCCCATGGCGCAGAAATTCACCCCAGAGGCCCGCAAGGCAGCCTTGGGCAGGCTCAAGAACTGGTCGGACGTGTCCGGCCGCGACGCCATCACCCGCAAGTTCATCTTCAAGGACTTCCGCGAGGCCTTCGCCTTCATGACCAAGGTGGCCGAGGTCGCCGACGAGCTGGACCACCATCCGGAGTGGTTCAACGTCTACAAGACGGTCGAGGTGACGCTCTCCACCCACGATGCCGGCGGGCTGACCGAGCTGGACGTGAAGCTGGCCGAGGCGATGGATAAGTTGGCGGGGTGAGGGCCGTCATCCCGGCCAAGCGAGCGTAGCGAGCGCGAGCCGGGATCCAGTACGCCGTGCCCTATCGATAAGCTGCGGCGTACTGGGTCCCCGCATTCGCGGGGACGACAAGACCGCCTTGCGGCCGCCCAATTTGCTTACCACCTAATTCGTATGGCCTTCGCCCGTTCGACGTTCCGCCCGCGCGACACCAGCGCCCTGCGCCGCCGCTTCTGGCACAAGCTCGGTGGCGCCTTCGCGCGCGTGCCCTTCGCCGATGACCTGCTCGCCGCCTATTACTGCGCCTTCGACCGCGCCACGCCGGTTTCGGTGCGCGCCACCTTGATCGGCACGCTCGCTTATTTCGTGCTGCCGGCCGACGCGGTTCCCGACATTCTGCCGGTGCTCGGCTTTACCGACGATGCCGCCGTGCTCGCCGGCGCGGTCCGCATGGTGGCGAGCCACATCCGCATCGAGCATCGCGAAGCGGCGGCGGAGAAGCTGGAAGAGTATTCGGCGCGGCGCTAGTCGCTGTCGTCTCCGCGAAGGCGGGGGACCCAGTACTCCGCAGCACATCGAGACGACACGGCGTACTGGATCATCCGCATTCGCGGATGATGACGGCAGTAATTTACGCTATAGAACAAGCCGCATTCGCCGGGAGTATCCCATGTCCACCACCGTCCCCTCCTCCGCCGAGCGCCCTGCTGGCAGCGTCGATCCCAAGCTGCTCGAAATCCTGGTCTGCCCGCTGACCAAGAGCACGCTGGAATACGACTCCGACAAGCAGGAGCTGATCTCGCGCAAGGCCAAGCTCGCCTACCCGATCCGCGACGGCATCCCGATCATGCTGCCGGAAGAAGCGCGGCGATTGGAGTGACCCCCCAGGCTCTGCTGTCATCACCCGCGCATGCGGGTGATCCAGTAGTCACCGCTTTTGAGATTTTTCACCGACAGGGAGTACTGGATGCCCGCTTTCGCGGGCATGACAGTGAATAAGGGAAGGCAGCACACATGCTCAAAATCTGGGGCCGCAATAACTCCGTCAACGTGCAGAAGGCGATGTGGGCGATCGGCGAGCTCAAGCTCGAGCACACCCGCATCGACGTCGGCGGCGCCTTCGGCAAGAACAAGGAGGCGCCCTACCTCGCCATGAACCCGAACGGCCTGGTGCCGACGCTGGAAGAGGAAGACGGCTTCCTGCTGTGGGAATCCAATTCGGTCGTGCGCTACCTCGCCGCCAAGTACGACAAGGCCGGCGTGCTGGAGCCGAAGGACCTGCGGGCGCGCGCGCTCGCCAGCCAATGGATGGACTGGCAGCTTTCGGTCTGCGGCCCGGCAATCACGCCGGTGTTCTGGGGCCTGATCCGCACGCCGCCGGAGAAGCGCGACCTCACCCTCATCGAGACGCAGAAGAAGAAGACCGTCGACGCCATGGCCATGCTGGATACCGCGCTCGCCAAGACGCCTTACGTCGCGGGCGATGCCTTCTCCTACGGCGACATCCCGGTCGGCCTCATGTGCTTCCGCTTCGTGCAGCTCATTCCGGAGCGGCCGGCGATGCCCAACCTTGACCGCTGGTTCGCGGCCATCTCGGCGCGCCAGGCGTTTAAGGATCACGTCGCCAGCGTCCCGCTGACGTGAGCGCAGCCGGCACGGAAGGGCGCTGCCTTGGCCTGATCGGCGGGCTGGGCCCGGGCGCCACCGTGCATTACTACCGCGAGATCGTCGCCGCCCACGCGGCGCAAGGCCGCGTGCCGAAAATGCTGATCGCGCATGCCGACGTCGGGCGCGTCTACGCCTTCGCGGGCGCCAAGGATTACGACGGGCTGGCGCGCTACCTCAACGGCTTCATCGAAAGCATGGCGGCGGGCGGCGCGGAGTTCACTGCCATCGTCGCCGCGACGCCGCATATCTGCACGCCGCAGCTTGCGGCGGTCTCGCCACTGCCCCTGATCGACATGCTGGCGGAAGTGGCTGCTGCCGTTCGCGGGCGCGGTCTCGAGCGGGTCGCGTTGCTCGGCACGCGCTTCACCCTCGAGACGCGCCTGTTCGGGCAGCTCGAGGAAGCGATCATGCCGAAGCCCGACGAGACCGCGCGCATCGGCGATATCTACGGCGAACTGGTCGCCGGGCGCGCGGCGCCCGCGCAGATCGACGAACTGCGTTCCTTCGCCCGCACCTTCGTGAAGCGCGACGGCGCACAGGCTGTGCTGCTCGCGGGCACCGACCTCTCGGGCGTGCTGACGCCGGACAATTGCGATTTCCCGGTGATCGACTGCGCCCGCATCCACATCGAGGCGATCGTGCGGCGGATGATCGGCTAGAGCGCCTCGCCCTTCAGCAGCTTCGGCACCTCGCCGGTGAAGCCGGCGGCTTCGCGGATGAACACGCGCTTGAGCGCCGGCACGCGCTCGACCACGCCGAGGCCGAGATCGCGCACGAGGCGCAGCGTGTCCGACTTGTTGGAGAACAGCCGGTTCAGCACGTCGGTGGCGACGCCCATGGTCATGGTGTCGAAGCGCCGCCAGCGCTGGTAGCGCTCGAGCACGTCGGGTGCACCGATGTCGAGGCCGAGCCGCGCCGCGTCGGTGACCGCTTCCGCCAGAGCCGCTACGTCGCGCAGGCCCATGTTAAGCCCTTGCCCCGCGATCGGGTGGATGACGTGCGCGGCGTCGCCGATCAGCGCCAGCCGCTCGGCGATGAAGCTGCGCGCGGTGTACAGGCCGAGTGGGAATGCGCGCCGCGCGCCCACCACCTCGATGTCGCCGAGATGCAGGCCGAAGCGCTTTTCCAGTTCGGCGTGGAATTCCTCGTCCGGCAGCGCGACGAGGCGCTCGGCCTCCTTCGCGTTCTCCGTCCACACGATGGAAGCGCGTTTTCCCGTGAGCGGCAGGATCGCGAACGGCCCGGCGGGCAGGAAGTGCTCCTCGGCGCGGCCTTCGTGGTCGCGTTCATGCGCCACCGTCGTGACGATGGCCGACTGGTCGTAGCTCCAGCCGTGCGTCGCGATGCCGGCGGTCTCGCGAATCGCCGAGCGCGCGCCGTCGGCGCCGACCAGCAGCCGCGCGGAAATCTCGGCGCCGTCGGCGAGGCGCACGTCGATGCCGCGGCCATATGAAAAAGTCTCCACCGCGGTCGCGCGCAGATCGATGCCGAGCGCCTTCGCCTTCTTCACCAGCGCATCGACCAGATGCCGGTTCTCCACCATGTGCGCGAAGGGCTCGCCCGGCTCGACCTCGCCGCCGAAGGTGAGGAAGGTCGGCCGCACGGCGTCATCAAGTTTTGAATCGGTGACGACCATGTCGAGGATCGGCTGCGCCTCGCTTGCCACCTCGTCCCAGACGCCGATCGCCTCGAACAGCCGCCGTGCCGCCGCGGCAATCGCCGACGCGCGCGGGTCCCTCGACTTCTCGTTCTTCAGCGCCGGGTCCGCCACGGTGACCCTGAAGCTCTCGCCCAAGGCCTCGCGCAGCGCGATGGCGAGCGCCAGCCCGGCGAATCCGGCCCCGCCGATCGCTACGTCCCGACGCTCGTGCCCGTGCCTGCCTGCCACCCTGGTATTCCTTTGCCGCGCCGTTTCGGCCCACTATCCTAGTCCATTCAGGGACTTGCGCCATTGGGGACAATTCGTCCAGGCATACCCTGGAACTTGCTCTTAGACTAAAGTATTATGCGATAAGGGATTCGATAGGGTCCCGGACGCCGGGGTCCTAGGTCCCTCAGCCAGTGGAGGAGCATTCCATGGCAACCGAAACCCACGAAGCCCAGGAAAGCCAAGGCCTGACCCAAACCATCGCTTGGTTGGGCGGCATGTTCGCCGTGTTGGCGGTGGTGGCGTATTTCATGATTTAGCGCTGCCGCGGCCGGCGCCGAAGAAGGCGCCGCGCATCGAATGCGACCGGGCGGCAGTCCTCTGCCGCCCGAAAATTTTTGGCCGGGCGGCACGTCGGCGGCGCGCGCTTGACTTGGGCCGGCGCGCGGGCGTCATTGACCGCGTCCGCAAGGAAAGCCGTTTGCCATGTCCTCCGCCGTCCAGGACCTGATCAGCATCCTCGATCTCGAAGAGCTCGACATCAACCTGTTCCGCGGCCGCTCGCCGCAGAACGGCTGGCAGCGGGTGTATGGCGGCCAGGTGATCGGGCAGGCGCTGGTCGCCGCCGTGCGCACGGTCGAGCCGAGCCGGCTCGCGCATTCGCTGCACGCCTATTTCCTGCTGCCCGGCGATCCCAAGCTGCCCATCATCTACGACGTCGACCGCATGCGCGACGGCAAGAGCTTCACCACGCGCCGCGTCACCGCGCGCCAGCACGGCCATCCGATCTTCTCGATGCTCGTCTCTTTCCACGGCCACGAGGAAGGGCTCGAACATCAGGCGCAGATGCCGGACGTGCCGCCGCCCGACCAGTTGCCGAGCGAAAAGGATGTGCGCGCGAACATCCTGCCGACGCTGCCCGAGGCGGTGCGCCGCTACTACGAACGCGAGCGGCCGATCGAAATGCGCCCGGTCGAGTTCGACCGCTACACCGGCAAGAAATATCCCGACGGCCGCTTTCACGTCTGGATCAAGATCAACGGCGCGCTGCCCGACAATTTGCCGATGCACCAGTGCGCGCTCGCCTACGCGTCCGACATGACGCTGCTCGATGCCGCACTGACGCCGCACGGGCGCACCTTGTTCGAGAAGGAATTCATGGCGGCGAGCCTCGACCATGCGCTGTGGCTGCACCGCCCGTTCCGGGCCGACGAATGGCTGCTTTATGCGCAGGACACTCCCAGCCTGCAAGGCTCGCGCGGCTTCGCGCGCGGTCTGATCTTCACCCGCGACGGCAAGCTGGTCGCCTCGGTCGCGCAGGAGGGCCTGGTGCGCCTGCGGCGTACCTGACTCGTGACCGCCATGATCCGCACGGCGTCGCTGCTCTTGCTTGCCGTCCTTGCCGTCCCGCATGGCGCCCTCGCCGCGTCGGGACGCGAAGCCGCGCCGGAAGGCGCCTTCCCCGGCGCGCCCGCGCAATACACGCGCTTCACCGCCGCCGAGCTGACGCGCGGTTTTCTCGCGCTCGCTTTCGGCTCCGACCTGCGCATCGGCGCCAAGCCCAGCGGCATCCGCAAGTTCGATCATCCGGTGCGCGTGCGGATATACCCCGGCGGCAGCGTCGACCGCGTCGCCGCCATGCGCCGCATCGTCGAGGACTATGCGCGCGCGGTGCCCACGCTGCGCCTGAGCGCGGTCGAGAGCGGCGAGCCGGATGTCGAGCTGCGGCTGATCGACGAGAAGCACTTCCGCGCGGCGCTGGTCGCCGCCTTCGGCGCGAAGATCGCCCGCACCTTCGTGCAGCGCACCAACCCGCAATGCATGACCAGCGTGCAATCGAGCGGCGACGGCCGCATCGTGCGCTCGGTCACCTTCGTCATCGTCGACAAGGGCGACGACGTTTTCTTCGACTGCGCCTATCACGAATTGCTGCACGCCTTCGGCCTGTCCAATCACGACCAGCAGAACCCGTTCACCACCCTCAACCAAAGGCGCATGGTGGGCTACCTGTCGGTCTACGACCGCGCGCTGCTGACCATGCTTTACGATCCGCGCATCGCGCCGGGCATGACGCCGGCGCGCGCCCGCGCCGTGCTGCCCGAAGTGATCGCCGGCCTCGGCCTCGCTATCCAGCCTCCGGCGCGGAAACGACAGGGCCGCTGACCTAATCTGCCTCGGCCGACGGCGGCCTGCCTGTGGGCGCGGCGATAATCCGGCTTAATCTTTGGGCCTTCTGTCGCTAGCTTGGGCAGCCCGTGCCGGCCTTGCCGGGGCGGGTTTCGCTGTTGTTAGGCGCGCGACCCAAGACGCCATTCCGGGGGAGGAAAACCATGAAGCTGGTCATTGCCGTCATCAAACCGTTCAAGCTCGACGAGGTGCGCGACGCCCTCACCCGCATCGGCGTTCACGGCATGACCGTGACCGAGGTGAAAGGCTACGGCCGGCAGAAGGGCCACACCGAGATCTATCGCGGCGCCGAATACGCCGTGAACTTCCTGCCCAAGATCCGCATCGAGGTCGCGGTCTCCAGCGAGCAGATCGATCAGGTGGTCGACGCCGTGTCCAACGCCGCCAAGACCGGCCAGATCGGCGACGGCAAGATCTTCGTCACGCCGATCGAGCAGGCGGTGCGCATCCGCACCGGCGAAACCGACGTCGACGCGCTCTAACGCCAAAAACTTTTTCCGGGGGGGAAACTCACATGACACAGGCGCATCAACGCCTCGCAACGCTCGCGCTCGCCTTCGCCGCCGCTATCGCCGCTTCGCCCGCCTTCGCGCAAGCCGCCGCGCCCAAGATCGACGGCGCCGACACTGCCTGGATGATCGGCGCCACCGGCCTCGTGCTGATGATGACGATCCCGGGGCTGGCGTTGTTCTACGCCGGCATGGTGCGCAAAAAGAACGTGCTCGCCACCATGGCGCAGTCGCTCGCCGCCGTCTTCCTGGTGTCGATCGTCTGGGCCGTCATCGGCTACTCGCTCGCCTTCACCGGCGAGGGCGCGGTGATCGGCACGCTCGACCGCATCTTCTTGAACGGCATGACGATGGAATCGATCTCGCCGCTGGCGAAGACGATCCCCGAAAGCCTGTTCATGATCTACCAGATGACCTTCGCCGTCATCACGGTGGCGCTGGTCGCCGGCTCGGTGGCCGATCGCATGCGCTTCTCGGCCTACCTATGGTTCTGCGTGCTGTGGCTGCTGATCGTCTACGTGCCGATCGCGCACTGGGTCTGGGGCGGCGGGTTCCTCGGCGTCTACGGCACCATCGACTTCGCCGGCGGCCTCGTGGTGCACGTGAATGCCGGCATCGCCGGCGTGGTGGCGGCCTATGTCATCGGCGCGCGCCGCGGCTACGGCCACGACAACCTCGCGCCCTTCGATCTGTCGCTCGCGGTGATCGGCACCGGCCTCTTGTGGGTCGGCTGGTTCGGCTTCAACGGCGGCTCCGCGCTCGGCGCCAATGGCCGCGCCGCGATGGCGATCGTCTCGACGCACATGGCCGCCTGCGCCGGCGCCTTCACCTGGATGGCGCTGGAATGGTGGACGCGCGGCAAGCCTTCGGTGCTCGGCATGATCTCCGGCGCCATCGCGGGCTTGGGCACCATCACGCCCGCCTCCGGCTTCGTGATGCCGATGCAGGCGGTGCTGATCGGCATCGTCGCCGGCGGCATGTGCTTCTGGGCCTGCACCTGGCTGAAGATCAAGCTCGGCTACGACGACTCGCTGGACGTCTTCGGCGTGCACGGCATCGGCGGCTTCACCGGCACGGTGCTCGTCGGCGTTTTCGCCGTCGGCGCATTGTCGGCAACCCCTGAAATGCCCGGCGGCATCAAAGGCCTGCTCGAGGGCAACCCGCAGCAGATGGTCGCGCAAGCCTACGGCCTCGTCGTCACCATACTTTGGTCGGGCATCGCGACCTTCCTCATCCTCAAGCTCATCGGTGCCATGGTGCCGCTGCGCGTGCGCCAGGAGGACGAAGTCATGGGCCTCGACGTCAGCCAGCACGGCGAGGCGCTGCAGTAGCTTCGCATCTCTAAAAAATCCGCGTTGGCCGTGCTGGCCAGCGCGGATTTTTCATTCGATTCAGGCTGGCTAAGTTTTATGCACGCCTCCCCGGGACTGATGCACAATTAGGCGTCAGCCTCGCGCGGTATTTCGCCCAACGCCGCCCATTTCAGATTCTCTCCATTTAATCAGCCGGATACAGGCTGTGCGGCGATCTGGCACGGCGTTTGATTCCCTGTTCGCGGTCCTGCCTGCGAAGCGCGCTTCGCCGGCCGGCTCAGTGAAACGGCCCGCACTGCGTACGTAACAAAGGGGCTCAAGCGGGGATCGAATCCATGAAAATCGTCATGGCCATCATTAAACCCTTCAAGCTCGACGAGGTCCGTGACGCTCTGACCTCCATTGGAGTGCAAGGGCTGACCGTTACCGAGGTCAAGGGGTACGGGCGTCAAAAGGGGCACACGGAAATCTACCGTGGCGCCGAATATGCGGTGAGCTTCCTCCCGAAGATGAAGGTGGAAGTGGCGGTGGCAACCGACCAGGTCGACAAGGTCATCAGCGCCATCTCCGGAGCGGCCAAAACCGGACAAATCGGCGACGGCAAGATTTTCGTCTTCGGCCTCGATCATGCCGTGCGCATCCGCACCGGCGAGACCGACGCCGCGGCGCTGTAACCCGCACCGCGAACAATACGGACAGGAGTAGACCATGACGTTGAAGAAATTTACCGGTGCGGGACTGATCGCGCTCGCCGCACTTGCCATCGGCATGATGTTCGCCGATGGCGCGCTGGCGCAGGCCACCGCCCCCGCCGCAGCGCCGGCGCCCGCGCCGATTACCTACAATAAAGGCGACAATGCCTGGATGCTGACGTCCAGCGTGCTCGTCCTGCTGATGACCATCCCCGGCCTCGCCTTGTTCTACGGCGGCATGGTGCGTTCCAAGAACATGCTCTCGGTGCTGATGCACGTGTTCTACACGGTCTGCATCGTCACCCTGGTGTGGGTCATCTACGGCTACAGCCTCGCCTTCACCGGCGGCGGCTCCTACTTCGGCGGCTTGTCGAAGATGTTCCTGGCGGGCGTGACCATCGATTCGCAGGCGGCCACGTTCTCGGCCGGCACGACCATCCACGAGTACATTTACATCTGCTTCCAGCTGACTTTCGCCGCCATCACGCCGGCGCTGATCGTCGGCGCCTTCGCCGAGCGCATCAAATTTTCGGCGGTGGTGTTGTTCGTCCCGCTCTGGGTGACGTTCGTGTACTTCCCGATCGCGCACATGGTCTGGTATTGGGCCGGCCCGGACGCGATCGTCGGCGCGGCGGCCGAGCTCGCCAAGGCGGCCGATGCCGCGGCCAAGACCGCGGCGCAGGCCAAGCTCGACGAGGCGCTGGCCGACGCCGGTCAGATCTTCGCCTGGGGCGCGATCGACTTCGCCGGCGGCACCGTCGTGCACATCAACGCCGGCATCGCCGGCCTGGTCGGCGCGATCATGCTCGGCAAGCGCACCGGCTACGGCAAAGAGGCCATGCCACCGCACTCGCTGACGCTGTCCATGGTCGGCGCCTCGCTGCTGTGGGTCGGCTGGTTCGGCTTCAACGCTGGTTCGAATCTCGAAGCCAGCGGCGGCGCCGCGCTCGCCATGATCAACTCCTTCGTCGCCACCGCGGCCGCTGCGCTCGCGTGGATGTTCGTCGAATGGATGGTCAAGGGTAAGCCCTCGATGCTCGGCGTGATCTCCGGCTGCATCGCCGGTCTGGTTGCGGTCACGCCTGCGTCCGGCTTCGCCGGCCCGATGGGCGCGATCGTTCTCGGCCTGGTGGCCGGCGTGATCTGCTTCTTCGCGGCCACGTCGCTGAAGAACGCGCTCGGCTACGACGACTCGCTCGACGTGTTCGGCGTGCACTGCATCGGCGGCATCATCGGCGCTCTCGGCACCGGCATCCTGGTCAACCCGGCCCTCGGCGGCGCGGGCATCATGGATTACGTGGCCGGCAAGATCGCCGACTACGACTTCACGACCCAGATGATCGCACAGTCCAAGGCCGTGCTGCTCACGCTGGTGTGGTCGGGCGTCGGCTCCGCGATCCTCTACAAGATCGTGGACCTGCTGGTCGGCCTGCGCGTGACGGTCGATGCGGAGCGCGAAGGTCTCGACATCTCCGCGCACGGCGAACGCGCCTACAACTGACAAGGCTACGGTAGGGGCGGAAACCCGGCACTGTCCCTTCCGTTCGAGGCCCCGGTTCGCAAGAACCGGGGCCTCACCTTTTTAGGGGTGAAGTAACGTTTTGATATATTGTCGTTTTCACCCCGTGTCCTTGGCATTTGGAGGAACTTTTCTAGCCGGATTAAGTTATTTCTCTAGAAATTATTATGTGCTATATTTTTTATGGAAATGGAGGCCTGAATGTCCGATGCTGCTGTCGCAACGCGCACGACCACAGCCGTTTCCACCGAAGCGGCGGCCGTCACCAAAGCGACCCTTCGTGCCGCGCAGAAGTTGGGGCTGACGAACCGGACCCTGGCGGCCGTGATCGGCCTGTCGGAACCGACGATCTCGCGCATGAGCAAAGGCGATTACTGGTTGTCGCGCGGAGAAAAGAAGGCTTTCGAGCTGAGCGTTCTTTTCGTCCGCCTGTTCCGTTCGCTCGACGCCATCGTGGGCGGCGACGAGCAGGCGGCGCGAGCCTGGCTCGCCGGCGAAAACCTTGCGCTGCACGCAAGGCCGATCGATCTCATTCAGACCGTCAGCGGGCTGGTCAATGTCGTCCACTATCTGGATAGCCGCCGCGATCGCGTCTAGCGCCACGCCGCTGAAAGCGAAAGAGTGCTGGCGTGTGGTGCAAGGCCGATTGTCGGGGGCCGGCGCAAAATTGACGGACTCCCTCGACGAACAGCGCGCGCTGGAAAATGCCATCGACCAAAGCGAACGCGATCTGGCGGACGTGCCGGAAGAATGCCGGCACCTGGACGTTCCTCTCAGCAAACCGTTCCGCGCCGTTCCCTACCGATCCAGTTCGAGGTTTCGCCGAACCGGCGCGACCAACGGGGTGTTCTATTGCTCCGAATCGATCGAGACGGCGGTAGCGGAAGCAGCCTTCTTTCGCCTGCTGTTCTTTGCCGATGGCCCGGCCGCGGCTTGGCCGATAAACCCCATCGAGCACACGGCCTTTGCCGCCGAGGTGGCGGTCGCGAAAGCCGTCGACCTTACCGAGCCGCCGCTCGCCCATGACCGCGCGCTCTGGACGCACAGGACCGACTATACGGCGTGCCTTGACCTCGCGGACGCGGCCCGCGAGGCCGGCATCGAGGCCATCCGCTACGAGTCGGTACGCGACCCGCAAGCACGCGCCAATATCGCCGTGCTGAGCTGCCACGCCTTCGGCAGTCGGAACGTCACGGCGCGGGAAACGTGGCATCTTCATCTCGACGCGAACGGCGTGCGCGCGTTCGGCGAGTCCAGCACGGCGCTGCATTTCGGCCGCGACACCTTTGCCGCCGATCCGCGCGTGGCATCGATGCGTTGGGACCGTTGATCGAGACCTTTCAGCCGGCCGAGGCCGGCGGCGAAGACTGCCGCTCGCGACGCAGAAAATCCCGCCCCGCTTCTGGGGGATTAGCCCCGGTCTTTATGGCGGCCGGCGACCGGCGCCCCACCCCCGGTCCAGCGCAGCCGCGGGCGACTTTCCACACCCGCGCCCCGATGGTTAATCGGGTCTTAACCTCGCCCTCTTTAAGGTGGCTAACCAATTGACCGCGGGCTAAATCCCCGCCGCGAAGCCGCATGCCCCAAGTGACCGCCCAGCGCGAACCTGCTGAGACCTCCCCGGCGGTCGATTCGCGCTCGCCTTTCGTGCGGCTGACCGATCTCATCGCCGGCCTGACGCCGGGCAAGCCGGTCATCAATCTTTCGGTCGGCGAGCCGCAGCACCCGGTGCCGCCCTTCGTCGGACCGGTGCTGGCCGCGCACATTGCCGACTTCGGCCGCTATCCCGCCAACAAAGGCATCGAGCCGTTCCGCAATGCGGTCGCCCAATGGCTCGGCCGCCGTTACAAGCTGCCGCGCCCGGTCGACGCGGAGACCGAAGTGCTGGTCCTCAACGGCACGCGCGAAGGCCTCTTCCTCGCGGCGATTTCCGCCGTGCGCTGGGTCGGCCCGCGCGCAGGCCCGCCGGCGGTGCTGATCCCCAATCCGTTCTACGCGGCTTATGCCGCCGGCGCGCTCGCCGCCGGCTGCGAGCCGGTCTATTTGCCGGCGACGCGCACGAGCGGCTTCCTGCCCGATCTCGACGCGCTCGACGACGCGCTCTTGGCGCGCACGGTCGCCTTCTACATCGCCTCGCCGTCGAACCCGCAGGGCGCGGTCGCCGATCGCGCCTACCTCGAGCGCCTCGCCGCGCTGGCGCGCCGCTTCGGCTTCCTCGTCTTCGCCGACGAGTGCTATTGCGAGATTTACAGCGAGCATAAGCCGGCCGGCATGCTGGAGTGCTCCGGTCCCGACTTCGCCAACGTGGTCGTTTTCCACTCGCTGTCCAAGCGCTCGAACCTGCCCGGCCTGCGCGTCGGCTTCGCCGCCGGCGACAAGAATTTCCTCGGCCCCTATCTCGAATTGCGCAACGTCGCCGCGCCGCAGGTACCGACGCCGGCGCAGCACGTCGCCATCGCCGCCTATGGCGACGAGAAGCACGTCGAGGAAAACCGCGAGCTGTATTCCGCGAAGTTCGATCTCGCCGACCAGATCGTCGGCGACCGCTACGGCTACGAGCGGCCGGCCGGCGGCTTCTTCCTCTGGCTCGACGTGTCGAAGCAGGGCGGCAGCGAGGTCGTAACCAAGCGTCTGTGGCAGGAAGCCGGCGTGCGCGTCGTGCCCGGGCGTTACCTGGCGCGCGAGCAGGCCGACGGAACGAACCCCGGCGCGGACTACATCCGCGTCGCCATGGTGCAGGACAAGGCGGCGACCGCGGAAGCATTGCACCGCATCGTCGCGGTGCTGGGATAGACAAATGGCATCAGCCGACCGCAGCCTCGACGTCGTCGCCTTCGTCACGGATCATTTCCGCGACATCATGCGCCGCCGCCTGCGCGAGCTCATCGGCCTCGCGCTGCTCACGCTGGCGCTGCTCGGCGCCATCGCGCTCGCCACCTGGTCGGTGCAGGACCCCTCGCTCAGCCACGCCACGCAGAAACCGATCAACAACCTGCTCGGCTTCCCCGGCGCCATCTTCTCCGACCTCGCCATGCAGCTGCTCGGCCTTGCCAGCGTTCTGTTGCTGGCGCCGGAAGCGCTGCTCGGCTGGCGGCTGTTGTCGCACCGCCCGCTCGGCGACAAATGGCGCGGCCTGATGTGGATTCTCGCCACGCTGCTCGCCGCCGGCTTTGCCTCGGCCCTGCCGGTCACCAAGTCCTGGCCGCTGCCGACCGGCCTCGGCGGCGTCGCCGGCGACGCGCTGCTCAACGTGCCGGCCATGATCGCGGGCACCGCTGTCGCGGGCATGACCGCGGCCGTGTTCGCGCTGGTTTTCGGCATTGCCACCCTTGTTTGCATCGTCATCGCCGCCGGCTGGCACTGGCCGCGCCATGACGAGGAGGCCGAGGCCGACGAAGACGTGGCGGCGGAGGATGACGAAGAAGAAGAGCCCGACCGCGCCTCGCCCTGGATCGGCATGATCGCGCACGCGCTCTTGAGCTGGAAGGCGCGCATCGGCCGCTGGCTGCGCCGCGACCAAGGCGCGCCGCGCGTGGCGCGCGTTGCGCCTGGCGCGAGACAGGAACCGCGCTTCGACAATCTCGGCCGCGTCGCCGCGCCGTCGATGGCGCCGGCCGCGGAGGAAGAATACGAAGAGGAAGAGGAGCCGGCGCCCCGCCGCCGCGCCGCGCCCGCGCCGAAAGCGCCCGCGCGCCGCTCCTCCAGCGGCTACACGTTGCCCTCGCTTAATCTGCTCACCGCGCAGAAGCCGTCCGAGCGCACCACGCTGCCGAAGGACGTCATCGACGCCAACGCCACCGCGCTCGAAAGCGTGCTCGGCGACTTCGGCGTGCGCGGCGAGATCATCAACGCCCGCCCCGGCCCCGTGGTCACTTTGTACGAGCTCGAGCCCGCGCCCGGCATCAAGTCGTCGCGCGTGATCGGGCTGGCCGACGACATCGCCCGCTCGATGAGCGCGGTGTCGGCGCGCGTCGCCGTCGTCTCCGGCCGCAACGCCATCGGCATCGAGTTGCCCAATCCGACGCGCGAGAAGGTCTACCTGCGCGAGCTGCTCGCCGCCAAGGATTACAACGAGAACGCCTCCAAGCTTCCGCTTTGCCTGGGCAAGACCATCGGCGGCGAGAGCGTGATCGTCGACCTCGCCCGCATGCCGCATCTGCTGATCGCCGGCACCACCGGCTCCGGCAAGTCGGTCGCCATCAACACCATGATCCTGTCGCTGGTCTACCGGCTCACGCCGCAGCAGTGCCGGCTGATCATGGTCGATCCCAAGATGCTCGAATTGTCGGTCTATGACGGCATCCCGCATCTGCTCACACCCGTCGTCACCGACCCGAAGAAGGCGGTGGTCGCGCTCAAGTGGGCGGTGCGCGAGATGGAGGGCCGCTACAAGAAGATGTCGAAGCTCGGCGTGCGCAACATCGACGGCTACAACGCGCGCGTCGCCGAAGCGAAAGCCAAAGGCGAGACGCTTCAGCGCACGGTGCACACCGGCTACGACAAGGAGACCGGCGAGGCGATCTACGAGAAGGAGGATCTCGATCTCGAGCCCCTGCCCTACATCGTCGTCATCGTCGACGAGATGGCCGACCTGATGATGGTCGCCGGCAAGGACATCGAAGGCGCGGTGCAGCGCCTGGCGCAGATGGCGCGCGCCGCCGGCCTGCACGTCGTGCTCGCCACCCAGCGCCCGTCGGTCGACGTCATCACCGGCACCATCAAGGCCAACTTCCCGACCCGCATCTCCTTCCAGGTCACCTCCAAGATCGACAGCCGCACCATCCTGGGCGAGCAGGGCGCCGAGCAGCTCTTGGGCCAGGGCGACATGCTCTACATGGCCGGCGGCGGCCGCATCAGCCGCGTGCACGGGCCCTTCGTCTCCGACGAGGAGGTCGAGAAGGTCGTGCGCCACCTCAAGTCGCAGGGCACGCCGGAATACCTGGAAGAGGTCACCGCCAGCGACGAGCTGGAGGAAGGCGCGGACGGCGCCGTATTCGACCAGACCGGCATGGGCATGGCCGAAGGCGGCGACCTCTACAGCCAGGCCGTCGCCGTGGTGAAGCGCGACCGCAAGGCCTCCACCTCCTACATCCAGCGCCGGCTGCAGATCGGCTACAACCGCGCCGCCACTTTGATGGAGCGCATGGAGCAGGAAGGCATCGTCGGCCAGGCCAACCACGCCGGCAAACGCGAGATCCTGATTCCGGAAGACGGCGACTTCGAACGCTAGTGTTTGTCATTCCGGGGCGCGAGTGCAGCAAGCGAACCCGGAATCCAGAACCGGGCACTGTGCATGTTTCTGGATTCCGGGTCCGGCCCTTTGGGCCGTCCCGGAATGACGGATAGCGCGAATCAGCGCATGGTCGGGGCCGTGAAATAGCCACAGGCCGCGCCTATATCCGGCGCTCAAGGCAGCAACCGAGGCCAAAAATGGCGGACAGCAGACCCACGCGACTTCTGGCACTGGCCGCCTTGCTGGCCGGATTTGCCGTCGCGCCCGCCTTCGCTCAGGTGCCTCTGCCCACCCCGCGCCCGATGCTGAGGGCGACGCCCGTCACCACCGGTTCCATCGCCGCGCCGAAACCGGCGCCGCAAGCCGTGCCGCCGCAGGCTTTGCGCGCCCGTGCACAGGCGACCACCGGACAAGCCACGCAGGGACAGGCGCCCAACCCGGTCAGCAATCCCTTCGCCGCGCTGCTCGGCAAGTCCGGCGGCGCGGGCTCGCTCAATCCCGAGCAGCGCGCCATCATCGACAAGGTCGACAATTACCTGTCGAACATGCAGACGCTGACCGGCAACTTCGTGCAGATCGGCCCCGACGGCAGCCGCAGCAAAGGCGAGTTCTACATCTACAAGCCCGGCCGCGTGCGCTTCGAATACGACGACCCGAGCCCGATTCAGCTCATCGCCGACGGCCAGACCGTGGTGGTGCGCGACCGCAATCTGGCGACGCAGGACGTCTACCCGTTGTCGCAGACGCCGCTGCGCTTCCTGTTGTCCGACCGCGTCAACCTGATGAAGGACGCCAACCTGATCGCCGTCTACGCCGACGACGTCTTCATCACCGTGGTGGTTGAGGAGAAGAACGGCATCGTCGGCACCAGCCGGTTGATGATCATGTTCGGCGCCAAGGACATGGCGCTCAAGCAGTGGACGGTCACCGACCCGCAGGGCTACGACACCACCGTCGCGGTGTACAATCTCGACACCTCGAAGCGCCCCGATCCCAGCCTGTTCAGGATCGAATACACGAAGTACCGGAATTAGCTCTCCGGTCGTCCCCGCGAAGGCGGGGACCCAGTAACCACGAAACTATCGGTGGATACTGGATGCCCCGCTTTCGCGGGGCATGACGGCCCATTATGTTGCTGCCCATGCCCCTGAAAATCACCACCTGGAACATCAATTCCGTCCGCCTGCGCATCAACTTGGTCGCCAAGTTCATCAAGAGCGCGCGCCCGGACGTGATCTGCCTGCAGGAGACCAAGTGCCCGGACGACGCCTTCCCGCTCAAGCGCTTCAAGCGGCTCGGCTACGAACACGTCGCACTCAACGGCCAGAAGGGCTATCACGGCGTGGCGATCGTCTCGCGCGTGCCGTTCGAAAGCTTCAAGTTCGAGAACTTCTGCGGCAAGACCGATTGCCGCCACATGTCGGTGGTTCTGGGCGAGCGCGCCGGGCTGAAGGATCCGATCACGCTGCATAATTTCTACGTGCCGGCCGGCGGCGACGAGCCCGACCCGGCGGTCAACCCGAAATTCGAGCACAAGCTGTCGTTCCTCGACGAGATGCGCGCGCATATGGGCTTGCGCCCCGCTCCCAAGGAGCGCGCCATTTTGGTCGGCGACCTCAACGTCGCGCCGCTCGAGCACGACGTTTGGAGCCACAAGCAGATGATCAAGGTGGTCTCGCACACGCCGGTCGAATGCGAGAAGCTGACCGCCGCGCGAACGGCGGGCAACTGGATCGACAGCATGCGCGTGCTCACGCCCGAGCCGGAGAAGCTCTATACGTGGTGGAGCTATCGCGCGATGGACAACTGGCGCGCCGCCGACCGCGGCCGCAGGCTCGACCACATCTGGACCTCCGACGCGCTCGCCGGGCAGGTGTCCAAGATCAAAATCGCCAAGGATTACCGCGGCGCCGAGAAGCCTTCCGACCATGTGCCGGTAACGGCGACGGTGGAGGTGTAGGGCTCACGGCACCGCATTCTCGGCGTCATGCCCGGGCTTGACCCGGGCATCCATGATGAGCGTCCGCAAGCAAGGGCCTTACATCTCTCAACTTGCTGAGCTGCCTCATGGATTGCCGGGTCAAGCCCGGCAATGACAATGGAGAGGCAATCGCAAGTGGGAGAAGCAGGATCACTCCTGCTTCAACCGCTGCTTCACCGCCGCGACTTCGCGCGTCCAGGCCTGCAGCCGCTCGCTCATGATGGCGCGCAGTTTCTCCGCCGCTTGCGGATAGCCCTCCAGCATCTTGCGGAACAGGCTGCGCGAGATGCGGATCACCGTGGTCGGCTCTTTTGCGATTGCGGTAGAAGGACACACCATGTCGGTGAGCAGCGCCAGTTCGCCCACCAGCGTGCCCGGGCCGACCGTGTATGCCTGCCCCTCCGTGAACGTGCCGGGCTCCAAGAGCAGCGAGCCCTCCTGCACGACATAGCCGCCGTCGGCCAGCTCGCCGGCGTAGAACAGCACCGCGCCGCTCGGCAGATGGCGCGTCTCCGCGCCTATCGCCAGCACGTGCAGCGCCTGCCGCCCCAGCACGGCGAAGGTCGGCACTTGCTCGAAAAAGGCGATGTCGTCTTCGAGGGCCATGCATTCATCCTGTCATTCCGGGACACGCGCGCAGCGCGTGGACCCGGAATCCAGAGCCACAACGAAGTCTCTCGTTCTTAGCTCCGGATTCCGGGTTCGCGCATTTGGCGCGCCCCGGAACGACTGTGCGGGAATTTCTCACGGCACCAGCTTGTAACCGCCGGCTTCGGTCACCAGGATCGACGGCGTCGCCGCGTCCTTCTCGACCTTCTGTCGCAGCCGGTAGATGTGCGTCTCGAGCGTGTGCGTGGTGACGCCGGAATTGTAGCCCCACACTTCCTGCAGCAGCGTCTCGCGTGACACCGGCTTCTGCCCGGCGCGGTAGAGATAGCGCAGGATCGCCGTTTCTTTTTCGGTCAGACGCACTTTGCTGCCTTTCGGCGAGAGCAAGAGCTTTGACGAAGGCCGGAAGGTGTAGGGCCCGATGGTGAAGACTGCGTCCTCGCTCGCCTCGTGCTGGCGCAATTGCGCGCGGATGCGCGCCAGCAGCACGGCGAAGCGGAACGGCTTGGTGACGTAATCGTTGGCGCCCGACTCGAGTCCGAGAATCGTGTCGCTGTCGGTGTCGTGGCCGGTGAGCATGATGATCGGCGCCTTGAACCCGCCCTTGCGCAGGATGCGCACCGCCTCGCGCCCGTCCACGTCCGGCAGCCCGACGTCCATGATGACGAGATCGACCTGGCCGGCTTTGGCCGCCTGCACGCCCTTGGTGCCGCTGTCCACGGCGGTGGCGTCGAATTCCTCATGCAGCGCGAGCTGCTCGACCAGCGCCTCCCGCATGTCGGCGTCGTCGTCGACAATCAGAATGGTTCGTTTATTGGGCATGACAAAAAGCACCCTTAGCGCGTCGCGTACCCCGGGCGCGCGACCGCACTCCAATATGCTAGACGAATCGGAACCTACCTAACATTTTGCTGGGACACGACCTTTTCATGTTTTCGCGAGCAAGGCGCGCCCCGGCCGCCCCGACTGCGGCGAAAAACAACGCTGACACAAGCATTTAGCGGGAGTGTGGACACGTCATGCGCAAGGCCTCCTGGTCCACGCTGCGGGTGAGGCGCAAGGCGGGCGATCCGCGCCGCGGCTGGCTCACGGCCGGGTCTTTGGCCCTGCCGGTCGCACTCGGGCGTGGCGGCATCCGCGCCAACAAGCGCGAAGGCGACGGCGGCACCCCGCGCGGCACCTTCCGGCTCAAGCGGCTGTGGTGGCGCGCCGACAAATACGCCCGGCCGCCGACGCGGCTGCCGCTGCGCGCCATCCGCCCGGACGACGGCTGGTGCGAGGACCCGGCCGACCGCCATTACAACCTGCCGGTTAAGGTGCCGCCCGGCAGCAAGGCCGACCGCCTCGCGCGCGCCGACGGGCTCTACGATTTCATTATTGAGATCGATCACAACACGCGCCCGCGCGTCGCCGGCCGCGGCAGCGCCGTGTTCATCCACGTCGCACGGCCGGGCTTTGCCCCGACCGCCGGCTGCATCGCGCTCACCACCCCGGCGCTGCGCCGCCTGCTCGCGCGGCTTGGGCCCCGCACGCGGATCGTGGTTGAGTAAGTGTTACGAACAGCGGTTGCGGGCTCCAACCCGCCCAACATGCCGCGCTTTCGGTAGCTATTGCCGCCCGCCGAAGATCGCACTGCCGATACGCACATGCGTCGCGCCCATGGCGATGGCCGCGGCGAAGTCCGCGCTCATGCCCATCGACAGCAGCTTGAGGCCGTTGCGCCTTGCGATCGTGGCCGTGAGCGCGAAGTGCGGCCCGGGCGCCTCGTCCAGCGGCGGGATGCACATCAGTCCGGAGATCGTCAGCCCGTAGGTCTCCCGGCATTTTGTGAGGAAATCGTCGGCATCCTGCGGCAACACGCCGGCCTTCTGCGGCTCGGCGCCCGTGTTGATCTGCGCGAACAGCAATGGCGACTTGCCCTGCTTTTCGATCTCCTTGGCCAGCGCCTCGCACAGGCTGGCGCGGTCGACCGAGTGGATGGCGTCGAACAACGCCACCGCTTCCTTGGCCTTGTTCGATTGCAGCGGCCCGATCAGGTGTAATTCCAGGCCTTGATGCTTCTGCATCAAAGGCGGCCATTTGGCCTTGGCCTCCTGCACGCGGTTCTCGCCGAATACGCGCTGGCCGGCCGCGATGACCGGCTCGATCGCCTCGGGCCCGAAGGTCTTCGACACCGCCACCAGGGTCACGCCGGCCGGGTCGCGCGCGGCGTCGCGGCAGGCGCGCGCGATCTCCGCGCGCACGCTGTCGAGGCCGGTGGCCGTGACGTCGCTGGACATGGCGCGACTTATAGCGCGCGGGCGAAAACGGTCAAATGAACGGCCTCGGCGCCCGCGGCGCGACATCCTCACCGGCGATCTCCGCCAGCGCGGCACGGTCGACCACCTCGAACACGCGGTCCTTCCAGCGCACCGCGCGCGACAGCATCAGCCGCTTCAGCGTCTTGTTGGTGTGCACCAGCGACATGCCGAGCGTGTCGGCGAGATGCTGCTGCGTAAATGGAAACTGGATGGCGTTGTCCTTGACCAGCCCCGACTCCTCCGCGCGCGCGAACAAGTGCAGCAGCAGGAACGCGGTGCGCTCGAGCGAGGTGCGCCGCCCGATGCTCAACAAGTGCTCGTCGATGAGCTGCTCCTCGCGCGCCGCCAGCCAGGTGATGTCGAAGGCGAGCGATGGAAAGCGGCTGTACAGGTCCCACAATTTCGCACGCGGAAACACGCACAAGGTCAGCGGCGTCAGCGCCTCGACCGAGTGCTCCATCTCGCGCATCAGCGCGCCTTGCAGGCCGAGCATGTCGGCGGGCAGCGCGTAATTGAGAATCTGCCGGCGGCCGTCGTCGAGCATCTTGTAGCGGAAGGCCCAGCCGTGCAGCACCGTGTAGAGATATTCGCTGCGCGTTCCTTCGCGCAAAAAGCTCGCGCCGGCGTCGACGCGCAGCTCGTCGGTCTTGAACTCCTTCACGAATGCCAGCTCGTCGGCGGTGAACGCGCGCAGGCCCCTGCGCTGGCGCAGCGGGCACAAATCGCACGGCGTGAATTGGCCGTTTGAGCGTCCCTGTCCGACGATCATGTGAATCCTGTCGCGCGTTTGGCGAGGAAGCCGCGTCTGCGGGGAAATGAGGCCTTGGCTAATAGGCCCGCGGGCCGATTGTGCAGCTCATTAAATTTGCGCACCCGTATGTCATAGTTAAATGCCGCCCGACTCAATTCGGTGCACAAGGCAAAGTTCCATTAGCGGAACGGCTGTTTGGGGGACTGTCTTGGCCAGCATCGAAGCGTCCGTCGCGGGCAAGCGCTGCCTCGTGGTCGACGACGAATTTCTGATTGCGCTGGATATCCAGCAGATATTGGAGCTGGCTGGCGCGACCACGGTCGTCTGCGCGGGGAGCGCGGACGAGGCGCTCGCCGCCATCGACGGCAGCGCCTTCGACCTCGCCATTCTCGACGTGAAGTTGAGCGGCGCGATGCCGACCAGCGTGTCGGTTGCGGCCGCCCTCATCGAGCGCGGCACGCCCTTCGTCTTCCTCACCGGCATGCGCGGCGACGACCCGCACTTCAGGCGTTTCCCGGCGGCGCCGGTAGTGGAAAAGCCCTATGAGGCGACGGCGCTGCTCGCCGCCATCCGCCGCGCGCTCGGCGCGGACTAGCGGCGCATCACGCCGCGGCCTGCCACTGCGCCATCGCGTCCTTCGACGACTTCTTCAGGTGCACGTGGGCGTCCACATGATCGACCCAGGCGGTCGGGATAATGTGATGCTGCCCGCCCGCCTTCGGGTCGTTCTTGGTCAGCATGATCTTATCGTCGCCCTTCAGGCAGTCGACCGTGCCAACATGCTGGCCGTCGGAGCCGAGCACTTCCATGTGTTCCTTGATCTTCTGCGTATCCATGACCGCACCTCGTTGTTTGCTGCGGGATTAACCCGCGCGAGGGGCGGCCGGTTCCTGGGAACCCGGTCAGTCGATTTTCACGTCTTCCAGCCGGACGCCGCCGCCGGTGCGCAGGCTCTCGCGCGCCTTCTCGATTCGCTGCCGAAACCGTGAATCGTTCTCCAGGCGGTACTCGAACCAATCGTCTTCCGATTCGAAGCCGATCAGCACGCCGGCCGGCTTGCCATGGCGCGTGATCACGATGTCCTGCTTCTCGGCGGCGCGCAGAAAGCGCGAGAGGTCGTCTTTGACCTCGGACAGTGGCACTTCCTTCATGTTGGACTTCCGAATTGGGCCAGCCATGCCTCTGCCTCCGATTTGCTGACGATCGCGAGCACCTCGACCGTCGACTCCGTGACATCGTAAAATACCCGCACCTCTTCCACCCGAAGGCGGTACTGCGGCCGGTCCATTCCCCGCAGCCGCTTGATCCGGCTGCGGCTGAGCTTGCGCGGCTCGTGCCGGAGGTGCGTTTCGATGGCCGCGCGGACGGTGGACCGTAGGGCCGCCGACAGCGCCCTGAGATCGTCGATGGCCTCCGGCGCCAATATGATCTCAAACCGCATTCTGGCTATAGTATAGCCAGATATTGCAATTTTGCCTACCGCCGCTTCGGGGGTTGCTCGCGCGCCGCCCGTTGACCCTTTGCCCCCTTTCATGTCACGTCCGGCCACCCTAAAAAGACGCGCAAATGACCGCCGAATCGCAGAAAAACGAGCGCTACAACGCCCGCGAGGCCGAAGCCCGCTGGCAGAAGGCCTGGGATTCCCAGGCTATCTTCGCCACCAAAAACGACGACCCGCGCCCGAAATACTACGTGCTGGAGATGTTCCCCTACCCGTCGGGGCGCATCCACATGGGCCACGTGCGCAACTACACCATGGGCGACGTGGTCGCGCGCTTCAAACGCGCCATGGGCCACTCGGTGCTGCACCCGATGGGCTGGGACGCCTTCGGCATGCCGGCCGAGAACGCCGCAATCGACCGCAAGGTCCACCCCAAGGAATGGACCTACGCCAACATCGCCGCCATGAAGAAGCAGCTCCAGTCCATGGGGCTGTCGCTCGACTGGGCGCGCGAGGTCGCCACCTGCGACCCGTCCTACTACAAGCACCAGCAGCGCATGTTCCTCGACTTCCTGAAAGCCGGGCTGGTCAAGCGCGAATACCGCAAGGTGAACTGGGACCCGGTCGACCAGACCGTGCTCGCCAACGAGCAGGTGATCGACGGCCGCGGCTGGCGCTCGGGCGCGGTGGTCGAGCAGCGCGATCTGTACCAGTGGGTATTCAAGATCAGCGACTATTCGGAGGAGCTGCTCAGCGCGCTCGACACGCTCGACCGCTGGCCGGAAAAAGTCCGGCTGATGCAGAAGAACTGGATCGGCCGCTCGGAAGGCTTGCTGGTCCGCTTCATGCTCGACACGGCGACGACGCCGAACGAAGAGACTGAACTGGAAATCTTCACCACGCGGCCGGACACGCTGTTCGGCGCCAAGTTCATGGCGATCGCGCCCGATCACCCGCTGGCGCAGGCAGCCGCCGCCAAGGACGCAAAGCTCGCCGCCTTCATCGAGGAGTGCAAGCGCATCGGCACCTCGCAGGAGGCGATCGACACCGCCGAGAAGATGGGCTTCGACACCGGCATCCGCGCGCTGCATCCGTTCGACGCCAATTGGAAGCTGCCGGTATACGTCGCCAACTTCATCCTGATGGACTACGGCACCGGCGCCATCTTCGGCTGCCCGGCGCACGACCAGCGCGACCTCGATTTCGTCAATAAATACGGGCTCGGCAACACGCCGGTCGTCTGCCCGGAAGGCCAGGACCCGGCCACTTTCGTCGTCACCGACGTCGCCTATGACGGCGACGGCCGCATGATCAACTCGCGCTTCCTCGACGGCATGAGCATCGCGCAAGCCAAAGAGGAAGTGGCCAAGCGGCTGGAGAATTCTTTCTTACCTCCCCTTGGAAAGGGGAGGTCGGCGGCCGAAGGCCGCCGGGTGGGGATCAGCGGCGATGACCGATCCCCACCCCAACCCTCCCCTTTTCAAGGGGAGGGAGCGCAGGCGCCTGCGCAGGCTTCAAACAACGCACCCGTCGCGCAGCGCCAGGTGAACTACCGCCTGCGCGACTGGGGCATCTCGCGCCAGCGCTATTGGGGCTGCCCGATCCCGGTCATCCACTGCGAGAAATGCGGCGTCGTGCCGGCGCCGCTTGCCGACCTGCCGGTCAAGCTCCCGGACGACGTCACGTTCGACAAGCCGGGCAATCCGCTCGACCGTCATCCGACCTGGAAGAACGTGAAGTGCCCGCGGTGCTCGGGCGCCGCGCGGCGCGAAACCGACACCATGGACACTTTCGTCGACTCGTCCTGGTACTTCGCGCGCTTCACCGATCCGTGGAACGAAGCGTCGCCGACGACGCCCGCGGTCGCCAACCGCTGGCTGCCGGTCGATCAATACATCGGCGGCATCGAGCACGCGATTTTGCATCTTCTGTATTCGCGCTTCTTCACGCGTGCCATGAAGAAGACCGGCCATCTGAATATCGACGAACCCTTTGCCGGCCTGTTCACGCAGGGCATGGTCGTGCACGAAACCTATCGCACGCAGAAGGGCGAATGGGTCGAGCCCGCCAATGTGAAGATCGAAACGGTGGGCGAGGCGCGCCGCGCCACGCTTGCCGCCACCGGCGAGCCGGTGGAGATCGGCTCCATCGAAAAGATGTCGAAGTCGAAGAAGAACACGGTCGACCCCGACGACATCATCGCCGCCTACGGCGCCGACACCGCGCGCTGGTTCATGCTGTCGGACTCGCCGCCGGACCGCGACGTGATCTGGACCGAGGAAGGCGTGCAGGGCGCCTGGCGCTTCGTGCAGCGGCTGTGGCGCCTCATCGGCGAAATCGGCACCGTCGAGGCTCCGACCGAGCGCCCGGCGCAGTTCTCCGAGGCCGCGCTCGCCATCCGCAAGGCTGCCCACAAGGCGCTGGCCAATGTCTCCGACGACATCGGCAAGCTGCGCTTCAACCGCTGCGTCGCCCATATCTACGAGTGCGCCAACGCCTTGTCGGACGGCATCGGCGCGGTCGAGAGCGCGCCTTCGCCCGACCTGGCCTGGGCCCTGCGCGAATCCGGCGACATCCTGGTGCGGCTCTTCCACCCGATGATGCCGCATCTGGCCGAGGAGTGCTGGGCGGCGCTCGGCCACAAGACCCTGGTCGCCACCGAGGCCTGGCCGGCGCTCGAGGCCGCCCTTCTGGTCGAGGACACCATCACCCTCCCGGTCCAGATCAACGGCCGCAAGCGCGCCGACGTCACCGTGCCCCGGGATGCTGGAAAAGCCGACATTGAGGCTGCCGTTCTGGCCCTCGATACGGTACAAAAGGCGCTCGACGGCAAGAGCCCGAAAAAGGTCATCGTCGTCCCGCAGAGGATCGTGAATGTGGTCGCCTGATCCCCGTTTCGGCCTGTCGCGCCTCACCCGCCTCGCGGCCGTCGTGGCGCTCGGCGCGATGACCGCCGGCTGTTTCCAGCCGCTCTACGGCGACGCCCGCGTGGTGCCCACCGCGGGCCTCGGCGACAAGCTGAGCGCCGTCGACATCGCCGAGATCAAGGTGCCGAACGGCAGCCGCCTCTCCCGCATCGGCGTGGAAGTGCGCAACAACCTCATCTTCGACACCACCGGCGGCAGAGGCCAGGCGCCGCCAGCCTACCGGCTCGACATTCACCTTTCGTCCACGCAGCTGCAGGTCATCGTCGACATCGACAGCGGACGCCCGGACGTCCAGAACTACGGCATCGACGCGACCTACACCATGGTGGATCTCGCCACTGGCAAACCGGTGGTGAAGAGCCAGACTTTCGCGCGCGTGTCCTACAACATCCCCGGCCAGCAGCAGCGTTTTGCCGGCGACCGCGGCCTGCGCGACGCCGAGAACCGCGCCGCCAAGGTGATCGCCGAGAATATCCGCAACCGCCTCGCGTCCTATTTCGTCGCGGGGACGTAACCCAAAGCTGTCGTCCCCGCGAAAGCGGGGACCCAGTACGCCGCAGTCTATCGAGAGCGCACGGAGTACTGGGTCCCGGCTCTCGCTTCGCTCGGCCGGGACGACGGCAGAGTATTTATGACCGCCATCAAAGCCGCCGACGTCGACCGCTTCATCGCCCGGCCCGATCCGGCGCAGCCGATCGTGCTGGTCTACGGGCCCGACGCGGGGCTGGTGCGCGAGCGCGTCGACGCGCTGGTGAAAGCCTCGGTCGACGATCCCGCCGATCCCTTCGCGCTGGCGCGTCTCGAAGCCGAGGACCTTTCCGCCAATCCGTCGCGCCTGGTCGAGGAGGCGCACACGATCCCGCTGTTCGGCGGCCGCCGCGCCGTGCTGGTGAAGGCGGGCGCGCGCAACATCGCCGCCGCGGTCGAGGCAGTGGTCAACGCGCCGTCGCCCGATTGCCGCGTCATCATCGAGGCCGGCGACCTGCGCAAGTCGGCGCCGTTGCGCGCGCTGTGCGAGAAGGCCAAGGTCGCCGCCGCGCTGCCCTGCTACGCCGACAGCGAGCGCGACCTCGCCCGCCTGATCGACGATGAGATGCGCGCGGCGAAGCTCGAGATCGCGCCGGACGCGCGCGCCACCTTGCTTGCGCTGCTCGGCGGCGACCGGCTCGCCTCGCGCAACGAAATCCGCAAGCTCGCGCTCTACGCGCAAGGCAAGGAAGCCGTCGCGCTCGCCGACGTGCTGGCGGTGGTGGCGGACGCCTCGGCGCTCGCGCTCGACGGCGTCATCGACGCGGCCTTTGCCGGCAGGCCGGCCGAGGTCGATGCCGAATTCTCCAAGGCGCGCGCCGGCGGCTCCTCGCCGGCGGCGATCGTCTCCGCCGCCATCCGCCAGGTCGCAAGCTTGCACAAGATGAAGCTCGCGGTGGAAGCCGGCGACTCGGTCGAGTGGGCCATGAAGCGCGGCGCGCCGCCGGTGCATTTTACGCGCGAGAAGGCCGTCGGCGAAGCGCTACGCCTGTGGACGCCGGCGCGCCTCTTGCGCGCCATGGCACAGCTGGCCGAGGCCTCGCTCGACGCCCGCCGCAACGCGCCTTTGGCCGAGGCGATCGCCCAGCGCACGCTGCTCTCGCTGGCGGCCAACGCCCGCCGCAAGGCGTAAAAGCCGCCCGATTTGGGGGCTAAAACGCCGTTTCGTTCAAATGCAAGACACCGGCTTTAGGGCCGGTCAACGGCTCATCGGCTAGCCTGACGGCGTGAGCCTCGCCGATACCAGCCCCCCGACCGCCCTGCCCGCCCGCCGCGATGCGCGGCTGCGGCAGGAGACGCGCGTCAAATTCGTGCGCGCGGCCATCGTGACCGGCTTCTTCGCCGTGGTGATGGGCGCCAACCTCTACGTCGGCGCCGTGATGGTGATGGGCACGATGCAGGGCAAGGGCGACGACGTTTCCGTCGCCCGCACCGGCCGCGTGTCGCAAACGCTGCTCGACGGCACGTTCTGCCGCTCGATGACCTATGACAACGCGCTCGGGCAGATCACCGGCGACAAGATCGTGCGCTGCGACGATCTCAAGTCCCGCCGCCGCAGCTCGAACACATTCAGCTGGGGCAAGGAATAAGCGCGCCGCATTATTTGGACGTCATCACCCGCGAAAGCGGGTGATCCAGTACGCCGCAGCCTATCGAGAGGACACGGCGTACTGGATTCCGGCTTTCGCGGAGCCTGTCATCGGGCCGCGCTTCGCGCGGACCCGTTGGCTCGGCCGGAATGACAGCAAAGAATCACAAATTCATCTGATAGCTGTGCGGCGTCCAGCGGTAGCCGCCGGCGACCTTCTCGATATAGCCGAGGCCGGGGAACGGCATGTGAAAGCTCGCCACCAGCATGCGCTCGTTCGACAGCATGTCGAGCATGCGCAGCCGCGTCGCCACCGCCTTGTCCTTGTCGTCGTCCATCTCGAAGTGCCATTCCGGCCGCTGCACCGCCATCACGTATTGCGTGAACGTGTCGGCGGTGATCATGAAGCTCTTGCCGTCGCTCTCGACCCGGAACGCCATCAGCCCGGGTGAATGGCCGAACACGTCGACCGCGGTGATGCCCGGCACCACCGTGTCGCCCGGCTTGATGAAGGTCGCCCGCTCGGCCAGCGGCAGGCAGATCTTGACGTAGAGCTCGCGGTTGAACTTGCGCGCCTCGCGCACGTTCTCGCCCTTCTTCCAGAAATCGAATTCGGCCGCGCCGAACACGTAGCGCGCCTTCGGGAACACCGGCTTGCCGCCCTCGACCAGCCCGCCGATGTGGTCGGGATGGCCGTGCGTGAGCACGACCACGTCGATGTCCTCCGGCTTGTAGCCGTGCGCGGCGAGCCGCGCCGCGGTGTTGCCCGGCGGCAGGCGCTTGCTGAGCTGCTCGTATTCGCGCGGCAGCGCGCCGTTGCCGGTGTCGAACAGCACCAGCTCCTTGCCGGTGTTCACCAGCGTCGGGATATTGGGATGCTCGAAACGCTGGGTGTCGATGTTGTTGGCGCGCGCCAGTGCGTGCACCTCGTCGGCCGAGGCGTTGGCGCCGTAGTGCGGGTGCAGCCCGTCGCGGATGGCCTTGGCGTCCAGGACGCTGGCGGCCTCGAAGCTCCCCAGCTTGAAGCGGTAGAAGGTCGGCTGCAGTTCGCCTTGCAGTGCTGCGGGCATTCCGTTTCTCCCCATTGTCGTTGCGCTTTCCTTAGCGCAAGCCGGGCGAACGCGCGACGGCGTTTTCTCACGCCGCCACTGGCGGGCGCGCCGGCGCGCGCCTAAGCTTGCCCCTCGTCCAGCAAGACTTTGGGGGGAATGCCATGGCCAAAAAAGCGCGCAAGAAGACCGCGGCGAAGCGTAGGAAATCCGCCAAGAAGGCGGCCCGCCGGCCGCTCCGCAAGGCCGCCGGGCGCAAGGCGCCTGTCCGCCGCAAGAAGAAGCGCAAGGCCAAGGGCCTGGTCGCCCGCGTGACGAGCGCCTTCAAGACGGTGGTCGGTAGTGTCGAGGATACCGAGAAATTGCGCGCCAAGCTCGAGATCAAAGGCTCCGACGAGACGCAATAGCCACAAGGGTGCGGCTCAAGCCCGCCGCATCAGCACCAGGATCAGCAGGACCACCAGCACCAGGCCGAGACCGCCGGAGGGGTAGTAGCCCCATTCCGCGCTGTACGGCCATGTCGGCAGCGCGCCGATCAAAAGCAGCAACAGGATGATGAGCAGGACCAGCCGCATTCCTCGCCTCCTCGGGTAAAGCCCGGGTTCCAACGCGAGGTTTGTGAGTTTGGTTCCGGGCGCGCTGGCGGTGGCCGCGAATTCCGCTACAACACCGGCCTTCGTTTCATCCCCCGAAAGACCCGCAATGCTGCTCGTGAAAACCTATCTCGACAAAAGCCGCATTCACGGCCTCGGCGTGTTTGCGGCCGAGGCTATCCGCAAGGGCACTAAAATCTGGCGCTACGTCGAGGGCTTCGACCGCTGCTACACGCCCAAGCAGTTCGCCCGCCTGCCCAAGCCCGCGCGCGACTACATCCGCGCCTACGGCTACAAGGTCGACGGCGAGATCATCGTCCCCGGCGACCACGACCGCCACATGAACCACTCCGACACAGCCAACACCTACCTGCACAACGGCTACGCCATCGCCCGCGTCGCCATCCGCAAAGGCACGGAGATCACCAACGACTATCGCGAGTTCGATCCGGGCTTCTGCGCGGATTTTTTGGGGAAGAAGAAGTAGCCGGGCGGCGTAGCGCGCGCTCGGACGTCATCACCCGCGAAAGCGGGTGATCCAGTACGCCGCAGCCTATCGGGAGGACACGGCGTACTGGGTCCTCCGCTTTCGCGGAGGACGACGCCTGAAAATCAGCGCTTCCTCAACCACGCATCGACGCTGAAGCGTCCCGGACCGCTGATGAAGGCGATCAGGAGGCCGCCGAGCATCGAGATGTTCTTCCAGAAATTCACGTCCTGGATTCGGCGTTGCGCGGCGTCGGTGAAGTCCCAGTAGCGGTGCGAGGAGAAGGTCGCCACCACCACGAAGATCGCCAGCACAATGGTGACATAGCGCGTCGCCAGGCCGAGCAGCAGCGCGATGCCGCCGAAGAACTCCGCCGGCACGGCGATGTAGGCCATGAAATAGGGCAGCCCGCGCGGCGGAAACGTGTTCGCCACAGCGCCGATGTCGAAGATCTTGCCGTAGCCCGAGCGCACGAAAATCCAGCCGAGCAGGATGCGGCCGAACAGCAGCAGGAAATCGGACGTGGCGTTGGCGAGGCCGTCGGCGCGCGACAGCGCCGGATGCGAACTGGTGTTCATGCTCATGTTGGTCTGCCCCGGTTGGCGTTGCGCGCGCATTATCGCGGCGCGTCGGAAGATAACACGCGGCTCGCGGCCCTTATTCCTGCGGCATTTTGGCGTATTTAGCGCAACAGCCGGACCAGCTGAGAGACCGAAAGCGTAACGATCAGCACGCCCACCGCGGTCATCAGCAGGCGCGGGGAGACGCGCTTGACCGCCCAGCCGCCCAACGGCGCCGCCAGCAGGCCGCCCAGCACCAGCGGCACGAGGTGGGTGAGCGGCGACAGGCCGAGCTCGATGAAAAAGGTCGTGGCCGCCGCGGCGGTGACGAAGAACTCGCTCACGTTGACCGAGCCGACCGTGTGCCGCGGCGCATGGCCCGCGCCGATCAGCGTCGACGTCGTCAGCGGCCCCCAGCCGCCGCCGCCGCTGGCGTCGAGGAAGCCGGCGATGAACCCAAGCGGCGACGTCCATTTGGCGGGCTTGTCGCGCGCCGGCGCCAGGCGCACCGACTTGAACAGGATGTAGAGGCCCATGATCAGCAGGTACGCGTAGACGTAACGGCGCGCGGCGGTGACGTCGACGTTCGACAATATCCAGGCGCCCAGCACGGCGCCGAGCACGCCGGCGATGCCGAGCCGCGTCACCAGCCGCCAGTCGATGTTGCGGTGGTAGATGTGCGAGGCGGCCGAGGCGCCGGTGGTGAACACCTCCGCGGTGTGCACCACCGCGCTGGCATGCGCCGCCGGAAGTCCCATTGTCAGCAGCGCGGCCGTCGTCAGCACCCCGTAGGCCATGCCGAGCGCGCCGTCGATGAGCTGGGCGAAAAAGCCGATGCCGAGCAGAAGCACAAAATCCGACACGTCAGCTGCCTTTGGAGAGCGGCACTTGCCTGCGCGCCCGATGCGACCGAGCCGGCTTAGTATCTTATGCGCTCACCGTGCGCCAAGCCGTCCACGGCGGGTACGGGAACGCTCCGGCTGCCTTTCGCGCCGAGGCGGCAGAAAAATTCTATAAAATGCGATTTATGTCGCCGAACGGCCGAAAATTGGAACGAATTTGCGCCGCATATGAGGAACGCGCTACGCTTTGTCGGGATGACACCGGGTGTCATGCCCGGGCTTGACCCGGGCATCCATGATGAAGCGCACGGGGACTGGAGTTACTTTAAGTTTGCTTTCGCTGAGTGGTCTCATGGATTGCCGGGTCAAGCCCGGCAATGACGCGTTGTTGAACGGTGCGCCGCCTCTCTGCGCCCTCATCCTGCGGAGCGCGCCTCGGCACGCGGACTTGAGTGATCACCCGCCCAGCTTCCGCAACACCGCATCGAGCTGATCGAGGTCGTTATACTTGACGTGCAGCGTGCCGCCGCCGCTCGGCTTGTGGTCGATGGTCACGTCCAGCCCGAGCGCATCGGATACCCGCCGCTCCAGCGCGCGCGTGTCGGCGTCTTTTGCGTTCGCCTTCTCCTGCTCGCGGCGGATCTTGCGCGCAATGCTGTCCATCGTGGCGTCGCCGGGCTCGCCTTCCTCCTTGCGCACCCACTCTTCGAGCTGGCGCACGCTGTAGCCTTCGTCGATCGCGAGGCTCGCGAGAATCTCCGCATTGATGTGACCGACCAAGAGGCGCGCGTGGCCGGCCGACAGCTTGCCCTCGCGCACCATGCGCTTCACGGATTCGGGCAGCCGCAGCAGCCGCACCATGTTGGCGATGTAGGGCCGGCTCTTGCCGACGATCTGCGCCACCTGGTCCTGCGTGTGATGCAGCTGCTCCATCAGCGCGACGTAGCCGGAGGCCTCTTCGATCGGATTGAGGTCGGCGCGCTGCACGTTCTCGATGATGGCGAATTCGAGCGACTGCGCGTCGGTGGCGTCAACGATGGCGATCGGCACGTCGTGCAGGCCGGCGCGCTGCGCCGCGCGCCAGCGCCGTTCGCCGGCGATGATCTCGTAGGAATTGTCGCCGGCCTCGCGCACCACGATCGGCTGGATGATGCCGCGCTCCTTGATCGACGACGACAGTTCTTCGAGTTCGGCCTCGGTGAAGCTGCGGCGCGGGTTGCGCGGATTGGGCTTGAGGCTTTCGATCGGCGCGCGCCGCGGCTTGCGTCCCGCCTCCGGCGCCGACGTCGGGCTTTCGTCGCCGACGTCGCCGATCAGCGATGCGAGGCCGCGCCCCAACCGCGAATGATCCGCCATAGCCGCCGCTCCTGACTGAGACATTCCAAGATTGCCCTTCCAAGCTTTCTGCCGTCATGCCCCGCGCAAGCGGGGCATCCAGTACGCCCTGTATCGCGATGCGGTTGGCGTCAGTGAATGACAGCAGACTCCGTGATTACTGGATTGCCCGCCTGCGCGGGCAATGACGTCAACAAGTGCGGCGCGCTGCGTGCGTTATCCCGCCGCCTTCAATTCCCGCTCGCGCTGGATGATCTCGGTCGCCAGCCGCAAGTACGCTTCGCTGCCGACGCACTTGAGATCGTAGACCAGCACCGGCTTGCCGTAGGACGGCGCCTCCGAGATCCGCACGTTGCGCGGGATCACCGTGTCGTAGACCTTGCGGCCCATGAACTGGCGTACGTCGGCGACCACCTGGTTCGACAAATTGTTGCGCGAGTCGAACATGGTCAGCACGATGCCGTGGATCGACAGCTTCGGATTGAGCGTGGTCTTCACCTGCTCGACCGTCTTCAGGAGCTGCGACAGGCCTTCGAGCGCGAAGAACTCGCATTGCAGCGGCACCAGGATCGAGTCGGCCGCCGCCATGGCGTTGACGGTGATCAGGTTGAGCGAGGGCGGGCAGTCCACCAGCACATAGGTGAAGTGGAAGGCCGGCGTGCCGTTGTTGATGTTGTTGATGTTGTTGAGCGCGGTGCGCAGGCGGAAGGCGCGGTCGCGCTGCTGGCCGATCTCGAGCTCGAGGCCCGACAGGTCCATGGTCGAGGGCGCGATGTAGAGCTGTGGCACCGCGGTCTGGATCACCGCGTCGCGCATCGGGGCCGCGCCGGTCAGCACGTCGTAGGTCGAGGTGCGGCGCGCCTTGCGCTCGATGCCGAGGCCCGTCGAGGCGTTGCCCTGCGGGTCGAGGTCGACGATCAGCACGTGCTCGCCGATGGCGGCCAAGGCGGTGCCGAGGTTGATGGCGGTGGTGGTCTTGCCGACGCCGCCCTTCTGGTTGGCGATGGCGAGCACCCGCGGGGCCGCGGCCGGCCCAGCGGCCACCGGCTTTTCGAACGGGACCACCTGCGGGGCGGCGGGGTCGATCGTGGGCGTATCGGTCATTGGCCTAGGCCTTCACTTCGGTTTAGCGCCGCACCTTGCTCCGCTCATTCCCGCGGAAGCGGGAATCCAGAGCTGAGTTGCGGCTCGGCATCCTCGGCGCTGGGTCCCCGCTTTCGCGGGGACGAACGGACGCTAACTATCTGCAACTACAACGCTTTTAAGCCACGCACGACGACGATTGAACCCTCGGGACTCGTCTTGCTCGGGACCGTGTCCGCCTGAATACTCCAATATTTAGCGGCATCGGTCAATTCAGACGCTACATCTTGACCCTTGAGGAACAGGCCGAGGGCGCCCTTCCCGATCAGAGGAAACGCCTGATCGCATAGGGTTTTCAATGGCGCGAGCGCGCGCGCCGACACCACGTCCGCGCTTTCCCCAAAGCTATCCCCAAAATCCTCCGCCCGTGTGACGTGGACTTTGGCCGGCGCGCCGGTCACGCGCACCGCTTCGCGCAGGAAGGCGGCCTTTTTGCCATTGCTTTCAACCAGGTGGACCGTAGCGCCCGGCCGCTCGGCGAGCGCGCAGGCAACCGGAATCGCGGGGAAGCCGCCGCCCGAGCCGAAGTCCACCCAAATCTTCACTTCCGGCGGCGCCAGGTCGAGCAGCTGGAGCGAATCGGCGACGTGGCGCGTCCACAGTTTCGGAATCGTCGAGGGCGAAATCAGATTCGTTTTCTGCTGCCAGAGCAGCAGCAGCGCGACGAAGCGATCGAGCCGCGCCGCTGTTTCACGTGAAACAGGCGTGAGCGCCAAGGCGCGCGCGCGATCCTCGGAGAGATCGAGCGCGCCCTGCCCTTTTTTGCTCAAGCGTTTTTCGCGGCCTTGCCGCGTCCGCGGCGCACATGCGCGACCAGCAGCGTCAACGCCGCCGGCGTGAGGCCGTCGATCTTGCCGGCGTGACCGATGGTGCGCGGCTTTTCGCGTGCGAGCTTCTGCTTCACTTCGTTGGACAGGCCCGGCAGCGACTCGTAATCGAGATCGTCCGGCAGCGTGAACGACTCGTCGCGCCGGTACGCCGCGATGTCGGCCGCCTGGCGCGAGAGATAGACGTCGTACTTCGCATCGATCTCGATCTGCTCGGCGATCTTTGGTGCAAGATCGCCGAAGCGCGGCCACACGCGCGCGAGATCGCTCATCGTCATCGTCGGATATGACAGCATCTCGAATGCGGTGCGGCGCTGGCCGTCTTTGTTCAACGCGAGTCCGTGACGCTCCGCTTCCTTCGGCGTGAGCGACACCGACTTCGCGAAGGCGCGCGCGTCGTCGAGCGCCTTGCTCTTTGCGTCGTGCAAGCGCGCGCGCTCCGCGCCGATGCAGCCGAGCGCGATGCCCTTGCCGGTCAAACGCTGATCGGCATTGTCGGCGCGCAGCTGCAAACGATATTCGGCGCGCGATGTGAACATGCGATACGGCTCGCTCACGCCGCGCGTGACGAGATCGTCGATCATCACGCCGATGTAGGCTTGCGCGCGATCGAACACGATGTCTTCGCCATCGCCCGCAAGCGATGCCGCGTTGAGACCGGCCAGAAGCCCTTGTGCCGCAGCCTCTTCGTAGCCTGTCGTGCCGTTGATCTGGCCGGCCAGGAAAAGCCCGCGCAGCTTTTTCGTTTCGAGCGTCGGCTTCAGCTCGCGCGGATCGACGTAGTCGTATTCGATGGCGTAGCCGGGACGCACGAACGTCGCGCGCTCCAATCCCGGAATCGTCGCGACCAGCGCGTGCTGGATCTCTTCCGGCAGCGACGTCGAGATGCCGTTCGGATAGACGGTGTGATCGTCGAGGCCTTCCGGCTCGAGGAAGATCTGGTGGCCGTCGCGGTCGCCGAACTTGACGATCTTGTCTTCGATCGACGGACAATAGCGCGGGCCGCGGCTGGCGATCTGACCCGAGTACATCGGCGAGCGGTGCACGTTGTCGCGGATGACCTCGTGCGTCGTCGCCACCGTACGCGTGATGCCGCATTGGATCTGCGGATTCGAAATGCGCGTGGTGAGAATCGAGAACGGCTCCGGCGGATCGTCGCCGGGCTGCATCTCGAGGCTCTGCCAGTCGATGGTGCGGCCGTCGAGCCGCGGCGGCGTGCCGGTCTTCAATCGTCCGAGCGCGAAGCCGATTCTTTCGAGCGTGCTCGACAATCCGAGCGCCGGCGCTTCGCCGACGCGGCCGGCGGGGATCTGCTTCTCGCCGATATGGATAAGCCCGCGCAAAAAAGTGCCGGTGGTGAGCACCACGGCGCCGGATCGAATCTCGCGGCCATCCTTCAACCGAACGCCCGTCACCCGACCGTTCTCGATCAGCAGGTCGTCGGCCTCGGCTTCGATAATCTGGAGATTCGCGATTTCGCGCAGAGCGGCCTGCATCGCGGCCGCATAGAGCTTGCGATCGGCCTGGGCTCGCGGCCCGCGCACGGCGGGGCCCTTGCGGCGATTCAAAACCCGGAATTGGATGCCGCCCTGGTCGGCGACCCGGCCCATGAGGCCATCCAACGCGTCGATTTCCCGGACCAGATGACCCTTGCCGAGCCCGCCGATGGCAGGATTGCAGGACATGGCGCCGATAGTCGCGAATTTGTGGGTGACGAGCGCGGTTTTCGCGCCCAGACGCGCAGCGGCCGCCGCGGCTTCACAGCCGGCATGGCCGCCGCCAATCACCACGACGTCGAAGGAATCGCGCATCAGGTCCTCGAATGGCCCGGTTGTAGCGGAGGCGGGCCGGACGGTCAAAATTGACCCTGGCGTCGATGTTTCACGTGAAACATTTTCGCGGGCGGACCTCCGAGCTATTTGCCGATACAGAAATCCCGGAAGATCACGTCCAATATGTCCTCGACATCGACCCGACCTGTGAGGCGGCCGAGAGCCTGGGCGGCAACGCGCAGCTCCTCGGCCAGCAGATCCTCCCGGCTCGCAGCCGGCTCCGTCAGGGCCCGGCGCAGGGCGGCCAAACAGTCCTCCAACGTTTGCCGGTGGCGCTGCCGGGTGACCAGCGCGGCCTCCGCGCCGGCCATGTAGCGCTCGGCAAAGTGATTCAATTCGCGTAGAAGGGGCTCAAAGCCGTCCCCTGAGACCGCCGATATATTGAATTCATATTCATATTTAGCCGCCTCCGATTCATTCTTAGCCGTTAACTCATTTTTAGCTATATTTTTTAAGGGCTTATTAGGAGTGGGACGAGGTTCATTATTTCCCATGCTCTGCTTAGCCGATTCACTTCTTCTAACCGACTGATCTATAAGGTCTATTTTATTTCGGACCAACCAGACGACTGGCGCCGGCGACAGGGCCTGAGCATCTCGCTCGCCGGGCACGGCATTGTCGTTGTCCGCCGAACCGAGGCCCTGGGCCATTGGCCCCGTCGCTGGCGAAGCGGGAGCCGCGCCGGCCGCCTGATGGCCGGGCTCGGCCATTGGCCCAGCTTCGCGGGCGTCGACCACCCACAGCACCAGGTCGGCCTCCGACGCCCGCGCCTGCGCCCGGCGCACGCCCTCCAATTCGACCGGATCGTCGGTTTCCCTAATCCCAGCGGTATCCAGCAGCGTCACCGGCAGGCCGCCAAGATCGAGGTGCACTTCGATCACGTCGCGGGTGGTGCCGGCGTAGGGCGAGACAATTGCCGCCTCGCGCCGCGCCAGCCGGTTGATCAGCGTGGACTTGCCGGCATTGGGCGGCCCCGCGATGGCCACGACCAGACCCTCGCGCAGCCGCTCGCCGCGGTGGCCGTCGGCGAGCGCGGCCGCGATCTCGGCCTCCAGTTCACGTACACGGGCGAGCGCCGGCCCGAGCAGATCCTCCGGCACGTCGGCCTCGTCGGAAAAATCGATGCGCGCCGCGACCAGCGCCGAGGCCTCGATGAGCGTGGCGCGCCAGGCTTCGGCGCGGGTCCCGAGGGCACCCTTCATCTGCCGGAAGGCCTGGCGGCGCTGGCCCTCGGTCTCGGCCGCGACCAAGTCGGCAAGGCCTTCCACCGCGGTGAGGTCGAGCTTGCCGTTCTCGAAGGCGCGGCGAGTGAACTCGCCCGCCTCAGCCGGGCACAAGCCTTCGATGCGGCCAAGCGCCGCCAGCGTGGCGGCGACCACCGCGCGGCCGCCATGAAGTTGCAGCTCGGCCGTGTCCTCGCCGGTCTCGCTGTGCGGCCCGGGGAACCAGAGGGCCAGCGCCTCGTCGATCATCTCAGCCGTTAGCGGATCGCGCAGGCGCGCCAGCCCGGCCTTGCGCGGTTCGGGGATTTTGACGCCAAGCGCTTTCAGCGCATCGCCCGCGCGCGGGCCCGAGATGCGCACCACCGCGATCGCCGCCGGCCCACGGCCGGAGGAGAGGGCGAAGATGGTGGGGCGGGCGGCGGCCATGACGTGTTGAACCTAACCGGGGCTTGCTCGTAAAGCCAAACGAACCTACGTTACATGTAACTGCGAGCGACCCGCTATGAAGCGAAAGCACACCCGGCCGGCCGCGCAAGCCCGGGCCAAGACGGCAACTCGCAAGACGTCGAAGCCGAAGTCCGCGCCCGGCAAGCAAGCGCAACCGAAGAGCTCGCGCGACAAGGTGCGCGCGCATCGCGCCCGCATGCGCAAGCGGGGATTCAGGCTTGTGCAAATGTGGCTACCCGATACCCGCACCAAGGAATTCGCGGAGCAGGCGCACAAGGCATCACTCGCTATCGCCAATAGCCCGACCGAGGCCGAAGATCAGGCCTTCGTCGATTCGATCTCGTGGTGGAATTCCCCTGAAGCGGCGGAGCTGGAAAAGAACGAGCCGCCGACGCCGTGGTGGCGAACCGACGGAAAGCCCGATTGAAGCGCGGCGAAATCTGGACCATCGCGGGCGGAGCCGATTACGCCGGCAAGCCCCGGCCCGCCATCATCGTTCAGAGCAATAAATTCGACGCCACCAATTCGATCGTTGTTTGCCCGTTGACCCATACCGACGTCGACGCCGAGCCCGCCCGCTTCGCCGTCGCGCCGTCGGAGGCCAACGGCCTGCACGTGCGGTCCTATGTCATGGTCGATAAAATAGCCTCATTGCCGAAAGCAAAAGTCCGACGCCGGATCGGTCAATTGGACCCCCGCGACGTCACGCTCCTTGACCAGCATATCGTTATTTTTCTCGGACTCACCGAATAGCGGGACGTCGCCCGGACGTCGCTGCAAGAATGATCCGAAGCTCTGGACCGCACCACCGCCAGCATGCGACGTATCCCGACCGGCGGAGAACCATCATGAAAGCCATGCTGCTCATCAACCACGGCGGCCCCGAAATGCTGCGGCTCGGCGACGCGCCGGACCCGGTGGCCGGGCCGGGCGAGATCGTGGTCGACATCCATGCCGCGTCGGTCAACGGCGCCGACCCGAAAGTGCGGCGTGGCAACGGGCGCTACCAGCTCGACAAGTTTCCGCACATTCTCGGCCGCGATTTTTCCGGCGTGGTCAGCGCGCTGGGCCAGGGCGTCAGCGACTTCAAAGTCGGCGACGCCGTGTTCGGCGTCACCGATCAAGGCATCGAAGGCGCTTATGCGGAAAAGCTTGCGATCAAGGCCGCCATCGTCGCCAAGAAGCCCGACTCATTGAGCCACGCCGACGCGGCGGCGCTCGGCCTCATCAGCCTGACCGCGCTCACCGCCATCGAGGACACCGCGCATCTGAAATCCGGCGAGACCATCCTGATCCAGGGGGGGGCAGGGGGCGTCGCCGGATTTGCCGTACAGCTCGCCAAGCACATCGGCGCCAAGGTCATCGCCACCGCCAGCGCCGGCAATCACGCCTATGTCAGAAGCCTCGGCGCCGACCAGGCGATCGACTACAACACGCAGGATTTCACCGCGATCGGCCCGGTCTGCGATGTCGTGTTCGACACCGTCGGCGGCGCCGTGCGCGACGGCTGCTACAAGGTGCTTAAAGCCAACGGACGGCTGGTTTGGATCTCGCCGGCGCCGGAGGGCTACCAGCCGGCGCGCGCGGACGTGGCGACACTCAGGCCCGATGTGAAGCGCGACCGCGCCCATCTCGAGCGCCTGGTCGCGCTGCTCAAGGCCGGCGCGGTGCGGCCGCCCGAGATCACGCGCTTCACGCTCGCCGACGCCGCCAAGGCGCACACCATCAGCGAAGGCCGTCACCTGCGCGGCAAGCTGGTGTTCGAGGTGCGCTAGGCTCATCGCGAAAGCGTGGCCTTCGGTTCCACTGCCGGCGGGTCCGCGCATGACGCCGGGGCCAATTCGCGCTACGCTTTCTCAATGACATCATCGGCCAACACCGCGCACGAAAACCGCCTCGCTTCGGCGACCTCGCCCTATCTGCTGCAGCACAAGCACAATCCGGTGGACTGGTGGCAGTGGGGGCCCGACGCGTTGGAAGAAGCCAGGCGCTCGAACCGGCCGATCCTGCTCTCGGTCGGATACGCCGCCTGCCACTGGTGCCACGTGATGGCGCACGAGAGCTTCGAGGACGAAGCGACCGCGCGCGTGATGAACGAGCTGTTCGTCAACATCAAGGTCGACCGCGAGGAGCGGCCGGACATCGACCAGATCTACATGAACGCGCTGCACATGCTGGGCGAACAGGGCGGCTGGCCGCTCACCATGTTTCTCACGCCCAAGGCAGAGCCGGTGTGGGGCGGCACGTATTTTCCGAAAGACTCTCGTTTCGGCCGGCCGGCCTTCGTCGACGTGCTGCGCGAGGTGTCGCGGCTGTTCCGCGAGGAGCCGCAGAAGATCGAGCAGAACCGCGCTTCGCTGCTGGCGCAGCTCGCGCAGAAGGCCCGGCCGGAAGGCAAGGTGACGATCGGGGTCAAGGAACTCGACGCCGCCGCCATGCAGGTCGGCAACATGTTCGACCCCGTGCACGGCGGCCTGCGCGGCGCGCCCAAGTTTCCGCAGCCGGGGTTGCTGGAAATGCTGTGGCGCGCGGGCGAACGCACGGGCGACAAGCGGTTTTTCGAGACTGTCGCGCATTCGCTCGAACGGATGAGCGAGGGCGGCATCTACGACCACCTCGGCGGCGGCTTCTCGCGCTACTCGGTGGACGAGCGCTGGCTGGTGCCGCATTTCGAGAAGATGCTGTACGACAACGCGCAGCTGCTCGAGCTTTTGGCGCTGGCCTATAAAGGCACCGGCAACGCGCTGTTCGCGCAGCGCGCGCGCGAGACGGTGCAGTGGCTGACGCGCGAGATGACGACCAAGGAGGGCGCGTTCTGCGCGTCGCTCGACGCCGACTCGGAAGGCGAGGAGGGCAAGTTCTACGTCTGGAGCAAGAACGAGATCGTCGAGTTGATCGGGCCGGAGGCGGGCAACTTCTTTGCACGGCACTACGACGTCACGGACGAAGGCAATTTCGAAGGCCACAACATCCTCAACCGGCTGGACAAGATCGAGCGCAGCCCGGCGGAGGAAGAGCGGCTGGCGTCCTTGCGCGCGATCCTGCTCGACGCGCGCGCCGGCCGTGTGCGCCCCGGACTTGACGACAAGGTGCTGGCGGACTGGAACGGGCTGATGATCGCGGCGCTTGTGAACGCCGCGCCGCTCGTCGGCGAGCCGGGCTGGATCGGGCTGGCCAAGCGCGCGTTCGACTTCATCGCGACGAACATGACCAGAGGCGACCGCCTCGGCCATTCCTGGCGCGAAGGGCAGCTGCTGTTTCCGGGGCTGGCGTCGGACTTCGCCGCCATGATCCGCGCGGCGCTGGCGCTGCACGAGGCGATGGGCGAGCGCGCTTATCTCGAACAGGCCCTGCGCTGGCAGAGCGCGTTCGATGCCCATTACGCCGACGCCGACACCGGCGGCTATTACCTGTCGGCGGACGACTCGTCCGATTTGCTGCTGCGCCCGCATGCCACCACCGACGACGCCACGCCCAATCCGAACGCGGTGGCGGCGGGCAACCTGGTGCGGCTCGCCGCGCTCACCGGCGACCCGGCCTGGCGCGACAAGGCCGACCGGCTGATCGAGAACATCCTGTCGGCCAATGCGCGCAACCTGTTCGGCCACGTCGCGCTGATCAACGCGCTCGACATGCGGCTGCGGCTGGCGGAGATCGTGGTCACCCTCCAAGACGCCGAGGCGCTGGTCAAGGCCGCGCTCGACGTGCCTTACCTCAACCGCGTGCTGCTGCGCGCGGCGACGGCCGCCGATTTGCCGGCGTCGCATCCGGCGCAGGCGAAGCTGACGGCCGTGTCCGGCGCCGCCGCCTTCATCTGCGTCGGCGAGCGCTGCTCGCTGCCGGTGACGGAGCCCGCCGAGATTGCCGACGCCGTCATGCGCATGCGCTAAAGAAAATGGCCGGGCTTGCGGCCCGGCCATTCGCGTTTCGCGCGTCGCGGCGCGCTTTACGTATTCATGCTCTCGAAGAACTCGGCGTTGTTCTTGGTGTTGCGCAGCTTGTCGAGCAGGAAGTCGATGGCGTCCATCGTGCCCATCGGATTGAGGATGCGGCGCAGCACGTACATCTTCTTGAGCACGGCCGGCTCGGTGAGCAGCTCTTCCTTGCGCGTGCCGGAGCGCGTGATGTCGATCGCCGGGAAGGTGCGCTTGTCGGCCACCTTGCGGTCGAGGATGAGCTCGGAGTTGCCGGTGCCCTTGAACTCCTCGAAGATGACTTCGTCCATGCGCGAGCCGGTGTCGATCAGCGCGGTGGCGATGATGGTGAGCGAGCCGCCTTCCTCGATGTTGCGCGCGGCGCCGAAGAAGCGCTTGGGCCGCTGCAAGGCGTTGGCGTCGACGCCGCCGGTCAAGACCTTGCCGGAGGAGGGGACGACCGTGTTGTAGGCGCGGCCGAGACGGGTGATCGAATCGAGCAGGATCACCACGTCGCGCTGGTGCTCGACCAGGCGCTTGGCCTTCTCGATCACCATTTCGGCGACCTGCACGTGGCGCGAGGCCGGCTCGTCGAAGGTCGAGGAGATCACCTCGCCCTTCACCGAGCGCTGCATGTCGGTAACTTCTTCCGGCCGCTCGTCGATCAGCAGCACGATCAGATACGTCTCGGGATGATTGGCCGTGATCGAGTGCGCAATGTTCTGCAAGAGCACGGTCTTGCCGGTGCGCGGCGGCGACACGATCAGGGCGCGCTGACCCTTGCCGATGGGCGCGACGATGTCGATGACGCGCGCCGACAGATCCTTTTTGGTCGGATCGTCGAATTCCATCTTCAGCCGCTCTTCCGGATAAAGCGGCGTCAGGTTGTCGAAGTTGACCTTGTGGCGCACCTTCTCGGGGTCTTCGAAATTGATCGTGTTGACCTTGAGCAGGGCGAAGTAGCGCTCGCCTTCCTTCGGCGAGCGGATGTGGCCTTCGACGGTGTCGCCGGTGCGCAGGCCGAAACGGCGGATCTGGCTGGGCGAGACGTAGATGTCGTCGGGCCCGGAGAGGTAGTTCGACTCCGGCGAGCGCAAAAAGCCGAAACCGTCGGAGAGAACCTCGACCACGCCCTCGCCGATGATGTCGACTTCCTGCGTCGCAAGCTGCTTCAGGATGGCGAACATCAGCTCCTGCTTGCGCATGGTGCTGGCGTTTTCGACCTGGTGCTCTTCGGCGAAGGCGACGAGTTCGGGAGGGGTCTTGGACTTGAGGTCTTGGAGCTTCATTTCCCGCATAGGGGGCTTGGTCCTGTAACGTCCGGCGGGGTCTGAAAATGAAAAGACGGAAACGCCGGCTTGAACGAGAGGGAGCGAAGGTCGCAGGTCTGGATTGATTAAAGGGCGCTCTGGGAGGAGGTCCCGGGGCCCGATGTATCGTCCGGACCGAAACTCATCGGCGCCGGAACGCGATAACATCCGCCTGCGTTCGGTGGGATGCGGGCAACATAAGTTGCGCCGCGTTTTTTCGCAAGTGGCGCGCCGGCCCCATTGTGAAAAATGGTTGCCGGCGTGTGACTTAGAACGGTTTGACCACGACCAGGACGACGATCGCGATCAACATGACCGTCGGTATCTCATTGGCAATGCGATAGAATTTCTGGCTGTGCCGGTTGCGGTCGCGGCCGAATTCGGTGGCCCAGTGGCCAAACAGGCCGTGCACGAGGGTCATCGACAGCACCAGTGCCAGCTTGGCGTGGAACCAGCCGGCGGTAAACCACTGGCCCTGGAAGGCCAGAATGATTCCGACGAGCCAGGCCACCATCATCGCCGGCGACATGATGAACTTGTAGAGCCGGCGCTCCATGACCTTGAAGGTCTCGGACTGCGGCGAGCCCGGCTCGACGGCCGCGTGATAGACGAACAGCCGCGGCAGATAGAGCATGCCCGCCATCCACGAGATGACGGCGATGAGGTGCAGGGCTTTGAGCCAGAGGTACATGGCGACAAACCTACTGGGATGTCATCGCCCGCGAAAGCGGGCGATCCAGTAACCCCTTTGTCGCCGGAAACCGCAAGCGCTGCGGCGTACTGGATACTCCGGGAGCATGACAGTGGTGAGGCTTCGCTCGCCACACTCCCCCTACGGGGGAGGGATAAAACCTACCCCCGCACCCGCTTCAGCATGCGCTCGACATGCGCGATCGGCGTCGGCGGCAGGATGCCGTGGCCGAGATTGAAGATCAGCGGGCCACCCGACAGCTTTTCCAGCACGTCGTCGACTTCGCGGTCGAGCGCAGCGCCGCCGGCGAGCAGCGCCAGCGGATCGACATTGCCTTGCACCGCCGCGCGCGGCTGCAAGGTGTCGCGCGCGATCTCGCGCTCGAAGGTCCAGTCGATGCCGATGGCGTCGACGCCGGTCATTTCGACATAGGGCAGCGCCATCGCACCGACGCCGCGCGGAAAACCAATGATCCTGGCGCCCGGCACCTGCTTACGTACGCCTTCGACGATCTTCTGCGTCGGCGCGATGCACCAGCGCTCGAACTGCTCGGGGCCAAGCACGCCCGCCCAGGTGTCGAATATTTGCACGCACTCGGCGCCGGCCTTGAGCTGGCCGACGAGATAGACAATCGAGGCCTGCACCAACGTGTCGATGAGCCGCGCAAAGTTTTCCGGATCGCGATAAGCGAACAGCCGCGCCGGCGCCTGGTCCGGCGTGGCCTCGCCGGCCACCATGTAGGTCGCGACCGTCCAGGGCGCGCCGCAAAATCCAATCAACGTCGTCTTGACGCCGAGATCGGCCTTCACCCGCCGCACCGTATCGTAGACCGGCGCAACGACTTTCTCGTCGATACTGTCGCGCAAGCCGGTTAGAGCGTCGGCATCCGGCATCGGCTCGAGTTTCGGCCCTTCGCCGACAAGGAACTCGACTTTGCGGCCTAGCGCCAGCGGCACCACCAGAATGTCCGAAAACAAAATCGCCGCATCGAAGCCGAAGCGCCGCACCGGCTGCAACGTCACTTCCGCAGCGAGCTCGGGGTTAAAACAGAGGTCGAGAAAACCACCCGCCTTCTCCCGCAAGGCGCGATACTCCGGCAGATAACGGCCCGCTTGCCGCATCATCCAGACCGGTGGAACGCTCTCGCGCTGTCCTGCAAGGACGCGTAGCAAGGGCTTTGTCCCCACGGCACGGTCAATCAGACCTTTATCCATTAAAGACTCACTTAGATTATTTGTAGTGGTTGTTAGGGCGTTGATTGGACTCATGCCTTCCGATCAACACTCTGTCCACTGGCTTGGCGGGCTGGATTCAGATTCACCGCCAATTCGAACGTCGGGTGTCCACATCGATACAGGGCCTTTTACCGGCATTTTGTGCAGTTTTCCCCGGCTATCCCCAAGGCGCTGTCCACATTGCGGCCACACCGTCGAACGCTCCACCGGAACGTCTCCCGCCGCCAGTCATGTGGACGGAAATTGAACATCTTTCAAATGCCAGCTTGCTTCGGGGGTGAAGGCGTGGCCTCCTCCCCAGCGATCCACAGGCGTTCCCGCTTTCATACAGATGCCCGGCACCGGCTATTTCCATCTGCATCTCGTCTCGGACGCCACCGGCGAGACCTTGATCACGGTCGCGCGCGCGGCCGCGGCGCAATATGCCAATGTGTCGCCGGTCGAGCATCTTTACCCGATGGTGCGCTCCAAGAAGCAGCTTGACCACGCGCTGGCGGAGATTTCCGAGTCGCCGGGCCTGGTGCTCTATACGCTGCTCGAGGAAGACCTGATCCAGCTTCTGGAAGACAAGTGCCGCGAGCTCGGGCTGCCCTGCATGTCGGTGCTGGGACCGATCCTGCGGCTGTTCCAGTCGTATCTGGGTGCGGAGACGATCCATCGCGTCGGCGCGCAGCACGTGCTCAACGCCGAATATTTCCAGCGCATCGATGCGCTCAACTACACCATGATGCACGACGACGGCCAGCAGACCGACGGGCTGGAGGAAGCCGACGTCGTGCTGATCGGCGTGTCGCGCACGTCGAAGACGCCGACCTCGATCTATCTCGCCAACCGCGGCGTCAAGACCGGCAACGTGCCGCTGGTGCCGAACGTGCCGCTGCCGCCGGCGGTGGAGAAGCTGACGCGGCCGCTGGTGGTCGGGCTATATGCGAGCCCGGAGCGCATCGTGCAGATCCGCGAGAACCGGCTCTTGGGCCTGAAGGCGCATCGCGACGACGACCAGTACATCGACAAGACCGCGGTCGCCGAGGAAGTGCAGTTTTCGCGCCGGCTTTGCGCCAAGCACAACTGGCCGACCATCGACGTGACGCGCCGCTCGATCGAGGAAACTGCCGCGGCGGTGATGCGGCTCTTGGCCGAGCGCCGCCGCGCGCCGGTTTCTTAATCCCTCCCCCGCAGGGGGAGGGTGGCGAGCGAATGCGAGCCGGGTGGGGGTGTTGTCTTGCGCGCATTGCCGAGATACCCCACCCCGTCCGCCTTCGCATCCGCTCAGGCGGCCGACCCTCCCCTTTCAGGGGAGGGATAAGGAAGCAAGTTCATGCCGCTTTGGCTCGCGCGTCAGCCGCTGGTGCTCGCTTCCAAAAGCGACATCCGCGGCAAGATTCTCGCCGCCGCCGGGCTGCGCTTCGAGATTCGTCCGGCGCAGATCGACGAGCGCGCGGTGGAGGTGGCGGCCAAGCCTGCCGACGCCGCCGCCGCGGCGAAAATGCTGGCGCGGGCCAAGGCCGATGCTGTGGCCAAAGGGTTGCCGGGGCGGCCGGTGCTCGGCGCCGACCAGACGCTGGCGCGCGGCGCCTTGCGCCTGAGCAAGCCGGCAAATCGCGCGGAGGCGGCCGAGCAATTGCGCGCCTTGCGCGGGCAGACGCACACGCTGCATTCGGCGCTGGCGCTGGCGCGCGACGGCGAGGTGCTGTTCGAATGCGTGGAGACGGCGCGGCTGACCATGCGCGATTTCTCCGACCGCTTCCTCGACGACTACCTCACCATGGCGGGCGACACCGCGCTGGCGAGCGTCGGCGCCTATCAGCTCGAAGGCATCGGCATCCATCTGTTCGAGAAGGTGGAGGGCGACTACTTCACCATCCTCGGCCTGCCGCTGCTGCCGTTGCTCGCCTTCCTGCGCGAAAACGGGTTTGTGGACGGGTGAGATGCGCGTGTCCCGGGCGCGGCGCAACATGCAATGTTGCGACGCGAGACCCGGGACCGTAACGAATACGGGATTTGGAACGGTCCCGGATCTGCGGTGCACCACTTCGTGATGCACTGCGTCCGGGACAAGAGGGAATTCATGTTCATCCTCGGCCTCACCGGCTCGCTCGGCATGGGTAAGTCCACCACGGCGAAGTTCTTCGCCGAGGAAGGCGTGCCGGTGCACGACGCCGACGCGGTGGTGCACAAGCTCTATGAGGGCGAGGCCACGCCGCTGATCGAGGCCGCGTTTCCGGGCACGACGGCGGGCGGCAAGGTGGACCGCGAAAAACTGGGCGCGCGCGTGATCGGCAACGCCGATGCGATCAGGAAGCTGGAAGGGATCGTGCATCCGCTGGTGGCGAAGGCCCGCGACGCCTTCCTGGCCGAGGCCGAGCGCAGCGGCGCAAAAGTGGCCGTGCTCGACATTCCGCTGCTGTTCGAGACCGGCGGCGACAAGCGCTGCGACGCGGTGGCGGTGGTGTCGGCGCCGGAAGCCGTGCAGCGCCAGCGCGTGCTGGAGCGGCCCGGCATGACGGAACAGAAGCTTGCCGCCATGCTGGCCAAGCAGATGCCGGATGCCGACAAGCGCGCCCGCGCCGATTTCGTGGTGGATACGTCGCAAGGCTTCGAGGCCGCGCGCGAGCAGGTGCGTGATATTTTGCGCCGCGTTGCTACAATGCCGAAACGGCATCCATGATTCTGTCGGCTCTGGATTCCGGGTTCGCGCCTTCGGCGCGCCCGGAATGACGGGAAAAATAACATGCGCGAGATCGTCCTCGACACCGAAACCACCGGACTAGACCCCAACCAGGGCCACCGCCTGGTCGAGGTCGGCTGCGTCGAGCTGCTCAACCGCATCCCGACCGGCGCGACTTTCCACGCCTATCTCAATCCCGAGCGCGACGTGCCGGCCGAAGCCTTCGCCATCCACGGCCTGTCGACCGAGTTCCTGCGCGGGCACAAGCGCTTCGCCGAGATCGTCGACGATTTTCTGGAGTTCATTGGGGACGCGCCGCTGGTCATCCACAACGCCAGTTTCGACCACGGCTTCCTCTGCGCCGAGCTCAAGCGCGTGGAGCGCGCGCTGATCCAGCGCGAGCGGCTGGTCGATACCTTGATGCTGGCGCGGCGCAAGCATTCGGCCGGGCCCTACAATCTCGATGCGATGTGCGTGCGCTACGGCATCGACAATTCGCGCCGCACCAAGCACGGCGCGCTGCTCGACGCGGAAATTCTGGCCGAGGTCTATCTCGAGCTTGTCGGCGGCCGTCAGGCGCAGCTCGGCCTGGCCGACAGCGGCGACCGCCGCGTAAACGGCGCCACCGGCGCCATCATCGTGCGCGAGCGCCCATCGCCCCTGGCGCCGCGCATCGGCGACGCCGAACGCGCCGCGCACCGCGAGTTCGTCGCGAGCCTCGGCGAGAACGCGATCTGGCGGAATTATCTGTAGCGACACGCGCGAATCGCCGCCGGCTTACGCCGAAATGCGGTGAATCTCCTGGGTCAATTGACTGACCCGTTCCCTGATCCGCTTGGTCTGGTCGGTCACGCCGTTGGCGGCGCCGGTGAGCTTCATCGCCGACTGCGATGCCAGATTGGCCACGCTTTCGATCTGCGCGATTGCGTCGCCCACCTGCCCGACGCTACCGGAGGCGGAGTTCACGTTGACGGCAATTTTGCGCGCGGCATCGGCCTGCTGTTCCACCGCTTCGGCAATGCGGGCCGAAAAGGCATCCAGTTCTCGGATGATCCCCGAGATCGTCTGAATTGCGTCGACGGAGCGGGTGGTCGCGGATTGCATTGCGCCGATACGCGCGCCGATTTCCTGCGTTGCCTTCGCAGTCTGACCGGCAAGCTGTTTGACTTCCTGCGCCACCACGGCGAATCCACGTCCGGATTCGCCGGCACGCGCCGCCTCGATGGTGGCGTTGAGCGCCAGCAGATTTGTCTGGGCGGCGATGGCGCTGATGAGTCCGGTGACTTGCCCGATCTCCGCCGCAACCGCCGCCAGCTCGTCAATGGTGGCGCTGGTGCGCGCGGCCTCGCTGACAGCACTGGCGGCGAGCTGGGAGGAACGCGCCGCGCTCGCGCCGACATCGGCGATGGTCGTCGCCATTTCTTCGCCGGCCGCGGCGGCCGTTTCGACTTTTTCGGCCGTTTCGGCCGACGCGGCCGACGCGGTAGCCGACTGGGCATTGGCGTGCGCGGCGGTCTGATTGAGGGTCTGGGCGTCGGACTGGAGCGTCTGGGCGGCCGCATAGAGGATTTCGGTGGCCTCGGCGATCTCGCGCTGGAAGCGGTCGAGGAGGGTGCTCGTGCCGTCGGCCCGCGCCGTCGTCGCCGAGAGTTCCTGTTCGCGCAGAACAGCGGCTTCCTCGAGCTGTGCGGCTGCGGACGCCGCCTTTCGATGGGCTTCCTGTGCTTCGGCGAAGGCAGCGCGAATTGTGTGGCCGATCCCGATCAACATCGCGGACTCGACCACGACGACGATGGCGTGGACCAGCACGCGCATGAGATTCGTCCCGCCGGCGTAAAGCGCCGCCGGCAGAAACATGTTCAGGCTGAGGTGATGCGCCGCGATAAGCGCAGCCGCGATGACGATAATGCGCCATTCGCAGAAGCCGGACAGCATCGCCAGCACGGCAAAATAGTAGAAATGCATCTCGACCTGCCACGGATGGCCGTCGAAGTTGAAAACAAGCAGTGACGTTTGCCCGACCAGAGCCACGACGAGCGACAAGCCGATCACGAAAATCGGCCGCCGCATCCGCAGCGCCCATAGCGGTGCAAGCGCGAGGGCGCTTGCGATAAGCGTGGTGGACCACACCGGCCGGTCCAGCGCCGCGGCGATCGCGGCCAAGATGGGAATGTGAACGACGGCGAGATAGGTCAGCGCGCGCGCGACGGATCGCTGAAAGGCTTCGAGACTGGTCATGGCTGCCCCGACAGGGCAGCCGAACAGCCGGCAAGCGCTTTCGGATCGATGACGAGCCAGGCGCCGCCGGCAAATGCCCGGTCCGCATAGTGCGGGTCATCGGGCATGACGACCGCAATGAAAGGCAAGCCGCCGAAGCGCACGAAGCGGCTTCCCGCGCTGGCCGCGCGCATGAGAGTCCGGTCTGCCGCTGTCCAGGGGGCGAAGATGACCGCCACACCCTGGCTTGGGTCGCGCGGGGTCAGGCCTGTGCGCGCGGCGCCGTAAAGGGCGCCGAGCGAAAGGCACGCCAACAGGCCGAAATCCAGAATCCTGCGGAAAAGTCCGTCAGCGACGTACAAAAATTCCCCGTTGTTCGCGCGGTATCTAACTAAATACCGCTACGGTAGTTAACGGGCGCTTTCCAAATGCCAGCCTCGCCGGGCACTGTTTCGGGGGATCGGTATCAGGCTACGCCTGCTCTTGCGGCGGCATCTGCGCCATGCGCTGGCGGTAGAGGCTGACGAAGTCCACCGGATCGAGCAGCAGCGGCGGGAAGCCGCCGTTGCGCACGGTCGTGGCAATGATCTCGCGCGCGAACGGGAACAAGAGGCGCGGGCATTCGATCATCACGACCGCGTTCAGGCTTTCCTGCGGCACGTTGCGGATGCGGAAGACGCCGGCGAATTCCAGGTCGAAGCCGAACAGGAGCTTGTCGCCGCTCTCGGCTTTGCCTTCGAGCTTGAGCACGACCTCGATGTCGGTGTCCGACAGAGGATTGGCGCCGACATTGATCTGAATGCCGATCTGCGGCTGCTGCCCGGGAGCCAACGACTGCGGCGCATTCGGATTTTCGAAGGAGAGATCCTTGATGTACTGGCCCACCACGCTGAGCTGCGGTTGCATCTCTTCTTCGGAGGGGCCGCCATTGGTCGTCGTCATAAGAACTCCTTCCGCGGTCCGGCGCCGCGCGGCGGTTGGCTAACATAGCGGTCCGGGCCGAACAAGGACGCGGGCAACAGCCCAACCGGTTCCAGTTAATCGTGGCCACGCATTCGTGATCGGGCGCCGAGCGGCAAAATGCGCGCGCCGCGACAAGCGGCGGCGCGGTTCAGCCCCGGTCCTCGTCGCGGCGTCGATCCGGCAGTGTCGGGTCGGGAATGTGGCGCCACTGCTCGGGCTCGAGATCGACCACGCCGTCGGCGCGCGCCGGCGGTCCGGACCGGCGGAAGAGGTCGAGGATCATGCGCCGCAAGGGCGCGATGAGCAGCAAGAGCGCCACGAAATCGGTTATAAAGCCCGGAATTAGCAGCAGAATCCCGGCCAGAAGGATGGCGCCGCCGGTGCCGTCCGCCTGCAGGGAGGTAAAGCTGCCCTGCTGCATGGCGACGCGCATGCGTGAAATGTGGCTACCGCCGGCATGGCGCAGCAGCAGCATGCCGGCGACCGAGCTCAGCAGCACCAACCCGAAGGCCCAGGCGAAGCCGATGCTCGCGGCCACGGCAATAAAGGCCGCCAGCTCGGACAAAGGCAGCGTCAGAAGCCCCAGCAACAGCCATTTTGCCACATTCATGGGTGCTATCTCATTCCGCAAGCGATGTTGGCGCAAGCGTCCCAATCGTCTAAGGTTTGCGTCTGCGGCACTTGCGCCGGTCGCGGCGCGACGCCTATGGATCGGCGCGGCCAACCGCATAGATAATAGATATACGTGGCGGCCCCTGTCGCCACGCCCGTCCAGGCGCCCGGGCTAAACTGGCCGGAACGCCGCACGGCAGCCGAAAGCATGCGAGACGTGTTCGACATCTACACCATCATTTTCCTGGCGCTCGCAGTGTTCATTTTCCTGCGTTTGCGCAGCGTGCTCGGCCAGCGCACCGGGCGCGAGCGGCCGCCTTACGATCCCTATTCCGCGCGCGAGCCGGTGCGGCCGGCACCGGAAAAAGTGGTCGCTTTGCCGAACCGCAATGCCGAAGCCGCGGCGCCGAAGACGCCGGCGGAGCCTGCGGAAGCCACTCCGCGCTGGAGCGGCATCGCGGAGCCGGGCACGGCCTTGGCCAACGGGCTCGACGCCGTGGCGGCCGCCGATGCGAGCTTTGATGCCACGCAGTTTCTCACCGGCGCGCGCGCGGCCTACGAGATGATCGTCAACGCCTTCGCCGAAGGCGACCGGCGCACGTTGAAGAACCTGCTGTCGCGCGAGGTCTACGAGGGCTTCGAAAGCGCCATCAGCGGCCGCGAAAAGCGCGGCGAGACGATGGAAAGCCGCTTCGTGTCGATCGACAACGCCGAGATCACCGGCGCCGAGGTGCGCGGCCGCAGCGCGCAGGTGACCGTGCGTTTCCAGTCCAAGCTGGTGTCGGCGACGCGCGACAAGAACGGCAACGTGATCGACGGCAGCGCCGACAAGGTGACCGACGTCACCGACGTCTGGACCTTCGCGCGCGACGTCTCCTCGCGCGATCCGAACTGGAAGCTGGTCGCCACCGAAGCCGGGCAATAGCGCATGCCGGGGGGCCGCGCCGCACTTTCCTTGAGCGTTGCGATCGGCCTGACGGCTGCCCTGACTGCCCCGGCGCTCGCGCGCGAGCTGCCGGCCGCGCTGAAGAAGGCGCAGGTCGACACGCTGTCCTTTGACGCGCTGGCCGGCTGGGAAGACGACGACCACGCCGAAGCCTACGGCGCCTTCCGGATCAGTTGCCGCGCCATCCTCAACGGCACCAAGGCCATGCGCAAGGCGCGCCCGGTCTACGGCGGGCTGTTCGAAGCCTGCAAGCGCGCCAAGGCCGCGGGGTCGCTCGATCGCGAAGAGGCGCGCGCATTCTTTGAAGAGAATTTCACCCCGGTGCGCTTGTCGCAGCCGGGCCAGGGCGGTCAGGGTTTCTACACAGGCTACTATGAGACCGAGGTGCACGGCTCGCGCGTCCAGACCGAGGAATTCAATGTCCCGATCTATACGGCGCCGTCGGCGACCGTGAAGAAGAAGCAGAGCAAGGTCTTCGCCCATCTCGACCGCACCGCCATCGAGGAAGGCGCGCTCAAGGGCAAGGGGCTGGAAATCTGCTGGGTGAAGAACCCGGTCGACGCATTCTTTGCGCAGATCCAGGGCTCCACGCGGGTCAAGCTCGACGACGGCGAATTGCTGCGGCTCAACTACATCGCCAGCAACGGCCAGCCCTACACGCCGGTCGGCAGGTTCCTCATCGACCGCGGCATCATCGCCAAGGAAGACATGTCGATGGACCGCATCCGCGAATGGATGGAGGCCAATCCGGAAGAGGGCAAGGAACTGCGGCGCAAGAACCGCTCGTTCGTGTTCTTCGCCGAGACCGCGCTCAAGGCGCATGAGGAATGCATCGGTGCGCAGGGCGTGCCGCTGACGCCGCTGCGCTCGCTGGCGGTGGACAAGAAGATGCACGTCTACGGCACGCCGATCTGGATCGACGCCGACCTGCCGATCCTCTCCGAGAAGCCCGACACCACGTTCCGCCGCCTGCTGATCGCGCAGGACACCGGCTCGGCCATCGTCGGGCCGGCGCGCGCGGACATCTATTTCGGCTCCGGCGAGTCGCTCGGCAGCATCGCCGGTCGCATCAAGCAATTCGGCAGCTTCGTCATGCTGGCGCCGAAGTCGCTGGCGGTGAAGGGCACCACGCCGGCCAATGTGCCGCTGCCGCGCGCGCGGCCGAAGGAGATCATCGCCGAAGCTGCCGGCGCGCTCGCCGTGAAGCAGCATCCCTGACCGCATGAGCTCGCGCGACGGCAGCCGACGCCGCGTCCTGTCCTACGACGAGCGCGTGCTGTGGTCGGCGGTGACCCAATCGATCGCGCCGCTGCGCGGCAAGGGGCTCGAACCCGAACAGCCAGAAGCGGAAGCGCCCGCGCCGCCCGCCAGGCCGCGGGCGGGCAAGGCGGCCGCGCCCGTTGCGCCGCCGGCCAAGATCGTTCCGCCGCCGCCTCTGGTGCCGCTCGACCGCCGCACGAAAAAGCGTGTCGCGAGCGGCAAGCTGGCGATCGACGGACGGTTCGACCTGCACGGCTACACGCAAGCCGAGGCGCATGCCGCGCTGTCGCGCTTTCTTCGTGCGGCGGCCGCGCGCGGCGCGCGGCTGGTGCTGGTCATCACCGGCAAAAGCGGCGTGCTCAAGCGGCAGGTGCCGCAATGGCTCGCCTTGCCGGAATTCCGCGGCCTGGTGATCGGCTTTGAGGATGCCCACATTGCGCACGGTGGCCACGGCGCGCTTTACGTGCGGGTGCGGCGGGCGCTCTAGACGGAGGATTGGCATGACGAGCCATCCGAAATCCGGCAAGGCGAAGCTCAGCGGCAATAGCGACAAGCGTGACAAGAAAACGCTCGAGCGCGAATTGGAGGAAGGGTTGGAAGAAACCTTTCCGGCATCCGACCCGGTGGCGGTGACCGAGCCGGCGCCGGATCGTCCGGTCGAGCGCAGGAAGAAGAAGTAAGCGAAAGCCGCCACGCAATGCGGCGGCTTTGCGCGCATCGCGGTCACGCCGCCTTGCGGCGCATGCGTTTGACGGCAGGCGCCTTGACGTTGGCGACCTGGGCGCCCGTGGCCATGGCGCGACCACGCCGGCCGTTTCGACGCAACTCCTCGCGCAATTGCGAGAGGCCGAGCCAAAGCGTGAGAAGGTGCCGGTCGATGGCATCGTGCGGATCGTTCGCCGGCCAGCCGTCACCTTGCGCCCGCGTCGATGCCGCGGATCGCCTTCTGGACGCAGACTTCATGATTGTTCCTCCCCCAAACGGAGTCCCGGCAAAAGACGCGCTTGCGTTGGCCGCCCCCGCAACCGGAAGGATACGCTCGCATAAGTTACTGTCAAAGAATTTTTATCGCAGTTTAGTCATAAGCGAACTCGACAGCGGCATAAATTATTGAAATAACGCTATTTAATCGGTTATCTTTGAAATATGATCGAGCGCATTCCCGCCAAAACTGGCCGGAATTCTCGCGCATTAGGCGAGTCGTCAAGCCGGAGCCTGCGTGCGTCATCTTGTCTTCGTCGACGCCGCTGCACGCGTCCCGTCAAAAACCGGCGTCGCGCTCAGCGGCATGATCTCGATGCTGATGACGGGATCCCCACCCCGCAATTCGACGTCGCGCGCGCCGGCGTTGAACAGGCAGAACTGCAAATTGCCTTTGTAGCCCGGATCGATCTGGAAACCGTGCGACGTCACGATGCCGAGCTTGGCGAGGCTCGCCCTGGCGCCGACGCGACCAATGTAGTCATTTGGGAACTCGAGCCGTTCCTTGGTGCAGACGTTGACGGCGCGTCCGCCCTTGAGCAGGAAGCGCGCGCCACGGCTGATGTCGACCTTGTCGCCGTCTGCGGTGATGACGAAATCGTCGAGCGTGAGGTCGAGCGAGGCGAGACGCACGTTGGCCTCGTCGAAGGGATCGATGCCGATGATGCCCTCCTTCACCGCGCGCACGATCTGATGATTGACCAGCACGCCGACGCCGAGCGGCCGCAACTCGTCGCGCGCGCTTGCACGCTTTTGCTTCTTGCGCGGAAACGACGCGCGCAGCCAGTAGTCCGAGCTGTGGCCGGTGAGACGCCCGAGCCGGCTCGCCATGGCGCGCGAAATCGCCTGGCGCCCGTTGACGATATTGTTGATCGACTGGCGCGAGACTCCGGTGGCCTTGCTGACGGCGATCTGGTCGAGCCCCAGACGCTCAATCTCCGCCCGCAGATGTTCGCCAGGCTTCAGCTCGCCCGCGGCGAGATCGGCCGTCGCGTCGCTCCGGCGCTCCGCGGACATGGACCACCTCCTCATGAAACATTTATTGCGGCCGCCGAAGCGTGTAAATCGCGGTCTGTCGTTATGGTTGTATAGCTGTCACCAAAACGGCTTGGATACCAATGCCTTTGGTCAACTTTGGATAAACTAGTTAATCCAGATAGTTACCACGGGCGATCCGGCACAGGCGGGGGCGGATGCGGTCGCGGCTTGCGCGTCTTCGAGCCGAAAACCGCAAGCCCAACATATCACTGGTTGTAGTTGGGCGTTGCCGCCGGCGGCCCGATGCGGGGGCCAAGTCGGCCCTGATCAAAACGGAATTTGCAGGCCGACGCGCGGGATCGCCGTCACCGCCCAGCCGCACGCCAAGTCACGCTTTTCGCTGCCGGTGTTCAGGAAAGGCGGCGCGCGATCGCCTTCACGCGCCTGCAACTGCGCCATCGCATGCATCAGCAAGATCATGCAGACGGCCGCGCTCGAGAACCATCGGGCGTAATCGAACACGAAGATGAAGATCGCCAGATAGCCGATCGCGATGCCGATCAAGCCAATGGCGATCGTCCGGCGATGTGCGCGCGCGCCGATCCCCGCATAGAGCGCGCGCATGAAGCGGATGAGCGGCCAATGCAGCGCAATCAGCACGGCAAACACCGGCAGCCGCGGCAGGTTCTTGGGCAGCTGCGCCATCGTCTTCGCCAACTCGTCGGCCGCGGAGGTGTACCAGATGGTGATGTTGACGTTGGGCAGCGGATCGAGCGCGCGCGTGTGCATGGCGTTGAGCAAGACGTCGGGCGGCACCGGCGCATTGCCGGACACGGTCGAGGCCAGCATCGCGACGCAGGGCGGCACCGCCGCAAGCGCGCTATAGACAAGTTCCGGCTTCGATATCGGGCGCAGACAGTGAAACCGGATCGCCGCGATGACGGCGATGGTCGGCAGGAAAAGCAGGAATTGCAGGTGATGGATCAGCACGAGCACCGTGCAGCCGGCGCTCACCATCAGCGGAAACAAACGGTTGGCCGGGATCAGCAGCACCACGACGGCGAACAGGCAGCCATAGATGTCGAAGAATCCGAAGGTGTGAAAATAGTTCTTGAAGAAGAACGGCGAGCCGAAGGCGAAAACGAACAGGGCCAGGCGGTCGCCGGCAAAGCCGAAAGTGCGTTTGAAGGCGAGAACGAACAGCGCCATGGTCAGCAGCCAGACCGACAGCGCCAGGATAAAGACGGTCGCGATGGCGAGCCTGTCGCCGAACAGCGCGAGAATGCTGCCGAGCAGCGCGCGCTTCATGAAACCGAAGTGGTAGGTCGCCAGCAGATAGGAATACTGGATGACCGGGTAATCGGCGTTGTACTTGTAGATAACCAACGCCGCCATCAGCGCGGCGTTGACCGCCAGCATGATGAGCCACGGCTTGCGGTCGAACGTAGGCGCTACCGCGCCGGCGACGGCCTTCGGCGCTACCGATACGGAGTCTGTATGAGATGGCATGCGGCCTCGGAACTGAGGCCGCGATCCTAGGCGAAGCCCGTTACAAGATAAACCGGCTGAGATCGGTGTTCTTGGCGAGGTCGCCGATGTGCTTTTGCACGAAGGCGGCGTCGATCTTCACCGTCTCGCCGGTGCGGTCGGTCGCCGTGAAGGAAATGTCGTCGAGCACGCGCTCCATCACCGTCTGCAGCCGGCGCGCGCCGATGTTTTCCACGCTGCCGTTCACCAGCACCGCGACGTCGGCAATGGCGTCGATGGCGTCCTCGGAGAATTCCAGCGTCACGCCTTCGGTCGCCAGCAGCGCGACATATTGCTTGATCAGCGAGGCTTCCGGCTCGGTCAGGATGCGGCGGAAATCGTCGCGCGTGAGCGCGCGCAATTCGACGCGGATCGGCAGTCGGCCCTGCAATTCCGGCAGGAGGTCGGACGGTTTCGACAGGTGAAACGCGCCTGAGGCGATGAACAATATGTGGTCGGTCTTCACCGGCCCGTGCTTGGTGGCGACCGTGGTGCCCTCGATCAGCGGCAAGAGGTCGCGCTGCACGCCTTCGCGCGACACGTCGGCGCCGCTGCGCCCCTCGCGGCCGGCGATCTTGTCGATCTCGTCGAGAAAGACGATGCCGTTCTGCTCGACGGCACGCAGCGCCTCCTGAACCAGCGCGTCGCTGTCGAGCAGCTTGTCGGATTCCTCGGTGATCAGGATGTCGTGCGATTCCTGCACGGTGACGCGCCGCGTCTTGGTGCGGCCGCCGCCGAGCTTGCCGAAAATGTCGCCGATGTTGATGGCGCCCATCTGCGCGCCCGGCATGCCGGGGATCTCGAACATCGGCATGCCGCCGCCGCCGGCCTGCACCTCGATCTCGATTTCCTTGTCGTCGAGCTCGCCGGCGCGCAGCTTCTTGCGGAAGCTTTCACGCGTGGCGGGGCTGGCGCCGGAGCCGACCAGCGCATCGAGCACGCGCTCCTCCGCCGACATTTCCGCGCGCGCCCGCACGTCCTTGCGCTTCTGCTCGCGCGTCAGCGCAATGCCGATCTCGGCGAGGTCGCGCACGATCTGCTCGACGTCGCGGCCGACATAGCCGACCTCGGTGAATTTGGTGGCCTCGACCTTGAGGAAGGGCGCGCCGGCGAGCCGCGCCAGCCGCCGCGAAATCTCGGTCTTGCCGACGCCGGTCGGCCCGATCATCAGGATGTTCTTGGGCAGCACTTCCTCGCGCAGCTTGTCGTCGAGCTGCAGCCGCCGCCAGCGGTTGCGCAGCGCGATGGCGACCGCGCGCTTGGCGTCGGACTGGCCGACGATATAGCGGTCGAGCTCGGAAACGATTTCGCGGGGGGAGAAGTCGGTCATTGGGCCTCTTTTCCCGGGCGCAGCGCAGCGCGTATGCGGTGCGCTGCAGACCCGGGATCGTTACATACTCAGCAGTTGGTACGGCCCCGGATCAGTGAAGCAGCACTTCGTGCTGCATCGCATCCGGGGCACGCCATCATCCTTTCAAGCTTTCGATCGTCACGTTGCGGTTGGTGTAGACGCAGATCTCGGCGGCGATGTCGAGCGACTTGCGCACGATCGCCTCGGCGTCGAGCGCCCCGTCGAGCAGCGCGCGCGCGGCGGCCAGCGCATAGTTGCCGCCGGAGCCGATGCCCATGACGCCGGCCTCCGGCTCGAGCACGTCGCCGGTGCCGGTGAGCACCAGCGACACTTGCGCATCGGCGACGATCATCATGGCTTCCAGCCGGCGCAGGTAACGGTCGGTGCGCCAGTCCTTGGCGAGCTCGACCGCAGCGCGGGTGAGCTGGCCGGGATACTGCTCGAGCTTGCCCTCCAGCCGCTCGAACAGCGTGAAGGCGTCGGCGGTGGCGCCGGCAAAGCCGCCGATCACGTCGCCTTTGCCCAGGCGGCGGACCTTCTTGGCGTTGGATTTGACGATTGTTTGCCCGATCGAGACCTGGCCGTCGCCGCCGACCGCCACCGTGCCGCCCTTGCGGACGGTGAGGATGGTGGTGCCGTGCCAGGAGGGATTGGTCGGATTGTCGGAGGGGGCCATACGCGGAAACCTTTGCGGGTCCCCGACATGTAAGGGGGCCGCTCGGGGGATGCAAACCGGCCGATTGGCGCGGCCGGGGCGAGGTGGCAAATCTGGCAAACCCCTGATAAAAGGCCGGCGCGATTGAAGGATTTGCCAAAGGACCGGCCATGCGCACAGGCGCCGTGAAGCGCAAGACCAAGGAAACCGACGTCGAGGTCGAAATCGACCTCGACGGGCAGGGCCGTTCGCAGGTGTCGACCGGCATCGGCTTCCTCGACCACATGCTCGACCTGTTGGCGCGGCACTCGCGTATCGACATCACGGTCAAGGCCCAAGGCGACCTGCACATCGACCACCACCACACCACCGAGGACGTCGGCATCGCGCTCGGCGCGGCGGTGAAGCAGGCGCTCGGCGCCATGAAGGGCATCACGCGTTATGCCGACGTGCACGTGCCGATGGACGAGGCGCTGACGCGCGTCGCGCTCGACATTTCCGGCCGGCCATTCCTGGTGTTCAAGGCGGAGTTCGTGCGCGACAAGGTCGGCTCGTTCGACACCGAGCTGGTGCAGGAGTGGTTCCAGGCCTTCGCCATGAATTCCGGCATCACGCTGCACCTGGAGACTTTGTACGGCACCAACGATCACCATATTGCCGAGTCCTGCTTCAAGGGACTGGCGCGCGCGTTGCGCGCCGCGGTGGCGATCGATCCGCGCGCCAAAGACGAGGTGCCGTCCACCAAGGGCTCGCTGGGCGGGTAGTTCAATCGTCGTCCCCGCGCAGGCGGGGACCCAGTACTCACGGCCTCTCGCGCATGCTCGGACGCTGTGATTACTGGATGCCCGCTTCCGCGGGCATGACAGCATGAGTAGGACGGCCGGCTGCGGCCGATAATTTCGATGCCCACGTACACCGTGCACGCGCCGCCGCCGAGGAAGGGCGAAGCCTCAAGCGCTCCCGAGCGCTTCCGCTTCGTGCGCGACGGATTCCACTTCTGGGCCTTCGTGTTTCCGCCGTTGTGGCTGCTGGCGCACCGGCTGTGGTTGGCGCTGGTGATTTATCTTGTCGGCTACGGCGCGATCGCGGTGGCGCTCGCCTTTGCGGGCGCAACGCCGAACATGCAATTCGCCGCCACCGTTCTGATCCATCTGCTGATGGGCTTCGAGGCCTCGAGCATCCGGCGCTGGACCTACACGCGCCGCAAATGGGCGACGCTCGGCTTTGTCGTCGGCGAGGACGAGGAAGCGGCCGAGCAGCGCTTCTATGCGGAATGGGCCAAGCGTCCGGCCGCGGCGCCGGAGCCGCCGCCGCCAGAGCCGGCCTATGCGACGCCGGTGCGGCGCGGGGCGCCGAGCGGCAGCGATGTCATCGGGCTGTTTCCGGAGCCGGGGGCGCCGCGATGAGCGTCGCCATCGTCGATTACGGCTCGGGCAATCTGCACTCGGCTGCCAAAGCCTTCGAGCGCGCCGCGCGCGAAAGCAATCGCGCCGAAGCGATCGTGGTGACCAGCGATCCGGCCAAGGTGGCCGCCGCCTCCCGCGTGGTGCTGCCGGGCGTCGGCGCCTTCGCCGATTGCCGGCGCGGGCTCGACGCCATCCCGGGCATGGTCGAGGCGTTGAACGAGAACGTGCTTCAGCGTGGCCGCCCCTTCTTCGGCATCTGCGTCGGCATGCAGCTGATGGCGGAGCGCGGGCGCGAATACCAGGTGACGCCGGGGCTTGGCTGGATCGCCGGCGAGGTCGACAAGATCGCGCCGAACGACGCCAGCCTGAAGATCCCGCACATGGGCTGGAACACGCTCAACCTTCTTAAGATGCACCCGCTGCTCGACGAGATTCCGCTCGGGCCGGACGGCCTGCACGCCTATTTCGTGCACTCCTACGAGCTGAAAGCCGCAAAGCGCGACGACCTGGTGGCGCAGGCCGACTACGGCGGCCCGCTCACCGCCATCGTCGGCCGCGACAACATGGTGGGCACGCAATTCCATCCCGAGAAGAGCCAGAAGCTCGGCCTGAAACTGATCGCCAATTTCCTGAAGTGGGCGCCGTGATACACAAAAAACTGTCATTCCGGGACACCGCGCAGCGGCGGACCCGGAATCCATATTCCGCAGCACTGGGATTATGGATTCCGGGTTCGCGAGCTTCGCGCGCGCCCCGGAATGACGGTGAGGATAAAACACTGTGATTCTCTTTCCCGCTATCGATCTCAAGGAAGGCCTTGCCGTGCGCCTGCAGCAGGGCGACATGGCGCGCGCGACCGTGTTTCACCGCGATCCGGCCGCGCAGGCGCATGTATTCGAGACGCAGGGCTTCGAGCACCTGCATGTTGTCGACCTCGACGGCGCCTTTGCCGGCAAGTCGATGAACGGCGCCGCGGTCGAGCGCATCCTCAAGACGGTGAGCATGTGCGTGCAGCTCGGCGGCGGCATCCGCGATGTCGCGGCGATCGAAGGCTGGCTGGCGAAGGGCGTCAACCGCGTCATCATCGGCACCGCGGCGGTGCGCAATCCCGCGCTGGTGAAGGAAGCGGCGCGTAATTTTCCAAAGAAGATCGCGGTCGGGCTCGACGCGCGCGACGGCAAGGTCGCGGTCGAAGGTTGGGCGGAAACTTCGGAACTGTCGGCGCTCGATATCGCGCGCCGCTTCGAGGACGCCGGCGTCGCCGCCATCATCTACACCGACGTGGCGCGCGACGGCATGCTCAAGGGCCTCAATCTCGACGCAACGATTGAGCTTGCCGAGGCGATCTCGATCCCGGTGATCGCATCGGGCGGACTGGCGTCGATCGACGACATCAAGGCGATGCTGGAGCCGCGCGCGAAAAAACTCGCCGGCGCCATCGCCGGCCGCGCACTCTATGACGGGCGGCTGGACGCGGCGGCGGCGCTCAAGCTGATCAAACAGGCGAAGCGCTAGTGGCCTTGCTCGAGACGAAAACGCTTTTCCTGTCGTCCCCGCGAAAGCGGGGACCCATACTCCGCAGCTTCTCGGATATGCTGCGGAGTATGGGTCCCGGGCCTCGCTTCGCTCGCCCGGGACGACAGAATTGGGATCAGCGCTGATGTTCAAAGTCCGCGTCATTCCCTGCCTCGACGTGAAGGACGGCCGCGTCGTCAAGGGCGTCAATTTCGTCAACCTGCGCGACGCCGGCGATCCGGTGGAGGCGGCAATCGCCTATGACGCGGCGGGCGCGGACGAGCTCACCTTCCTCGACATCACGGCGAGCCACGAGAACCGTGACACGATCTACGACGTCGTCACGCGCACGGCGGAAGCCTGCTTCATGCCGCTCACCGTCGGCGGCGGCGTGCGCACGGTGGACGACATCCGCAAGCTGCTCACCTGCGGCGCCGACAAGGTGTCGATCAACACCGCGGCGGTGAGCCGGCGCGCCTTCGTCAAGGAGGCGGCGGAGAAGTTCGGCGACCAATGCATCGTGGTCGCGATCGACGCTAAGAAGGTGTCGAAGCCGGGCGAAAAAGACCGTTGGGAGATTTTCACCCATGGCGGGCGCAACCCGACCGGGCTCGATGCGGTCGCCTATGCCAAGGAAGTCGCCGCACTCGGGGCCGGCGAGATCCTGCTCACCTCGATGGACCGCGACGGTACCCGCGCGGGCTTCGACATTGCGCTCACCCGTGCGGTCGCCGACGCGGTATCGATCCCGGTGATCGCCTCCGGCGGCGTCGGCAATCTCGATCACCTGGTCGAGGGCATCCGCGACGGCCACGCCACCGCGGTGCTGGCAGCCTCGATCTTCCACTTCGGCGAGCACACCGTGCGCGCGGCCAAGCTCCATATGGCCAAGGCCGGTCTGCCGATGCGGCTGGACGCGTAGTGTTTGTCGTCACCGGGCTTGACCCGGTGACCCCGCTTAGACGGGCACGGTATTGCCTTTCTAAGCGAGATGGCCGGGACAAGCCCGGCCATGACAAGGAACGAGCGGAAGTGCTATTCAGCAGCCATGACCAAATTCACCCTGGCCGATCTGGAAAAGCGCGTGGCCGCGCGCGCCAAAGCGAGCGCCAAGGAATCCTATACCCGCGCGCTGATCGACAAGGGCGTCGGCCACTGCGCCAAGAAGCTCAACGAAGAGGCCTTCGAAACCGGAATGGCGGCCGTGCAGGAAAACAAGCGCCGCGTCATCGCCGAAGCCGCCGATCTTCTCTATCATTTGATGGTGGTGCTGAAGGTGCGCGGCGTCACGCTCAAGCAGGTCGAGGCCGAGCTGAACAAGCGCACCCGGCAGAGCGGCCACGCGGAAAAGGCGTCCCGGCCGCGAGCAAAATGATGGAACAGCGCACGCAAGACAACCTCTCGCCCTACCGCACGTTCTCGCGCGCGGACTGGGCGGCCTTGCGCGAAGACGCGCCGATGACGCTGACTTCGGACGAGGTCACGCGCCTGCGCTCGCTGCACGACCGGCTCGACATCGCGGAAGTCGAGGAAATCTATCTGTCGCTCTCGCGCCTGTTGTCGCTCTACGTGGCGGCGACGCAGCGGCTGTTTCGCGCGCAGCAGAAGTTCCTCGGCACCGAGGACGCCAAGATGCCTTACGTCATCGGCGTCGCGGGTTCGGTCGCGGTCGGCAAGTCGACCACCGCGCGCGTGCTGCAGGCGCTGCTGGCGCGCTGGCCGAACGTGCCGAAGGTCGATCTCATCACCACCGACGGCTTCCTCTATCCGAACGCAATCCTCGAGCGCGAAGGCCTGATGGAGAAGAAGGGCTTTCCCGAGAGCTACGACCTGCCGGCGCTGCTGCGCTTCCTCTCCGACGTGAAGGCGGGGCGGCGGCCGGTGCGCGCGCCGATCTATTCGCATCTCGTCTATGACGTGACGCCGAACCAGTGGGTCGAGGTCGACCGTCCCGACATCCTGATCGTCGAGGGCTTAAACGTGCTGCAGACCGGGCGGCTGCCGAAGGACGGCACGGCGATTCCCTTCGTGTCCGACTTCTTCGACTTCTCGGTCTATCTCGACGCCGACGAGGACGTGCTCAAGTCCTGGTACGTCGACCGTTTCCTCACGCTGCGCGGCACCGCGTTCCGCGATCCGAAGTCTTACTTCCACCGGTATTCGCAATTGTCGGACAAGGAAGCGATCGCAACCGCCGCCTCGATCTGGGAGCGGATCAATCTGGTCAACCTGCACGAAAACATCTTGCCGACGCGCCAGCGCGCCGACCTCATCCTGAAGAAGGGCGAGAGTCACCTGGTCGAGGAAGTGGCGCTGAGGAAGTTGTAGCGCCCAGCCGTCGTCCCCGCGAAAGCGGGGACCCAGTACGCCCAGCGCAAGTAATGGATCGATGGCTTTGTGATTACTGGATCGTCCGCCTTCGCGGACGATGACAACATGAATATGCGGCGAGATTCACGCCGCGCGACGGCTGGGATCGAAGTGCTCGATGTAGCGCTGGTCGATCACCGAGAAGGGCAGCACGATCAGCACGTCGGTGGTGCCGAACTCGTGGTCGACCACCGCGCCGTCGCCGATATAGGCCCCTAACCGCAGATAGCCCTTGATCAGCGGCGGCAGCGCGCGCAGCGCGGCCTTCGGATCGATGGCTTCCTTCGACATGCGGTTCATTTCGACGTAGCGCTCGGGCAGCGCGCGGGCGCGCCACGGCTCGGGCGCGCGCGAATAGTGGTGGAGGAACGACAGCGGCAGCGCGAGGCGCTTGGGGTCGGTGCCTTCGAGCGAGGCGCAACCGATCATCACGTCGAAGCGGTTCTGGCTGACGTAGGCGTAGATGCCGTGCCACAGCAGCTCGACCGTGCGCTTGTTGCGGTAGGGCGCCAGCACGCAGGAGCGGCCGAGCTCGAGGAATTGCATGTTGCCGTGGCGCGCGAGCAGGCCGCCGATGTCGAACTCGCCGGCGGTATAGAAGCCGCCGTGGTCTTCCGCCAGCGCCTGGCGCAGCAGCCGGTAGGTGCCGACGACGGCGGGCCGGTTGAGCGCCGAGCGGTCGCGCGCGGCGTGGTCGATCACCAAGAGGTGGTCGCAGATCGCGTCATAGGCGTCGACATCGCGGCGCGCGAACAGCCGGCCCGGATTGGGGATGGCGGTGCCTTCCTGGTAAAATACGCGGTAGCGCAGTTTCTGCGCCTGCCGCACCTCCGCCGCCGTCTGCGCCAGCCGCACTTCGAGCGACCCCAACCGCCCGAGCGACTGCGAGGGCCGGTGGGCGCGCGCCGCCCAGGCCTGCAAACCGCCATAGGCCTGCAGCGACGAGATCAGTCCCGGAACGCCGGGGCCGGCCGGAGCCGGACGAAACCGCTCGAACAGGCTGCGTGGCGCACTGAGGCGGCTGGCCATGAGATTTCGGTTCCTTTCGGGGCCCGATCTGGCGCGAATCGGCGGACCAAACGTCTGCGACCCGTAGAACATGGGCCGAACACGAATTTATGACAATGTGGGGAAAGTTCCGTTACGCCGCAAGCGGCGCCTGTGCCCGCGCAAGGGTGGCCAGCGTTTCGCGCAGGCGCTGGTGGTCGAGCGGCTTGACCAGGAGATCGTCCATGCCGGCGGCGAGCGCGGCTTCGCGGTCCTCGGCCGAGGCGTTGGCCGTCAGCGCCAGGATGCGGGTCGCCGGCTGAGCCGGCTCGAGCGCCGCTTCTTCGGCGCGGATGCGGCGGGTCGCTTCCAGCCCGTCCATGCCGGGCATCTGCAGGTCCATCAGCACGACGTCGTAGGGCGCGCCGGCTGCGCGCGCGGCGCGCCAGCCCTCCAGTGCGGCTTCGCCGTTGCCGGCAACGGTCGGACGATGGCCGAGGCGCGTGAGCAGCGCGCGCGCCAGCAGCGCGTTGATCTCGTTGTCCTCGGCGACAAGGATGTTGAGGCCGCGCGTTCTCTCCGGCGCTTCGGCGTCCGCGGCGGCGGCTTCCGCCGGCGCGTGATCGAAGTCATCTTCCGTTGCAAGCCGCGCGGCGAGCGAGGCGGCGCGCACGGGTTTCACCAGATAGCCGGTGAAGCCGGCGCTCTTGAGCGTGGGCAGCTCGTGCCGCTCGGTCGGGCGGATGAGCACGATGCGGCGCGCGATGTCGAGCGTGGCGATGCCGCCGCCTTCCAGCATGGCGGCGGCGAGCGAAAAATCGACCAGCAGCGCGTCCCAGCGGCGTTCGGGCAGCAGCGCGCGCGCGATCTCGACGTCGGTCACCGCACAGGTTCTGGCGCCCCAGCGGCCGAGGCGGCGCGCCAGCAGCGAGGCTTCGATCTCTTGCGCCGCGACGATCATCACCGCGCTGTTCGTGAGGTCGGGCACGGCAAAGCCTTGCGCCTGCGCGCCGGACGCCGCGTGCAGCGGCAGCGTGAAGCTGAAGGTCGAGCCGACGCCGGGCGCGCTTTGCACGCCCATGCGCCCTTCCATGCGCTCGACGATGCGCTTGGAGATGGCGAGGCCGAGGCCGGTGCCGCCGAAGCGCCGCGTGGAGGAGCCGTCGGCCTGCTCGAACTCGCGGAAGATGCGCGCCTGGTCTTCGCCCTTCAGGCCGATGCCGGTGTCGCGCACCACGAAACGAACTTCATGCGCCGCCTCGCCCGGCTCGACGATGACGGCGACGCCGCCTTTGTCGGTGAACTTGATCGCGTTGCCGGCGAGGTTGAGCAGCACCTGACGCAGCCGCGCCGCGTCGCCCACCAGCGTCGCCGGCAACCGCTCGTCCACGAAAGACGCGATCTCGATGCCCTTGGCCTGTGCGCGCGGCGCCATCAGCTCGATGGTCTCCTCGACCAGCGGCGCCAGCGCGAAAGGCCGCGCGTCGAGGTCGAGCTTGCCGGCCTCGATCTTGGAGAAATCGAGAATTTCCTCGATCAGCGCCAGCAGCGTTTCGCCGGACGTCTTGGCGGCTTTTGCGTAAGTCGTCTGCTCGGGCGTGAGCGGCGTGTCGAGCAGCAGGTCGGCCATGCCGAGCATGCCGTTGAGCGGCGTGCGGATCTCGTGGCTGACGGTGGCGAGGAAGCGCGACTTGGCGCGGTTGGCGGCTTCCGCCTGGTCGCGCGTGGCATGCAACGCGCGCTCGGCCGCGACGCGGGCGGTGACGTCGCGCCCGACGCTTTGCACTTCGGTGCCGTCTTCGCCGCGCACGGCGACCTCGCGCCATGCGATCCAGCGCGCGTCGTCGCCCTCGCCGATGCGCTGGTCGTAGATGCGCGTGCCGTCGGCGAGCATGGTCACCGGGCCCTGCGCCGCCACGGCCAGGGCGGCCGCATGGCCGAGCACGGCCGCGCGCGGCGCGCCGGTCAGTTCGCAGAAGGCGTCGTTGGCGTAAGTGACGCGGCCTTGCGCGTCGCGGCGCACGATCAGATCGCCTTGCGCCTCGAGCAGGCTGCGGGCGCGCTCCTCCGCCTCGCGCAGCTCCCAATTGCGGTCGGACAACTCCTCCAGCTCGGCCTCGAGTTCGCGGATCTTGCGCTTGCGGTTGCGCCGGCCGCGCAGCAGCAGGGCGATGGTCGCGCAGGCGACGGCGAACAGCGCGCCGACGCCGGTGGCGTAGTCGTAAGGATCGAAATTGGGACGCTGGATGATGATGCCGGCGATGAAGCCGATGGCGCCCCAGATGATGCCGGCGGTGGTGAGGAAGGCGCGCCCGAACAGGAGCAGCGCGGCCTTGTTGCGCTCGGCGGCGCCGATCTTTCGGGGGACGGGCTTGGCTCGCATGCGGGCACGGTCACGCGCTGAATTTCACCGCGCCATTTGGCCCGTGGAATATTGCCATTCCATTCCGCGCGGACGCGCATAGGCGCGTTCCGGCAATCGTGGTGAAGGATTAGTTAATCGCTCAGGGGCGGACGAGCGCGCGGCTCAAGCCGGCGCGGCGGGCGCTGTGCCAGATCACCGCGAACAGCGCGGCGGCGTCCTCGCCGGAATACTGCGCCGACTTCACGTAGATGCGGTAGTCGCCGGGCGCGGGCGACAGCGTCACCGTGAGGTCGGGCGTCTTGGCCGCCGGGTCGAGGCGCACGGTCTTGACCGGCGTTGCGGCGCCGCAGGCACTGGCGCCGTCGTCGAGCAGGACGAAATCGGCGCTGCCCGGATCGTCGACCAGCTGCATGCGTAGGCTCGGATGCGTGGCGGCGTTGTCGATGCGCACGGTGAAGTCGGCCGCGGCCCCGGTCGCCATGCGGTAGCCGGTTTGGCCGGCGACGAAGCAGGACTTCGGGGCGGCTGCGCCGAAGAAGCTGGCGGCCGCCGCGGCCGGCACGCCGATGGCGAGGACCAACAGCGAGGCGAGATTGGTGCGGGTCATTGGCAGGCCCCCCGGGAGCCTAGAGTGTGCGGCTGGGTTCGGCGCACAGGGGAGAGGCTAGGCCCGGCCCGTTAAGGGTCGATTAAAAATTGCGGCTTTCACGCCGCCCGGCGCAGCTCGTCGGTGAGCGCGCGGTAGGACAATGCTTCCGCCAGATGTACGCGGCCCACCTTATCGGCGCCGTCGAGGTCGGCGAGCGTGCGCGCAACGCGCAGCACACGGTGATAGCCGCGCGCCGACAGGCGCATGGAATCGGCCGCGTCGCGCAGCAGCGCGAGTCCCGCCTTGTCGGCGCGCGCGACTTCTTCCAGCACCGGGCCGCTCGCCTGCGCGTTGCTGCGCACGGTGTCGAGACCGAGTGCGGCGTAGCGTTCGGCCTGGATGTCGCGCGCGCGCGCCACGCGCGCGGCGACCTCGCGGCTGCCTTCCGACGGCGGCGGCAGAATGAGGTCGGCGGCGGTCACGGCCGGCACCTCGATGTGCAGGTCGATGCGGTCGAGCAGCGGCCCGGACAGCTTGTTCTGATATTCGGCCACGCAGCGGTCGTTCGGCGCGCGCCGGCAGGCAATGCCCGGATCGCTGGCCCGCCCGCAGCGGCAGGGGTTCATGGCGGCGACCAGCATGAAGCGCGCCGGATATGTGATGCGGTGGTTGGCGCGCGCGATCGCCACCTCGCCGGTTTCCAAAGGTTGGCGCAGCGAGTCGAGCACCTGCCCGGCGAATTCCGGCAATTCGTCGAGGAACAGCACGCCGTTATGCGCCAGCGAGATTTCGCCCGGCCGCGCGCGCAAGCCGCCGCCGACCAAAGCGGGCATCGATGCGGAATGATGCGGTGAGCGGAACGGGCGTTTGTTGGTGAGCGCGCCGCCTTCGATCTCGCCCGCGACCGAAGCGATCATCGACACTTCCAGCAATTCGGCCGGCGACAGCGGCGGCAATACCGTGGGCAGCCGCGCCGCCAGCATCGACTTGCCGGCGCCGGGCGGCCCGACCATCAGCAGGTTATGCCCGCCGGCGGCGGCGACCTCGAGCGCGCGCTTGGCGCTTTCCTGGCCCTTGATGTCGGAGAGGTCGAGCGGCGCGCCTTCGATCTCGCGGATCTTCGGTTGCGGGCGCGACAGCACCTGCGTGCCGCGAAAATGATTGGCCAGTTGGATGAGCGACTGCGCCGCGACGATCTCGATCTCAGGGCTCGCCCATGCCGCTTCCGACCCGCAGGCGACCGGGCAGATCAGCCCATGCCCGCGCGCGTTGGCGCCGATGGCGGCGGGCAAGACGCCCGCGACCGGGGCGATGCCGCCGTCGAGGCCCAGTTCGCCCAGCACAGTGAAGCCGGCGATGGCGTCCTGCGGCACCGCGCCGATGGCCGCCATCAGGCCGAGCGCGATCGGCAGGTCGTAATGGCTGCCTTCCTTGGGCAGGTCGGCGGGCGCGAGATTGACGGTGATGCGGCGCGCCGGCAGCGCCAGGCCCGACGCGATCAACGCCGCGCGCACGCGCTCCTTGGCTTCCGACACGGCTTTGTCGGGCAGGCCGACGATGTTGAAGGCGGGCAGCCCGGGCGCGACCTGCACCTGCACGTCCACCGCGCGGGCCTCGATGCCCTCGAAGGCGACGGTGGTGACCCGCTGGACCATATGGCGCTCAGCCCCGAATGCTCGCCAGAGTAGTACTCCAGGTTGTGGAGATCAGCAAGAACATTTGCAGAACAAAACGACTCATCTACAGTGGGTTCCAACGCTCCCTCAGCGACCCGGATGGACGCCATGATCGACCGCCAAGCGATGGAAAACGACCTGAATCAGGCCCGGATGGCCCGGCTGGAAGCCGAAGAGGCCAATTGCGACGTCGAGGAATTGATCTGGGAAATCCAGCACGTGCGGCTCGGCCGCCAGCGCGTGGTGTTCTCGATCTCAGGCTTCGAGCAGGGCGATATCGCGGCTTAGCCCGCGCGCTATTTGCGCCGCTTCGCCTCGATCTTGTCCCACACCATCGCCGCGATGTCCGGCCCGCCGAGATTCTTGATGGCGCGGATGCCCGTGGGAGACGTCACGTTGATCTCGGTCAGCCAGCCGTCGATCACGTCGATGCCGACGAACAAGAGCCCGCGTGCGCGCAGCGCCGGGCCGATGGTGTCGCAGATTTCGCGCTCGCGCGGGGTCAGTTCGGTGTCCTTCGGCGTGCCGCCGCGCACCATGTTGGAGCGCAGGTCGTCGGGCGCCGGCACGCGGTTGACGGCACCGGCGAATTCGCCGTCCACCAAAATGATGCGCTTGTCGCCGTGCTTGATGTTGGGCAGGAATTTCTGGATCACCCAGGGCTCGCGCATGGTGGCGGCGAACAGGTCGTAGAGCGAGCCGAAATTGAGGTCCTGCCGCTCCAGCCGGAACACGGCCTCGCCGCCTTTGCCGTAGAGCGGCTTCATCACGATGTCGCCATGCGTTGCGCGGAAGGCCTTGATCTCGGCGAGGTCGCGGGTGACCAGCGTCGGCGGCATCAGGTCGGGAAACTCGGTGACGAAAACCTTCTCCGGCGCGTTGCGCACATGGGCGGGATCGTTGACCACCAAGGTCTTGGGGTGGATGCGCTCCAGCAAATGCGTGGTGGTGACGTAGGCGAGGTCGAAGGGCGGGTCCTGCCGCAGCAGCACGACGTCGAATTCGGTCATGTCGGCGCGGCGCGAATCGCCGAGCGAGAAGTGGTCGCCCGCCTTGTCCCGCACCTGCAGATCCTCGACGCTGGCGAACAGGCGGCCGTTGAGCAGCGCCAGCCGGTCGGGGGTGTAATAGGCGAGCTTATGGCCGCGGCTCTGGGCCTCCAGCAGCAGGGCAAAGGTCGAATCGCCCTTGATGTTGATCCGGCCGATCGGATCCATCTGCACCGCGACTTTCAGGCTCATGGGACGACCTTCGGTAAAACCATGGGAATTTTAAGGAAAACAAAGCGTTAACACATTACCGCCAGTATGCCGCCGACACCTCGGTTGTACCCGGCGGGGACGGTCTGTGACTCTTCCAAAGCTTTCCATTGCGGCCAAGCTCTATGCGATCTTCGCATTGATGGCCACCACCACGGTCGCGCTGTCGGTCGTTGCGGTGATGAACTCGCGCCACCATGCCGCGCTGACCGAAGAATTCCAATCGGCCAATACCGGCAGCTGGAATGTCGAACGGGTCAACGCGCTGATCTACGCGGTGCAGTCGGGCGCGCGCGGCGCCGTCATGTCGTCCAACAAGATGTCCGCCGGGCCGTTTCTGGCCGACATGGCCAAGGCCAACGACCAGATCGACAAAGTGATCACCGACTGGCAGCGCGGCGTGCGCGCCGACGACGCCCAGTATTTCCACCAGTTCGCCATCCGTCTTTCGGTCTTCCAGAATTTCGGCCCCGAGCTTGCGCGCATCACCGACGAGTCCGGACCGGCGGCGGCACAGGATTGGGCCGAGAAGAACTTCCCCTCCGACACGCGCAACCAACTTACCCAGGACCTCGAGGCGCTCAGCCAACATTACGGCGACCGCGCCAAGCAGACTTACAAGGCGCTCGACAGCGGCATCGCGCGCACGGCGACGATTCTCTCCCTGCTTGCCGCTTTCGCGGTGCTGCTGGCGACCGCCGGCGCGCTCGTCATCATGCGCGGCGTGGCAAAGCCGCTTGCCGCCATCACCAATGTCACCGAGTCGGTCGCTTCCGGCAACGACGCGGTGTTGATCCCCTTCACCGAGCGGCGCGACGAGATCGGCGCGCTGGCGCGCTCGATCGGCGTGTTCCAGCAGGCCATGCGCAGCAACGAGACGCTCAACCGCACGGTCAGCGAGGAAGCCGAGACGCGCAGCCGCCGTCAGGAAATGATGTCGCAGGAGATCGCGCGTTTCTCCGCCGAGGTCGAGGCGACCTTGTCGGAGCTCGGCCGCATCTCCGACCAGATGCTGTCGGCGTCCTCGCAGCTGTCGAACGCCGCCAACGCGGCCTCGGACAAGACCGCGCGCGCAGAGGCGGCGTCGTCTGAAGCCTCCGACAACGTGCGCGACATCGCCTCGGCCGCCGACGAACTGTCGGCCTCGGTCAACGAGATCGACCGCCAGGTGGCGCAGTCGAACGCCATCGCCAGCAAGGCCGTGGCCGAAGCCGAGTCGACCAACGTCGCGGTCAAGGAACTCGACGAGGCGGCCGCCCGCATCGGCGACGTGGTCAAGCTCATCAACGACATCGCCGAGCAGACCAACCTCCTGGCGCTCAACGCCACCATCGAGGCGGCGCGCGCGGGCGAGGCGGGCCGCGGCTTCGCGGTGGTCGCCGGCGAAGTGAAGGCGCTCGCCGGCCAGACCAGCCGCGCCACCGAAGAGATCGGCGCGCAGATCGCCGGCATGCAACGCGCCACGCAACGCTCGATCGAGACCATCGCCGCGATCGAGCACACCATCCGCGAGATCGGCAATATCAGCAGCGCGATCGCGGCGGCCGTCACCGAACAGGGCGCCGCCACGCAGGAAATCGCACGCAGCGTCGACATCGCCGCCAAGCGCACGGCCGAGACTGCGGGCGAGGTCAATCAGGTCGGTGCCGCCACGCACGAGACGCATGCCAGCGCCGACGCGGTGAAGTCCGTCGCCGACGATCTCGGCAACGTCGCCAGCCGCATCCGCGCGCAGGTCGATCAGTTCTTCGACCGGCTCAGCGCCTAGCCGCATTCGTGTCCCGGGCGCAGCGCAGCACGCAGTGGTGCGCTGCAGACCCGGGACCTTACCAACCTCCGAATTGCAACGGCCCCGGATCAGCATTGCAGCATTCCGCTGCGCTTCATGCTGCAACGCATCCGGGGCACGCAGCTAAGCCTCGAACGCGCCTGCAATGTGCCGCGGCATCTTGCCAGGCACGACCAGCATGGCGTCGAAACGCACGTCCGTGAAGGTCGTGTCGGGATAAGTGGCGAGCCAGGCTTCCGCCGCCGCGATAATGCGCTGGCGCTGGCGCGGCGTGACCGATTCCGCCGCCTCGTCGAGGTTGTTGCGCGCCTTCACCTCGACGAAGACCAGGAGAGACTTGCGGCGCGCGACGATGTCGAGCTCGCCGACCGGGCTTTTCCAGCGCCGCGCCAGGATGCGGAAGCCTTTGGCGATCAGCAGCGCGGCGGCGCGGCTCTCCGCCGAAATGCCGGTGCGGAAAGCGACCTGCCGCGCGGCATCGGGCTCCGCCTTCGCGGCCGGCTTGGTGGCTGGCTTCGTAACCGGCTTGGGCCTGAGGCCGGGCGAGCGAAACTTGCCGTCAGCCATCGCCGCTCTCCTTGGAAAGGTCGAGCGCGCGCTGATAGATCTCGCGGCGCGGGCGGCCGGTGGCGAGCGCGACTTCTCCGACCGCATCCTTCACCGACACGCGCGCCAGCGCGCGCTTGAGCAGCGCGTCGACGTCCGCCTCGCTTTCGGCGTTCTCCGTCGGCGGCGCGATCGCGATGACGAATTCGCCGCGCGTCTCGGCGCTCTCGTCGGCGTAGTCGCGCGCCAGCGTCGCGAGATCGCCGCGGCGGACCTCCTCGTGCAGCTTGGTCAGCTCGCGGCAGATGGCGGCCTCGCGCGCGCCTAAGCCCGCCGCGAGATCGGCGAGCGCGGCGGCCATGCGCGGGCCGGTCTCGAACAGCACCAAAGTGGCCGGCACGGCGGCGAGCGCGGCGATGCGTTTCTGCCGCGCGCCTTGCTTGGGCGGCAGGAAGCCTTCGAAGAAGAAGCGGTCGGTCGGCAGCGCGGCGACGTTGAGGGCGGTCAGCACCGCGGAGGGGCCCGGCAGCGCGGTGACCGTGTGGCCCGCGGCGCAAGCCTCGCGCACCAGTCTGTAGCCGGGATCGGAAATCAGCGGCGTGCCGGCGTCGGACACCAGCGCCACCGCCTGGCCGGCCGCGAGCCGGGCGAGCAGCTTCGGCCGCGCGTCGGCGGCGTTGTGCTCGTGATAGGGCGTGAGCGGCGTGTCGATACCGTAGCGCTCGGTGAGCCTGCGGGTGACGCGCGTGTCCTCGCAGGCGATGACGTCGGCGCCGGCCAGCGTTTCGAGCGCGCGCAGCGTCACGTCGCCCAGGTTTCCGATCGGCGTCGCCACCAGATAGAGGCCGGGCGCGGGCTTCGGCGCGTCCATGGCGGCGCCGAAGGGCGCATAGCGGCGCGGTCGCGTTTGAGAGTCGCTTTTGCGGTCGCTGGCCATGCCGGCACTGTAGACGAGTGCGCCCGGCCGCGCCATTACCGCGACAAATTCTCTCGCCTTTTCATTGCCTTAACTTTTGCAGGACAAAATCGGCGATACCGGATAGGACTGACGCCAAGGGCGATTTCGGGGAGCTGCCATGCTGGGGATAAGGCAGAGCCAGGACGGAGCTTGGGCGCGCGCCGCGCGCGCGCTGGGCCGCGTCCGCAGCGCTTTCGCTCTCACGGTGGCGGCGCTCGCGCTCGCCGCCTGCGCCGGCACCTTCGACAATATCGGCGGCAGTCCGCCGCCGGAGCCCACCGCCGGGCCGCCGCCGGGCGCGCTCGGCGCCGGCGAAGTGCGCGTCGGCCTCATCCTGCCGCTGTCGGCGCAAGGCAATGCCGGCGTCGCCGCGCAGTCGATGAAGAACGCGGCCGAGATGGCGCTCGCCGAATTCAAGCAGCCCAACATCCAATTGCTGGTGAAGGACGACGGCGGCACGCCGCAGGGCGCGCAGGCCGGCGCGCAGCAGGCGATCGCCGAAGGCGCCGAAATCATTGTCGGCCCGCTGTTTGCGCAGTCGGTGAGCGCGGTCGGGCAGGTCGCGCGCCAGCGCAACATTCCGGTAATCGCGTTCTCGACCGACGCCAGCGTCGCCGCGCGCGGCGTTTATCTCCTGAGCTTCTTGCCGGAGAGCGACGTGCGGCGCATCGTCGATTACGCCATCTCGCGCGGCAAGCGCTCGTTCGCGGCGCTGCTGCCGGACAATGCCTATGGCGCGGTGGTGCAGGCGGCCTTTCAGCAGGAGGTCGCGCGCCGCGGCGGCCGCGTCGTGGTGCTGGAGAAGTATCCGCTCGATCCCGGCCGCATGGCAGAGCCGGCGCGCCGCGTGGCGCAGGCGGCGGGGCAGGTCGACAGCATCTTCATTCCGGACGGCGCCGACGCGGTGCCGCAAGTGGTGCAGGCGCTCGCCGCCGAGCGCGTAAACCTCAGGCGCGTGCAATTGCTCGGCACCGGCCTGTGGGACGATCCGCGCATCTTCCAAAACAAGGCGCTCGAAGGCGGCTGGTACGCGGCGCCCGAGCAAAACGGCTTCCGTAGTTTCGCGCAGCGCTACCGCGCGCGCTACGGCGCGGAGCCGGTGCGCACGGCGACGCTCGCCTATGATGCGGTGGCGCTGGTGGCGGCGCTGGTGAAGACGCAAGGCCCGCAGCGCTTTTCCGAGCAGGTGCTGACCAGCTCCTCGGGCTTCGCCGGCATCGACGGCGTCTTCCGCTTCCGCACCGACGGCACCAACGAGCGTGGATTGTCGGTGCTGCGCGTGGCGCCCGGCGGCGGCCAGGTGGTGAGCCCGGCGCCGCGTTCCTTCGAGCCGGGGACTTAAGCCGCCAAATCCGCCACCACCGCATCGAGCACCGGGAAACCCGACTGCGTCACGCGCAGGCGGCCGTCGGCGGTGGTTTCGACCGCGCCTTCGTCGCGCAGGATGGAAACGCGTTTCGGATCGAGCGAGCGGCCGGCAAGCCGCTCGAAGCGCGCGGGCTCTATGCCCTCGGCAAGCCGCAGCCCCATCAGCAGATATTCGTCGGCGGTTTCGCCCGACGTCAGCTTCTCGTCGACGATGAGGCCGCTGCCCGACGCTTCCACCCGCATCAGCCAGCTTTCCGGGCGCTTCTCGGTTTCGGTGGCGACGCGGCGGCCGTCGATGGTGAGGCGGCCGTGCGCGCCGGGCCCGACGCCGGCGTAATCGTGGCCGCGCCAGTAGACGAGATTGTGCCGGCACTCGGCACCCGGCCGCGCGTGATTGGATATCTCGTACGCCGGCAGCCCGGCGGCGTCGCAGATGTGCTGGGTGAGATCGTAGAGGTCGCGGCCGAGATCGTCATCGGGAATGACGAGCTTGCCGGCCTTGTGCAGGCCGAAGAAGGGCGTGCCCGGCTCGATGGTGAGCTGGTAGAGCGACAGATGCTCGGCCGCTTCCGCGATGGCGCGCCGAAGCTCCGCCGCCCAGGCTTCCGGCGTCTGGCGCGGGCGCGCGTAGATGAGATCGAACGAGTAGCGCTCGAAGATCGAGCGCGCGACGGCGACCGCGTCGAGCGCTTCCTGCGCGCTGTGCAGACGGCCGAGCTCCTTGAGCGCGGCATCGTCGAGCGCCTGCACGCCGAGCGAGACGCGGTTGACGCCGGCCGTGCGATAGCCGCGGAAGCGCGTCGCTTCGACGCTGGTCGGGTTGGCCTCGAGCGTAACCTCGACGTCGCGCGCGACGCTCCAGTTTTTCGCAATCGCGTCGAGGATCGCCTGCACCGAGGCGGGTTGCATCAGCGACGGCGTGCCGCCGCCGAAGAAGATGGTCGACACGGTTCGGCCGGGCGCGCGCTGCGCAACGGCGGCAAGCTCAGCCTCGACCGCGCGCACATAGCGCGCCTCGTCGTAGCCGCCGTGGCGCACGTGGCTGTTGAAGTCGCAATAGGGGCACTTCGACAGGCAGAACGGCCAGTGCACGTAGACGGCGAAGGGGTCGGTTAATGACATGTTAACAGCATAGGCCGCTTCGCGCGGTACGGCCAGCATTGGCCATTTTTCGCTGCGGACAACTGCTTAAAATTGTAACGATCGGGAACAAGCGCAAGGGTCAGCGCAGGCACGCGTCCGCCAGCTTGATGAACGCGCGGGCGCGGTGCGACAGCGCTTTGCCCAGAGGCGGCAGGCCGTGCTTCTCTTCGGCGCTCATCTCGCCGAAGGTGCGATCGAACCCGTCCGGTAGAAACAGCGGGTCGTAGCCGAAACCCTTGTCGCCGCGCGGCGGCCACACCGCGACACCGTCGACGCGGCCTTCGAATTCCTCGAGGTGGCCGTCCGGCCAGGCCAGGCACAACGCGGCGATGAAATGCGCACGGCGCTGCGCCGGCTCTTTCGCGCCGCGTTCGATCAGCAACGTCTGGATGCGGTTCATGGCGCCGCGGAAATCCTTGTCGGGTCCGGCCCAGCGCGCCGAGTGAATGCCGGGCTCGCCGCCGAGCGCCTCGACCACGAGGCCCGAGTCGTCGGCGAAGGCTGGCTTGCCGGTCGCGCGCGCGGCCGCCGTCGCCTTGATGCGGGCGTTGGCCGCGAAGGTCTTGCCGGTCTCATCCGGCTCGGCGAGGCCGAGTTCACCGGCCGCCTGCGCCTCGATGCCGAAGGGCGCGAGCAGTTCGCGCATCTCGCGCAGCTTGCCGGGATTGTGCGTGGCGATGACGATCGGGCCGGTGAGCTTGCGGTGCGCCGGCACGCTCACATCACCGCCATCTTTTGCAGGCCGACCAGCTTCTCGACGCCTTTGCGCGCGAGCGCGAGCAGCGCCAGGAACTGGTCCTCGCTGAACGGCGTCTTCTCGGCGGTGGCCTGGATCTCGACGATGTTTCCGTTGCCGGTCATCACGAAATTGGCGTCGGTCTCGGCTTCCGAGTCCTCGGCGTAGTCGAGATCGAGCACGGCGGTGTTCTTGTAGACGCCGCAGGACACCGCGGCGATGTGGTCGCGCAGCACCTCGCCGTTCTTGAGCATGTCGCGCGCCTTCATCCAGGTCAGGCAGTCGGCGAGCGCGACCCAGGCGCCGGTGATCGAGGCGGTGCGGGTGCCGCCGTCGGCCTGGATGACGTCGCAGTCGATGGTGATCTGCCGCTCGCCGAGCGCCACCAGATCGACCACCGAGCGCAACGAACGTCCGATCAGCCGCTGGATCTCGACCGTGCGGCCGCCCTGCTTGCCGGCGGAAGCCTCGCGCCGGGTGCGCTCGGAGGTGGCGCGCGGCAGCATGCCGTATTCGGCGGTGACCCAGCCGCGGCCTTGCCCCTTGAGCCAGGGTGGCAGCCGTTCCTCCAGGCTGGCGGTGACCAGCACATGGGTGTCGCCGAACTTCACGAAGCAGGAGCCCTCGGCGTATTTGACCACGCCGCGCTCGAGCGAGACCGGGCGCAGCTCATCGACTTGTCGGCGGCTCGGCCGCATCGGCAGCTCCTATTGTGCGTGACGCCGGGCGTTTGTAAGTGCGCCCGGAGGCCACGGCAAGGCGTCTTATTTGGCCTTGTCGATCTTGGTGAGGACGAACTGGCCGTTCACGTTGTCGGCGTCGAAGTTCACCTTGTCGCCAGCCTTCACCTTGGACAGCAGGCCTGCGTCCTTCACGGCGAAGACCATGGTCATGCCTTCGTCCATGTCGAACTTCTTGATCGGCCCGTGGCGGATGGTGATCTTGCTGGCCGAGGCGTCGACCTTGGTCACCGTGCCGTCGATGAGAGCCTGCGCGGTGGCGGTGTCCGGTGCTAAGGCGAGAGACAACACAAGCGCCAGCATTGCGACGATATTTTTCATCATCTTCTCCTTTTTCTGTGCGGCATTACTTCACGGTCGCGATGCCGTGCATGCCGGCTTCGTAGTGGCCGGGAATGAGACAAGCGAATTCAAACGTGCCCGACTTCGTGAACCGCCAGAGGATCTCCGTCTTCTGGCCCGGCTCCAAGCTCTTGGAGTTCGGCTCGTCGTGCTCCATGTGCGGAAATTTCCTCATCAACTCGGCATGCTTCTTGTTGTCCTGACCGCTGGCCAGGATGAACTCGTGCTTGACCTCCCCTTTGTTCTCAAGAACGAAGCGAATCTGTTCGCCCTTCTTGACGTCCACCCGGTTCGGTTCGAACTTCATCTCACCGTCCCTGTCCGTCATGATGACGGTGACGGTGCGTGCCGGTTTCTTCGGATTGCCGGGCGCTCCCGCCGAGAATTTTTCGCCATGGGCGTGTGTGGCGGACACGCTTGCTGCGCTTAAAAGCAACGCTGCGGCGATCGATAGTGCGACAGGTTTCATGTCTTTGCTCCTCAATGGTTGCTGTGGCTTTTCGATCCCGGCTTCACGACCGAGAATTCTACGTTGCCGGGCTTGGCAGGGACGCCGCTGCGGCGCGGCGCGTCCTGCGCGTTTCCCTTGAACTCGTAGGCGATGGTGCCCGGCGGGTGCTTGTACGGACCGGGATCCTTGTAATCGTCACGCGCCAGCCCCTCGCGCACCTTCACCACCGAGAACATCCCGCCCATTTCGAGCGGGCCGAACTGGCCAAAGCCGGTCATCATCGGCAGCGTGTTGTCCGGCATCGGCATTTCCATCGAACCCATTTCGGCCATGCCGGCCGAGCCCATCGGCATGTAGTCCGGCAAGAGTTTGCGGATCGATTTGGTGAGGTCCTTCTGCGGCGTGCCGATGAAGGTCTTCACGTCATGACCCATGGCGTTCATGGTGTGATGCGACTTGTGGCAATGGATCGCCCAGTCGCCCGGCTCGTCGGCCACAAACTCGATGGCGCGCATGCCGCCGACCGGAATATCGGTGGTGACTTCCGGCCAGCGCGCGCTCTCGCGCACCCAGCCGCCGTCGGTGCCGGTCACCTCGAAATGAGGCCCGTGCATGTGGATCGGATGGTTGGTCATCGTGAGGTTGCCGATGCGGATTCGCACGCGGTCGCCGCGCCGCACCACCAGCGGATCGATGCCCGGGAAGACGCGCGTATTCCAGGTCCACAGATTGAAGTCGGTCATGGTCATGATCTTCGGCAGCGACGTGCCGGGATCGATGTCATAGCTGCTCATGAGGAAGACGAAGTCGCGGTCAACGCGGTGCAAACTGGGATCGCGGGGATGCACGACGAAGAAGCCCATCATGCCCATCGCCATCTGCACCATCTCGTCGGCGTGCGGGTGGTACATGAACGTGCCGCTGCGCTTGAGTACGAACTCGTAGACGAAAGTCTGTCCCGGCTTGATGTGCGGCTGCGTAAGCCCGCCGACGCCGTCCATGCCGTTCGGCAACAGTATGCCGTGCCAGTGCACGGTGGTGTGCTCTGGCAGTTTGTTGGTGACGAAGATGCGCACCTTATCGCCTTCGACGCATTCGATGGTCGGGCCTGGCGACTGGCCGTTATAGCCCCACAGGCGCGCGGTCATGCCGGGCGCCAGCTCGCGCTGCACGGGCTCGGCGACCAGGTGAAACTCCTTCCAGTCGCCGTTCATGCGCCATGGCAGGGTCCAGCCGTTGAGCGTGACGACCGGCTGGTAGGCGGGGCCGCCCGACGGCGCTAGCGGCGGCTGCATCGCCGGCGAGGTGACGATGACGGCCTCGGGCACGGAGGCTGCTTGCACGCGGCCACTAATGGCCGCCGCGCCGGCCAGCAGCGCCGATGAGCCGATGAGATTGCGTCGCGAGATCATGATGGTTCTCCGATATTCAATGTCCAGCGGGCTCGGCGGCGCCGCCGGCGGCCGTCGTGGCCGACGCTTGTTCGGTCGCGGCGCCCGCGCCACCGGCGATGGCCGATTGCAGATCGCCGCTAGCGATCCAGAAGTCGCGTAGCGCCTCGATGGCGGACGCGCGGGCGATGATCCGCTGCCGCGCTTCGGTCAGCAGCGCGAAGACGTCCACCTGCATCGCGCCATAGCGCAACATCATCTCTTCGGAGATGGTGTTGCGCAGCGGCAGCACCTCGCGCTGGTAGCGCGCGGCGACGTCGTAGCTGGAGCGGTAGTTGCGGTAGGCCTCGCGCGCTTCCGAACGGGCATTGACCGCCTTCTGTGCGAGGCGGTTGACGGCCTGCACGTAGATCTGTTCGGCCTCGCGTACACGCGCTTCGCCGAAATCGAAGAGCGGTACCTGTAATGTCAGCTCAAAGCCGCTGTCGTGCGAGTGCTCACCCGTCGCGCGTTCCTCCTTCCGCTTGTCGATGAAATCGCCTTCAATCACGTTGATGAAACGCGTGGCCGTGGTGAGACCGTAGGATTTCGCGAGCGAGTCGAGTTCGCTCTGGGCGATCTTGAGATCGACGCGGCTTTTAAGCGCTTCTTCTTCGACGGCTTTCATCGCGGGCAGGCGGTTCGGTAGCGAGGGCAGACGTGCCGGCAGCTTGAACGCGAGGTCCTTGCCGGAAAGGCCGAGCGCCCGGATCAGCCGTTCGCGTTCGGAAGTGGCGCGCTGCCGTGCCCTTGTGAGTTCGGTCGAGAGGTCGGCGTGAAGCAATTGCTGACGCGACTGATCGAGCTTGCTCATCGCGCCGCTCTCACCCATGCGCTTGGCGAGTTGCGCGGTGGTCTGCGACGCCTCGTTCGCCTGCGTGAGCAGGCGGACCTGTTGGTGCGCGGCGACTGCGCGATAAAACGAACGCCGGGTCTCGGCTGCGACGCGCAATGTCTCGAGCGCTGCCGCAAACTGGGCGCGGCGGAAACGGTCCGTGGCGATTTCCGCGCGCGTCGGTAGCGTCAGCAGCGCCAGGATGTTGCCGGCGATCTGGCGCTCGATTTCGATCTCTGCCGCGCCTGTGATCCGCGAGACCGAAATCGACGGGCTCGGCGGCAGCGACTGCTGCACACGGACCGCCTCCGCAATGCCGAGCTCGTTATAGGCCGCCTGCAGACCGCGGTTGTTGAGCAGTGCGATCTGCACGGCCGAATCGGCGGTCAACGGCCGTTTGAGCAGGCGATCGACCCTCTCCCGCGCGGCCTCGGCATCGTCTTCGCTGCGGATGGCGGTCACATCCTTGCGCAAATGCTGCGCAGCAATTTCGGCCGGCACGCTCATGCCACCATCGGGCGAGAGCGCCGCACAGCCCGGCAGCAGCAGCGTGGCTGCCAGCAGGGCGGCGCGGTTTACAGGACGCCATAGCTTTGGCTGCCGCCAGGGAGCGGCCAGCCACGCACAAAGTCGGGCGGACATCGAAGTTCCTCATCCGTCGATTGATGACGTGCGCGCGCAGCGGCTCACGCCGCGGCAGCGCCGTTGCTCAAAGGGACGAGAGGGCTCGTGGAGGGCGGTCGATAGGGCCGGCGCTATGTCCGAACAGGCTCGGCATCGCCGGAAGCGCAACCGTTGACGTCTCTACAGGCTGAACCGCCGCGACGCCGAAAGCTGGCGGCGCGGTGGCGGTCACGCAGAACAAGCCGCAGCATTGGCCGGGAGTGCCATGATCGTCGTCGGCCGGGCCGGACTTCTCGGGGCTGGACTTATGGTGGCCGGTGCCATCCTGATGGGCGCGGCTGTCGCTCGTGCCGTGATGGTCGTCGGTCAAGGTCAGGCAATGGGCCGGCACGGCGCTAAAGGCAAAGGCGGACACGGGCGCCAGCAGGCAGAGCGCATACAGGACGGCCAGGAGAGCCGCCGTTCGCCGTCGCCATCGGCTGGTTAACAGAACGAACATACCGGTCGAAACGCCCTACGAAGCCGTAGCCCTGGCACTCGCTACCGCAACAAAATGGCATTGTTGTGCGCGGCCAGGCAAGGGCAGCTTGAACAAGAGAGCCGCAATGGTCAATTCTGGGGCTGGATCAGGAGGGAAAGCTTTGGCGTCCCACGATATTCCGATCGGATCGTCGCCGGCAAGCCTCGCCGCGCTCAACGAGCGCTCGCGCGAGATTTTCCGGCAGATCGTCGAGAGCTATCTCACCACCGGCGAGCCGGTCGGCTCGCGCAATCTGTCGCGCATCCTGCCGATCTCGCTGTCGCCGGCCTCGGTGCGCAACGTGATGTCGGACCTGGAGCAGGCCGGGCTGATCTATGCGCCGCACACCTCGGCCGGCCGGCTGCCGACCGAACTGGGACTGCGCTTCTTCGTCGACGCGCTGATGCAGGTCGGCGATCTCGCCGAGCAGGACCGCCGCGCCATCGAGGCGCAGGTGGCCGGCACCGGCTCCGGCAAGTCGGTGGAAGCGGTGCTCACCGAAGCCTCGCAGATGCTGTCCGGCCTCACGCGCTCGGCCGGCGTCGTGCTCACCGCCAAGCAGAACGCGCGGCTCAAGCACATCGAGTTCGTGCGGCTGGAGCCGGAGCGGGCGCTCGCCGTGCTGGTCGGCGAGGATGGCCAGGTCGAGAACCGCGTGCTGCCTGTGCCGTCGGGCCTGCCGACCTCGTCGCTGGTCGAGGCCGGCAATTTCCTGAACGCGCGCCTGCGCGGCAAGACCTTGGCCGACTTGCGCTCCGAGATCGAGAAGGCGGTGGCGGAAGGCCAGGCCGAGCTCGATCAGCTCACACAGAAGATCATCGCCACCGGACTGGCGAGCTGGTCGGGCGGCGAGAGCGACGACCGCCAGCTCATCGTGCGCGGCCACGCCAACCTGCTCGAAGACCTGCATGCGATGGACGACCTGGAGCGGGTGCGCTCGTTGTTCGACGCGCTCGAGACCAAGCGCGGGGTGATCGATCTGCTCGGCCGCGCCGAGCGGGCGGAGGGCGTGCGCATCTTCATCGGCTCGGAAAACAAGCTGTTTTCGCTGTCCGGTTCCTCGACCATTGTGGCGCCCTACCGCGACAGCAAGGGCCGTATCGTCGGCGTCATCGGCGTGATCGGCCCGACCCGCCTCAACTACGCCCGCGTGATCCCCATGGTCGACTACACCGCCCGGGTGGTCAGCCGGCTCCTGTCGTCTTGATTTTTCCGGCCTCAGGCCTGATATGCCGGGCATCCGGAACAGCTTTGCAGGTGGATCGAGCCCGATGACGGACACGCGCCAGACCGAAACCGTAGACGACGCGACCGAGGCCAAGGCCGCGAAGCCTGAGGCCGCGGTCGCCGGCGAGCAGCCCGATCCCTTGGCGGCCGCCCAGCGCGAAGCCGCCGACTACAAAGACAGGGTGCTGCGGACGCTCGCCGAGATGGAGAACCTGCGCCGGCGCACCGAGCGCGAGGTCGCCGACGCGCGCACCTACGGCATCGCCGGCTTCGCCCGCGATGTGCTTGCGGTTGCCGACAACATGCACCGCGCGCTGGAGACCATCGACCCCGGCTTGCGCGAACAGGCCGATCCGAAACTGAAGGCGCTGATCGAAGGCGTCGAGCTCACCGAGCGCGAGCTGCTCAAGAGCCTGGAGAAGAACGGCGTGCGCAAGTTCTCGCCGCAGGGCGAGAAGTTCGATCCGAACTTTCATCAGGCCATGTATGAAGTTCCCACGACCGATGTGCCCCCCGGGCATGTCGCGCAGGTGATCCAGGCCGGCTACATGATCGGCGAGCGCATGCTGCGCCCCGCGCTGGTCGGCGTCGCCAAGGCCGCGCCGAAGCCGGCCTCCAACGACAATCCGCCCGCCAACTGATCGCTACTTCACTTCGATGCCGTCGCGCACGGCGCGGAAGCGCGGGAACATGCCGTCCCAGGCGTCCTCGCGGCTGCCTGCCACCACGCGCAAGAAGCCGCCGCCGCCAAAGCGCACCCACTGCACCAGCGAGATCGGCTGGCCGGCGAGGTTCTTGGCGGACGCGCGGATCTCGTAGCCGGGCGACCCGGCGATCCGCATCGGCTCGGCCGAGCGCACGGCCAGCTCGCGCAGCGGCGACGCGTTCAACAGGTCGCGCGCGAAACGGCCGCGTTCGCCGGCGTCGGCCGGTCCGCCGCGGCCGATCGAGACGATCACGAAAGGCTGCTTCTGGAGGTCGTCGTCCGGCCCTTCTGTGAGCACGACGCCGCCGGTCGGCAGCGCCTGCATGACGCGGAATCCGGCGAGTTCGCTCACCTTGAACGGCAGCAGGCCCAACTGCTCCTCGATCGGCGTCGGGCGGAAGGTGACGCTGGCGAGCACCTTGCGCACCAGCGCATCGGTGTAGACCGTACGCGCCGCGTCCGGCACCTCGACATTGATCAATGTGGTCAGGTCTTGCACCGGGCCGGCGGCCGCCTTGGCCAGCAGGTGCCACTTTTGCACAGGCACGCCGTCCTTCTGGCCGCGGCCGGTGACCAGAATGCCGGTGCCGCTGTTGAAGGCGAAGGTCTCGCGCTTGAGGTTTTCGATGCCCGGCTGGTTCGGCGCCAAGGTCGCCGCCTCGAGCGCCTCATAGGCGCCGTCCGGCAGGTCGAGGATGGTGATCTTCACCTTGTGCTCCGCGTCCTCGAAGCCGGGAAAGCCGGTGGCGAGCTTGGCCCCGGCGGGCGGCTCCAGACCGATGCGCATGCCGGGCGGATAGACCGGCTCGGCGGCGGCCGCGCTCGCCAAGCCGGTCCAGACCGTCAGGATAAGCAACAACCGGCACAGCATGGGCGCCTCGTTCGGTAATGTCCGCGGACTTGCCTAACCCGCCCTGCCGCAGTGCGGCAATGGTGGTGCTGCTGACGTAAACCATTCCGGCGCGGCCCGCCCGCCCGCTCGCGAATTCGTGAGGGGCTGCCTTGCGGCCTCCGGGGCCCCTCCTATATGACCGGTTGAGCCGCAAAACTGCGGTGAATCGCGTATCCAGGGGGCTGGATCAGGGGGTCTGCGGATGAGCCGCCGATACCCCATTTCGGGCGCCAAGCGGCCCGGCCGGCCTGCCGCAATTTGAGAGGAAAAACCATGGGCAAGGTCATCGGCATCGACCTCGGCACCACCAATTCGTGCGTCGCCGTCATGGAAGGCAAAACGCCGAAGGTCATCGAGAACGCGGAAGGCATGCGCACGACGCCCTCGATCGTGGCCTTCAGCGACGACGGCGAGCGCCTCGTCGGCCAGCCGGCCAAGCGCCAGGCCGTCACCAATCCGGAGAAGACCATCTTCGCGGTCAAGCGCCTGATCGGACGGCGCTATGACGACCCGATGGTCGAGAAGGACAAGAAGCTCGTCCCCTACAAGATTGCCAAGGCTTCGAACGGCGATGCGTGGGTCGAAGTGGACGGCAAGCAGTATTCGCCCTCGCAGATCTCCGCCTTCATCCTGCAGAAGATGAAAGAAACGGCGGAAGCGCATCTCGGGCAAAAGGTCGATCAGGCCGTGATCACCGTTCCCGCTTACTTCAACGACGCGCAGCGCCAGGCCACCAAGGACGCCGGCAAGATCGCCGGCCTCGAAGTGCTGCGCATCATCAACGAACCGACCGCGGCCGCGCTCGCTTACGGTCTCGACAAGCAGAAGACCGGCTTGATCGCGGTGTACGACCTCGGCGGCGGCACCTTCGACGTGTCGGTGCTGGAGATCGGCGACGGCGTGTTCGAGGTGAAATCGACGAACGGCGACACGTTCCTCGGCGGCGAAGACTTCGACATGCGGCTGGTGAACTACCTGGCCGACGAGTTCCAGAAGGAGCAGGGCATCGACCTGCGCAAGGACAAGCTCGCGTTGCAGCGGCTGAAGGAATCTGCCGAGAAGGCCAAGATCGAGCTGTCGTCCACGACGCAGACCGAGATCAACCTGCCCTTCATCACGGCGGACGCGTCCGGCCCGAAGCATCTCACGATGAAGCTCACCCGCGCCAAGTTCGAGGCGCTGGTCGACGACCTCATCCAGAAGACGGTCGAGCCGTGCCGCAAGGCGTTGAAAGACGCGGGCGTGACCGCGGGCGAGATCAACGAAGTGGTCCTGGTCGGCGGCATGACGCGCATGCCGAAGGTGCAGGAAGTCGTGAAGCAGTTCTTCGGCAAGGAGCCGCACAAGGGCGTCAACCCGGATGAAGTCGTCGCCATCGGCGCCGCCATCCAGGCCGGCGTGCTGCAGGGCGACGTCAAGGACGTGCTGCTGCTCGACGTGACCCCGCTCTCGCTCGGCATCGAAACGCTGGGCGGCGTGTTCACCCGCATCATCGACCGCAACACCACGATCCCGACCAAGAAGAGCCAGGTCTTCTCGACCGCCGAGGACAGCCAGAACGCGGTGACCATCCGCGTCTTCCAGGGCGAGCGCGAGATGGCGGCCGACAACAAGATGCTCGGCCAGTTCGACCTGGTCGGCATTCCGCCGGCGCCACGCGGCGTGCCGCAGATCGAGGTCACCTTTGACATCGACGCCAACGGCATCGTCAATGTGCAGGCCAAGGACAAGGCCACCGGCAAGGAGCAGCAGATCCGCATCCAGGCCTCGGGCGGTCTGTCCGAGGGCGACATCGAGAAGATGGTGAAGGACGCGGAAGCGCACGCGGAGGAAGACAAGAAGCGCAAGGCGGCGGTCGAAGCCAAGAACCATGCCGAAGCCTTGGTGCATTCCACCGAAAAGGCGCTCGCCGAGCACGGCTCGAAGGTGGGCGACGCCGAACGCTCCGCGATCGAGAACGCGATCGCCGACCTGAAGGAAGCGCTCAAGGGCGACGACGCGGCCGCGATCCAGGCCAAGACCAACACGCTCGCGCAGTCTTCCATGAAGCTCGGCGAGGCCATGTACAAGCAGCAGCAGGAAGCGCAGAACGCGCAGCCCGGCGCTGAAGGCACAGCCTCCGGCGAGAAGAAGGAAGACGTGGTCGACGCCGAGTTCACCGAAGTCGACGACGACAAGAACAACAAGAAGTCGGCCTGACGGTCGGAGCTAAGGAAATGGTCCTCCTCCCGAGGAGACGTCAGGCCGTCTCGCAGGGTGGGAGCCGCAATGGAAACAACCTCGTCCTTCGAGACGCGCGTCGCGTTCCTGAGGACGAGGTTTTGTTTATTCGGGGATAGCCGGTGTCGAAGCGCGACTACTACGAAGTATTGGGCGTCTCGCGGACCTGCACCGAGATCGAGCTGAAGGCCGCCTTCCGCAAACTCGCCATGCAGCATCACCCGGACCGCAACCCGGGCGACAACGAGTGCGAGCACAAGTTCAAGGAAATCAACGAGGCCTATGACGTCCTCAAGGACGGCGACAAGCGCGCGGCCTACGACCGTTTCGGTCACGCCGCCTTCGAGCAGGGCGGCATGGGTGGCGGGCACGGCTTCGGCGCCGACTTCGGCACCACCTTCTCCGACATCTTCGAAGGCATCTTCGGCATGGGCGGCAGCGCGCGCGGTGCGCGCGGCAGCGGCCGCGAGCGCGGCTCGGATCTCCGCTACAACATGGAGATCACGCTGGAGGAAGCCTTCGAAGGCAAGACCGCGCAGGTGCGTATCCCGACCTCGGTCACTTGCGAAGTCTGCTCCGGCACCGGCGCCAAGGCGGGCACCAAGCCGAAGACCTGCGCCACCTGCGGCGGCGCCGGCAAGATCAGGCACGCGCAGGGCTTCTTCACGCTCGAGCGCACCTGCCCGGCCTGCCAGGGCCGCGGCCAGACCATCGACGATCCATGCAAGGATTGCGGCGGCGCCGGGCGCGTCATGCGCGAGCGCACGCTGTCGGTCAACATTCCGCCCGGCGTCGAGGACGGCACCCGCATCCGGCTCGCCGGCGAAGGCGAGGCGGGCTTGCGCGGCGGCCCGCCGGGCGACCTCTATATCTTCCTGTCGCTGGCGCCGCACGAGTTCTTCCAGCGCGACGGCGCCGACCTCTATTGCCGGGTCCCCATCTCCATGGTGACCGCGGCCCTGGGCGGCGATTTCGAGGTGCCGGCGATCGATGGCGGCAAGGCGCGGGTCAAAGTGCCGGCCGGCACCCAGGCCGGCCAGCGCTTCCGCCTGACCGGCAAGGGTATGCCGGTGCTCCGTTCGAAACAAACGGGGGATATGTACGTTCAAGTTTCGGTGGAAACGCCGCAGAAACTGAGCAAACGCCAACGCGAGCTTCTGGCCGAATTCGACAAGCTCTCCTCCGAGGATACCCAGCCGGAATCGGCCGGGTTCTTCAGCCGGGTGCGGGAGTTTTTGGATGGACTGGGAAGTCGCAACAGCCATACCGAGTAGCCATCTTGACCCCCCGCCCGGCGCCCTTTACCGGTAAAGGTCGCAGGCCGGCCCCGTACGCGTGAAATCAATGTCCTCGCCATCATTCATCCGCGTCGAAAAAAAGCCCCTGCGTCTCGACGACGAGATGCAGTTCATTCGCTCGTGGATCGAGAAGCCTTTGCGTACCGGCGCGGTGATGCCGTCGAGCAAGGCGCTGGCGCGCACCATGGCGCGCTACGTCGATCCTGATTCCAAGGGCCCGGTGATCGAGCTCGGCCCCGGCACCGGCCCGGTGACGGAGGCGCTGGTCAAACACGGCGTCGACCCGTCCCGGCTCGTCCTGGTCGAATTCAACCCCGACTTCTGCCGCCTGCTGCGCAACCGCTATCCGCAGGCGAAGGTCGTGCAAGGCGACGCCTACCGCCTGCGCCGCATGCTCGCCGGTACGGTCGAGGAGCCGGCGGCCGCGGTCGTCTCCGGCCTGCCGCTGATGACCAAGCCGCTGCGCACGCGGCTGCGATTGATCGCCGACGCCATGACGCTGCTCGGTCCCGGCGCGCCCTTCGTCCAGTTCACCTATGCCATGATGCCGCCGATCCCGAAGGAACTGTCGGGCATCACGGCGAAGGCGTCCGAGCTGATCTGGCTGAACATCCCGCCCGCGCGGGTGTGGGTCTATCGCGCGGCGTGACTGTCGCTTCATCGCCGCTCTTCGTCATGCCCGGGCTTGTCCCGGGCATCCACGTCTTTAGGGTAGGTAGCGGCGGCCGTCTGCGCTGCCATGACGAATGGGACGACGCCCGATGTCCGCGCCGAAAATCCTCGTCCTGCCCGGCTCGACCCGCGCCGGCTCGCTCAATGCGAAGCTGGCGGCGCTGGCGGCAAAGGAGCTGACGCTGCTCGACGCCGACGTCACGCGCATTTCGCTCGCCGATTATCCGCTGCCGCTTTACGACCCCGATCTCGACGCGCGTAGCGGCCAGCCGTCTCACGCGCTCAAGCTCAAGCAGATGATCATGGCGCATCACGGCGTCTTCATCGCCAGTCCGGATTACTCCGCCTCGGTGACGCCGCTCCTGAAAAATGCGATCGACTGGGTGTCGCGCGTGCGCGAACGCGGCGACCCGCTCTTTGCCGCGTTCCGCGGCCGCGTGTTCGCGATCGCGTCGGCCTCGACCGAGCCCACCGGCGGCCTGCACGGTCTCACCGCGCTGCGCCAGATTCTCGAGCTCGGCTGCGGCGCACTGGTGATCCCGGAGCAGGTGACGGTCGCGAACGCCGACCACGCCTTCGACGCCATGGACAACATTGCCGAAACGCGCGTGGCGAACCTGCTGCGCGCGCAGCTGTCGCGCCTCACCGACATGGCGCGGCTGATTCAGCGGGGAGGATGAAGCCTTGACGCTCGATGCGCGTGAACGCCTGATCGTGGCGCTCGATTTGCCGACGGTGCACGACGCCGAGCAGATGGTGTCGCGTCTGGGCGAGTCGGTGGTGTTCTACAAGATCGGCTATCAGCTGGCGTTTGCCGGCGGCCTGCCTTTCGCCGCCGGGCTGATCGCGGCCGGCAAGCAGGTGTTCCTCGATCTCAAGCTGCACGACATCGGCAACACGGTGCAGAAGGGCGTCGAGAGCGTGGCGCAGATCGGCGCCACCTTCCTCACCGTGCACGCTTTTCCGCAGACCATGAAGGCGGCGGTGGAGGGCAAGAAGGGATCGAAGCTGCGCATCCTGGCGGTGACCGTGCTCACCTCCTATGACGACGCCGATCTCGCCGCCGCCGGTTACGACATGAGCGTGCCGGAGCTCGCCGCCGCGCGCGCGGCGCAGGCGCGCGACATGGGCATCGACGGGCTGGTCTGCTCCGCCGAGGAAGCGCGCAAGCTGCGCGACATCGCCGGGCCGGGCATGGTGCTGGTGACGCCGGGCATTCGCCCTGCGGGCGCGGCGACCGGCGACCAGAAGCGCATCATGACGCCGGCGCGCGCGATCGAAGCGGGCGCCGACTATCTGGTGGTCGGGCGGCCGGTGGTCGAGGCGAAAGATCCAAAAGCTGCGGCCGACAACATCGTGGCCGAGATCGAACAGGCAAGCGGGAGATAGGAATGGCGAAGGGCTACTGGATCGCGCAAGTCGAGGTCCGCGACGCGGACGGCTACAAAGCCTATGTCGCGGCACTGCCGGATATCATGCGGAAGTTCGGCGGCCGCTACGTCACCCGCGGAGGGCAGACCGAAGTCGTGGAAGGCAAGAGTCGCAGCCGCGTCGTGATACTCGAATTTCCGAGCTATCAGGCGGCGATGGAGTGCTACCGCTCGCCCGAATATGCCAAGGCGATCGCGCTTCGGCAGGCGGCGGCGGACGCCGATCTCATCGTCATCGAGGGCTATGACGGCCCGCAGCCATAGGTGACAGGGGGAGCATCCGCCCGCTATACCTCGGACGGAAGTCCGGGGAGCGACCGATGGCTGACATGCGGCTGATCGTGGCGGGGGCCGGCGGGCGGATGGGCCGCACGCTGGTGAAGGCCATTGCCGACACCAAGGGCCTGACGCTGGCCGGGGCGCTGGAAGACGCGCGCTCGCCGCTCCTCGGCTGGGATGCCGGCACGCTGGCCGGGCTCGGTGAAAACCACGTCAAGCTCACCGGCGATCCGGCGGCCTTAATGGCAAACGCCGATGCCATCGTCGACTTCACAATTCCGGCGGCGACGCTCGATCTCGCCGCGGTCGCGGCCAAGGCCGGCAAGGTGCACATCATCGGCACTACCGGGCTCAACGCGGCCGAGGAAGACAAGATCAAAGACGCCGCCAAGCGCGCGGTGATCGTCAAGTCCGGCAACATGAGCCTCGGCGTCAATCTGCTGGCGGCGCTCGCCAAGCGCGTCGCCAAGACGCTCGACCAGTCGTTCGACATCGAGATTCTGGAGATGCACCACAACCAGAAGATCGACGCGCCCTCCGGCACGGCGCTGCTGCTCGGCCGCGCGGCGGCGGAAGGGCGCGGCATCGATCTCGACAAGCATTCGGTGCGCAGCCGCGACGGCCATACCGGCGCGCGCCGGCCGGGCGACATCGGCTTTGCGGCGCTGCGCGGCGGCACCGTGGTCGGCGAGCACACGGTGATGTTCGCAGGATCGGCCGAGCGCATCGAGCTCGTGCACAAGGCCGAGGACCGCATGATCTTCGCGCGCGGCGCGCTGCACGCGGCGCTGTGGGCGCGCAACCAGAAGCCGGGGCTTTACGCGATGGCCGACGTGCTCGGGCTGAAGGACTTTTGATCTGTCATTCCGGACGCCGCGAAAGCGGCGATCCGGAATGACGCAAGAACTCATCCCTGCATCAGCGAGCTGCCGGTCATCTCCGCCGGTTTCGGCAGGCCCATCAGCTCGAGCAGCGTCGGCGCGATGTCGGCAAGGCGGCCTTCCTTGACCAGCACGCGGTTGCCCGCGCCGGCCAAAATCAGCGGCACCGGATTGAGCGTGTGCGACGTGTGCGGGCCGCCGGTTTCCGGATCGACCATCATCTCGCAATTGCCGTGGTCGGCGGTGACGAGCAGCGCGCCGCCCATGGACTGTATTGCGTTGGCAAGCTTGCCGAGCCCGGTGTCGACCGCTTCGACCGCCTTGATCGCCGCCGCAATGCTGCCGGTGTGGCCGACCATGTCCGCGTTGGCATAGTTGAGCACGATCAGGTCGTATTTGCCCGACTTGATCGCTTCCACCGCCTTCTCGGTCAGCTCCGGCGCCGACATCTCGGGCTGCAGGTCGTAGGTCGCGACCTTGGGCGACGGCACCATGATGCGGTCTTCGCCCTCGAACGGCTCCTCGCGGCCGCCGTTGAGGAAGTAGGTGACGTGTGGATACTTCTCGGTTTCGGCCATGCGCAGCTGCGTGCGATGCGCGTTGGCGACCACCTCGCCGAGAATGTTCGGAAAGCTCTGCGGCGGAAAGATCGTCTGCATCACTCTGTCGAGTTCATCGCTGTACTGCGTCATGCCGACGGCGGCCGCGATCTTGACCGTGCGCTTGCGCGCAAAGCCGGAGAACGCCGGATCGAGCATGGCGCTCAATATCTCGCGCACGCGGTCGGCGCGGAAATTGAAGCACAGCACGCCGTCGCCGTCCTTCATGCCGCGGTAGTCGCCGATCGCGGCCGGAACGATGAACTCGTCGTGGATCTTGTTGGCATAGGCATCGGCGATGGCGGCCTGCGCGTCGGCAAAGCGCGGACCCTCGCCGGCGACGATGGCGTCGTAGGCCTTGGACACGCGCTCCCACCGCTTGTCGCGGTCCATGGCGTAGTAACGCCCGACGACGGTGACGACCGGGACCGCTGCCGGCAACGCGGCGGTGAAGGTCTTGAGATAGTCCGCCGCCGCTTGCGGCGGGGTGTCGCGACCGTCGGTCAGCGCATGCACGACCGCAGGCACGCCGGCCTGCGTGAGAATCCTGGCGAGCGCCACGGCGTGATCCTGATGCGAATGCACGCCGCCCGGCGAAACCAGGCCGATGAGATGGCAGGTGCCGCCGCTCTTCTTGAGCGTGTCGATGAGGCCGGTGAGCGCCGGCGCCTTCGCAATCTCGCCGCTCTTGATGGCTTCGTCGATGCGCGGGAGATCCTGCATCACGACGCGGCCGGCGCCGATATTGAGATGCCCAACTTCGGAATTGCCCATCTGCCCGGGCGGCAGGCCGACGTCCAAGGCGGAGGTGCGCAGGAAGCCGTGCGGGCAGGTCGCCCAAAGACGATCGAAGGCCGGCGTCTTGGCTTGGCGTACGGCGTTGTCGGCGATTTCCTCGCGCCAACCCCAACCGTCAAGCACGACCAGCATTACCGGGCGGCGTTTTTGCATCCGTGGCCCCGAGCGAACAAAGCGGGAGGGTTGTGGGGGATCGCCGCGCCAGCGTCAACTGTCCGTGCGCCGGCCAGGCGCTAACGAAAAAGCTCCGCCTTGCGGCGGAGCTTTCCGTCAACGCTCGACGATGTGAGCGCTACTGGATGATCTTGATCACCTTGCGCGACTTCGGCTCGACGATGACGCGCTGGTTGTTCACGACCGCGTAGCGATACTCGGTGTGCTCGGGGATCGTGCGCAGCTGGACGGTCGCCGGAAGCGGCTCGCCGACTACGATGCGTTCCTGCACCGTCACCGACGGCACGCGTTCGCGCTCCACATAGGTTACGACGCCGGCCGGCGGCTCTGCCGCCATGCCAACGGCGCCACCCACACCGGCGCCGACAACCGCGCCGACCGGGCCGCCAACCACGCCACCCACAGCCGCGCCGCCGACCGCGCCGCCAACCGTGGAACCTTGGGCGAAAGCCACGGCCGGCGCCATGGCCGTCGCGGCAAGAAGCGTCAGAGCAAATCGAAGTTTCATTATTTGCCTCCTCTGGACGTTTGTACGAGGAGACAACGCCGCGTCGTCTCCACACGTTCCGGGAACGCGCGGGTCAGGGAACCGTTCCGGTTCCAACGCCTCTGATTCAAACTATTGCGATGACGAAACGAAAATCACGCCGCGGCCGCCATGCCCGCTTCCCAGCCGAGCATCGCGCGCTTGCGCGTGAGGCCCCAGTGGTAGCCGGTGATGTCGCCGTTCTTGCCGATGACGCGATGGCAGGGAACCACGAAGCAGATCGGGTTCTTGCCGACGGCGGCGCCGACCGCACGCGCCGCTTTCGGCGAGCCCGTCTGCGCGGCAAGATCGGAATAGGTGGTGAGCTTGCCCATCGGGATGGTGAGCAGCTTCTCCCAGACCCGCACCTCGAAGTCGGTTCCAATCAGCACCACGCGCAAGGGTGTCTCCGGCCGCCACAGCGCGGCGTCGAAGATGCGGCGCGCGGTGGCCGCAGTGGCCGCGAAGTCCTCGACATAGGCCGCGCGCGGCCAGCGCGAGCGCATGTCCTTGAGCGCGGCGCGTTCCTTGCCGGCGTCGGCGAGCGCCAGCCCCGCGAGCCCGCGCGGGGTGATCATCACCAGCGCCATGCCGAACGGGCAGGGATGGAACCCGTAGGTGATGGTGAGCCCTTCGCCGCCCGCCTTCCATTCGCCCGGCGACATCGCCTCGTGGGTGACGAACAGGTCGTGCAGCCGGCCGGGGCCGGACAGGCCGACCTCGTAAGCGGTTTCCAGCACGCTGGCCGAAGAGCGCAGCAGTTCGCGCGCACGGTTGAGCGTGAGCGCCTGCAGGAAGGCCTTGGGCGTCAGGCCGCACCAGCGCCGGAACAGGTGATGCAGATCGGTCGGGGTGACGCCGGCGGCGTGCGCGATGGTCTCGATCTCGGGCTGCGAACGCCAGTTGCCGCGGATATGCGCGATCGCCCGGCGCACGATGTCGTAGTCGGCCGCCGCGGTCGAAAGCGGGGCGAACTCGGGGAAGCGGCTGGAAAGGGCGCCCTGGGCTTCGGTCATGGTGATGGTGTCCGTGATCATGGCCCAATCTAGGGCCCGCCTGGTGCGGGCAACCACCCGATTTCTGGCTGCGTATCTTGCCGACGGGCATATGCACGCTATAGTAGCACCATCTGCATTCATAGATGGACCTAAGGGGAGGGCTTTCTGTGAAGATCAAGAGTATCGGCAACTTCGTTGGGATAGAAACGGCCAACGATCCGGCGCTTTCGGACTTGATGCGAAGCGTCGAAGAGTGCGCGGAGTTGATGGACGAGCATGGCCCCCGCTTCGCGTTTTTGACGGCCCTGGAGGCTGTGAATACCGGACTGGTAGCGGCCAGCACCAAATGCACACTTGCGGCGCCGCCCGCCGACATCGACATGGTGCCGAGCGGCACCGGAAAACTCATCTACCGCTGCCAACACGCCAGACCGCATTCGTGGAATCTGGGCGGCGAACAGCTGTGAACGGACCGGCGGCAAACGCGATCGTGGGCCTGCCCGCGCTGATTGGTGTCATTTTCGGACTAAAGCTCTACAGTGACTTTCTTCCCGCGGCTTATCTCGAAGCGGCGATGCTGATCATTGCCTTCGTGGCACGATCGGTTGCCTTTGCGACCATGGCCGACCATCCGAAACTCGCGCGCTACCTGATTGAACTATGGATTGTCTCGGCAGTAGCTGTGACGGCGGCCGCCACGGCCGGCGTCACCTGGCTCACCTTGAACGCGTCCGTCGATCTGCTGTTTAACACGTCGAAAATCGGCGCCGACCAGTTGAAGACGATTACGGCAGCTTTTGTCACCGCCTTGACGACCTATGTGGCGTTGGTCTGGACGAAGGATATTGGCGACGCGCGCGGATATTTCTGGCCAAGCACCGCATTTAAAAAGGCGATGAATGGCGCATATCAAAAACTCAATCCGCCGCCCGGCGGCGCCAGTACGGTCTATGCGGCCTTGTACCTCGATAGCATCCCGGGTTTCGGCAATCTTGGTTGGGGCTTCAGCGCACGAAAAAAGAGAGCGGAAATTCTGGCCGACTACATCGGCACTCTGCCGCCGAATTCTGCGGCGCCGCCGCCGGCAGGGGGCTGAAACGCAGGTGTTAGGCGGCCTCGGGCCGCCGCGCTCACAGTGCCGTCCTCGTCACGCCACGCCTGGCCTCGTGCAGCGCGTTGCCCAGCGCCTGCGCGAAGGTCGCCTTTTCGTCGGGGCCGAGGAAGCTGGCGATGACGAGTTGCTTGCCGCGCGAGACCAGGAACAGGCGCTCGATGCCGAACTCCTCGTGCACGATCTTCTCGAGCCGCACCCAGAGCGGATTGAGCGACCATTCGCGCACGCGGCCGCGATGGCTGACCTTGCGCACGCGCAACTTCGACGGCGTCAGATGCACTTCTTCGTAGGCGTCGGCGTGGCGGTAGTTGAGCTTGAAGGCCCAGTACAGCAGCAGCACGTCGAGGCCGAAGAAGCCGAACACCGGCCAGGCGCCGGCGATCAGAAACACCATGCCGGCGATGAAGCTGATGCCGCCGAACGCGGCCATCAGCACCAGAAAGCCGGCGCGCGGCAGCGAGCGGTGCGGCGTGATCACCACGGAAAAGATCGTGGGTTCGAGTTCGGTGGCGTTGTCGGCGGTCATGCGCGTCAGTATACCGAAATCATGGCGAAAAAAGCGACCCGCAAGGCCGTCAAGCGCAAGAAGGCGCTTGCCAAGGCCCGCACGGGCGAGGCGGCGAAGGTCAAGCCGAAGCCGCAGCGCGTGAAGGCGGACGCCAAGGCCGCGCACGGCGAATTGCCGCAATGGACGCCGGCCGAGGTCGAGGAAGCGTTTCGCCGTTTCCAAGCGGCGGAGCCCGAGCCGAAGACCGAGCTGACTTATGTCAACCCGTTCACGCTGCTGGTGGCGGTGGTGCTGTCGGCACAGGCGACCGACGCCGGCGTCAACAAGGCGACGCCGGCCTTGTTCGCGGCCGCCGACACGCCGGAGAAGATGGCCGCGCTCGGCGAGGAGCGCGTGCGCGACATGATCAAGACCATCGGCCTGTTCCGCAACAAGGCGAAGAACGTGGTGGCGCTCTCGCACAAGCTGGTCGCCGAGCATGGTGGGCAGGTGCCGCGCTCGCGCGAGGCGCTGGAGGCGCTGCCGGGCGTCGGGCGCAAGACCGCCAATGTGGTGCTCAATTCCGCTTTCGGCGAGCACACCATCGCGGTCGATACGCACATCTTCCGCGTCGGCAACCGCACGGGCTTAGCCACCGGCAAGACGCCGTTCGAGGTGGAAGAAAAGCTCGAGCGCGTGATCCCGGCGCATTACAAGCGCCATGCGCACCACTGGCTCATCCTGCACGGACGCTACACCTGCATCGCGCGCAAGCCTTTGTGCGAGCGGTGCGTGATCGCCGATCTGTGCAAGTGGCCGGGGAAGACGGTCGCGGCTTGATTGTTAGCTGTCGTCCCCGCGAAAGCGGGGACCCAGTAACCCCGGTCTATCCGCATCGCTACGACAGGGGTTACTGGGTCCCGGCTCGCGCTCGCGGAGCCTGTCATCGGGCCGCGCTTTGCGCGGACCCGTTGGCTCGCTTGGCCGGGACTACAGTTAGGGCTTCACCGGCTCGATCAATTCGACGCGCTTGCCGGCGACGCGCTTGTGGAGGTGCACCATGAAGGCCATGGCGAAGACCGGCGTCGCGAAATTGAGGATCGGGATGGACACGAACAGCGCGACGATCAGGCCAGCGGCAAAGACATAGCCGGAATTGGCCCGCCGCATCGCCTTGGCCTCGAGCGGCGAGCGGAAGCGCATGGCGGCGAGCTCGAAATATTCGCGGCTCAGCAGATAGGCGTTGGCCAGGAACAGCACGACGACGCCGACGCCGAAGAAAAAGAACGGCAGCGCGGCGACATAGACGATGAGCGCCAGCAGCGCGATCTTGATGCCCTCGATCAGCGCGCGCCACAGCGGCAGCGCGCGGCCGGGCGGCTCGGCCGGATAGTCGGTGCGCTCGATCACATCGGCGACCTCGTCGACGAAGAAGCTGCCGACCAGCGCGCTGACCGCAGGCATCAGGAACAGCGCGCCGGTGACGATGCCTAAGCCCGCCATGATGGACAGCACCCAGGCGAGCGCGGCCCAGACCGAATGCGGGGCAAAGCCCGAGGTCTGCTCTGCCCACGACGCGCCGCTCTCGGCCAGCGCGGCGAGGAGACGTTGCAGCGCGATGCCGATGACGACGATGACGGCAAGCGCCAGCCCGATGGACTTCATCAGCACCGCGCGCAGCGGCGGCGAAAACATCTCGGAAAAGGCTTTGGCGGCGGCTTCGAACATGCCCCCACAGGTAGGGCTGCGATGCCCCCGCGGCAAGGGCGTTAGCGCGCGGGCTCCAGCTCGTCGTCCGCCGGCACCAGGCCGATCAACTCGTCGGGGTCGGTGGCGGGCAGGTCGGCCCAGGCCAGGACCTTGTAGTCGAAGCCGCGCTCGATAGTCGGCTTCACCACCGAGAAATAGGGCGAGATGTCGAAGTCGCGCGGGGCGTAGAGCGAGGAATGACGGATTTCCAGGATTTCCTGCCGCGCTGCTTCGCTTTCGAGCCGCGTCACCTTCGGCAGGATGGGATAGCGCACGTTCTCGAAAGCCTGCGCGATCAGCGCGGAGCAGATGATGCGGGTGGGGTGGCCGGAGCCGAGCGCCATCATGCGGCGGCGCCAGCGCTGCGGCACCGGCAGCGGGAACAGATAGCGCAGCAGGTCGATGATGTTCTTCAAGTCGTAGTCGAAGCCGATGCGCTCGGCCGCATAGGCGCAGACGCGCGCGCAGTCGTCCTCGGTCAAGCCGGTCGGACGGCAGATGCGGGTGTGGAAGCGTGCGTATTTCGACAGCGGCGCGGCCACCACGCCGTGCCCGATATTGGCTTCCACCAGCACCAGCGGTTCGCCCTGCTCGGTGGTGCGGTCGCCGATCGGGCCGACATAGAGCGCGGCATGCGACCAGGTCGACTGCGTCAGATACTTGATGACGCCGGAGATGTGGTTGTTGCCCTCGACCAGCAGCACGTCGCCGGGCTTGAGCGAGGCGCGCAGCGAATCCGGTTCGCTCGGCGTGAACGGCTCATAGCCGCTCTCCGGCTCCTCCAGATAGCGGGCGACGTAACGCCCCACGCGATCGACGATCCACCCCATTGCCGTCCGGTCCCGGCGTCAGTTCTTGACGCTTCTGACGCAATCCCCCGCGCGCTTTGCTGAGCGCGCCTTGTTGCGACCAATTTAATGCCGACTCATTGCAATTTGGTTCATCGTCAGTGCGGCGCCGTTACGGAAAGTTAGCCATGAAATTTGCGGCAAAACGCGCATTCGGGCATTCTCAGGCTCGTTCCGGAAATAGTTTGGATACCATGCTGCGACTTAGCCGCCGCTCATTCCTTGCCGGTTCCGCCGCGGCCGTTGCGGCGCCGGCTTTGCACCTCGACGCCGCCTCGGCCGCCGAGGTCGATGTCATCATCGTCGGTGCCGGCGCGGCCGGCATCGCGGCCGCGCGCCGCGTCGCCGCCGCCAGGCGCAGCTTCCGCATTTTCGAAGCGGGCCCGCGCATCGGCGGGCGCTGCGCCACCGACACCGCGACCTTCGGCGTGCCGTTCGATCTCGGCGCGCACTGGATTCACAATCCCGACACCAATCCGCTGGCGGCGGGTGCGAAGGACGCCGGCCTCGACCTATACGCAGCCGCGCGCGGGCAGACGCTGCGCGTCGGGCCGCGGGCGGCGCGCGATGCGGAGATCGAGGGCTTCCTCGCCGCGCTGGTGCGCTCGCAGCGCGCGCTCATGGATGCCGTGCGCGCCAAGTCCGACATGCCGGCGCTGCGCGCGCTGCCGAAGGACCTCGGCGCGTGGCAGGGAACGATGGAGTTCATCCTCGGGCCTTACAGCGTCGGCAAGAGCCTGGCGGCGGTGTCGGCGCTCGACGTGGCGCGGCAGGCCGAACGCGACAGCGAGGCCTTCTGCCGCCAGGGCTACGGCGCGCTTTTGGCGAAGCTTGCCGCAGGCCTGCCTGTGCAATTCGCGACTTCGGTGGACGCGATCTTCTGGGGCAGCAGGCTCGCGGTCGACACCCCGAAAGGCAACTTGCTCGCGCGCGCGGTGATCGTCACGGCGTCGACCGGCGTGCTGGCCGGCGACAAGATCGAGTTCATCCCGCCGCTGCCCAAACGGCAGGCCGACGCCGCAGCCAAGCTCGCGCTCGGCCACCTCGACCACATTGCGCTCGAAATCCCCGATAATCCGTTCGGCCTGCAACGCGACGACCTGGTGTTCGAGCAGGTGAACGGGCCGCGCAGCGCCGCACTGCTCGCCAACGTTTCCGGCACGCCCTTGCATGTGGTGTCGGTCGGCGGCGACCTGTGCCGCGAGCTGTCGGCCAAAGGCGAGGCGGCGATGACCGACTTCGCGCGCGAGTGGTTGTCCGGTCTGTTCGGCGCGAGTGCCGCGCGCGCCGTCAAACGCGCCAAGGCCACGCGCTGGGGCGCCGATCCGTGGGTCGGCGGCGCCATGGCGTCGGCCGCACCCGGCAATGCCGACGCGCGCAAGGTGCTGATGGAGCCGCTCGGCGGCAAAGTGTGGTTCGCGGGCGAGGCGGTGCACGAGACGCGCTGGGGCACCGTCAACGGCGCCTGGGAATCCGGCACGCGCGCGGCGGAAGCGGCCTTGCGCCGGCTCGGCGCCCTGAAGGACGATGACGACAAGCCCGCGCGGCAGAAGCCGCGTCGCCGCAACTGAGGCAAGCAATGCCGCGCCCGCAAGCTTTGATCGCCTGGTCGAGCGGTAAGGACAGCGCCTGGGCGCTGCACGAGGCGCGCCGTTCCGGCGACTACGACATCGTCGGCGCGCTCACGACGGTGAACGAGACCTTCGGCCGCGTCAGCATGCATGGCGTGCGCGAGGAATTGCTCATGGCGCAAATCGCGGCCACCGGCCTCGCGCCCACCATCGTGCGCATCCCCTATCCCTGCACCAACGCGATCTACGAGCGCGCGATGGCCGAGGCCATGCAGGAAGCCAAGGCACGCGGCATCACGCACGTGATCTTCGGCGACCTGTTCCTGGAGGATATCCGCGCCTACCGCGAGGAGAAGCTGAAAGCCATCGGCGTGACCGCGGCGTTCCCACTCTGGCAAAGGCCGACCGACGCGCTGGCGCGCGAGATGATCGCCGCCGGCGTCGAGGCCCATCTCGCCACCGTCGACCTCAGGAAACTCGGCTCGGATTTCGCCGGCCGGCGTTTCGACGGCGGCCTGCTCGACGCGCTGCCGTCCGGCATCGACCCCTGCGGCGAGAATGGCGAATTCCATTCCTTCGTCTCGGCCGGGCCGATGCTCAAAGGCAGGATCGCCGTCAGCGTCGGCGAGACGGTGGTGCGCGACGGTTTCGCTTACGCGGATTTATTGCCGGCCTAGGTTTTTTCCGCTCGTCCCCGCGAAAGCGGGGACCCAGCGCTGGATTCCCGCTTGCGCGGGAATGAGCGGAGTGTGTGACTACGCCCTGAGCGTTCCGCCGGTGCGCTTGCTCACTTCCGCGACGATCTTCTGGCCGACGGCGTCGATTTCCTCGTCGGTCATGGTCTTCTCGCGCGGCTGCAGCGTGACCGCGATGGCGATCGACTTCTTGCCCGGCTCGATGCCCTTGCCCTCGTAGACGTCGAACAGGCCGACATTCACGATCAGCTTCTTGTCGACGCTCTGCGCGGCGCGCACGAGGTCGGCGGCCTTCACGGAGCTGTCCACCACGAAGGCGAAATCGCGCTCGACCGGCTGGAACGGCGACAGCTCCAGCACCGGCTTGGCGCGCGTCGGGCGCGCCTTGGCGGCCGGGATCTTCTCCAGGATCACCTCGAAGCCGACCAGCGGGCCCTCCACCTTGAGCGCGGCGAGCGTGCGCGGGTGCAGTTCGCCGAAGTGGCCGAGCACGTTCTGCGGGCCGATCTGAATGGTGCCGCTGCGGCCCGGATGGAACCAGGCCGGTCCGCCGGGCATCACTTGCAGCGCCTGCATCGGCGCGCCGGCGGCGGCCAGCACGGCGAAGGCGTCGCCCTTGGCGTCGAATACGTCCACCGCGCCGCCTCTGGCGGACCAATGCCGGCCGGCTCCCTCGGGCTTGGCGAGCGCGCGGCGCAAGCCGGTGGCGGCGGTGAACTGATCCTCGGGCTGGTCGCCCTTGAATATCTGACCGACCTCGAACAGCGCGACATCGTTGTAGCCGCGGTCGGCATTGCGCTGCGCCGCCATCATCAGGCCGGGCAGCAGGCTCGGCCGCATGTCGGACAGTTCGGCCGCGATCGGGTTGGCGAGCGCAAGCTCCGGCTGGCCGCCGCCGAACAATTCCGCCTCTCGTTTCGAGACGAACGACCAGGTGACCGCCTCCACCATGCCGCGCGCGGCCAGCGCGCGCTTGGCCTTGCGGGTGCGCACCTGGATCGGAGTCAAAACAGGCTTGCGCGCCATGTCGCCGCGCGGGAACCGCGTCGCCGGCACTTTGTCGACGCCGACGATGCGCACGATTTCCTCGACGATGTCGGCGCGGCCGTGCACATCCGGCCGCCACGACGGCACCGCCACCTTCATGCGCTCGCCCGGGCCGGCGGCGAAGAAGCCGAGCTTCTCCAGCACGCGGCGGATTTCGGTGCCGGGCAGCTTGAGGCCGGCGAGCCGCGGCAGATCGCTCAAGGGAAAGTCGACGACCTTTTCCTTCGGCGTCGGGTCGCCGGCGACCACGATCTCGGACGGCTCGCCGCCGCACAGGTCGAGCACCATCTGCGTCGCCAGCTCGAGGCCGGGGACCATGAAATTCGGGTCGACGCCGCGCTCAAAGCGGTAGCGCGCGTCGGAATTGATGCCGAGCTTGCGGCCGGTCTGCGCGATGTTGAATTCGTTCCACAGCGCCGACTCGATCAGCACGTCGGTGGTGTTGGCGTCGCAGCCCGATTCCTCGCCGCCCATGATGCCGGAGAGCGACTCGACGCCCTTTTCGTCGGCGATCACGCAGACGGCTTCGTCGAGTTCGTAGGTCTTGCCGTCGAGCGCCAGCAGTTTCTCGCCGTTGCGGGCGCGGCGCACCGTGAGATGGCCCTTTACCTTCTTGGCGTCGAACACGTGCAGCGGGCGGCCGCGGTCGAAGGTGATGAAATTGGTGATGTCGACCAGCGCGTTGATCGGACGCAGGCCGATGGCCGTGAGTTTCTTCTGTAGCCACTCGGGCGAGGGGCCGTTTTTGACGCCGCGCACCAGCCGCAGGCCGAAGGCCGGGCACAGGTTCGGCGCCTCGATCGTCACCTTGACCGGGCAGGGGAAGCGCCCTTCGACCCGCTTCGGCGCATTCTCCTTGTAGTCGCCGATCAGCGTGGCGCCGAGGTCGCGCGCGATGCCGTTGACGCCGGTGCAGTCGGAGCGGTTGGGCGTGAGATTGATCTCGATCACAGGGTCGGCGAGGCCGGCCCAGTCGACGTAAGAGGCACCGACCGGCGCGTCGGCCGGCAGGTCGATGATGCCGTCGGCGTCGTCGGAAACCTCGATCTCGGCGCCGGAGATCAGCATGCCGCGGCTCTCGACGTCGCGGATCTTGCCGATGCCGAGCGTGATCTTCTTGCCCGGGATGTAGGTGCCCGGCGGTGCGAACACGGCCTTCATGCCGCCGCGCGCGTTCGGCGCGCCGCAGACGACCTGCACCGGCGCGCCCGCGCCGATGTCGACCATGCACACGCGCAGACGGTCGGCGTTCGGGTGCTTCTCGGCCGAGAGCACCGAGGCGACGACCAGCGGCTTGAGCTGTGCCGCCTTGTCGTCGACGCTCTCGACTTCGAGCCCGATCATGGTGAGCTTGTCGACGATCTCGGCGAGCGGCGCGTCGGTCGTCAGGTGCTCTTTCAGCCAGGGCAAAGTGAATTTCATTTGGTCCCCCCGCTTGCGTTGGAACGCTCCCTCCCCCGCTTGCGGGGGAGGGTTGGGGAGGGGGCTGGCTCGACTGCGGTGGCAATCATTTCGAAAACGCCAGATCGATTTGTCATCACGTCGTAGTTATTGAATCGAAGCACACCGAAACCTTTACTCTGCAGGATCGCAGTACAGCGATCGTCGCGCTTGAGCTGTTCAGGCTCAAAGTGCTGACCGCCGTCGATTTCGACGATCAATCTCGCCGCGTGGCAAAGGAAGTCTACGATATAGGGGCCTACCGGGACCTGCCGCCTGAAACTGGCACCATTCAAGCGATGTGCGCGCAGCCCGCTCCAAACGATGTTCTCGGCGTCAGTCGAGTCTCGACGGAGAGCCTGTGCGCGGCCCAAGCTCGCTCGGGTCGCTCGCCAAACAGGAGGTTTGCGTGACTGCAGCGTCATCGCTCGGTCTGCCCCCTCCCTAACCCTCCCCCGCAGGCGGGGGAGGGAACAGGCTGTGCCTGTGCCGTTGCTTTGTCCTGCCGCGCAATCATGGGCTCAGGCCCCCGGCGAGCGTCGGGAAGTCGAGCGGACGGAAGCCGTAATGATTGAGCCAGCGCACGTCGGCCTCGAAGAAGGCGCGCAGGTCGTGCATGCCGTATTTCAGCATGGCGATGCGGTCGATCCCCATGCCCCAGGCGAAGCCTTGGTACTCATCGGGATCGTAGCCGCAGTTGCGCAGCACGTTCGGATGCACCATGCCGCAGCCCAGAATCTCCAGCCAGTCTTCGCCCTCGCCGAAGCGGATCTCGTCCTTGCCGCGGCGGCACTGGATGTCGACTTCGAGCGACGGCTCGGTGAAGGGGAAGAACGACGGGCGGAAACGCATGTTGACGTTGTCCACCTCGAAGAAGGCCTTGCAGGATTCCTGCAATATCCATTTCAGGTGGCCGAGATGCGAGCCCTTGTCGATGACCAGGCCCTCGACCTGGTGAAACATCGGCGTGTGCGTCTGGTCCGAGTCGCTGCGATAGGTGCGGCCGGGGCAGATGACGCGGATCGGCGGCTTTTGGCCCAGCATCGTGCGCACCTGTACCGGTGAGGTGTGCGTGCGCAGCAGCAGGCGCGAGCCGCCTGCCCCCGGCTCCGACCGGGGGTCGGCCTTCTGCGGGAAGTAGAACGTGTCGTGCATGTCCCGGGCCGGGTGACCTTCCGGGAAATTCAGCTTGGTGAAGTTGTAGTCGTCGGTCTCGATGTCGGGACCTTCCGCCACCGCAAAGCCCATGTCGGCGAAGATGGCGGTGAGCTCGTCGATCACCTGGCTGATCGGATGAATACGGCCGGTCTCGGCCGGCGGCTCGCGCACGGGCAGGGTGACGTCGACGGTCTCGCCGGCGAGGCGCGCATCGAGCGCGGAAGCGGCCAGTTCGTCCTTGCGGGCGGCGATGGCCGCGCCGAGCTTGTCCTTGAGGCCGTTGATCGCCGGCCCTTGCACCTTGCGCTCGTCCGGCGTGAGCGCGCCGAGCGTCTTCAGGAGCGCGGTGACGGAGCCGTTCTTGCCGAGAGCCGAGACGCGCACGGCTTCCAGCGCCGCCTCGTCCTTGGCCGAGGCGACGCCGTCAAGCAGGTCTTTTTCCAGTTGCGCGATGTCGGTCATCAAAAGCCCCCGACGTCATCGTCCGCCCCCGCCTGCGCGGGGGCAGGCCCTAGCGGACGATCCAGTAACCCCCGCATACGAGATTACGTCAGGCCGGTGGTTACTGGATGCCCGCTTTCGCGGGCATGACAGTTAGTGATTACGCCGGCAGCGCGGCCTTGGCCTTTTCCACGATCGCGGCGAAGGCCGCCGGCTCGTGGATCGCCAAGTCGGACAGCACCTTGCGGTCGACCACCAGACCCGACTTGGCCAGCCCGTCGATGAACTTCGAGTAGTTGAGGCCGAACGGACGGACGGCGGCGTTCAGGCGCTGGATCCACAAAGCGCGGAACGTGCGCTTGCGCCGCTTGCGGTCGCGGAAGGCGTACTGGCCGGCCTTCTCCACCGCCTGCTTGGCGATGCGGATCGTGTTCTTGCGACGGCCGTAATAACCCTTGGCGGCCTTGTAGACTTTCTTGTGCTTGGCGTGGGACGTGACGCCACGTTTGACGCGGGCCATGGCAAATCTCCTAGAGCTGATCTTGCAAACGGTTTGGACGGGACAGCCGCTTGCGCGGCTTCAATACGATCAGCCGTTGGGCAGAAAGTATTTCTTGATGTTGTCGCCGTCGGACTTGAACAACACCGCAGTGCCGCGATGTTCGCGGATCGTCTTGGTGGTCCGCTTGATCATGCCGTGGCGTTTGCCGGACTGCTGGTATTTCACCTTGCCCTGGGCCGTGATCTTGAAGCGCTTTTTAGCGCCCGACTTGGTCTTCAATTTGGGCATTTTGCTCTCCTGGAACGGCATTGCGGACATCGCCCGCGCGGCCGTAAATAGGCTCAAGGCCAAAGCCTCAAGCAGGTGCTCGGGATTGAGCGGGTATCGCCGCCACGGCAGCCCTTTCAGCCGGGCGGCGAGAGGGCGGCGTTATGGCAGAGCCGAACGGGCCATGCAACCCGGCAGCGGGGGTCGGGCGTTAACGGGCGCCCGGCGCAGGACTGGGCCGGTTCCAGAGGCCAAAAAGGAGCGATTTCCATGCGAAACGCCATCGTCGCCGCCGTAGCCGGCACCATCCTGGCCGCCGGGGTCGGCCTGCCGCGCCTGGCGGCGGCTGCCGCCCAGCATGATGGGCCGTGGACGGTCCTAATCATCACCGAGAAGGGAACCTGCGACCGAGCCTACCGCTACAACGTGCGGGTGAATGGCGGCCGCATCGCCTATGACGGCGATTCGTCGGCCAAGGTCAACGGCACCGTGGCCGCCAACGGCGCGGTCAGGGTCAATATCTCGCTTGGCGAGAAGAGCGCCAACGGCACCGGCCGCCTCGCCGGCAACAATGGCACCGGCCGCTGGCAGGGCGTCGGCGGCAACGACAGCTGCGGCGGCCGCTGGGAAGCCGAGCGGCGCTAGCCAAACAAAAACGCCGCCCTCATGGGCGGCGTCGTTGAATTCTTTCGGAGGCGGTCAGCGCGGCGCCAGCAGCATCACCATCTGGCGGCCTTCGAATCTCGGCTCGGATTCGACCTTCGACATCGTCGCGGTGTCTTCTTTCACGCGCTGGAGCAACTTGTAGCCAAGCTCCTGGTGCGCCATCTCGCGGCCGCGGAAGCGCAACGTAATCTTGACCTTGTCGCCCTCCTCGAAGAAACGCTTCATCGAGCGCATCTTCACGTCGTAGTCGTGATCGTCGATCATCGGGCGGAGCTTGATCTCCTTGATCTCGACGACTTTCTGTTTTTTGCGGGCTTCGGCCGCCTTCTTCTGCGCCTGGAATTTGTACTTGCCGTAATCCAGGATCTTGCAGACGGGCGGGGTGGAGTTCGGGGCGATCTCGACGAGATCCAGCCCGGCGCTCTGCGCCATATCCAGCGCGGCTTGGATCGGGGTGGGGCCATGGTTGTGGCCGGTGGCATCGATCAGCTGTACCTCGCGGACGCGGATCTCCTCGTTTATGCGCGGGCCGTCTTTCTGGGCGGGCAGCGCGGACTTCATCGGACGACGAATGGTTCTTGCTCCTCTGCTGTTGCAACGACCGCCGGGGCGCTCGCGCGGCCCTGCGGTGGGTGAGAGATTGGTACAAACGGCGAATAAGTCAACGCGGTTCCGGGCCTCGGTTACGGGAAACCCCGCAAAACGCGTCAAATTATTCAAATCGTTCTAGTTTTGCCGCGCTGCGCGCGGCGCCCGGCCGGTCACCTCGGCGTAGAGGCGCAACGTCTGCTCGGCGACGGTGGCATTGTCGAAATGACCGAGCACCCAGTCGCGGCCGCGTGCGCCCATGGCGTTGCGCGTGGGTTCCGGGATGGAGAACAGCCGCAGCAACGCCGCCGCCAGCGCCGCGTCTTCGCCTGCATGAAAGCGCAGGCCGGCGACCCGCCCCTCCGGCACCGACGGTGCGGTAAGGACGACGTCGGGACCGGCGGCCAGCTCGGACACGACGACCGGCCGCGCCATCGCCTGCGCCTCGAGAATCGCGCGCTGCACGCCCTCCGGCTGGATGGCCGCCGATACCACCACCGCGGCGGCCGTGTAGGCGGCCGGCATGTCGGAGACGGGCGCCGCCATGCGCACCACGTCCATGGTGGATGTCGACAGCGCCAGGTCCCACAATTCGCCGGTGTAATGCGTGCGGCCGCGGTCCTCGCCGACGAAGACGCAGAGAAAATCCTTCAGCCCCAATTCCTTCAGCCGCTTGGCCGCATTGACCACGATGTGATGGCCCTTGCGGCGCAGGATGCGGCCGACGATGAGGATCACCTTGGTGTCGCGCCGCACGCCCCAGGCGCGGCGCATCGCCTCGACGCGCTCGTCCGACACGCGCGACGGATTGAAGCGCGCGAGATCGATGCTGCACGGCACGACGGCGATCTTGTCCCACGGCGTGCCGTAGCGGTCGTTGACCAGCTGAGCCAGCTGTTCGCTCACTGCCACGACGCGGTCGCCCCGCGCCATCACGCTGTTGTACAGCCGCTTCAAGACGTTCTGCTCGCGGAAGCCCTTGTACCAGCTGGTGACGAAGGGAAGCCCGGCGAACCGCGCGGCGGCGAAGGCGCTCCAGGCGCCGGCGCGGCCGAGCGCGTGAATGACGTTGCATTGGCGTTCGCGCGCGATGCGCCGCAGGATCACGGCGTTGCGCAGGAGCACGATTGGGTTGTTGCTGGAGACGTCGAGCGGCACGAAGTCGCCGCCGGAGGCGGTGACGTCCGCTGCCAGGCGGCCGGCGCGCGAGACGACGGTGGCGCGATGGCCGGCGCCATGCAGGATGCGCGTCAATTCGACTGCGCCGGCATCGGCCGCGCCGCCGTCGAGACTCGGCGCGACGATCAGGACGCGGATGGCGTCGGCCCCATCGCGCCGCCGCGCCGAGATCGCGTTATAGGATGGAGCCGCCCTCGGGTCGTCCGGCATACCTGAAACGGGCAAACTCGACATGACGTTACGGCCTTGAACGGGCGGCGCGGGCTTTCAGGTTCGAAGCGCGGCGCGCTCAACCGCGCTGCCGGCGTCGCTGTGCGAGGCGCGTCAACGGTCGCGCGCCAGGAGCGACGTATAGACCCCGCGGATGGCTTCGGCAACGCTGGCCGGCGAAAAGGCGAATTCGGCGAACTGGCGCGCGCGCGCGCCCAGCGCCTCATAGGCGGTGCGGTTCAGCGCCAGCGCGGCGTTAACCGCCGCGGCGAGCTCGCCGACATTGCCCGGCCGCGCCAGCCAGCCGGTGCGCAGTTCCTCGCGCATGCGCGGCGGCGCCAGCATGTTTTCCGGCAGCATGCCGACCGTGGTGGTGACCACGGGGCGTCCCACGGCTTGCGCTTCCGCCACCGCGCGGCCCGACAAAGGCGGCTGCAAGGCCGGCACCACGACGACGTCGGCGGCGGCGATCGCCGCCGGCATGTCGGGGCAATGGCCGATGAAACGGCATAGCGTGTCGATGCCGTGCAGGCGGGCGCGGCGGCGCAAGGCACGCGCATAGCGCGGATGCGTGCGATCGTCGCCGGCGAACACGAAGGCGATGTTGCGGCTGCCGCCGGCGAGGATGAGCCGCGCGGCATCGACCATGCTCATCTGCCCATTCCAGGGCGCGGCGCGTCCGGCGACGAGCACGATGCGGATGTGCGGGAGAATGCCCCAGACGCGGCGCATCTGCGCGATGCGGTCGGAGCTGATCGCGGCGGGATTGAAGCTCGCGGTGTCGACCGCGCGCGGGATCACGGTGATGCGGTCGGCGGCAATGCGATAGCGGTCGATCATCGCGCGCGAGACGTAACTCGACGGCGCGATCACGCGGTCGCCGCGCGCCAGCGCGCCGCGGAACAGCGTGCCCGGCCAGGTGTCGGCGGCGAGCCGGTCGGGAAACGAGGTGACCAGGAACACCGGCTGCTTCTTGGTCGCTTTCAGCGCGCTCCAGGCGGCGCCCGCGCTCTGCGCGTGGATGATGTCGATGCGCTCGCCGGCGATCAGCTCGGCCAATGTGTGCGCGTTGCGGCCGATGCGCAGCGGGCTGTCGTTCGCCATCGGCAGCCATTCGCCGCCGATGGCGCGCAATTCGCCGACCAGCGGCCCGCCGTCGCCGGCGATGATCGCGCGCGCCCCCGCTTGTAGCAACGTGAGCGCGATGTCGACCGCGGCATGGCCGGCGGGATCCTCGCGCAGCGCCGGCACGATTTGCAGGATGGTGGCGCCGGCGAGCGAGCGCGGGCGGCCGTCGATGGACGTCACGGCCCCCTTGCGCTGAGGCCCGCCTTGCGGCGACAAGGACCGGTCGTCGCTAACAAGTCTCGCCAATCTGCCAGCAGCGCCCATGAGCGAATCCCGCCTGACGTCCCTGACCGTCGAATCACCTCCGCCTTCCCGGACCATCGCCGTGCGCGTGCGCGAGGGCAAGAGCGAAGCGGGCGCCCCCGGCCTGTTCTGGCTGGGCGGGTTCAAGTCGGACATGACGGGCACCAAGGCGGCGGCTCTGGATGTCTGGGCGGAGCAGCAAGGCCGCGCGTACGTGCGTTTCGACTATTCCGGCCATGGCGAATCGGGCGGCGACTTTACCGACGGCACCATCGGAAGCTGGCTGGCCGACAGCCTCGCCGTCTACACCGCGTTCTGCAAAGGCCCGCAAGTGCTGGTCGGTTCCTCCATGGGCGGCTGGCTGGCGCTGCTGCTGGCGCGCGCGCTGCGCAAGCGCAAGGACGCCGCGCCGCAAAATACGTCACTGGCCGGCATGGTGCTGATCGCGCCCGCGGTCGACTTCACCGAGGAGTTGATGTGGAAAGCGTTCCCCGACGCCATCAAGCGCGAGATCGAGCAAAACGGCTTCTGGCTGCGGCCGTCGGAATATTCGGAAAGCCCGTACCCGATCACGCGCAAGCTGATCGAGGAGGGCCGCGATCATCTCATGCTCGGCGGGCTGATCGAGACCGGCTGTCCGGTGCACATTCTGCAAGGCGTGCAGGACCCGGACGTGCCCTGGCGGCACGCGCAGGAACTGGTGTCGCGCTTCTCGCGCGACGACGTGGTGCTGACGCTGATCAAGGACGGCGACCACCGGCTGTCGCGGCCGGAGGACATCGAGCGGCTCCTGGCGGCGGTGGCGGAGTTTTGATTTTCCGCCGTCATGCCCGCGAAAGCGGGCATCCAGTACTCACCGCGTCCTCGTATCGTTACATAGACAGGGGCTACTGGATCACCCGCCTTCGCGGGTGATGACGTCATGAGAGCGCCGCCCGCCACTCTTCGTTGACCGACGCATCGTTGTCGCTCCGCGACACTGCGCGGAGTTGTTCACGCGAGAGCAAACGCGACAAGGCCCACACCGCCGCGCCGCGCACCAGCGGCGAGGCGTCGTCCAACAAACGCTCGGCCTCACCCGCGAGCGAGGCGTCGCCCGAATTGCCGATGGCGATGAGCACATTGCGAACGAAACGGTCGCGCCCGGTGCGCTTGACCGGGCTCTTGCTGAACAACGCGCGGAATTGCGTATCGTCGAGGCGCGCCATCTCGGCGAGCTTGGGCGCGCGCAAGGCCTCGCGAGCGGCGAGCTTGGCCTCGCGTCCGGCTTGCGCGAACTTGTTCCACGGGCACACGGCGAGGCAGTCGTCGCAGCCGTAGATGCGGTTGCCCATCGGCGCGCGCAGGTCGCGCGGGATCGGGCCCTTGTGCTCGATGGTCAGATACGAAATGCAGCGCCGCGCATCGAGCCTGAACGGCGCGGGGAATGCCGCGGTCGGGCAGACGTCGAGGCAGGCGCGGCAGGTGCCGCAGGATTCCGCCGCCGCTTCGTCGGCCGGCAGGTCGAGCGTGGTGAAAATCGCGCCAAGGAAGAGCCAGGATCCGTATTGGCGAGAAACTAAATTCGTGTGCTTGCCTTGCCAGCCGAGGCCCGCGCTGGCCGCAAGCGGCTTCTCCATCACCGCCGCGGTGTCGACGAACACCTTCACGTCGCCGCCCGCATTCGCCACCAGCCAGCGCGCGACCTCCTTCAGCCGCTTCTTGATCAGGTCGTGATAGTCATCGCCTTGCGCGTAGACCGAAATCGCCGCGCGGTCGCGCCGGTTCAGGATTGCGAGCGGGTCGCCGTCCGGCCCGTAGTTCACGCCGAGCATGATCACCGAGCGCACGTCCGCCCACAGCGCGGCCGGCGCGCCGCGGCGCGCGGCTGTCTCGGCCAGCCAGTCCATGTCGCCATGCGCGCCTTCGGCGATGAAGCGCTCGAGCCGCGCTTTGGCTTCCGGCACCGCGTCGGGCCGCGTGACGCCGCAGGCGTCGAAGCCGCGCAGGCGCGCCTTTTCGGCGAGCGCCGCTTTGATCTTCTCGGGATCGTTTAAAAATCCAGGTCCGCGTAGGTTTTCGCCGCCGGCACGCCGGCGACCGTCTCCGCCAGCAGCGGACGGAACGAGGGCCGCGACTTCACCCGCGCGTACCAGTGTTTGGCTGCCTCGTCTGCGTTCCACGGCACTTCGCCCAGATAATCGGCCGACGACAGATGCGCCGCCGCCGCGAGATCCGCGAGCGACAGCCGGTCGCCGGCGAGCCAGTCGCGCGTTTGCACCAGCCAGCCGATATAGGCCAGATGATAGCGGATATTGTGGCGGGCCGCGCGCAGCGCCTCGGTGTCGGGCGGGCCGCCGCCCTGTTCCCTGGTCATATGGCGCTTGAACACGCGTTCGGTCACCAGGGGGCCGCTCACTTCCTCGTGGAATTTGTCGTTGAACCAGGCCGCCAGCCGGCGCACCTCGACGCGTTCGCTCGGCTTGTCCGGCAGCAGATGCTCGGCGCCGCGCCCGGCGTGAATTTCCTCGATGTATTCCGCGATGATGGCCGCGCCCGGCACCGGCGGCTGGCCGTCCGCCACCAGCACAGGAATCTGGCCGGCCGGATTGAGCAGCAGGAATTCCTCCCGCCGTTCCCAGAAGCGCTCCTCCAGCAGCCGCACCTCGATGCCGTATTCGTTGAGGATCAGCCGCACGTAGCGCGACAGCGGGCAGAGCGGTTGTTGGAACAGCGTGAGCATTATCGCCCGAGGAATGGAGCGGCGGGAATCAACGACCGCACTATAGGAAGCGGCAACGGCGGCGCAAATCGGGCGGAAAGCGATGCCTTTTTAAGTTGCCTGTGCGCAGCCTTTGCGCCACAAGCGCTCACCTTGCGCGAATCGCGCGCTGTTTGCAGCGCGTACCGTCTCCGGAGCCTATCCGCATGAGTTTCGACGCTCTCAAGGCGGCTATCCTCGGCGCTATCGGTCCGCACATCGATCTGGTCAAGGCGGCGGTGCTCGGCCTGGTCGAGGGCCTGACCGAATATCTGCCGGTCTCGTCCACCGGCCACCTGCTGCTGATGCAGCACGTGCTCGGCTGGGGCGACAACGATTTCGGCAAGTCCTTCGCGGTGCTGATCCAGCTCGGCGCCATCCTGGCGCTGCTGACGATCTATTTCGGCCGCCTGTGGGGGCTGGCGACCTCGATGTTCACGCAATGGGCGGCGGCGCGCTTCGTCATCGGCGTGCTGCTCGCCTTCCTGCCGGCGGCGATGGTCGGCGCGATCGCCTATGGCTTCATCAAGTCGGCGCTGTTCGACCTGCGCGTGGTCTGCATCTCGCTCATCATCGGCGGTTTCGTGCTGCTGTGGGTCGACCGGCTGAGCCTGAAGGCGCGTTATCATGACGCCACCGATTTTCCGCTGCCGATGTATCTCGGCATCGGCGTGGTGCAATGCATCTCGATAATCCCGGGCGTGTCGCGCGCCGGCGCGACTATCGTCGGCGCGATGCTGTTCGGCGCCGACCGCCGCTCGGCCGCGGAATTCTCGTTCTGGCTGGCGATGCCGACCATGGTCGGCGCCTTTGCCTACGAGCTCTATAAAAGCCGCGGCAGCGTGGCGCTCGACGGCAATGCCACCGTGATCGCCGTCGGCTTCGCGTTCTCGTTCATCTTCGGCTGGATCGTGGTGAAGACGTTCCTGCGCTACGTGCAGCGTCACTCCTTCGCGGTCTTCGCCTGGTGGCGAATCCTGCTCGGCAGCTTCGGCATCTACGCGTTGTATTTTATGTGAGCCTTGTCCCGGGCGCAGCGCAGCACGCGCGCAGATAAGTTTACTCAATCTGCGCAAGCTTGATTGCGCGTGGTGCGCTGCAGACCCGGGATCGTCATGAATTTTGGCGGTTGTTAAGGCCCCGGATCAGCAGCGCAGCATTTCATGCTGCGCTGCATCCGGGGCACGTCGCTTTACGCCGTCGGCTGCGTGCGGAACTGGCCGGTCTTGCGGAAGCGCCAGAGATAGCTCGGCACGATCGCCTCGATCGGCTCGGGATCGATGCCGAGGCCTTCCAGCGTGCGGCGCTCGGCGATCGCTTTCTCCGCCACGACATTGTCCGTGCGCAAAAGCTCGACCTGGTCGGGCGTGAGCAGCGGCGTCGGCATGAACTGCAGAACGCGCGCCTGCATCTTGGCGACGAAGAACGGGATCGGCACCAGCAGGCGCTTGCGCTCGATGGTCGCGAGCACGTACTGCATCAGCTCCTTGAACGTGCGCACTTCCGGCCCGCCCAGTTCGTAGGTCGTGCCGCCGCGCGCATTGCCGTCGACCGCGTCCGCGATCGCGCGTGCGACGTCGCCGACGAAGACCGGCTGGAAACGCGTCGTGCCGCCGCCGATCAGCGGCAGCGCCGGCGAGAGGCGCGCCAGCGCGGCGAAGCGGTTGAAGAAGTCGTCTTCCGGGCCGAACATGATCGACGGCCGCATGATGGTCGCCTGCGGCTGCGCGGCCAGCACCAGCCGTTCGGCGGCGGCTTTCGAGCGGGCGTATTGCGCGGTCGAATTTTCGTCGGCGCCGATGGCCGAGACGTGCACCACCCGTGCGCCATGCGCGTTGGCCGCCAGCGCCACCTGCTCGGCGCCGTAAGCGTGCACGGCATCGAAGCGCTGGCGCGAGCGCTCGAACAGGATGCCGACCAAATTGATCAGCACATGCGCGTCGCGCGCGGCGGCCTCGACCGAGGCGGCGTTGCGCAAGTTGGCCTGCACGGCATGGATCTGGCCGACGCGGCCGAGCGGCTGCAGGTGGCCGGCCAGCTCAGGCCGGCGCACCGCGACGCGGATGCGGTAATGGCGCTTGGCAAGCGCGCGGACGACGTGGCGGCCGAGAAAGCCGGAGCCGCCATAGACGGTGACGAGGGTGTCGTAGGGGCTACGCGCGGTCATGCCGCTCTCGCTCAATTAAGGCGCAAAGGTCTGTAAAGCCGGGCAATACAGGATCGCCCCCGGGCTGTACAGGGTCGAAAACTCTTGGATCGCTTCAATTGACAAGCCGAAAGCGGCTCCGTACCTAATCCTCGCCTGCCCAGGTGGCGGAATTGGTAGACGCACTAGTTTCAGGTACTAGCGGGTAACACCGTGGAGGTTCGAGTCCTCTCCTGGGCACCATCAGGCTCTTTCGCCGCGGTATTTCGACGGTTTCCAGCCGATCCGAGGCTTGGCCGCGCTTAACCGCGGCGGCATTCCGCCCGCCGGCTGGCTTGCATCGGCGCACGTGCCTCAGTATCCATTTGGCCGATGGCAAATACGCATGAATCGGGGCCTTGGGGACCGCATCGGGTGACCGGATGACCATCCGCCTGCACCGCGGCGACCTGCCGGACCTTGCCGCCTATACGGGCGCGGTGGCGATCGATACCGAGACCATGGGTCTCGACCCCAACCGCGACCGGCTCTGCGTGGTGCAGCTTTCGCCCGGCGACGGTTCCGCCGACGTGGTGCAGATCGCGCCCGGCCAGAAGCGGGCGCCGAACATCGAGCGCCTGCTCGCGGACAAGTCGAAGCTCAAGCTTTTCCATTTTGCGCGCTTCGATCTCGGCGTGCTGCAAAAGACCTTCGGCGTTATGGGTGAGCCGGTCTTTTGCACCAAGATCGCGTCGCGGCTGGCGCGCACTTACACCGACAAGCACGGGCTGAAGGATCTGGCGCGCGAGGTGCTCGGCGTCGATCTGTCCAAGCAGCAGCAGTTGTCCGACTGGGGCGCCGAGGAGCTCACCGACGCGCAGGTGGCCTATGCCGCGACGGACGTGCTGCATCTGCATGCGCTGAAAGACCGGCTCGACGCGATGCTCGCCCGCGAAGGCCGCACAGCACTGGCGTCGGCCTGCTTCGGCTTCCTGCCGGACCGGGTGCGGCTCGATCTGGCGGGCTGGTCCGAGGCGGACATCTTCTCGCACTCGGCGTGAGCGTGACGGGAACCGGCGGCTGCCGCCGCGGGGCCACATTCGAAGTCCAGGTTGCACGGTCGGGGGATTAGAATGAATTCCGACAGAGCCCGCGCGGCACAGTGGCCGTCAGTGGTTATCCGACTGGACCAGCAGGAACCGATACCGGCCGTGGCATGACCCGCGCGATCACAGCCCAAACCGACCGACAGACCGCGCGCTCATATTGGGTGATGAGCCGCAGCGACAGCGAACGCGCTTTCCGCGCCGCGCGCCGGCACAGCCGCATGGTGCGCGTGATGCGCATCGCGATCCCGGCCGCGGTGGTGCTGGGGCTGGCCGCAGTCTTTCTCGTCACCTATTTCAACCCGCTGCGCATGCTCACCAGCGCGCTGCCGATCAACATCAACGACCTGGTCGTGTCGGGCACCAAGGTCACCATGGAGCAGCCGCGGCTGTCGGGCTTCACCCGCGACGCGCGCGCCTACGAGCTGAGCGCGGAAAAAGCGGCGCAAGACCTCACCAAGCCGGACATCGTCGAACTGATCAATATCCGCGCCAAAGTGGACATGCAGGACAAGACGACGATGCAGATGTCGGCGCGCAACGGCACCTACAACAGCAAGAACGAGACGCTCAAGCTCGAGCACAACATCCTTCTCTCGTCCTCCACCGGCTACAAAGGCCGCCTGAGCGAAGCGATGGTCAATATCCGCAGCGGCCATATCGTGTCGGAAAGCCCGGTCGAACTGGAGCTGCTGCAGGGCACGCTCCACGCCAACAAGCTGGAGATCGTCGACTCCGGCGATCTGGTGCGCTTCCACGGCGGCGTGGTGATGGACATGAGGCTCAACGATGCCGCGGCGGCGAAGGCGGGCGGGCAATGAGTCTATTGCGGTGCATCGTTGTCGCGGCTGTGCTGGCGATGTCGGGCGTAGCGCTTGCGCAGCAGCAGCAGGCCGCGACGGCGCCGGCGTCGAAAGGGCCGCCCAACGCCCTGCAGGGTTTCTCGCAGAATCGCGACCAGCCCGTGCATATCGAGGCGGCAACGCTGGAAGTGCGCGACAAGGACAAGCTCGCGACCTTCAGCGGCAACGTGCGCGTGAAGCAGGGCGACACCAATATGCGCAGCAAATCGCTGCTGGTATTCTACGAGCAGGACGCAAGCGAAAAGGGCGCCAAGCCCGCCAGCGCCATGCAGGCGGCGACCCCCGGCCCCGGCGGCCAGCAGAAGATCAAGCGGCTGGAAGCGCGTGGCAGCGTGGTGGTCACGCAGAAGGACCAGACCGCCACCGGCGAGCTCGGCATCTTCGACATGACCACCAACACGGTCACGCTCACCGGCGGTGTGGTGATGACGCAGGGCCAGAACGTCCTGAAGGGCGAGCGGCTGGTGGTCGACCTCACCAGCGGCGTGTCGCGCGTCGAGGGCAAGAACGGCCAGGGCCGCGTGCAGGGCCTTTTCCTGCCGGGCAGCGGGCCGGAAAAGCCCGGCGGCACACCGCAGCCGAACCAGCCGGCGCAACCGCAGCAACGGCCGAACACGGGGCCGATCCCGTTGCGGCCCTTCTGACCGGCATGCCCGTGGCCGCCCGGAACTCGCGGGAATCAGTTATGGTCGCGCGCCTGCCGGGGCGCGCCGCGCGCACCGGGGCTATCGGCCGACCATGCGCCGCGAGGTAGCCCGGTGAATATCCTTTCGCTGTTTCAGCGCCGCCAGGTCCGGCAGAGCCGTGCGCTGACGCCGGCCGAGGCGCGGGCCCAGCAGGCGGCTCTCGCCGCGCAAGGCCAGCAGGCGCGCCCGCCGCAGCCGCAAGCCCAACAACAGCAGCCGCGCCCGCGCGCGGCCGGCGACGGCCGCCAGCCGCAGCAGCAGACCCGCCACGCTTACTTGGCCGCCCACGGCGTCGAGAAAAGCTTCGGCGGCCGCATGGTCGTGCGCGGCGTGACCCTCTATGTGCGGCGGGGCGAGGCGGTCGGCCTGCTCGGCCCCAACGGCGCCGGCAAGACGACGGTGTTCTACATGATCACCGGCCTCATCCAGGCCGACCGCGGGCGTATCGAGCTCGACGGCTACGACGTCACCGGCCTGCCGATGTACCAGCGCGCGCGGCTGGGCATCGGCTATCTGCCGCAGGAAGCCTCGATTTTCCGCGGCCTCAATGTCGAGGAAAACATCCGCGCCGTGCTGGAAGTGGTCGAGCCGGACCGCCGCCGCCGCGACGCCGATCTCAACGCGCTGCTGGAAGAGTTCAACATCGCGCGTCTGCGCAAGACGCCGACCATCGCACTGTCGGGCGGCGAGCGCCGCCGCGTCGAGATCGCTCGCGCGCTGGCGACGCGGCCGAGCTACATGCTGCTGGACGAGCCCTTCGCCGGCATCGACCCCATCGCCGTCGGCGACATCCAGGCGCTGGTGCGCCATTTGACCAACCGCGGCATCGGCGTGCTGATCACCGACCACAATGTGCGCGAGACGCTCGGCCTGACCGACCGCGCCTACATCATCTATTCCGGCGAGGTGCTGATGGAGGGGCGGGCGGAGGATATCGTGAATAACCCCGACGTCCGCCGGCTCTATCTGGGCGAGGAATTCCGCCTCTAGCGGCTTTGCCGCACTGCACAATTCGGCGGCCGGCGTCAAGGCGTGGCGAAATTTTGTGCAATGCCGCACTGCGGAATCGCATATCGCCAAGCGCCCGGAACTGATATAGCCTTTACAAGCAAGAATCAGACCAGTTTCCGCCGGGAAACCATTTATGGCGTTGTCGCAACGACTCGAGTTCCGCCAGACGCAAGCGCTGGTGATGACGCCGCAGCTGATGCAGGCCATCAAGCTGCTGCAACTCTCGAGTCTGGATCTGGCCGCCTATGTCGATGGCGAGCTCGAGCGCAATCCGCTGCTGGAGCGCGCCGCCGACGATGATGCGCCGCCGACGGGCGGCGACGCGGACGCTGCGCCGTCCGCTGAGGGCGAGGGCGGCGAAGGCGGCGAGGATATCGGCAGCGCCGCCGCCGGCGACTGGAACAACAACGAGCTGGAGACCAGCCGCAGCGCGATGGAGCAGGGGCTGGGCACCGAACTCGAAAACGTCTTTCCCGACGACGGCGGCGAGAAGCGGGCCGCGCCCGAGCCGGCCGGGCCGGCCTATTCGGAATGGTCGGGCGCGGGCTCCGGCGGCAGCGAAGACGGCGACTACAATCTGGAAGCATTCGTCTCCGCCGAAACCACGCTCTCGATGCATCTCGCCGAGCAGATGGCGCTGGCGATCACCGATCCGGCGCGCCGCATGATCGGCCAGTACCTGATCGATATGGTGGACGAGGCCGGCTATCTCGCCGGCGACCTCGCGGCCGTCGCCGACAAGCTCGGCGCGCCGATGGCGGACGTCGAGGCCGTGCTGGCCATCCTGCAAGGGTTCGAGCCCGCCGGCGTTTGCGCGCGCAATCTCACCGAATGCCTCGCGATCCAGCTGAAGGAGCGCGACCGTTTCGATCCGGCGATGCAGGCGCTGGTGGCCCATCTCGATCTCCTGGCCAAGCGCGACCTCGCCGCGCTGCGCCGCCTGTGCGGCGTGGACGACGAAGACCTCGCCGAAATGATCGCCGAGATCCGCAGCCTCAACCCGAAGCCGGGGCTGGCCTTCGGCTCGACGCTGGTGCAGCCGATCGTGCCGGACGTCTTGGTGCGCTCCGCCCCCGACGGTACCTGGCAGGTCGAATTGAATTCCGACACGCTGCCGAAGGTTCTGATCAACCAGCGCTACTACGCGCAGGTGAGCAAAGGCACGCGCAACGACAAGGACAAGACCTACATCGCCGATTGCCTGCAGACGGCGACCTGGCTGGTGCGCGCGCTCGACCAGCGCGCCAAGACGATCCTCAAAGTGTCGAGCGAAATCGTGCGCCAGCAGGACGGCTTCTTCTCGAAGGGCGTGCAGCATCTGCGCCCGCTCAATCTCAAGACCGTCGCCGACGCCATCAGCATGCACGAGTCGACGGTGTCGCGCGTCACCGCCAACAAATACATGGCGACCAGCCGCGGCATTTTCGAATTGAAATATTTCTTCACGTCGTCGATCGCTTCCGCCGACGGCGGCGAAGCGCATTCGGCCGAGGCCGTGCGTCACCGCATCCGGCAACTGATCGACGCGGAAACCGCGGAAGGCGTTTTGTCGGACGACACCATCGTCGAAAAGCTGCGCGGCGCCGGCATCGACATCGCGCGCCGCACTGTGGCCAAATACCGGGAAGCGATGCGGATACCGTCCTCCGTGCAGCGGCGGCGTGAAAAACAGGCGGCGACCGCCTGATTATGCGGCAACGCCACGATTGACCTGCGCGGCGTTTTCAAGGTGAAATCGGTGCCACCGGGACAGGCGCCCGCGTGCCGCGCCCGGCAAAGGAGGCTCGTATGCCTTTGCGCATCTCCGGGCGGAACATCAGCGTAGGTCAGGCGCTGCAACAACGCATCAGCGAGCGGGTCGAGGAAGCCGCCGCGAAATATTTCCGCGGCGGCTACAGCGGCCACGCCACCGTCGGCCGCGACGGCTTCGGCTTTCGCACCGAGTGCATTCTGCATCTGGATTCCGGCGCGCTGCTCGAAGCCGAAGGCGTGGCGGCGGACGCCTATGCCAGCGCCGAGCAGGCCGCGCTGCGCATCGAGAAGCGGCTGCGGCGCTACAAGCGCAAGCGCAAAGATCATCAATCCCGCCGCGGCGGCCGATTCGAATGACTCAAAACGGGGCCTGTCGCCGAGCGGTCCGAATGCGGCAAACGCGCGCCGATCCCGCGCAAATTTGCTGTGGAACTCGTTCTTCCGCGCAGAGCCGCAGGCGAAAAGGCGCGAAATGGGCTCTCCCGGGGGGCATTGACGCAGGCCGGGCCCGCTCTTATGGTCCGCGGCCTTCAACACCCCCCTTGCAATTTCGCGCCGTACCTTACGATCATTGGCAATGTCCATGACGCTCACCGATGTCATTGCGCCAAACGCGATTCTTCCGGCGCTCAAGGTCAACAACAAGAAACAGGCCTTGCAGGAACTTGCCGCGCGCGCGGCCGAGCTCACGGGGCAGAGCGAGCGCGCGATTCTCGAAATCCTGTTGCAGCGGGAAAAGCTCGGCTCGACCGCGGTCGGCAACGGCATCGCCATCCCGCACGGCAAGCTGCCGAAGCTCGGCCGCTTGTTCGGCCTGTTCGCGCGGCTGGAGCGCGGCATCGACTTCGAAGCGCTCGACGCGCAGCCCGTCGACCTCGTTTTTCTGCTGCTCGCGCCGGAGACGGCCGGCGCCGATCACCTGAAGGCACTGGCGCGCGTCGCGCGTCTGCTGCGCGATCCGGAAATCGCGCGCAAGCTGCGCGACTCGCGCGACGCCGACGCGCTCTTCGCGGTGCTGTCGATGCCGCCGGCGTCGAGCGCGGCGTAACACCAATTATCGTCCCCGCATCGTTGCCACAAACACAAACGTCATCATCCGCGAAAGCGGATGATCCAGTACGCCCGGCGTTTCTGATTTATCTCAATGTCTGCGATTACTGGATGCCCGCTTCCGCTAGGCGCTCCGCGCTTCGGCGGACTCGTACCCGCCGAAGCTCGCAAAGCGAGCGAAGGCGGGTCGCGGGCATGACAGTATGATCCGGCCGCGCCTTTAGTGCACGCTGACCGGCTCGAGCTCCTGGCTCCACGCATTGGCGAGCGCGGCCTCGCGCGTGTCGGTGAGCATGATCGGCGTGCCGTCGGCGGCATGCAGCACGAACAGCTCGATGCCCGGTTCGATCTCCGGCGCCTGCGGGAACAGGCCCGCCACGTCCTCGGAGCGGATGGCCTTCACATAAGCGAGGCTGCCCTCGCCGAGCTGTGCCAGCGCCTCCTGCGTGATCGCAGGGTTGCCTTTGTTCGCTTCAGTCACTTTTTCGTTTCTCATGGCCCTCGACTCCTCTCGATTCAACGCTTGTCGCGGTCGAGTCCCTGCTTCACAAGTTCGTCATTCCTGCTCATTGATCGAGATCGTCTTCACGGTCCGTTCCGGCTGCGGCCGGACCAGGTCGATCGAAAGCAACCCGTTCTTCAAATCCGCGCCCAGCACCTCCATGCCGTCCGCCAGCACGAAGGTGCGCTGGAACTGGCGCGCCGCGATGCCGCGGTGGAGGTACTGCCGGCTCTTGTCGTCCTGCTGACGCCCGCGGATCACCAGTTGGCTCTCCTCGAGGGAGACGTCGAGCTGGTCGCGGGTGAAGCCGGCGACGGCCAGCGTGATGCGCAGGCGTTCGGGGCTCTGCGCGTCGCGCGCGACTCGCTCGATGTTGTAGGGCGGGTAGCCGTCGGAGCCCTTGGCGACGCGGTCGAGCAGACGCTCGATCTCGTCGAAACCCAGCAGGAACGGGCTGGAAAGAGTCGGAACTCGTGACATTGGTCTCAAAGTCCTCGCTTGAAGCGACTTTGACGTAGGGCCCTTTTTGGCACCCTATCCGGAAAGCAACCGCCGTCCGGCTCACTTAATATGGGCGGCCGCGGTTAAAGCTTCAAGAACACAGGAGAAACCTCTCCGGCACCGCTATAATGCCCGCCAGCCGAGGATTTTCATGCCAAAACAGCCATCTTTGCCGCATCTGACCGTCCGCGCCATCCGCGCCCGCCCGGTCGAGGTGCCGCTCAATTTTGTGCTCGGCACCAGCCGGGACGTGCTGCGGCGGGTGCCGCTGCTGCTGATCGACTTGGAGACGGAGGAGGGCATCGCCGGCCGCGCCTACCTGTTCTGCTACCTGCGCGCCGCCGTGCCGGGGATGGTGAGCCTCCTGAGCGAGGTCGAGGCGCAGACCAAGGGCGAAACGGTGGACCCTGCCGCGCTCGCGGCCAAGCTCGGCCGGCGGTTCACCCTTATCGGCGTGCAGGGCATCGTGCGCATGGCGCTGTCCGGCTTCGACATCGCCTGCTGGGACGCGCTCGCCATTGCCGCCGGCCAGCCGCTGGCGCGCTTCCTGGGCGCCGAGGCCAAGCCGGTGCAGGCCTACAACAGTTGCGGCCTTGGGCTGATGGACGACATGGGCGCGCTCGCGGCCGAGGCCGAGAAACTGCTCGCCGGCGGGTTCCGCGCGGTGAAGCTGCGGCTCGGCTATCCGACCGTGCAGCAGGACATCGCCGCCGTGCAGGCGGTGAAGAAGCGCATCGGCGGCGGCATCGCGCTGATGGTCGACTACAATCAGGCGCTTTCGGCGGACGAGGCTTTGACGCGCGGGCGCGCGCTCGACCGGGAGGACATCTTCTGGCTGGAGGAGCCGATCCGCCACGACGACTATGCCGGCGCGGCCATGCTCGCGCGCGAACTCAGCGTGCCGCTCCAGATCGGCGAGAATTTCTCGCTGCCGGAGGGCATGCAGATGGCGCTCGACCTGGCCGCGCCCGACTATGTAATGCCCGACCTCGAACGCATCGGCGGCGTCACCGGCTGGCGGCGCGCCGCCGAGATCGCCGCCGCCCATCGCGTGCCGATGTCGTCGCACCTGTTTCCGGAAGTGAGCGCACACCTGCTCGCGACCACGCCCACCTGCCACTATCTCGAATATGTCGATTGGGCCGACGCGCTGGTGCGCGAGCCGCTCGTCATCCGCGACGGCCACGCGATCGTGCCGTCGCGTCCGGGCAACGGCCTCGCGTGGAACGAGGACGCCGTGGCGCGCTACGCCCTGCCGCTGTGACGGATTAATGTAAAAAACACGCGCCGCGCATGGTTAAATTAAGCATGCGTGTTTGCTTTGTTTGGTCAAAAATTTCTTAAAATCCGCGCGTTTGCGTTCAGCACAAGTATGATCCGCCCGCGACTGGACGAGCCATGAACTCGTCCGGCGAAACGCGGGAGTGTCACGTGTTGAAGCGAAGCATCGATCTCGATCCGACCGGTCCGACGATCGAGGAGCGGATTTTCCGGGGCATCAAGCATCTTTGCATCATGTTCGCGGCGGTGGCGCTGACCATCAGCGCGCTCGACCTGATGAACGTGGGCACGGTGCAGGCGGCTGCCGAATTCATCCACGCCAACCGCGCGCGCATCTCCGATCTGCCGGGCGCGATCATGCAGAGCGTCTCGTTCTCGGGCGAGCCGGAGGCGGAAAGCGCTTCGGTCGCCGTGCTGATCCCGCGCGACGTCTTCCCCACGCTCGCCAAGCTGCCCGACCGCGTGCCGCATACGCCTGCCGCCAAGCGCTCGTCCGAGTCGCCGCTCGCCGCGCTCGCCGCCGTCCGCCATGAGGACGCAGTCGAATTCGCGATGGTGTCGTCGTCCGCGATGACCGCGCAGCCGCCGGCCACCGCGCTCACGCCGCTCTCGCGCGGACCGTCGGGCCCGGTCCAGCTCGCCAGCCTGGACGCTTCTTCCATGACGACGTCGGCGCTGCCGTTGCCGGCCATCCAGATTTCGCTGCCGGAGAGGGTCGCCGTGCTGCCGCCGCCGGCGCCGGGCGTGCCGCCGCCGACGCCGGCGCAACGCCTCAATCTCGAAGGCGCCGCGCGCGCCAAGGCCGAGCGCTGCCTCGCCAACGCCATCTATTTCGAGGCGCGCAGCGAGCCGATCAAGGGCCAGATCGCGGTGGCGCAGGTCGTGATCAACCGCGTGTTCTCGCCGTTCTATCCGAACGACGTCTGCGGCGTGATCTACCAGAACGCGCACCGCCACCTGTCGTGCCAGTTCACCTTCGCCTGCGACGGCAAGAGCAAGGCGATTCATGACCGTGGGTCATGGGCGCGGGCGACCCGCATCGCCAAGCAGGCCCTCGACGGCCAGCTCTACGAGACCGCCGTCGGCACCTCGACGCACTATCACGCCATCTATGTGAGCCCGATCTGGGCGCGCGAGATGAAGAAGAACGTGCGCTTCGGCATCCATAATTTCTATCGTCCCTTCGCCTGGGGCAACGGCGAGGACGAGCCGGTGTGGTCGCGCGCCGCGCTGGCGGCGAACAAGAAGAGGTAGGGCATTGTGTCCCGGGCGCAGCGCAGCGAGAGTGATGCGCTGCAGACCCGGGACCCAGCTTTTTTAAGCACGTCAGCCGTGGCGACTACAGCTTCAGCTTGAACAGCTTGATCGCGTTGTCGCGGCCGATCTTGACGCGGTCGGCTTCGCCGATCTGCGCCTTGTCGAACCAGTCGCAGCCTTCGCCCACGTCCTCGAACGGCCAGTCGACCGAGAACATCACGCGGTCGGCGCCCATCTCGGCAACCGCGTTGACGAGCGAGGGCGTGTGGAAGTTGCCCGACGTGGTCAGGTGGAAGTGCTTGCGGAAGTAGTGGCCGACGCCGTGCTTGGCCGGGTATTTGTGCGGCGCCTTCATCCAGCCGTTGCGGCCGTCGATGCGCCAGAGCTGCACCGGGATGCCCTCGCCGAGATGGCCGAGCACGATCTTCAGGTTCGGGCATTCGTCGAACAGGCCTGAGCCGATCAGGCGCAGCGCATGCACGGCCGTTTCCGCCGCGAAGGCCCAGTTCGGCCCCAGCATCCAGTTGTGGCCCTCGTAGAACCTGCTCCAGCTCGGCAGCGGATTGCGCGGGTGCAGGTAGAACGGCACGTCGAGCGCTTCGAGCGCGCGCCAGAACGGCCGGTATTGCGGCAGGTCGTAATAGGTGACGTTGTCGGGCGCGCCGGTTTGCGAGAAGCCGTTCACCAGCGCGCCGACGAAGCCGAGTTCCTTCACGCAGCGCGTCAGTTCCTTGGTCGCCGCTTCCGGATCCTGCATCGGCAGCGCGGCGAAAGCGGCAAAGCGCGCCGGCCGCTTGCGCACCTCGGCGGCGAGCGCGTCGTTGGCCAGCTGCGCCACCTGCACCGCCCGTGCCACGTCGTGGATCGCCTGCACCGCCGGCGCGTTCAGCGACAGGATCATCATCTCGATCCCGTATTTGTCCATCTCGGCGAGCCGCATGTCCTGCACGTCGACGAGACGCGGGCCGAGCGTGTCCCACACATGCGCGCCGAACACCTGCGAGTCGCTAAGCGTGGCGTCGATGGCGACGTGTTCTTCGAGAGCGATCTTGCCTTGCATTGTGTTTCATCCCCCCGGATTTGCGGGCGGCATCATGCAATGGCTTGCGCCAATAAAAAAGCCGCCCCGGGGGCGGCTTCGTGCGGGTGTCCGCCGTCGCTCCTGCGGAGCTTCGGCGAGACAACTTTCGGCCCGCGGCCGAAAGTTGGTGGAGCCAGGCGGGATCGAACCGCCGACCTCCTGCATGCCATGCAGGCGCTCTCCCAGCTGAGCTATGGCCCCAATCTCGAATTTCGCATTCGCCGCCTTGCGGGATCGGGCGGCTTAAAGGTCGCGCCGGATACTAACCGGCCGCGCGCCTCAGGTCTCCTCTTCCTTTTCGATGGTCTCGCCGATGATGTCGGTCACGTCGGCGTCGCCTTCCTCTTCTTCCTCGATGAAGGCGGCATCGTCGAGGCTCTCGTCGATCTCGACGTCCTCTTCCTCCTCGCCGGCGGCCGGCGCGGCGCCCTTGGCGGCGGCGGGCTTCTTGCCCTGCTGCTCGGCCTCGGCGTCCTCGAGCGAAACGAATTCGGCGTCCGCGGTCTCCGGCACGACGGCCTCGACTTCCTCGGCGGCCACCGGTACCGGCCGCGCCGCTTCCGGGCGCGCGCGCGATTGCGGCACGGGCGCGATCGGCACCACCTTGCCGGTATAGGGAGAGATCACAGGCGTCTTGCCGAGGTCGTAGAACTTACGACCCGTATCGGGGCAGACGCGCTTGGTGCCGAGCTCGGATTTCGCCACAGTCGAGGTTCCTCGGAGGAAGCCGCTAAATCGGTGCTTCACTTGGCTAGTTGGAAGCGCCCTGTCAATAGCGCCGAGAGGCCGCAAAAAGGGTTAAAGCGCCGGGATGACGCCGCGCGCGGGCGCGTGGTAGGACGGCGCGGATTTTAAGGAAAACCCCGTGAACCCTGCCGCCCTCACGCCCCTTACCGCCCGCCGCGGCGGCCCGCTCAAGGGCCGCGTGCGGGTGCCGGGCGACAAGTCGATCTCGCACCGCGCCCTGATCCTGGCGGCGATGACGGTCGGCGAAAGCACCTTGGCGGGGCTGCTGGAAGGCGAGGACGTCCTCAATACCGCCAAGGCGATGCAGGCCCTGGGCGCGAAGGTCGAACGCGCCGCCGACGGGGTTTGGCACATTCATGGTGTCGGCGTCGGCGGCTTCGCGCAGCCGGCCGCGCCGCTCGATTTCGGCAATTCCGGCACCGGCTGCCGGCTGGCGATCGGCGCCGTCGCCGGCTGCCCGATTACCGCGACTTTCGACGGCGATGCGTCGTTGCGGTCGCGACCGATGCGGCGGGTGCTCGACCCGCTGGAGAAGATGGGCGCCCGCGTGCTCGAGCAGGCCAAAGGCGGCCGGCTGCCGCTGACTTTGCAGGGCGCGGCCGACCCGATGCCGATCGAGTACGAGTCGCCGGTGCCGTCGGCGCAGCTGAAGTCGGCGGTGCTGCTGGCGGGGCTCGCCGCGCCTGGCGAGACCACCGTGATCGAGGCCGAGCCCACCCGCGACCACACCGAGCGGCTGATGAAGCATTTCGGCGCCAAGGTGACGAGCAAGCCGCACGGCGAGCACGGCCGCCGCATCGTGCTGCAGGGCCAGCCCGAGCTGGAGCCGGCCAAAGTCGTGGTGCCGGCCGATCCATCCTCGGCGGCCTTTCCGCTGGTGGCGGCGCTGGTCGTGCCCGGCTCCGAAGTCATCCTCGAAGCGGTGATGACCAACCCGCTGCGCACCGGCCTGTTCACGACGCTGCGCGAGATGGGCGCCAATATCGAAATGCTGGAAAAGTGCGACGACGGCGGCGAGGAAGTCGCCGACCTGCGCGTGACCTTCTCGCCGCTCAAGGGCGTCGAGGTGCCGCCCGAGCGCGCGCCGGCGATGATCGACGAATATCTGGTGCTCGGCGTGGCGGCGGCTTTCGCGCAAGGCACCACGCGCATGCGCGGGCTCAAGGAGCTGCGCGTCAAGGAATCCGACCGGCTGGAAGCGACCGCCGAGATGCTGCGCGTCAACGGCGTTGCCGTCGAGATCGAAGGCGACGACCTGATCGTGCACGGCAAGGGCCAAGGACCTGGATCGGTTGCCGGCGGCGGCGAGGTGAAGACGCACATGGACCACCGCATCGCCATGTCGGCGCTGGTGATGGGACTTGCCGCCGAGAACCCGGTGCGCATCGACGACAGTGCGTTTATCGCGACAAGCTTCCCGGGCTTTGTCGAGATGATGCGCGGTCTCGGCGCCGAGATCGACTGATCGCGCTCAACGGTAGAGATCGGCGCGGGTCGGCGGCAGGCCGGAATAGCCCTGCGCGCGCTTGACCGCCAGCGTCTGGTAGATGCCCATCGACAGGCCCTCGAAGCCGAGCGCGCAGCCGGCGAGATACAGCAGCCACAGGCGCGTGCGCGCTTCGCCGACTTCGGCCACCGACGCGGCGCGGTTCGCCTCCAGGCGGTCGTGCCAAGCCTTGCAGGTGCGGGCGTAATGCTCGCGCCAGCCTTCGACGTCGCGCACCTCGAATCCCTGGCGTTCCATGTTGGCGATCGACATGCCGATGTGATCGACCTCGGCGCCCGGAAAAATGTAACGGATCAGCGCCGAATACTCCGCCGAGCGCTTGCGCAGATCCTTGTCGGTGCGCTTGGCGCGGCGGACGATGGCGTGGTGCAGATAGAGACCGCGCGGCCGCAGCAGGCGGCTGACGGTGGCGAAATAACTGGCGTGGTTGGCGATGCCGACGTGCTCGAACATGCCGACCGACGCGATCTTGTCGTAAGGCCCTTCCAGCGTCGAATAATCCCGCAACTCGATGGTGACGCGGTCCTGCAGGCCGAGGCGCGCGACTTTGGCGACGCCATAGTCGTATTGCTGCTGCGACAGCGTCACACCGTGCGCCTTGACGCCGTAGTTCTGCGCGGCGTGGCACAGCAGCGCGCCCCAGCCGCAACCGATCTCCAGCAAACGCTCGCCCGGCTGCAACCGCAGCCGCCGGCATGTCATGTCCAGCTTGTTGCGCTGCGCTGTGGCAAGGTCGTCGCTCCAATCGTGGAAATAAGCGCAGGAGTAGACCATCTCCGGATCGAGGAACAACGCGTAGAACGCATTGGAGACGTCGTAGTGATACTGCACGTTCTCCTTGTTCTCGGCTTCGCCGCCGCGGCTCGGCGCTTCGCGGCCGTGCATTTGCTGCAGCGGCCACGGGCCGCCGCGCGGCACAAACAGAAACCTGGCGAGCACGCGTGCCGCCAGCCACTTGTCGAGGTTCTTGCGGAAGACGCGGCTGCGCACCGTCGGCTTGCGTGCGACGAGATCGAAGATCGACCCGCCGCGCAGGTCGAGCCGGTGGGTGACCCAGAGGTTGACCAGGGTGTCGACATTGGGCCGGCGCACCAGCGCCGCGATCGCGCCTTCGTCGGCAATGGTGAGCGCGAGCGCGCCGGGCGCGAGGTCGGCTGGAACCGTCGAGCCGTCCCACAGCACGAAGCCGACATCGAAGCCGTATTTGTCGCGCACGTGCGCGAGCAGCTCTCTGATGCCTTCCAGCCGTTTACGCGCAGCACGCATGCGATGTGACCTCAGCCAGGGACGCCGCGGCCGCGATCATGCGGCGAGCCGCGCGCGAGGGTCAACGCCGGCCGGGACGGCTTGAAACTTGCCCGGCTGCGGTGTTGATGAGGCCATGATCATCGCCATCGATGGACCGGCCGCCTCCGGCAAGGGAACGCTCGGCAAGAAGCTCGCCGCCCATTACGGCCTGCGCCATCTCGACACCGGCCTGTTGTATCGCGCGGTGGCCAAAACCCTGATTGACGCCGGGAAGCAACCCAGCGACAAGGCCGCCGCCGTCGCCGCCGCCAAGGCGCTCGACCCGGCCCGCTTCGACGAGGCCGCGCTCAAGGGCCCGGCGGTGGGCGAGGCGGCCTCGGTGGTCTCGGCGATTCCCGAGCTGCGGGCGGAATTGGTGGCTTTTCAGCGCGATTTCGCCGCCAAACCGCCCGGCGCGGTGCTGGATGGGCGCGATATCGGCACGGTCATCTGCCCGGACGCCGACGTGAAGATCTTCGTTACTGCCTCCCCCGAGGTGCGGGCGCGCCGCCGGGCGCTGGAATACCGCGCCGCCGGCAAGGCGGTGGACGAGGCGGCCGTGCTGGCCGACATCCACCGCCGCGACGAGCGCGACACGACCCGCGCCGCCGCCCCCCTCAAGCAAGCGGCGGATGCACACTTGCTCGATACCACGCATTTGGATATAGACGCGGCCATCCGGGCCGCCATCGACATCGTCGAGGCCACCCGAGCGGGCCGAGGGCGCGACTGACCGCCCCTCGATGTTGGAGGACAAAGCCCCGCTCGCGTCTCTGCGTTAGGCGCCCGAACCGCTCAATCGTTCGACAAGCACGGTATTGCGCCGGCCATCCGGGATTCCGGAGGCCGCCTTTGGTCTTGCGGGACCATGGGCACGCGCTTGGCCCGAACGTCATTCAAACCCGCCGGCGCCCGCTTACAGGAGATTTCATGGCCACAGCTACCGCGACGCGTGAAGATTTCGCCAAGATGCTCGAAGAGTCCTTTACCCAGGGCGGCACGCCGTCCGAAGGCACCGTGGTCAAGGGCAAGATTGTCGGCATCGAGAAAGACATGGCCGTCATCGACGTCGGCGCCAAGACCGAAGGCCGCGTCGCGCTGCGCGAGTTCGCCGCGCCCGGCCGGCAGTCCGACCTCAAGGTCGGCGACGAGGTCGAAGTTTATCTCGAGCGCGTCGAGAACGCGCTGGGCGAAGCGGTGCTGTCGCGCGACAAGGCGCGCCGTGAGGAAAGCTGGGGCAAGCTGGAGAAGGCCTTCAACGACAACCAGAAGGTCCAGGGCGTCATCTTCAACCAGGTCAAGGGCGGCTTCACCGTCGATCTCGACGGCGCCGTGGCCTTCCTGCCGCGCTCGCAGGTGGACATCCGCCCGATCCGCGACGTCACCCCGCTGATGAACAATCCGCAGCAGTTCCAGATCCTCAAGATGGATCGCCGCCGCGGCAACATCGTCGTGTCGCGCCGCACCGTGCTGGAAGAGACCCGCGCCGAGCAGCGCCAGGAGCTGGTGCAGAACCTCGAAGAGGGTCAGGTCATCGACGGCGTGGTCAAGAACATCACCGACTACGGCGCCTTCGTGGACCTCGGCGGCATCGACGGCCTGCTGCACGTCACCGACATCGCGTGGCGCCGCGTCAATCACCCGACCGAAGTGCTCAACATCGGCCAGCAGGTGAAGGTCAAGATCATCAAGATCAACCACGAGACGCACCGCATCTCGCTCGGCATGAAGCAGCTGCTCGACGATCCGTGGCAGGGCATCGAGGCCAAGTATCCGGTCGGCGCCAAGTTCAAGGGCCGCGTCACCAACATCACCGACTACGGCGCCTTCGTGGAGCTGGAGCCGGGCATCGAGGGCCTCATCCACGTGTCCGAGATGTCGTGGACCAAGAAGAACGTGCACCCCGGCAAGATCGTCTCCACCTCGCAGGAAGTGGAAGTGCAGATCCTCGAGGTCGATCCGGTCAAGCGCCGCATCTCGCTCGGCCTCAAGCAGACCATGCGCAATCCGTGGGAGACCTTCGTCGAGAAGCATCCGCCGGGTTCGACCGTGGAAGGCGAGGTCAAGAACAAGACCGAGTTCGGCCTCTTCCTCGGCCTCGACGGCGACGTGGACGGCATGGTCCACCTCTCCGACCTCGACTGGAAGCGTCCGGGCGAGCAGGTGATCGAGGAGTACAAGAAGGGCGACATGGTCAAGGCGCAGGTTCTCGACGTCGACGTCGAGAAGGAGCGCATCTCGCTCGGCATCAAGCAGCTGGCCGGCGATCCGATGTCGTCGGGCGCGGCCGGCGAGCTCAAGAAGGGCTCGGTGGTCACCTGCGAAGTGACGGACGTGAAGGAAGCCGGCCTCGACGTGAAGATCGTCGGCACCGACCTGGCCGCCTTCATCAAGCGTGCCGATCTGGCGCGCGACCGCGCCGAGCAGCGCCCCGAGCGCTTCTCGGTCGGTCAGAAGGTGGACGCCCGCGTCACCCAGTTCGACCGCAAGACCCACAAGGTCGGCATCTCCATCAAGGCGCTGGAAGTCGCCGAGGAGAAGGAAGCGCTCGCGCAGTACGGCTCCGCCGATTCCGGCGCCTCGCTGGGCGACATCCTGGGCGCGGCGCTCAAGCAGCGTGAGACGGAAAAGACCGAGGACTAAGTCTTCCTCGGCTGCCACAGAAACGAGACGGAACCCCCGGGGCCTCCCCGGGGGTTTTTCTTTATGCCGCCGGTGTGTCAAGAATGGTCGCGAAAGGTATAATTGATGTCATTCCGGGACGGCGCGAAGCGCCGGACCCGAATCCAGACGCGACTTGCGAGCTTATGTCTGGATTCCGGGTTCGCTCGCTGCGCTCGCGCCCCGGAATGACTGAAGATAAAGGAGCGCTTTGCCATGTCGCTCGATGCCGACGCGATCGTCGACCGCCGCCGCATGCGGCGCAAGCTGACCTTCTGGCGCGCGGGCGCGGTGCTGATCGCGCTGATCGCGGTCGTCGGTACGGCCGTCGTATTCGTGCCGGGATCGCGCATGAGCGGAAGCCAGAATTATATCGCCCGCATCAAGATCCAGGGCCTCATCCGCAACAACCAGGAGCGCGTCGAGGCGCTCGACCGGCTGGCGCGCTCGCGCGCCCGCGCGGTGATCGTGCACATCGACAGCCCCGGCGGCACCACTGCCGGCTCCGAACAGCTTTATGGCGCCCTGCGCGAGCTGCAGGCGAAGAAGCCGATGGTGGTCGTGGTGGACGGCATCGCCGCCTCCGGCGCCTACATCGCCGCGCTCTCGGCCGAGCACATCGTGGCGCAGGACACCTCGCTGGTCGGTTCGATCGGCGTGCTGTTCCAGTACCCCAACTTCACCGACGTGCTCAAAACCGTCGGCATCTCGGTCGAGTCGATCCGGTCGACGCCGCTCAAGGCGGCGCCGTCGGGCTTCGAGCCGACCAGCGCGGAGGCGCGCGCCGCCATCGAAGGGATCGTGCTCGATACCTATGCCTGGTTCAAAGGCCTGGTGAAGGAGCGCCGCCGGATGGACGACGCGACGCTGGCGACGGTGGCGGACGGGCGTGTTTTCACCGGCCGGCAGGCCATCCCGCTCAAGCTGGTCGACGGCATCGGCAACGAAAAGACCGCGCTGGCCTGGCTCGAACAGGTCAAGAAGGTGCCGGCCAACACGCCGGTGCGCGATTACTCGCTGCAGCCGCGGTTCAGCGAGCTGTCCTTCATTCACTTGGCGGCCTGGACCTTCGACGCGGTGGGCTTGAGCGTCGTTTCGCGCCGCCTCGAGGAGTGGGGCGCGGCCGGCGCAATCGAAAGACTCAATCTTGACGGGCTGTTAGCGCTTTGGCACCCTCAATTGCCCAACTGACCTCCGACCGAGCAAGGCGCATCGAATGATCAAGTCCGAGCTGGTCCAGCGCATCGCCGCCCAGAATCCCCACCTTTATCAGCGCGACGTCGAGAACATCGTCAACGCCATCCTCGGCGAGATCACCGCCGCCATGTCGAAAGGCGACCGCGTCGAGTTGCGCGGCTTCGGCGCGTTCTCGGTCAAGCACCGGCCGGCCCGCACCGGGCGCAATCCGCGCACCGGGGCGCATGTATCGGTCGAGCAGAAGTCGGTGCCGTTCTTCAAGACTGGCAAGGAAATGCGCGAACGGCTGAATAAGCTGGACGGGGCGTCTTCCAGCGGAAGCTGAAGACTCGTGTCCCGGACAAGCGAGCGCTTGCCGCAAGCGCAGATCCGGGACCCAGGAGAAGCGGGCGAAGCGCCTTATTGACGATGGTCCGGCATGAAGGACCAGTATTTTGTCTACATCCTTTGCAGCCAGCGCAATGGAACGCTGTACGTCGGCGTTACGAATGATTTGGCGCGACGTCTCGGTGAGCACAAAGCAAAGCTGGTTCCTGGTTTCACCCGGCAGTATGGCGTCGATCGACTCGTCCATGCCGAGGAATACGCGTCGGTTCTCGATGCGTGGGCGCGGGAGCGGACGCTGAAGCGGTGGCGCCGTGCCTGGAAGATCGACCTCATCGAACGGGACAATCCGGACTGGAAGGATTTGTCGGATAGTCTCTGAGCCGGCGTCCCGGCAGCGCGATGCGAAGTATTGCGCTGCAGACCCGGGACCCAGATGCTAAGAATTGCGTTCGTCGATGGGTCCCGGCTCTGCGGTGCGGCACTTCGCGCCGCACCGCGTCCGGGACACGAGGGTTACTGCCATGTTCCGCAAGATCGTCACCGCCATCATCGTCGTGCCGCTGGCGATCGTCATCGTCGCCTTCGCGGTTGCCAACCGGCAGGCGGTCACCGTCTCGTTCGACCCGTTCTCGTCGGCGAGCCCGGCCTACGCCGCCACCGTGCCGCTGTTCGTCCTGATCTTCGTTCTGGTCACTCTCGGCGTCGTCATCGGCGGCTCTGCTTCCTGGCTGCGGCAGAGCAAGTGGCGGCGCGCGGCGCGCAAGCTCGACGGCGACGTGCGGGCGCTGCAACAGGAGCTGGACGCGCTCCGCCGCCGCTTGGCGGCCGAGGAGCCGCCGCCGCTGCGGGAGCGGCCCGACTATCCGGCCATTCTGCCGCCAACGTGAGGCCCGCGGTTCCGCTTTGCGGATGCCGGATAAACCGCTAGAACCCGCCCAGCATGGCATTATCGATCAAAATCTGCGGCCTCCGCACCCCGGAAGCGCTTGATATATCGCTGGAATCCGGCGCCGACCTGGTCGGCTTCGTGTTTTTCGCGCCAAGCCCGCGCAACCTCGGCCTGGAGCTCGCGCGTAGCCTCGGCCAGCGCGTCCAGGGGCGCGCCGGCAAGGTCGCGCTCACCGTCAACGCCAGCGACCAGACGCTGTTCGACATCGTCGAGGCGCTCAAGCCGGACATGCTCCAGCTGCACGGCGCCGAGACGCCCGAGCGCGTCGCGGTGGTGCGCTCGCGCTTCGGCCTGCCGGTGATGAAGGCGTTGCCGATCGCCAAACGCCGCGATCTCTCGCCGATCCGCCAATTTGCCCGCGTGGCCGACCGGCTGATCTTCGACGCGCGCCCGCCGCAAGGCGCGACGCGGCCGGGCGGCCTCGGCAAGCCGTTCGACTGGACGCTGCTCAAGGGCATCGACGCCGGCGTGCCGTTCATGCTGTCGGGCGGGCTCGATGCGTCGAACGTGGCGGAAGCGCTGCGCATCACGCGCGCGCCCGGCGTCGATGTGTCCTCCGGCGTCGAAAGCGCGCCGGGCGTGAAGGACGCCGGCAAGATCCGCGAGTTCATCCGCGCCGCGCGCGCGGCGGCCGCGGGGCTCACCGGCTCGAAGGCGGTGAACGCATGAGCGTGCAGCAGCAGCCCAATTCCTTCCGCACCGGGCCGGACGAGCGCGGGCACTTCGGCATCTATGGCGGCCGCTTCGTCGCCGAGACTTTGATGCCGCTGATCCTCGACCTCGAAAAAGCCTATGCCGAGGCCAAGGCCGACCCGACGTTCCAGAAGGAGATGGACCACCATCTCGCCCACTATGTCGGGCGGCCCTCGCCGCTCTATTTCGCCGAGCGGCTGACCGAGCATGTCAGAAAGACGGCCTCCGGCCTTTCGGGCGGCGGCGCGAAAATCTACTTCAAGCGCGAGGAGCTCAACCACACCGGCGCGCACAAGGTGAACAACGTGCTCGGCCAGATCATGCTGGCCTTGCGCATGGGCAAGAAGCGCATCATCGCCGAGACCGGCGCCGGCATGCACGGCGTCGCCACCGCGACCTTGTGCGCCAAGTTCGGACTGCCCTGCATCGTCTACATGGGCGCGGTCGACGTCGAGCGGCAGCAGCCGAACGTGCTGCGCATGAAGATCCTCGGCGCCGAGGTGCGCCCGGTTCAGTCCGGCGCCAAGACGCTCAAGGACGCCATGAACGAGGCGCTGCGCGACTGGGTCACCAACGTCGCCGACACCTTCTACTGCATCGGCACGGTGGCCGGCCCGCATCCTTATCCGGCCATGGTGCGCGATTTCCAGTGTGTCATCGGGCGCGAGACGCGCGAGCAGATGCAAGCCGCGGAAGGCCGCCTGCCCGATTCGCTGATCGCCTGCATCGGCGGCGGCTCCAACGCCATGGGGCTTTTCCATCCCTTCCTCGACGACCGGTCGGTTGAAATCTATGGCGTCGAGGCGGCCGGCCACGGTCTCACGGGACTGCACGCCGCCTCCGTCGCCGGCGGCCGTCCGGGCGTGCTGCACGGCAACCGCACCTATCTCTTGATGGATTCGGACGGCCAGATCGCGGAGGCGCATTCGATCTCCGCCGGTCTCGATTATCCCGGCATCGGCCCCGAGCACGCCTGGCTCAACGACATGGGCCGCGTGCAATTCCTGTCGGCTACCGACGACGAGGCGGTGGCGGCCTTCCAGCTTTGCAGCAAGCTCGAAGGCATCATCCCGGCGCTGGAGGCGGCGCATGCGCTCGCGCGCGTGCCGGACATCGCCTCGCAAAAGCCGAAGGATCACCTGATGGTGGTCAATCTCTCCGGCCGCGGCGACAAGGATCTGGCCTCGATCGAAGCTTTCCTGGAAAGCAAAGGCCGATGACCACGGTTTCTTTCGTCATTCCGGGGCGCGAGCGGAGCGAGCGAACCCGGAATCCAGAAAAGAATGCAGTGGCTGTGTCTGGATTCCGGGTCCGCGCCTTCGGCGCGTCCCGGAATGACCGGAGGGCACAATGACCACCCGCATCGAAAAGCGCTTCGCCGCGCTCAAGCAAGAGGGCCGCGCCGCGCTGGTGACCTTCATCATGGCGGGCGACCCCGACACCGAGACCTCGCTCGCCATCGCCAGGGCGCTGCCGAAGGCCGGCGCCGACGTGATCGAAATCGGCATGCCGTTCACCGATCCGATGGCGGACGGGCCGTCGATCCAGGCGTCCGGTGTGCGCGCGCTCAAAGGCGGCGCGCGCATGACCAGGACGCTGGCGATGGTGCGCGACTTCCGCAAGGACGACGGCGAAACGCCGATCGTGCTGATGGGCTACTACAATCCGATCTACATCTACGGCGTCGCCAAGTTCCTCGCCGACGCCAAGGCCGCCGGCGTCGACGGCCTCATCGTGGTGGATCTGCCGCCGGAGGAAGACGAGGAGCTGTGCCTGCCGGCGCTCAAGGCGGGCCTCAACTTCATCCGCCTCGCCACGCCGACCACCGACGACAAGCGCCTGCCCGTGGTGCTCACCAATACGTCCGGTTTCGTCTATTACGTCTCCATCACCGGCATCACCGGCGCGGCCGCGCCGGACGCGGCGAAGGTGTCGGGTGCGGTGGCGCGCATCAAGCGCCACACCAAGCTGCCGGTGGCGGTCGGCTTCGGCGTGCGCACGGCCGAGCAGGCGCGCGCCATCGCCGAAGGGGCCGACGGCGTCGTGGTCGGCTCGGCGCTGGTGGATGTGCTGGGCAAGAGCCTGGACAAGGACGGCAAGGCCACCGCCGGCACGGTGAAGGCGGTGGCCGATCTGGTCACGCAACTGGCGCAGGGCGTGCGTGCCGCCCGCCGCGTGGCGGCGGAATAACCGCCGCCACGCAACGGCCGTTTAGCGCGGCGGAATCTGGATCAGGTCGTCGAGCTGCGCCTTGGTCAGTTCGGTCGTCGTGAACTTCAGCGCCACCGCGTCCTTCACGATGGTTTCGAGACCGACGATCTTGTCCGGCTCGATCGCCGGCGGCTTGAAGAAGTCGTCGCGCGTGCGCTTGGCCTTCTCCAGGCTGATCTTCAGCCACTCGGAATAGATCTCGAGCCCTTTGGGGTTCTTGTACATAAAGTCGACCGTTTCGCGGTACGCTTTCATGTAGCGGTCGACGACGTCCTTGCGCGTCTTGAGAAAGTTCGCATTGACGATGTTGAGACGCACCGTCTGCCCTTGAAAGGCTTTGGCGTCGTTGCCGGTGGCGATGATGCGGATCTGCTTGGCGTCGAGCTGGTCGAGCCCGAACGGCGGCGCCGCCCAGCCGACGTCGATCTGGCCGGACATGACCGCCGTGATGTTGGCCGCCGGCCCGCCCATCGCGGTCGGCTTCGCCGTCAAATTATTTTCCTTGATGAAGGCGGAAACGACGCCGTGGGTCGACGAGCCGTTGGTCGAGTAGGCCAGCGTCTTGCCGTTGGTGTCCTTCAGCGACTTGATCGGCGAATCCGCCTTCACGTACCAATACAGGTCGCCGGCGCCGGTGGTTTCGGCCGAGATCACGCGCACCGGCGCGCCCTTGGAGTAGGCGCTCAGCACGCCCATCACGCCGGCGGCGATGCCGATGTCGACGCTGCCGGAGATCACCGCCTGTTGCGTCTCGCCGGCGCCCTGCGTGTAGACCATATCGAGCACGAGGCCGTGCTTCTTGAATATGCCGGCGCGCTGGCCGATCTCGGACACCGAGGTGTCCCAGTTGCCGCGCTGGCCGATCGCGAGCTTGACCGTGTCCTCGGCGGCTGCCGTATGCACGGCGCCGACAAGCGCAGCGAGTGCGATCGCGCCCGCCATCATCTTTGTCTTCATGTCATCCTCCCCTGTTGGTTTTTTAATTGCGCGGTAGCGCGGCTAGGCGGCACGCTCCGGCTTGGTTTCACTTCCTCCGCCAAGGCTACGCCAGTTCGTCGTTTTCGGAACGACGCCTTCGAACGAGCTGATCGAGGCATGTGGGATGCGCGGCTCGCCGGTGCCGATCGCCTTGCCGCTGTCGCGCATGGTGCGCGCCGCTTCCAGCATCAGGCGGCGGAAGGCCGCCACCGCGACGTCGCTGGCGCCGAGGCGTTCCTGGCTGCGGTCGCCGATCGGACCCATCGACTCCCACATGGCGATGTCCTGGTTGGGAATGCCCGCGATGCCGGTGAAATTGCCGGCCTTCATCGCGGCGCGGTCCTGCCGATAGGCGTTAGCCGCGTTGCGAACACCGTTGAAGTTCTCGTCAACGTCGACGCCCCATTGCAGCACGTTGAACTTGCGCCAGTCGTCGGGCGCGATGCCCGGCTTGTCGGCGCCGTTCCAGGCGATGAAGTAGAACATCGTGGTGGTGTCGTCCTCCGGCGTCAGCAGCGTCGCGACGTTGTGCACGTTGTTGGGCGGGATCAGCGCGGTGAACGGAGCGATGTAGACGGTGGTGCGGATGTAGTCGTGCGTCGCCTCATTCAGGATCGGCTTGCGTATCGCCGCATAGCGGAAGCCGTAGCTGGTGCGCTCGATCTGGAAGCGCGGCGCCTTGTCAGTCGAGGGCCGCAGCCAGTTGACGTCGGTCGCCTTGGCGCCGTCGACCTGCGCCGGCACCATGTCGGACGAATGCAGGCTGGAGGAATGCGCCGAGTCGATCTGGCCTTCCAAAATCTGCGCCCAGTTGCACTTAACGCGAACTTTGGTCGCGCTCACGCGGGCATCCGGCGTCGGCGCGAAAGCGGGCGGCTCGAATTCGCGCATCTCCTCTGGGGGGCCCATATAGGTCCACACGAAGCCGCCGCCCTCGCGCGCCGGATAGGACTTCTGCTTGACGCGGCTTGGGTCGACGCTGCCGACCGGTTCGGACGCCATGTCCACCACATTGCCGTCCACGTCGAACTTCCAGCCGTGGTAGAGACAGCGCAGCCCACATTCCTCGTTACGGGCGAACACCAGCGAGGCGCGGCGGTGCGAGCAATATTCGTCGAGAACGCCGAGACGGCCTTTGCTGTCGCGGAAGACGACCAGATTCTCGCCGAGGAGGCGTACGCGCACCGGCTTGCCGTCGGGTTCGGCCACTTCCTCGGACAGGCAGGCCGCGATCCAGTGCCGGCGCATGATCTGGCCCATCGGCGCGTCGCCTTCGACGCGGCACATCAGGTCGTTTTCTTCTGGCGTCATGGGCGTCTCCCATCCCGCGCGGCTTTTCGGTTGCGGTGGTCGCGGGCTTTATCTTAGATATCTAAGATTATAATAATGAAAGGTGGCACCCTTGTCGAGCCGGATCGACCCGTGAACGGAGACCGCAAGCTGCGTCTCGGCGTCGCTGGCCTCGGCCGCGCCTTCACCGTTATGCTGCCGACGCTCGCGCGCGATCCGCGCGTGGCGCTGGTGGCGGCGGCCGATCCGCGCGCCGAAGCGCGGGAGCGATTTGCGGCGGATTTTGGCGCGAAAACCTATGCCACGGTGGCGGAACTCTGCGCCGACCCGGCGGTGGAGGCGGTTTATGTTGCGACGCCGCATCAACATCATGCGGCCCACACGCGCCTCGCCGCGCAGGCCGGCAAACACGTGCTGGTCGAGAAACCGATCGCGCTGACGCTGGATGACGCACGCGCGATGATCGCGGCCGCGCGGGCGGCCGGCATTCACCTCATTGTCGGCCACAGTCATTCCTTCGACGCGCCGATCCTGCGCACGCGCGCCTTGATCGACGGCGGCGACTTCGGCGCGGTGCGCATGATCGCGGCGCTGAACTACACCGACTACCTCTATCGCCCGCGCCGGCCGGAGGAGCTCGACACCGCGCAAGGCGGCGGCGCGCTGTTCAACCAGGCGCCGCATCAGGTCGACGTCGTGCGCCTGCTCGGCGGCGGCCGCGTCAAGAGCGTGCGCGCGGCGACCGGCGCCTGGGATGCAAGCCGGCCGACCGAAGGCGCTTACGCCGCGCTGTTGACCTTCGAGACCGGCGCCTTCGCCTCGCTCGCCTATGGCGGCTACGGAAATTTCGACTCGGATGAATTGCAAGGCTGGATCGGTGAGATGGGCCAGCCGAAAGCGCCTGCCGCGCGCGCGGCGCAAACCTTCGCCGGCGCTGGCGAAGAAGCCGCCTTCAAGAACGCGCGCAACTACGGCGGCGCGAACTACCGGCCGCCAGCCGAACAGGCGCTGCAGCACCAGCATTTCGGCCCGGTGATCGTGAGCTGCGACAAGGCCGATCTGCGGCCGCTGCCGAACGGCGTGATGATCTACCAGCACGGCACGGCACGGCTGGAGCAGCTGGCGCCGCCGGCACTGCCGCGCGCCGAAGTCGTCGACGAGCTTTACGCCGCGGTGGTGCACGGACGCCCGCCTTTGCATGACGGCGCCTGGGCCATGGCCACGCTGGAGGTCTGCCTCGCCATGCTGCGTTCCGCGCGCGAAGGCGCCGACGTTACGCTGCATCATCAGGTCGGCCTGCCATGAGCGAGAATTCCGGCACGCAGACCATCCTGCGGCACTGGCGCGAAGCGGTGCCGAAGGACCGTCTCGCCCATCTCGTCAAGGACGCCACCCGTGCGCTGGTGCGCGCGCTCGGCGTGCGGCTGGCCGAGCACGGCGTGTCCTTCGGGCATTGGACCTTCCTGCGCATCCTGTGGGAGGGCGACGGCATCACTCAGCGCGAATTGAGCGAACAGGCCGGCGTCATGGAGCCGACCACGTTCTCCGCGCTCAAGACCATGGAAAAGCTCGGTTACGTGACGCGGCGCCAGCTCGGCAGCGACCGCAAGAAGGTCTACGTCTTCCTCACGCCGAAGGGCCGCGCCCTGAAGCGCCGGCTGGTGCCCCTGGCGGAGGAGGTTAACAGCATCGCGGTCGAAGGCGTGAAGCCGGGCGACATCGCCGTATCGCGGTCGGTGCTGCTCGCCATCATCGAGAACCTCGCCCGCAACGAGCAGGTGCTCGACAAGCGCATGCCGTCGACCCGCGAGATCGGCCGCCGCACGGCCAAGGCCGGCGGGCGGCCCGGCAAGCGGACATGAAATTAACGCTACTATGACCGCGCGGCGTCAGCCGCGGGTGGATTTTGCGCGGCGGCTGGCTATATCCCGCCCGATTCCTGCGCTATAGCGGAAGCCGATTTGGCGGCGCGTCCGCCTGCTGAACGAAGGTTTGCCATGAACTGGATCTCCAACGTCGTCCGGCCCAAGATTCGCAGCTTCCTGCGCCGCGAGACGCCGGAAAACCTCTGGATCAAGTGCCCGGAGACCGGCCAGCTCGTCTTCTACAAGGACGTCGAGGCCAACCAGTTCGTCATCCCGTCGTCGAACTACCACATGCGTATCAGCGCGCCGCAGCGGCTGAAGAGCCTGTTCGACAACGCCGAGTTCGAGGACATTGCGCTGCCCGAGGTGCAGATCGACCCGCTCAAGTTCCGCGACGAGCGCCGCTACGCCGACCGCCTCAAGGACGCGCGCACCAAGACCGGCTTGCAGGACGCGGTGAAGGTCGGCATCGGCCGGCTCGACGGCCTGATGGTCACCGTCGCCGTGCAGGATTTCGACTTCATGGGCGGTTCGCTCGGCATGGCCGCCGGCGAGGCGGTCATCACTGGGCTGGAAACGGCCGTGAAGCGGCAGACGCCCTTCATCATGTTCGCGGCCTCCGGCGGCGCGCGCATGCAGGAAGGCATCCTGTCGCTGATGCAGCTGCCGCGCACCACGGTGGGCGTGCAGATGCTGCGCGAGGCCAAGAAGCCCTACATCGTCGTGCTCACCAACCCGACCACCGGCGGCGTCACCGCGTCTTACGCGATGCTCGGCGACGTGCACATCGCGGAACCGGGCGCGCTCATCGGCTTTGCCGGCCCGCGCGTGATCGAGCAGACCATCCGCGAGAAATTGCCGGAAGGCTTCCAGCGCGCCGAATACCTGGCCGAGCACGGCATGGTCGATATGGTCGTGCATCGCCACAAGCTGCGCGCGACGCTGGCGGAACTCTGCCGCCTGCTGACCAAGGCGCCTGCCGCCGAAGCCCAGCAGCAATTGCCGGTGCCCGCGCACGCTTGACTAACGCACAGCGTCATCATCCGCGAAAGCGGATGATCCAGTACTCCCGGTGTCCTATGATCGCGATGCCAATGGTTACTGGATGCCCGCTTTCGCGGGCATGACAGGCAAACATACATGACCCCCGTCGATTCCATCCTCGCGCGGCTGACCGCGCTGCATCCCAAACGCATCGATCTGTCGCTCGATCGCGTGCAGCGCCTGCTGGCCGCGCTCGGCAATCCCGAGAAGAGGCTGCCGCCGGTGATCCACGTCGCCGGCACAAACGGCAAGGGTTCCACCGTCGCCTTCCTGCGCGCCATCCTGGAGGCGGCGGGCCTGCGCGTGCATGCCTACACCTCGCCGCATCTGGTGCGCTTCAACGAGCGCTTCCGCCTCGCTGGGGAATTGGTGAGCGACGCGAAGCTCGCCGCCGTGATGGAAGAGTGCGAGCGCGCCAATGACGGCCACGCCATCACCGTGTTCGAGATCACCACCGCCGCCGGCATGCTGCTGTTTGCGCGTCATCCCGCCGACGTGCTGCTGCTGGAAGTCGGCCTCGGCGGCCGGCTCGACGCGACCAACGTGGTGGACGACCCGCTCGCGACGATCATCACCCGAGTCTCCATCGACCACATCGATTTCCTCGGCGACTCGCTGGAAAAGATCGCCGCCGAGAAGGCCGGCATCCTCAAGCGCAACGTGCCGGCGATCGTCGCCGCGCAGGCGCGCGACGCTCTCGCCGTCATCGAGCGGCAGGCAGCGCGGCTGAATGCGCCCTTGAAAATCGCCGGCGAGGATTTCACCGCCACCGAAGAGCGCGGCCGCCTGGTCTATCAGGACGAGAACGGCCTGCTCGACCTGCCGGCGCCCAGGCTCTACGGCCGCCACCAGTTCGAGAATGCCGGGCTGGCGATTGCGGCGCTGCGCGCAACCAGCCGGTTCAAAATTCCGCCCGCCGCCTTCGAGGCCGGGATGGTGAAGGCGGAATGGCCGGCGCGGCTGCACCGGCTCACGCAGGGCCAGTTGTGCGACTTGGCACCTGCGGGCAGCGAAGTCTGGCTCGACGGCGGCCACAATCCGGACGGCGGCCGTGCGGTCGCCGCCGCGCTCGCCGATCTCGAGGAGCGCGTGTCGCGTCCGCTGGTGCTGATCGTCGGTATGCTGGCGAGCAAGGATTGCGCGGGCTTCCTCGCCAATTTCACTGGGCTCGCGCGGCGCATGATCGCGGTGCCGGTGCCGGGCGCGGAGAAGGGCCTCAGCGCCGAAGAGGTGGCCGATTGCGGACGGGGCATCGGGCTCTCCGCCACCAGCCGCGACAATCTGCGCGAGGCGCTAGAGGCCGCGCGCAAGCTGGAGCTCGATCCGCCGCCGCGCATTTTGATTACCGGTTCGCTGTACCTGGCCGGCGAGGTGCTGCGCGAGAACGGCACGGAGCCGGCGTAGCTACTTCAAGAGCTTCATCAGGTCCGATTTTTTCTGCGCGAGCTGGTCCATCGTGCATTGCTGCGGCGCCTTGTCGGGCCGCCAGCGCAGCAGCCGAGTGCCGTGGCGAAAGCGGCCGCCGCTGAAGTGGTCGTAGCAGACCTCGACGACGAGCTTGGGCTTGAGCGGCTGCCATTGCGCCGAACGCTTGGTCGACCAGCGGCTCGGCCCGCCGGGCTTGTCGCCGGTGAAGCCGGGCGGCGCGATCAGCTTTTCCAGTTTTTCGGTAAGAACCTTCTTTTCCTCGGTCTTGAGCGACGACGTGAAGCCGACATGGTCGAGCAGGCCTTCCTCATCGTAGAGCCCGAGCAGCAGCGAGCCGACAACCCGCTTGCCTTCGTTGTAACGAAAGCCGCCGACCACGCAGTCGGCCGTGCGGAAGTTCTTGATCTTCTGCATGCCATGACGGTTGCCGCTCTCGTAGCGAACGTCGCGGCGCTTGGCGATGATGCCGTCGAGCGTCGCGCCCACCTGCTTGAGCCATTTATTGGCGTCGGCCAGCTTCGTGGTCGCTGGTGACAGCCGAACGATCTTGTTGCCCCGCAGATATTTCCTGGCGAAGGCGTCGAGCCGTGTGCGGCGCTGAGGCAGAAACTCTTTGGTGAGTACCGCGCCGTTTTCGTCAAGCAACAGATCGAACACGATCAGCAGCGCCGGCGTCTCCTGTGAGAGCTTCCTCACTCGGCTCGCCGCCGGATGGATGCGCTGCAGCAGGGCATCGAAAGAAAAGGCGCAGCCCTCCGGCACCACTATCTCGCCGTCGAGCACGAAGCGCTTGGCCTTCAGCGCGCCGAGCGCAGAGACTAGCTCGGGAAAGTAGCGCGTGAGCGACTGACCGGACTTCGATTGCAGCTCGACCTTACTTCCGTCGCGGAAGGCGAGGCAGCGGAAGCCGTCCCACTTGGGCTCGTATTGCCACTGTTTGCCCTCCGGGATCGTGTCCACGGAAAGGGCTTCCATCGGCGGGAAGGGGCTGCGCAAGGCGAGGGTCATCCCCTCCCTAACGCAAAACGGCCGGCTTTCGGCCGGCCGCTTACGAAACTATTTGGCGCGTGCTCAGACGCCGGAGCTGATCCACTGCTGCAGCTTCTGCTTGGGCGCGGCGCCGACCTGGCGCGAGGCGATCTCGCCGTTCTTGAACATCATCAGCGTCGGGATCGACATGATGCCGTACTTGGCGGCCGTGTTCGGGTTCTCGTCGACGTTGAGCTTGACGATCTTGACCTTGTCGCCGAGCGCCCCGGCGATCTCTTCCAGCGCCGGCGCGATCATGCGGCAGGGGCCGCACCATTCGGCCCAGAAGTCCACGACGACCGGTTCGGCCGACTTCAAGACGTCCGCTTCAAAGGTTGCGTCCGACACTTTGCCGACGGCCATGGGGGTACCTCGTGTTGTGCGTGATGGCGCGCGTGGCACCAAATTGGAGAAGGCGAACCTATGAACGCGATCCGGCAGCGTCAAGGCGCAGTCACGCGGGGGTGACTTGCGTCAGGGATAGGTCCAGCGCCTCTCCGGAAAGCTCCATCAAATCAGGGACTTCCGTCCAGATGAGCGCGGCGCGCACGGCCTTCCCGGGATACAGCTTTTGCAATACGGCACGGTAAAGCGCGAGCTGGCGCACATAAGCCGCCGGCACGTCGGCGATTCGCCGCGGCGCCGGCCGGTTGGTCTTGAAATCGGCAATGAAAACCGTGCCTTCGGTGACGGTAAGACGGTCGATCTGGCCGGAGGCGCGCAGCGCGCGGCCGCCAATTTCGATCCGCCCGACGATCGGAACCTCGGCCCGGCTCGCGGGCCCGCAATACTCGTAGAAGCGCGGATCCTCGGTCACGAGCAGCACTTGCTCGGCAATCGTCGCGCGATCCTCGGCAGGCAGTTTCGCCCCGGCGCGGGCAAGATAGTCGGCGGCGGCCTGCGCGCGCCGCCCGGTCGGGATCGCGGCCAGCGACTGCATCAGCCGGTGCACCAGCGACCCGCGCAGCAGCGCATCGCTCGCGCCGGCCGACGGCGCCGGGCGCGCGTCGTCCTCCTCGACGCTCGACGGCGCGATGGTGCGCATCGCCGGCTGCTCGACCGGCGCGTCGCGCAACAGCCACGGCTGCAGGGACGGCACTGCGGCGGGCTTGGCCATTTCGCCGGCTTTGACCGGCGCGGGCTCGCCCTTGCGATAGCGCAGCACCTCGCCGTTGCCGTCCTCGGCGGGTTCGACCACGCAATGCGCGGCCAGGGCGTCGCTTACCAACTGGTACCAGCACCCGTCCGGTATTTTCTTTTCGCCTTGCGCGCCGCAGACGACGAGCCGCTCGGCCGCGCGCGTCATCGCCACGTAAAGCAGCCGGCGGTATTCGTCGCGCGCTTCGCGCTCGGCGATCTGGCGCGCCAGCGACATGGCCTCCACGTCGTCCAGCTTGCGCTTGCTCCAGACCAGCGCGTCTTGTCCGAGCGCCAGCAGCTTGGGTGGATGCGCGCCTTTCGGATCGGTGGTGGTGTCGGCGAGGACGACGGTGTTGGCCTCCAGCCCCTTGGCGCCGTGCACGGTCATCACGCGCACCTCGTCGCGATCCATCTCCATGTCGCGGCGCACTTCGCTCTGCGCCTTGCGCAGCCAGTCGACGAAGCCGTGCAGCGACGGCGTCTCGCGCGCCTCGTAGTCGAGCGCGAGGTTAAGGAACTCGTCGAGCGCGTCGTTCGCTTCCGGCCCGAGGCGAGCGAGCAGCTTGCGCCGCCCGCCGCGCGCGCCCAGCACGTGCGCGAAGAAGCCGAACGGCGTGCGCGTGCGGGCCGCCGTCGCCAGCTCGTCCAGCGCGCTGTCGGCGGCGGCGAAGTCCTTGTTGCCGCGCAGGGCGGCGCGCAGCGGGCCCTTGCGGTTCCAGGCGAGCGCGAAGAGTTGGTCTTCGCTCAAGCCGAACAGCGGGCTCTTGAGCACGCTCGCGAGCGCCAGGTCGTCGTCGGGCAGCAGCAGGCAATCGGCCATCGCCATCAGGTCCATCACCGCGATGTGCTCGGTCAGCACTAGGCGGTCGGCGCCGGCCACCGGCAGCCCGGCGTTCTTGAGCGCGCGGATGATCGCCTCGAACAGCGGCCCGCGCTGGCGCACCAGGACAAGGACCTCGCCGGCCTTGAGCCCTTCGGCGGTCCACTTCCTGACATGCGCGGCGATGCGGCGGGCGAGCAGCACGCGCGGGCTCTCTTCGCTTTCGGTGTCGAAGGGCGCGTCCCAGCCCTCGATCTCGCGCTTGCCGGCGGGCGCGATCAGCGGCCACAGCTCGACCAGCCCTGGCGCTGCGTTGGGCAGGGCCTGGTGCTCGGGAACGCCGACGACGTCGGTGGTGATGCTCTCGTAGACCTCGCGCGCCTTGAACACCTGATCGACCGAGCCGAGCACGGCCGCGCCGGAACGGAACGAGCGGTGGAAGCGCAAATAGCGCCAGCCCAGTTCCGGCTTGTCGAATTGCCGCTCGAACAGCCGGCGCATCTCGTCGAAAGCGCGCGGCGCCGCGCCCTGAAAGGAGAAGATCGACTGCTTCTCGTCGCCGACCGCGAACACCGTGCGCTTGATGTCCGGCCGCGCGCCGCCGGGCATGAATTCCGAGGCGATGGTGGTGATGATCGACCATTGCTTGGGGCTGGTGTCCTGCGCCTCGTCGACCAGCACGTGGTCGATGCCGAGGTCGAGCTTGTACAGCACCCAGGCGGCTGACGAGCGCGCGAATAGGTGAATCGTCTTGTCGATCAGGTCGTCGTAGTCGAGCAAAGCGCGCCGCTCTTTCTCCTTGCCGTAGCGCTTGATGACCTCCCAGGCGATGGTGACGAGGGCGCGCGTGCGCTCGCGGGCGCGCAGCGCGCGTTCGCGCGCGATCAGCGCGCAGACGCGGGCTTGCTCGTCCATCAGCCGCGCGAACCAGTCGGGATACGCGTCCGCGATTTTGCCGGTGACGATGTTTTTGCGCGGCTCCAGCTCGGCGGTGCAGAACACCTTCAGATAGTGTTCGATCCGCTCGCGACCGGCGGCGGCCCGCGCGGCCTCCAGCGCGGCGATCTGCTTTTTGTCGTTGGCCGAGCCGGCGGCGAGCACTTCGATCAGCGCCGGCCATTCGGCGGCCGGCAGCAGCGAATGGGAGAAATAGTCGGCCTCGACGCTCTCCAGCGTATCGTCCGGCGCGACGCCGAAGCTTGCGGACAGTTCATCGATCGCCGCGTCGACGTGGCCTGCGCGCGCGATCCAGGCTTCCAGCGCGTCGCGCTCGCGGATGGCGTCGCCGATCACCTCCTTGAAGGTCTGGTCGGCGGCGGCGACGATGGCCGTGGCGAGCGCGCGGCCGAGCGCGCTTTGCCGCTGCGCCGAGGCTTCCAGCAGCACCTCGAGCGTGAGGTCGTCGAGCAGCTTCCGGGTGGTCGCCTCGTCCAGCACGGTAAAGCGCGCGGCCACGTTGGCCTCGAACGGGAACTGATGCAGCAGCCGCGTGCAGAAAGCGTGGATGGTCTGCACCTTCAGGCCGCCCGGCGTCTCCAGCGCGGAGGCGAACAGCCGGCGCGCGCGCTCACGATCCTTCGCGCCGGGCGCCTTGCCCGTGGAGCGGCGGATGCGCTCGTCGAGCGCGTCGTCGTCGAGCGCCGTCCACTCGGCCAGCGTGCCGAACACGCGGTTGGCCATGTTGGCGGCGGCTGCCTTGGTGAAAGTGATGCAGAGGATCTTGGCCGGATCGCAGCCGCGCAGCAGCAGATTGATCACGCGCTGGGCCAGAACGTGCGTCTTGCCGGACCCGGCATTGGCGGAGACGAAAGCCGAGACATCCGGATCGGCGGCGCTGACCTGCACATTGAGCACGTCGGGCGGGATGGTGCGCACGGCGCTCATGGGAGGATCTCGTGTCCCGGGCGCGGCGCAGCATGCAATGCTGCGACGCAGAACCGGGACCGTACCAAGCGACGCCGTGCATTTTGGCGGTCCCGGTTCTGCAGCGCACCGCGAAGGCGCGCTGCGCTGCGCCCGGGACACGAGTCTGTGCGACGCGGCGCGCTCATGGCACGTCCTCATCCACGCCGCCGGTGAGCGACCATTCCTTCACGCGCGCGAGGTGGTCGTAGTCGCCGTAATGCGTCTTCCACATCGGGTGCACGAGCGAGAGGTAGGGCTTGCTCTCGTCGGCGAACAAGGCCGCCACGCCCTTGAGCCGCGCCAGCGCGTTGTCGGCCTGGGCGTCGGGCGTGCCGTCCTTGAATGTAATGCGTTGCTCCTTGCCGGGCGGCTCGCCGCCCTTGAGCGTCACGTAGGCGATCTCGGACACGGAGGCCGGCGCGATGCCCTTGAAGCCGCCGCCGCGCAGCATCGCCGCCTCCAGCGTCAACTGAGGGGCAAGGCCCGTGCGCACCTGCGGCTCGGTGCGGGCCGAGCCGGTCTTGTAGTCGAGGATGGCGTAAGTGCCGTCGGCGCGCTTCTCGATGCGGTCGGCGATGCCGGTGAGGGTGAAGTCGCGCTTGCCGTCGCTGAAAGTGAGCGCGCCGCCGATCTCGGCGTGCAGCGTGGCGATCGCGCCGCGCCGTCCGGCATCCCACTGCGCAAACCACTGCGCGATGCGTTCGTAGCGCGGCCACCAGAAGGCTTTCGCCTCCGGGTAATCGGCAAGTTGAGCGAAATGCTGCTCGCCGAGCCTTATCAATTCGGCCAGGGGGTCGGCCGGCGGCGCTTTGGCGAACTCTTTGGTGTAGTCGCCGATGGCGCCGTGGATGACGGTGCCGCGGTCGCGCGCGCCGGGCGGCGTGTCGACGGCGTCGAGCGGCGCCAGGCGCAGGATGTATTTGGCGTAGATGGTGTAGGGGTCGCGCAGCCAATCCTCGATGGCGGTAACCGACAGCTTCGTCGGCCGGGATTCGAGCGGAGGCTTCGGCGCGGGACGCTCGGCGGCTTTGACGTGCGCGGGGTGATCGAGCGCGCGCGCGAGCGCGACGTAGGCTTCGCCGCGCGCCGCGACCTGCTGCCAGCGCGCCTCGCCAGCGAGCGCGGCGATGCGCTGCACGAAGCGTGACGTGACGGTGGGCGCGCCGGCGACTTTTTGCGCGCGTGCGAGGATGACCTCGGGCGCCCCCAGCGCCTGCGCGAAGTCGTGCGCGGACAGGCCGATGCGCCGTTCGGGCGGATCGAGGCCGAGGTCGCGCCGCATCGGGCGGGAGAGCCAGGGATCGCTGCGCGTCTCCGGCGGCCAGCTGCCCTCGTTGAGCCCGCCGAGGACCACGCGGTCGATGCGCTGCAGGCGCGCTTCCAGCGGGCCGTAGATGTGCACGCGCACGTCGCGCGTCTCCGGCCGGCGCACGACGCGGTCGCCGACGCTCGCCGCGAACACTTCCGGGTAGTCGCCGCGCGCGATGGCGAGGCTTTGCGCGGAAGGGCTTTGCATCAAGGCATCGAGCTGCTCGGCCAAAGCCTTGCCATCGTGGCCGGCGAAAGCGGCGTCGTCGCTGAGCGCTGAAACGACGGCGCGGTGGCGCTGGGCCAGATCGGCAAGCTTGACGTCGCCGGGGGGCAGGGATTCGAGCGGCGCCAGCGCGGCGGCCAGGTGGGCGACGAGACCGGCGGCGGCCTCGATTTCGTGGTCCGCGATCGGCCGGCGCGGGTCGCTGCGGTGCAGGGAATCGCGTGTCGCGCGGAAGTGGCTGAGGGCTTGGCCGAGCGCCTGCGTGCCGGGCTTGGGGCGCGGGCCGCGCAGCAGCGCGCGCTCCAGCGCGGCAATAGCGCCGCCATGCGCGCCGGCCGCCGCGCCGAGCCGCAAGAGAGGGTGCTTGAGCAGCGCCAGCAGCGTCACCGGCGCGAGGCCTTTCAGCGCCGCTTCGGCGGCCAGAAGGGCAAGGCGCCCCGCCTGCGTGTCCGTGAGTGCGTCGCCGCCGGAATCGTCGACCGCGACATGCCAGCGCTCCAGCGCGGCGACCACGCGCCGCGCCAGCGCGCGGTCGGGCGTCACCAGCGCGATGCGCTTGTCTTTTGTTTCGAGCCCCTGGCGGATCGCGACAGCGATGGCGAGCGCCTCCTCTTCGGAATTGGCGGCCTCGATCAGGCTGACGGAGGCGAGCGCGGCTTCGGCGGCCTGCGCGAAGCCGGCGCGCGTGCGGCTCGCCTGCCAGTGCTCGGTGGTGGCGGCCGGGCGCAGCGCTTCGGAGACGAGCGGCTCGCGGCCATGCCCCTCGGGCGGGCTAAGCGTGCGCACCTCGGCGCGCGCAATGCCCATGCGCGCCAACAGCGCGTGCATCGCATATTGCGCGTGGCCGGCGGCGGGCGCGCCGTCATGCGTTTTGTCGCCGTCGTCGCCGGCGATGCGCTGCCAGGAGGGCTCGTCGATGTCGGTGTCGAGGCCGGGCAGCACCACGGCGCCGTGCGGCAGCGTGGCGATGGTGGCGAGCAGCTTGGCGGTCGCCGGCATCGAGCCGGTCGAGCCGGCGGCGATCACCGGCGCGTCGCTGCCGGCGAGGCGTTTGGCTTCGGCTTCGATCAGCAGGTCGCGCCGCGTCGCCGCCTCGATGGCGCCGCGCTCGGTTCGGATGGCCGGCCAGGTCTCGCGCGCGATCTTCAGGAAGCGCAGCGAAAGCTGCCAGTAGGGATCGAGATCGTCGGGCACCAGTGTGTCGAGCCTGTCCCACTGCACCTGGCGCGTGATCATGTCGTCCATCAGGCGGGCGAGGTCGTCGGCGAGCCCAAGCGCGGCGGACGGCGTGTTGGCGATCAGCGCCGCGCCTTCCGCGCCGCGCACCTCGGGCGAATTGGCCCATTGGAGGATCAGCTCGGCCAGCAGCAGGCGGCGCTCGAGCGGGTTTATGGCTTCGGGGAAATCCAGGGCGTCGGCGGCGTTGGCCGCTTCCGCAAAGGCGATCTCATCCTCGTCGATGTCGCCGAGCGGCACGATGCGCGGCAATATGGCGGCGTCGCCGTCGAGCCGGTCGAGGAACACCTCGCGCGCCAGCCGGCAGGCGCGCCGCGTCGGCAGATAGAGCGTGGCGGAAGCGAGCGCGAGCGGGTCGTCGCCCGCCGGAAAGCCGGGCACGAGTTGCCCCGCGCGCAGCGCGTCGATCAGCACCGCCAAGAACGGCGCCGAGGCGGGGATGGTGAAGACGCGGGGCGTGACCGGCATGTTGTTCGAGTGTCATCGCCCGGCTTGACCGGGCGATCCAGTACTCACGACGATTCGCTTCGAGCTCAGAGCCGCATCTTAGCGGAGGTGTTTACTGGATGCCCCGCTTTCGCGGGGCATGACGGCAAAAATATGCTGCGCTGCTACCGCGCGCTGGCCTTGATGGCGGCTTCGGCGGCGGCGACGGCGTCGGGCGTGCCGACGTGCATCCACAGGCCTTCCAGCCGCAGGCCATGCAGGCGGCCCTGCGCCGTGGCGCGGTCGAACAGGTCGGTGAGCGCGAACTCGCCTTGCGGCGCGTCCGCGAACAGCGCGTGCGACAGGATCGCCGCGCCGGCATAGACGTAAGGCGCCACCTCGCGCTCGCCGCGGCGGACCAGACGGCCGTCGTTCTGCATCAGGAAGTCGCCGCGGCCGGCATAGCCGATGCTGCCGGTGGTCGGCGCCAGCAGCAGCAGCGCGTCCATAGTGGCGGGGTCGAAAGCTTGCGCCAGGCGGGAGAGGTTGGGCTGCGGGCCGTCGATCCAGATGGTGTCGCTGTTGATGAGCAGAAAGGGCGCGTGGCCGAGATGCGGCAGCGCGCGCACGATGCCGCCGCCGGTGCCGAGCAGCAGGCCGCGTTCGTCGGAGATGACGATACGTGGCTGCGTGCGCGAGGCGAGGTGCTGAACCAGCATGTCGGCCAGGTAATGCACGTTGACCACGGCGTGCGCGACATGCGCGTCGGCCAGGCGGTCGAGCACGTGATCGATGAGCGGCTTGCCTGCGACCGGCACCAGCGGCTTCGGCATGGCGTCGGTGAGCGGCCGCATGCGCACGCCGAGGCCGGCGGCGAGCACCATGGCGCGGCGGGGAGTCGAATGCGTGGGCTTGCTCATGCTGGGCGCGTTCAGGATTTCAAGGTGGGGACATTGGCGCCGTACCACGCCTTCAGCGGGCCGAGCGCGGGATGCGCGAGCGAGCGCTGCAGATAGGCCCATACGCGCGGCATGTGACGCAAATATTGCGGCTTGCCATCGCGCTTCTCCAGGCGCGCGAAGATGCCGAGGATCTTGGAGGCGCGCTGCGCGGCCATGGTGGCGTAGAGTCGCACGAAGGCGGGCGCGTCGAAACCCGGCTCGCCGAGGCGCGCGCGCGTATAGCGCGACAAAAGCGCGATCTCCATCAGCTCCGGCACGTCGACGCGCGCGTCCTGCAACAGCGACGCCACGTCATAGGCGGCCGGGCCCATCACGGCGTCCTGGAAGTCCAGCAGGCCGATGCGCGCGACGCCTTCGCGCTCCGGCAGCCACAGCAGGTTGGGCGAATGGAAGTCGCGCAGCACCCAGGTGGCCGGCGCGTCGAGCGCGGGCTGCAAGGCATCGCGCCAGAGCGTCAGGTACTCGAGGCGGTCGGCGTGCGAAATCGACGCGCCGAACTTCGGCAGGAACCAGTCGGGCAGGAGTTCCACCTCGATGAGCATCGCGCCCATGTCGTAGCGCGGCACGCGGTAGTCGACGTTTTCCTCGACCGGCAGGATGTTGGGCAGCGTCTGTCGGTGCAGCGCCGCCAGCAGGTCGACCGCGACCTCGTAGCGCGACTCGATCGGCGCCGGCGGCTCGCCGCCGACCACCAGCTCGTTGCCGAGGTCCTCCAGAACGAGCAGCCCGGCGGCGCGGTCGGCGGCGAAGATGCGCGGCGCCGATAGGCCGCGCTCGGCGAGCGCGCGCGCCATGGCGATGAACGGCGTCACGTTCTCGGCCAGATGCGCGATGGCGCTGTAGGGCTTGCCGTCGCGCACCGGCGGCCCGTCCGGCCGCTTCGGCGAGTTCATCAGGATGTAGCTGCCGCCTTCCAGCGTCAGCCGCTCGTAGGAGCGGGTGGAGGCGTCGCCCTGGATGCGCCGGCGCTCGGCGGCGCCGAAGCCCGAGCGGTCGAGGAAGCGGCGGATGGCGCCGATGCGCTCGGCCTTGGCGGCGAAGGTGCCGTAGCCTGTGATGCGGGCGTTGCGGAAGTCGGGGCCCTGCTGCGGCGCCAGCGTGAAGGCGATGTCGAGCCGGTCCGGCGGCAGCTGGCCGGCGGCGCGGTCGGGCCATTCGAGCAGGGTTACCGCGCCGTCGCCGAACTCCTCGAAGCCGAGCTCGTAAAGCTCGGAGGGGTTCGACAGCCGGTAGAGGTCGGCATGGATGAGCGTGAAGCGCGGCAGCGTGTAGGTCTGCATTAGCGTGAAGGTCGGGCTCGGCACCTCGACGGTGTCGTCGCCGGCCAGATGCCGGATCAGCGCGCGGGCGAAGGTGGTCTTGCCGGCCCCCAGGTCGCCCGACAGCGTGATCAGGTCGCCGGCCTCGACCAGCGCGGCGACGTCCTCCATCAGGCGGTGGGTGGCCTGCTCGTTCTCGAGCGCCACCGTGAAGCTGAAGCCGCCGGAAGCGGTGGGAAACATCGAATCATCCGTTCAAGGCCGAAACCTTATAAACGGAAGCGGGGTGGCCCGGCCAGCCGAGGATGCCGCTCAGCGCAGCTCGACCGTGATCGGATTATACGAATAGAGCCACTTGTTGCGGTCCTTGCCCTCGTCGCGGCGTGCGAATTCGGCGCGAATTTCGGCTTCCGAGCGCAGGTGGAAGAGGCGGCGGTTGTCGGTCGACTGCAGCACGATGCGCGCGGTGCGGTCGATGCGGTTGCGCTGATAAAGCTGCAGCGCGGCGGGGATATCGCTTTCCATGGCCAGCGCGCGCGCCAGCACCGCGCCGTCCTCGATCGCCATCACCGCGCCCTGCGCAAGATAAGGCAGGGTCGGATGCGCGGCGTCGCCAAGCAGGGTCGCGCGCGCCGTGCTCCAGTTCCTGATCGGTGGCCGGTTATGCAGCGACCAGCGATAGCATTTGTCCTTGTCGGCGGCGTCGATGACGGTCTGGATCGCTTCGTGCCAGCCGGCGAAGTCGGCCTTGAGCCGCTCCCACGGCATCTTCACGGTCCAGGATTCGTCGCGCACGTCATCAGTCTCGATGATGCCGACGAAGTTCAGCATCGCGCCGGCGCGCAGGTAATACATGACGACGTGGCCGCCGGGGCCCATGAACACCGACATCACCGGCTCGAGGAAGTTTTTGGGCAGCCGCTCGATCGGCACGGTGATGCGCCAGGCGGCGTCGCCCGTATAGGTCGCCGGCGTCTCGCCGACGATCTGCTTGCGCACGACCGACTTGAGCCCATCGGCGCCGATCAGCAGGTCGCCCTGCGCCGATGAGCCGTCGGCGAAATTCAGCGTCACGCCATCCGCGGTCTGGGTGAAGTCGGTGACGCGCTTATTGAGGCGGACCACGTCGGGCCGGAAGGCGCGTGCCCGTGCCGCCAGGATCTCGTGAAAATCGGCGCGGTGGAGTTGGGTATAGGGCGCGCCGTGCAACCGCTCATGCTCTTCCGACAGCGAAAAGCGCTGGATCACCTCGCCGGTATCGTGCAGCCGGAACACATAGGCGCCGGGCCGCACGCCGGCCTTGGTGATGGCCCCTTCGAGGCCGAGGGTGCGCAGCGCGTGCATCGCATTGGCGCTGATCTGGATGCCGGCGCCGACTTCCTCGAGCTGCGGCGCCTGCTCGTAGACCTCGACCTCGTGCCCCTCCTTCATCAGGAAGGAGGCGGCCGCGAGACCGCCCAGCCCCGCGCCGGCAATGAGTATCTTCCGTCGAGCCATGTGCATGTCCTCGGCGGCGATGCCTTAGATCAGTTCAGCGCCAAGGGGAAGCCATGGGCGCGAATGGGCGGGCGTCGCCGGCCGCAAAGCTTACCATCGAGCGCCCCGGCTCAGGCCGCGGCGGTGCGCGTTTCGGCTGCGATCATCTCGTCAACGATATGACGCGCGCGCATGGACCCGGCGTCGATATTGAGATTGCGCAGCGGCATTTGCGGATTTTCCAGGATGGCGCGCTGCTGCGCTTCCACGATCACCTGGTCCTCGAGGAAGATATTGGCGTTGGCCTCGCGCAGCTGGGTGGTCAAAGTCTGGTCGCGCAGGCGGTAGTTGCGCAGCATCGACCAGAAATACATGCAGGTGGTTTCGGTCTCCGGCGTGATGGTGTTGAGCACGCGGCCGTTGACGCCCTGCGAGCGGTCGCCTTGCGGTGCGCCGGTGCCGGCGAGCGCGACGCCGACGTCAAGCACGATGGTGCAGGGCGCTTCGAAGCGGATGATCTGCCAGCGGTCGACATTGCCGGGTTTGTCGAGCTGCATGCGCCAGAACGGCGGCGCGTCGATGTCGAGCATCCAGCGCGTCGAGGTGACGGTGCGGCCCGAATGCGTCGTCGTCATCGGCTGCTCGGCGACGTGCTTGTTGCCGATGCTGGTCGAATGCACGAAAGACTCGTGCGTGAGGTCCATCAGGTTGTCGACGAACAGGCGGTAGTTGCACTTGGCGAACAAGGTTTTGCCGTCGCCCGCCCATTCGGGATCGTCGTTCCAGTGCATGTCGGGCACGAGCGCAGGATCGGCGAGCGCCGGGTCGCCCGGCCACACCCAGACGTAACGGAATTTCTCCAGCACCGGATAGGCGTGCACCTTGGCGTTCGGGTTGAGCTTGTCCTGCGAGGGCATGTGCGTGCACCGGCCTTTGCCGTCGAAAGCGAGGCCGTGATAGCTGCACACGACGTTGTCCTTCTCCAGCCAACCGAGCGACAGCGGCGCCAGCCGGTGCCAGCAGACGTCTTCCAGCGCGGCGACCGAATTGTCCGACTTGCGCCAGAGCACCATGCGCTTGCCGCACACCGTGCGCGCGAGCGGCTCCTTCTTACCGACCTCATGCGACCAGGCGGCGACGTACCAGGCGTTGAGCGGGAATGAACGAAGCGCTTCCATTGTGCGGGCCCCCAAGACCGATCGGCTTTGCCGCGGATTTTAGCGCATCGGCGCGCACGTCCAAAAGCTCTTTATTCCGCAACCAAAACGGGCGCAAAGCGCCTGCGGCGCCTGCCCAGCACTGAGGTACCGCGTGCGCGACGCGTTCCGTTTGCCATGCCGCCGCCACGCTTAATCCGCGGCGGCGTCGCGATTGCCGCTGCGCGCCACATCGAAGCCACGGTTTACATCGGGAAAGTGTTTTCACGCACGAGCGCAGGAACGCTGCATCGCACGCGACGTTGCAAGGCATGGGCGATTGAGTCCAACACGCGATGCAAAACAGGAGTCACAATATGCGCAAATTGGTTTATGCACTTCCCCTCGCTGCCGCCATGCTGGCCACGCCGGCGCTGGCGCAGGACGCCTACGACAACGCTTATTATCCGGCGGCCCCGGTCGTCACCGGCGCGGCGGTCGGCACCGTAGTCGGCGTCGGACTTTATCACGGCTGGTTCGGCAGCAGCGCCGCCGTGAGCGCGTTGCCGGCGACGGCCGCGGGTGCGGCCGCGACCGGCGGTGTCGCCGGCGTCGGCACGATCGCGCTGATCGACGCCGCCGTGCAGCCCTGCCGCGGCTTCCATGCGGTGTTCGGCGCCAACCGCGGCGCTTGCATGAACGGACAGTATGTCGGCGACATGCCGCGGCGCGTGAGCGCGCGCGACAGCCGCCGCATCTACCGCTAAGTCCGGTAAACGGCGAAAAGCCTCCGCGGTTCGCCGCGGAGGCTTTTTCGTGCGCGCCTCGATTTTAGGCCGCGGTCTGCTTGGCTTCCTGCGCGGTCGGGAAGATGCAGGTGACCGTGGTGCCGACGCCGAGGGTGGATTCGACGCTCACCGCGCCGCCGTGCAGTTCGACGAAGGAACGCACGAGCGAGAGGCCGAGGCCGGGGCCGCGGTGTTGCGAGCCGCGCGGGTCGGTTTCGAACCAGTCGAAGATCTTTGTTTGCGCGTCCGGCGGGATGCCGGGGCCGCGGTCGGTGACGGTGAACGTCACCGCGTCGGGCTGGCGTTCGGCGACGAGCGAGACGGTCTCGCCTTCCGGCGAGAAGCCGACCGCGTTGGACAAGAGATTGAACAGAATCTGGCGCAGCCGCCGCTCGTCGGCGGTGAAGCTGCCGATGCCGGACATGGCGCGGATGTCGAGCGTGATGTTGCTCTTTACCAGCCGGTCCTGCACGCCTTCGGCCGCCGCCTCCATGCTGGCGCGGATGTCGACCTCGGACAGATTGAGCGTCATGGCGCCGGCGTCGATGGTGGCGAGGTCGAGGATGTTGTTGATGATCGCCAGCAGCGCGTTGGTCGAGGCGGTGATGTAGCCGAGGTATTCGTGCTGCTTGTCGGTGAGCGGGCCGAAGGTCGGGTCGCCCAGCAAATTGGCGAAGCCGATGATGTTGGTCAACGGCGAGCGCAGTTCGTACGACACATGGTGCACGAACTCGATCTTGATGCCGTCGGCGGCTTCCAGCGCCTCGTTGCGCTCGCGCAGCGCGCGCTCGACGTTGACCGTGTCGGTGACGTCCTGGAAGGTGACCAGCGTCGCGCCGTCCGGCAGCGGCATGGCGGTCATGTCGATCATCATGCCGTCGCGGCGCTCGATGCGCGCGACGATCGGCTCGCGACCCTCGATGGCGGTGATGGCGCCGCGCAGGTTGCGCCACACCGCGTTGTCGTCGTGCTGCGCCTGGCACCAGGCGGTGACCGCCTCGACATGCGGGTGGGAATCGAGCGCCTCCGGCGCGAGCTTCCACATGCGCTGGAACGCGGGATTGTGCAGGCGCACGCGGCCGTCCGAGCCGAACACGGCGACGGCCTCGGCCAAGTGGTCGAGCGTCTCGCTTTGCACCTTGATGAGCGCGTCGTAGCGGCGGTGCATGTCGAGACGCTCGGTGACGTCGTCGTACAGGTAAGTGACGCCGCCTTCCGGGTTGGGCGTGGTGACGACGCGCAAGGTGCGCCCGTCCGGGAGGTGCCACATGTGTTCCTGCGGCTCGACCGCGCGATAGGCTTCGTAGAGCTGCTGCTTCCACTGCCGGAAGTCCTGCTGCTCGGGCAGCTTGCGGTCGGCGCGCAGGGTGTCGAGCACGGCGGAGTCGGTCGGCGTCTGGTCGAGGAAGCCGGCATTGAGTTCGAACAGCGCGCGGAAGGCCGTGTTGTAGAAAGTGAGCTTGCGGTCGACGTTGAAGATGGCGACGCCGGTGGCGAGCTGGTCGAGCACGCGGCGGTGCGCCTCGATCATGCGGGCGAGCTCGCCGCGCATGGCCTCGGCTTCGGTGCGGTCGATTGCCATGCCGGCGCTACCGGCGCCGCTCGGCGCGTCGACCACGTCGAAGATGCGCCGTTCGCCGGCGGCGACCGCGGGCAGCCGGCCGGAAAAGGCTTCGCCCGCCGCGCGCGCGCGGGCCAGCTCGTCGCGGCCGGTGCGGTCGAGCAGCTCGACGTCGCGCGCCACAGCGTCGGTGGCGTCCTTGGCCTCGACGGCGCGCGCGTAAGCCGAATTCACGAAGATGAGCTGGCCGTGCTGGTCGCGCGCCCACACCGGCGCGGGCAGCGAATCGAGCAGACCCTTCATGATCTCGACGTCGTTCAGGAGCTTGTCATGGGTGGCGGCGAGATCGATCAATTCGCGCTCGATGCCGCCGACGTCGCGCAGGCGCAGGATCGCGCTGCCGCCGACGGCGCGGCCTTCCGCCTCGAGCGGGCGGCCGGAGCGGCTGGTGAGGTTCATCTCGAAGCCGCGGCCCTCGCCGCGCAAGGTCTCGACCGCGCGCTCCATGCGCTGCGCCGCCGTCGGCTCCAGCCAGGTGCCGAACGCAAGCACGCGCTCCGGCACGCCGCCGGGCGCGATCAGCGAGGTGTCGCCGAGAATCTCCGGCGCGTCGCTGGCCGCTGCCCAGGCGACCAGCACCTGGGGCTGCGCCACCAGCAATGCCTTCAGCCGGTCGATCTCGGCATGCAGCGCCATGACCTCGTCGCGCGAGACGGTTTCGATGCGGCTCGCCGCCTTGCGCGTGCGCAACAGCACGATGGTGGCAAGCACCGCAAAGCAGAGCAGGCCGAAGGTCAGGGTCAGGGCGGCGACTTCCGGCCGGCCGATAGCAGCCAGCGCGCCGGCGGCCGCCTGCAACACACCTGCGCCCGAGCCGGTGTCGGCATAAGCCGGGCTAAGCGCGATATGATTTCCGGTTACGAAGGCGGCGAGGAATCCGCCTCGCCACGGACGAGAACGCAGCCTCTCGTTCGCCGTCCGGACTGTCTCCGGCATTCAGGCATGCCCCAAGGATGCGCCGCGGTGTCCGCCACACCGCTGCGCGAATCGTTGGACTTTACCCCCAAGGGGAATCGTGCCGTAAGAGTCCAGACCGTGAACGGGAGGCGAAGCATGCCGGCGCGCCGCGCTATTTCAGCGTCTGTGCCCGCTTGGCCATGTCTTCGACGGTGATGCGGCCGAGCGCCGCGGAAAAGACCCGCTCGGCTTCCACCAGTGCCGGCCGCACCACGCCGTTGACCAGATCGGACGCGGGCAGCGGCGGCTCGTCGCTTTCCTCCGCGGTGCCAGCCGCCCGCAGGATGTCTTCGGCCGTGATGAGGCTGAAGTCGCGCGCGACTTCATAGCCGCCGTGCGGCCCGCGGATGCCCTTGAGGATGCCGTCGCGCACCAGCGCCTGCAGGACCGGCTCCAGGTGGCGCGGCGGAAGCTTGTGACGCGCGGCAAGCGCCTTCGCCGACACCGGCCGGCTGCGGGCGTTGATGGCGACGTCGATCACGGCAGCAATGGCAAGGATGGCCTTGCGAGACACCAGCGGCATGCTTCGGCACCGGTCGCACATGTAACGAAAAACGGGAGTGGTAATACGTTACGGTCCGGCAGCCGTCTAGCCGAAAACGACGATTTTTAGTTTCAACTTCCGGTAGAGCCGAATCCGCCGGCCCCGCGACTGGTGCGGTCGAGCGCCGGCACGGCGTGGAAATCGGCGCGCGAAACCGGCGCGACGACGAGCTGGGCGATGCGCATGCCGCGCGTGACGGCGACCGGCTCGCGGCCGTGGTTGATCAGCAGCACTTGCACCTCGCCGCGGTAGTCCGCATCGATCGTGCCCGGCGCATTGAGCACGGTGAGACCGTGCTTGACGGCGAGGCCGGAGCGCGGCCGCACCTGCGCCTCGAAGCCTTCCGGCAGCGCGATAGCAATCCCGGTCGGCACCAACGCGCGTTCGCCGGGCGCGATGCTGAGCGGCGCATCCGCCGGCACCGCCGCGACGAGATCGGCGCCGGCGGCGTTTGCGCTCTGATAGGACGGCAGCGGCAGATCTTCGCCATGCGGCAGGCGCGCGATGCGGACTTCGATCGTGCTCACGCTTTCTTCTCCTCGAGTTCCTCGGCGATGCGCGCGACCAGCGTCGCCGCGACGTCGTCTTTCGATTGCGGCGGCCAAGGCTCGACGCCGGACGCGCGCACGAGCTGGATGGTGTTGCGGTCGCCGCCCATGATGCCAGTTTCCGGCGACACGTCGTTGGCCAAAATCCAGTCGCAGCCTTTGCGCGCAAGCTTGTCCTTGGCATGCGCGACGACATTCTCGGTCTCGGCGGCAAAGCCGATGACGAGCTTGGGCCGCTGCGATTTGCGGTGCGCGACGGTGGCGAGAATGTCGGGATTCTCGACCAGCGCCAGGGCCGGCGCCGCCTGGCCGGGCTTCTTCTTGATCTTCTGGCCGCCGGCCGCGTCGACGCGCCAGTCGGCCACGGCGGCGGCGAAAATCGCCACATCCACGGGCATGGCGCGCTCCACCGCGCGCAGCATGTCGCGCGCGCTTTCGACATGCACGACGGTCGCGCCCGGCGGATCGGGAATGTTCACCGGCCCGCTGACCAGGGTGACATCGGCGCCGGCGCGCGCGGCGGCGGCGGCGATGGCGTGGCCCTGCTTGCCGGAGGAGCGGTTGGCGATGTAGCGCACCGGGTCGATCGGCTCGTGCGTCGGTCCGGAGGTCACCAGCACGCGCCGGCCCTTAAGCGGTTGCGCCCCGGCGCTTGCCAGCCACTTGTCCGCCGCGGCGGCGATTTCGAGCGGCTCCGCCATGCGGCCGAGCCCGCGCTCGCCCGCTTCCGCCATCTCGCCTTCGTTCGGCCCGACGAACGCGAAGCCGTCGGCGGCCAGCTGCGCGGCATTGCGCTGCGTCGCCTTGTTCGCCCACATGTGCGGGTTCATCGCCGGCGCGAGCAGAACCTTTGCGCCGGTCGCCAGCAACACGGCGGTGGCGAGGTCGTCCGCATGGCCGCCGGCGATCTTGGCCATCAGGTCGGCGGTGGCGGGCGCCACCACGATCAGGTCGGCCTCGCGCGCAAGCCGGATGTGGCCGACGTCGAACTCGCTGTCGCGGTCGAACAGGTCGGTGAAGGCGCGCTCGCCGACGATGGCGCCGGCCGATAGCGGCGTAACGAATTGCTCGGCCGCCTTGGTGAGGACGCAGCGCACGGCGATGCCGCGCTCTTTCAGCCGGCGGATCAGGTCGAGCGATTTATAGGCCGCGATGCCGCCGCCGATGACGACGAGGACGCGGCGGGTAACGGGCGCGGCGGCGCGCGCGGGGGTTTTGGATGGCGGCTGGAACGTCTCCAGCGCCTCGCGCCCGGCCTCGTCGGCGGCCGCGCGCAGGATGGTGCGGACCTCGTCCTCCATCGAGCGCCCGTGCCGCGCCGCGCGCAGGCGCAGCAGCTTTTTCAGCTTCTCGTCGAGCTGGCGAACGGTCAGCGACGCCATGGGAAACCTCGTGCGAAGAAAGACTTAGCACATGAATGATGGCGATGCAATCAATGCAATCATTTGGACTGCGCCGCCCTCGGTCACGGCCCGAACAGCCGTTGGGTGTCGTGGTCATCTCCCGTGCGCGTCGGCGCGTGGGCCTCGAAGGATCTGTGGCGAGCAATTTGCGCCCAGACCCTTCGTGGCTCGCCGCTGACGCGGCGCGCGTTTCAGGGTGACGGGCAATTCACAGCATTCGCCCGAGTGCTTAGCCCGACACCAGCATCCAGCCGATCCACAAGAGCAGCGCGGCGATCGTCCATAGCGCGGCCGCGGTCCAGCGGTTGCGGCGCTGCTCGGCCCGGCCGATGGCCTCCACTGTTTCCGGCGACAACACCAGCCCGTCGCGCGTGATGTCGTCGAGCTGGTCGAGCAGCGTGCCGGCGCGCGTGAGCAGCGAAGGCACTTGGCCGATGAAGCGGCCGATCTCGCCGGCGCCCTCGACCGCGCCCTCCAGCTTGCCGACCGGCCCGAGATTGCGCGCGATCCATTCGCGCACCACCGGGTCGGCGGTCGCCCACATGTCGAGTTTCGGATCGAAGGCGCGCGCCACGCCTTCCACCACCACCATGGTCTTTTGCAGCAGGATCAGCTCGGGCCGCGTGCGCATGTCGAACAGGCCGGTGACCTCGAACAGCAGCGTCAGCAGCTTGGCCATCGAAATGTCTTCGGCGGTGCGGTTATGGATCGGCTCGCCGATGGCGCGGATCGCCTGCGCGAAGGCTTCCACCGAATGATGGCGCGGCACGTAGCCGGCATCGAAGTGGACTTGGGCAACGCGGTGATAGTTGCGGGTGATGAAGCCGAACAGGATTTCGGCCAGGAAGCGGCGTTCCTTGGGCCCGAGCCGCCCCATGATGCCGAAGTCGACCGCCACCAGTTTGCCGTCGTCGTCGACGAACAGATTGCCGGGATGCATGTCGGCGTGGAAGAAGCCATCTCGTAGGGCATGCCGCAGGAAGCTCTGGATCACGTTGCGGCCGAGCGCGGGCAGGTCGAAGCCCTTGGCCTCGAGCGTGGCGCGGTCGTTGAGCCGCGTGCCGTCGATCCACTCCAGCGTCAGCACCTCGCGCGCGGTGCGGTCCCAGTCGATCGTGGGCACGCGGAAGTCCGGGTCCTCGCGCGTATTCTCCGCCATCTCGGACAGCGCCGCCGCCTCCAGGCGGAAATCCATTTCCAGCGCAACCGAGCGTGCCAGTGTGTTGACGACTTCGATCAGGCGCAGCCGCTGCGCTTCCAGCGAGGCCGCTTCCGCGCGCCGCGCGGCAAAGAAGAAGGCGTCGAGGTCGACTTTGAAGCGGCGCTCGATGCCGGGGCGCAGGATCTTCACCGCCACCGGCTTGCGGCCGCTCTCCGTGTCGATTTCGGCGCGGTGCACCTGCGCGATGGAAGCGGCGGCGACCGGGGGGCCGAGGCTCGCATAGGCCTCGGCCACCGGCTTGCCGAGCGCGGCGACGACGGTCGCTTCCGCTTCGGCCTGCGGGAAGGGCGGCATCTTGTCCTGCAGGCTTTCCAGGTTGCGCGCGATGGCCGTGCCGACCACGTCGGGGCGCGTGGCGAGGAATTGGCCGAGCTTGACGTAAGTAGGGCCCAGACGGCTGAGCGCGGCGGCGAGCCGGCTGCTGCCGTCCTTGGCGCTCGGGCGCTCGATCAGCCGCGCCAGCGCGATCGCTGTGCGCGCCGGCACCGGCAGGGGCCGCGTATCGACCAGCGCAAACACGCCCTCGCGCGCGAACACGAAGCCCGCGCGGGACAGGCGGAGGAGGTGGGAGAGGGCGGAGATCACAGGGTGCGTGTCCCGGGCGCAGCGCAGCACGAAGTGATGCGCTGCAGACCCGGGACCCAATTGGATATGTTCCGGCCCGAGGAAGCTGGGCCCCGGATCAGCGGCGCACCGCTTCGCTCCGCTGCGCGCTGCACCGCATCCGGGGCAGGAGGTTTGCGGGTGTGCGTGCGAGTGTAAGCGCGCGTGTCAGTGCAGGTGCCAGTCATCACAATTTCCAGCCCGAATGCAGCGCCACCACGCCGCCGGTCATCGGCGTGAACGCGACGCGGCGGAAGCCGGCCGCCTCGATCATCTGCGCGAAAGCCTTCGGCTTGGGAAACTTGCGGATCGACTCGACCAGGTACTGGTAAGCCTCGCGGTCGCCGGTCACAGCTTGGCCGACGCGCGGGATCACCTGGAATGAATAGAGCTCGTAGAGCGCGTCCAGCCCGGGCACGTCTACCGAGGAGAATTCCAGACACAGGAAGCGGCCGCCGATGCGCAGCACACGATAGGCCTCGGCGAGCGCGCGCTCGATGCGCGGCACGTTGCGGATGCCGAAGGCGATGGTGACGCAGTCGAAGCTGCGGTCGGGATAAGGCAGCTCCTCGGCGTTGCCCTGCTCGAAGGTGACAGCCGCGTCGTAGCCGCGCTGCGCCGCGCGCTCGCGGCCGACCGCCAGCATCTCGGCGTTGATGTCGCAGACGGTCACGCGCGTGCCGGACCCGCCCGCGTCGACCACACGAAAAGCGACGTCGCCGGTGCCGCCGGCGAGGTCAAGCAGGCGGAAGTCCCGCCCGCTCTTGGGCGGGTTCACCGCCGTCACCAGCGCGTCCTTCCAGGGCCGGTGCAGCCCGGCCGACATCAGGTCGTTCATCAGGTCGTAGCGGCGCGCGACCGAATGGAACACGTCGTCCACCCGCCCCTGCTTTTCGTCCAGCGGGATGGTGTCGTAGCCGAAATGGGTCTCGTCGCGGCGGCCGGCCATGGGAATAGTCCTTTGCGGGCAGGACCATAGCGCGGGAGCCTACGGGGCGCTATGTGTGACTGTCTTGTCATTCCGGGGCGCGGCCGAAGGCCGCGAACCCGGAATCCGGACGAATGGTCAGTGCTCGCATCTGGATTCCGGGTCCGCGAGCTTCGCTCACGTCCCGGAATGACGACAGGGGTTAACCATGCCCGAACTGCCTGAAGTCGAGACCGTGCGCCGGGGCCTGGCCCCGGCGATGGAGGGCGCGCGCATTGAAAATGTCGAGGTGCGCCACCGCGGCCTGCGCTGGCCCATCGCCAAGGACTTCGAGAAACGGCTGAAGGGCAAGACCGTGGAGGGCCTCGGCCGGCGGGCGAAATACCTCCTCGCCGACCTGTCCTCCGGCGACGTGCTGATCATGCATCTCGGCATGTCGGGTTCGTTCCGCGTCGGCAAGGATGCCAAGCCCGGCGTCTACTACCACGAGAAATCCAAGAGCACCGCGCACGACCATGTCGTGTTTCACATGTCGAACGGCGCCACGGTGACCTTCAACGACCCGCGCCGCTTCGGTTCGATGAAGCTGGTGCCGCGCGGGAAGCTCGAGCAGGAGCCGCTGCTGCGCGCGCTCGGGCCGGAGCCGCTGGGCAACGAATTCGACGCCGCCATGCTGGCGCGAGCCTGTACGGCCAAGAAGACCTCGCTGAAGGCGGCGCTCAGCGACCAGCGCGTGGTCGCGGGCCTCGGCAACATCTATGTCTGCGAGGCGCTCTACCGCGCGCGGCTTTCTCCCAAGCGGCAAGCCTCGACGATTGCCGACCGCAACGGCAGGCCGAACGAGCGCGCGGTTGCGCTGGTCGAGGCGATCAAACTGGTGCTCAACGACGCCATCAAGGCCGGCGGCTCGTCGCTGCGCGACCACCGCCGCGCCGACGGCTCGCTCGGCGACTTCCAGCACAACTTCCAGGTCTATGACCGCGAGGGCCAGCCCTGCCCGCACTGCAAGGGCACGGTGAAGCGCATCGTGCAGACCGGGCGCTCGACCTTTTATTGTCCGTCGTGCCAAAAATAGGAAGGCCCAGGGAGAGAACGCATGGCTTACGAGAACATCATCGTCGAAACCAAAGGCCGCGTCGGCGTCATCAGGCTCAACCGGCCGCAGGCGCTGAACGCGCTCAACAGGGCGCTGATCGGCGAACTCATCCAGGCGATCGACGCCTTCGAAGCCGACGACACGATCGGCTGCCTCTTGATCACCGGCAACGAGAAGGCCTTCGCCGCCGGCGCCGACATCAAGGAGATGGCCGACAAGACCTTCATCGAAACCTACCTCGGCAACTTCGCCGCCGAGTGGGACCGCGCCGCGCGCACGCGCAAGCCGGTGGTGGCGGCGGTCGCCGGCTTCGCGCTCGGCGGCGGCTGCGAGCTGGCGATGCAATGCGACATCATCATCGCCGCCGACACCGCCAAATTCGGCCAGCCGGAGATCAAGCTCGGCGTCATCCCCGGCATCGGCGGCACGCAGCGGCTCACCCGCGCCGTCGGCAAGGCCAAGGCGATGGACCTGATTCTCACCGGCCGCATGATGGACGCCGCCGAGGCCGAGCGCTCCGGGCTGGTGGCGCGCGTGGTGCCGGCGGCCAGCCTGATGGACGAGGCGATGAAGGCGGCCGACACCATCGCGACCATGTCGCTGCCTTCGGTGCTGGCGGCCAAGGAGGCGGTCAACGCCGCCTTCGAGTCGTCGCTGGCGGAAGGCGTGCGCTTCGAGCGCCGCATCTTCCATGCACTATTCGCGACGGACGATCAGAAGGAAGGCATGAAAGCCTTCGTCGAGAAGCGCAAGGCGGAGTGGAAGAACAAGTGACTCCTGCCCCGGACGCGGTGCAGCGCAAGCGAAGCGCGGCGGTGCACCGCAGATCCGGGGCCTTACAGGCACGAAACCTATGCGGCTAATTCTTCAGCGAGATCACGCCACGTCGGGTTGAAATCGTCGATAAGCTTGAGTTTCCAGGCGCGCCGCCACCGTTTCAAGCTCCGCTCTCGGGCGCGAGCTTCCAAAGCGGATGGAAATTCTTCGACGTGAACTAGACGCGTCACGCCGTAGGCTGACGAGAAACCGGATAAAAAACGGTTCTGGTGTTCAAACGTCCGGCGGACGAGATTGTTGGTCATGCCAACGTAGAGCACGCCGTAGCGCCGGTTTGCCAGAATATAGACGTAGCAAGGGCGCATAGCTGGCTGCCGTGCTTGTTACGGTCCCGGTTCTGCAGCGCACCACTCCGCTTCGCTACGTGCTGCGCTGCGCCCGGGACAGGTTCTACTTCCTCACACAAATAATCCGCACCAGCGCCGCTCTGGCGTCGGCGGCCGGCGCTTGCGGCGCCTCGATGCGGTGCGCGGCGAGGAAGTCGCGGATGGCGGCGGCCGGCACCAGCCGCACCGGCGGCAAGGTCGGCTCGAGACTGGCGAGCACCGCGTTGCGCATCTCCGTCATGCCGACGAAGCGGCCCTGCGCATCGAGCGCGGCGGCGCCGGAAAAGCCCGCCATCGGCACCGGCTGGCGCAATTCGATTGCATTGGCTTCGGCCAGCCGCGCCTTGATCTCGGTGAGCTTCCTCGGCGCGTCCTGCTCCTTGGGATCGGGAATGCCGATCAAGGTCAGGTCGCTCGGCCTCGCGCTATCTGCCGGCAGCGCCAGCGGCGTCACCTTGCGCGGGCCATAGACGCGCAGCAGCGCCAGCCCTTTCTCCTTGTCGTCGGCGATGCGGTCGGCGTCGCCCAACCCGGCGGCGAGGATCACCTGGCAGCCTTCGGCGAGCTTGCGGTCGGTGACGATGTGGCCGCGCGCGCTCACCACGATGCCGTTGCCGTATTCGACCGACTTCGACAGCGCCGCGAAGGGCGCGGTGCGCTCGGGGAAGGGCGTGAAGGCGCTTGCCATCGCCACCATCACCGGCGCGACGATGCCTTCCATCGCCTGGTCGTAGAGCATCGTGAAGCCGCGCACCTCGCCGTCGCGGACCTTGGCGCGCACCGAGAAGCGCTTGAGCCCCTGCATGCCGCTGACGATCATGCCGTCGTCGCGCAGCGCGCTGTATTCGACCTTGCGCGTGGCGGGCTCCTTCTTCTCGCGCTCGAACAGCTCGGACAGCTTGAGTGCGGGCTCCTTGATGCGGAAGGTCTCGACCTGCACCTCGCCGTGCTTCGACGACCAGCGCGTGCCGCGCGCGGCCTCGCGCGCATAGGGCACCATCTTGGCCGGCAGGCCGATGCGAATGCCGGTGGCCGGGTCGAGCACCACATTCCAGCCGAATTCCTGCTCGCGGTCGGAATTGGCGGCAACGAGCCGCGCGCGCTCCTCCGCCGTCAGCACGCCGGTGACCTTGGTCTTGCTGCGCTTCTGGAAATTCTTGATGGCGGTGAGCATCGGGTCCTCACCGTTGACCGCGCCGGTGTAGTCGCCCGCCCACAGCAGCGCCGACTGGATCTTCAGCCGCTCGCCGAAGGACACGCCGGCGAACACGCCGGACGACGGCGGCACCGCGTCGGATTTGATCGCGGCGAGGTTGGCTGGCTGGCTCTTCGGCGGCTCGATCTTCGGCGGTTCGGCCTTCGCCTGCTGCGGCTTGGCCGGTTCGGGCGTGGCGGGCGTCGCGGCGGCCGGGCGCGGCGCCGGTATCGGCGCGACGGGTGTTGCCGGGGCGGCTTGCTTGACCGGCGCACGGGTGGGCTTGGCGGGCTGGGCCGCCACGGGCTGCTGATCCTCGACCGGATAGGTCGGCATATTTCCCTGCGCGTGCGCGGACGCAGCGCCCAGCAACAGCGCAAACATCGTCAACGGCAGACCGCAACGCATGGTTCTTTACGCCACCTTAACCATCTTTGATGGGCACCTTAGCCCATGGAGGTGGTGGCGCAAGCACGGCGGAGGCCTCGGCGCCCGAAAGCACCTAGCGGAAAGCCTTTGGCTATCATAGGCTTAGCCGCATGCTGGATAAGTCGGAACTGGAACGTTATGCGCGCCACATCGTGTTGCGCGAGGTGGGCGGCCCGGGCCAGGCCAAGCTGAAGGCCGCGCGCGTGCTCGTCGTCGGCGCCGGCGGCCTGGGGGCGCCGGTGCTGCTTTATCTCGCCGCCGCCGGCGTCGGCGCCATCGGCGTGATCGACGACGACACGGTGTCGCTGTCGAACCTGCAACGGCAGGTGATCTTCGGCACCGAAGACGTTGGCAGCCGCAAGGTCGACCGCGCCGAAGAGGTGATCGCGCGGCTCAATCCGCATGTCGCCGTCGAGACGCACATGGCGCGGCTGACGGCGGAGAACGCGCTCGACCTGATTTCCAAATACGACATCGTCGCCGACGGCTCCGACAATTTCGCCACCCGCTATCTCGTGTCCGATGCGTGCTACTTCGCGAAGAAGCCGCTGGTGACCGCCGCGGTCGGCACCTTCGACGGCTCGCTCACCTCGATCCGCGCGCACGAGACGCGCGCCGACGGCAAGCCCAACCCGAGCTACCGCTGTCTCTTCCCCGAGCCGCCGCCGGCCGGCACCGTGCCCGCCTGCGCCGAAGCCGGCATCGTCGGCGCGCTGCCGGGCGTGCTCGGTTCGATGATGGCGCTGGAAGTGATCCGCGAGATCGTCGGCTTCGGCGAGGGGCTGGTCGGCCGCCTGCTGATGGTCGACGCGCGCTCGATGCGCTTCGAGACGCTGCACTATGCGTGGGACCCGAACAATCCGCTGAGCGGTGAGACGCCGACGATCGTGGATTTGTCGGGGCACGAATGAGGGTCGCTCGACATTAGGAGCGGCCGGGGCGGTAATTGGCCATACCGTCGTTTAACTCGCGCTCGGCCGAGTCGGACCAGGCGCGCCCTTTGAAAGGCGATTCTACTGACGGAGTGCCGTGGTCGAGTCGATCTAGGGCGAGGGGGATAATCGCCAAGAAATGGCGCGCGATGATTTCGAAAGTCTTGACCTGCGGGGCTGGATAGGTCGGCTGCGAATTAAAGAGTTGCATTTGTATCCTCCTGGCTTTGGCAATTTGTATTGAAAGGCGCGAACGACGTGATCCTGGACCGGTGCGGGCCGGAAATCGTGAAGTCGGTCCTAAAAAGTTCGAAAATGTTTCTGAATTCGGGTTTAATTGAACAATGGCTAGGACCTATGACCTTGGTCCATTCCGCCTCGACGGGGAGGCCGGAATGCTATTTCGCGGCGCCGAGCCTGTCGCACTTGGCGCGCGCGCTGTCGCGTTGCTTCAGGTGCTTGTGGAGCGAGCGGGGACGCCGGTTTCCAAAGATATGCTGATTGAAGCTGCGTGGCCCGGCGTTACCGTTGAGGAAAACAATTTGACCGTCCAAATCGCTACGCTGCGCCGGATTTTTGGGGAAGAAACAGGTGGTGAGGGCTGGATCGAGACGTTGCCGCGTCGCGGCTATCGGTATATCGGGCCGGCTGTCGTTGTTGAAGCTCGATCCTCGATCGCGTCCACGGCGGTGCAATCGCAACCGACGCTTCCCCTTCCGCACATGCCGTCGATCGCCGTCCTGCCATTTCAGAATATGAGCGGTGACCCGGAACAGGAATATTTCGCCGATGGAATCGTTGACGACATCATCACCGCGTTGTCGCGAATGCGCTCGCTTTTCGTGATCGCACGCAGCTCAAGCTTCACCTACAAAGGCAAGGCGGTAGATGTGAAGCAGGTCGGCCGTGAGCTGGGTGTGCGCTATGTGTTGGAGGGCGGCGTGCGTAAATCCGGGGATCGGGTGCGCATAACGGCTCAACTGATTGATGCCACCGCTGGCGCACATCTTTGGGCGGATCGATTCGACAGCGCACTTGAGGATATTTTCGATTTGCAGGACAGGGTAGCCGCGAGCGTCGTCGCGGCAATCGCCCCGAAGCTGGAGCAAGCCGAGATCGAACGTGCCCGGCACAAGCCGACTGAGAGTCTCGACGCCTACGATCATTACCTGCGCGGCCTGGCGACGATCTATCAGAACCCTTCCAATCCAAAAGCGAGCAGCGATGCATTGCTCTTATTTGCCAGGGCGATCGAACTCGACAAGAACTTCGCCATGGCCTACGGCGTGGCCGCGTGGTGTTATGTCTGGCGCAAGGCGAACGGCTGGATGGTCGACCGCTCGCGCGAAATCGCCGAAGCTGAAAGGCTGGCGAGGCAGGCCGTAACGCTGGGTAAGGATGATGCGGCCACGCTTGCCAGAGGCGGACATGCGCTCGCTTTTGTGGCCGGTGAGCTCGACACCGGAGTGATTTTCTTAGACCGAGCGATAGCCCTGAATCCGAACGTTGCCGTGGCTTGGTATCTTAGCGGGTTCGTGCGGATTTTTGTTGGCGAGCCGGAATTGGCGATTGAACATTTATCAAAAGCCATGCGTCTCAGTCCGCTTGATCCACTGACCTTTGCCATGCAAACCGGCTGCGCCCATGCCTGTCTGTTCGCCGGTCGCTATGACGAGGCGTCAATGTGGGCGCAAAAAGCTTTGCGCGAGCAGCCGGACTTCATGACGACGCATCGAATCGCGGCAGCAAGCAGCGCATTTGCCGGCCGGCTAGAGGAAGCTCGGAGGGCGATGGCGCGGTTGCGCCAACTCGACCCCGCGTTGCGCATCTCCAATCTTGCGGATCAGATCCCGCTTCACCGACGGGAGGACCTCGCCAGGTATCAAGAGGGTCTGCGGATGGCCGGGCTCCCGGAATAAGCGACTCAAATCACAGCATGCTCGGCAAGACCCGATCCGGCGGCCGGTGCCCGTCCATGAAGGTCTTGATGTTGATGATGACCTTCTCGCCCATGTCGACGCGGCCTTCCAAGGTGGCCGAGCCCATGTGCGGCAGCAGCACCACCTTGCCGGCGCGCGCGAGTTTCACCAGCTTCGGATTGACCGCCGGCTCGTGCTCGAACACGTCGAGGCCGGCGCCGGCGATGTCGCCCGCGTCGATCAGGCGCGTGAGCGCGTTCTCGTCGATCACCTCGCCGCGCGCGGTGTTGACGATGTAGCTCTCCGGCCGCAGCAGCTTCAGCCGCCGCGCCGACAACAAATGATAGGTCGCCGGCGTGTGCGGACAGTTCACCGACACGATGTCCATGCGGGCGAGCATCTGGTCGAGGCTCTCCCAATAGGTGGCGTCCAGCTCTTCCTCGATCTTGGGCGCGACCTTGCGGCGGTTGTGATAGTGGATCTGCAGACCGAAGGCGCGCGCGCGGCGCGCCACCGCCTGGCCGATGCGGCCCATGCCGATGATGCCCAGGCGCTTGCCCCAGATGCGGTGGCCGAGCATCCAGGTCGGCGACCAGCCCACCCAGTCCTTCTCGGAGGTGAGCACTTGCGAGCCTTCCACCAGCCGCCGCGGCACCGCCAGGATCAGCGCCATGGTCATGTCGGCGGTGTCCTCGGTGAGCACACCCGGCGTGTTGGTCACCGTGATACCGCGCTGGACGGCAGTGACGACGTCGATGTTGTCGACGCCGTTGCCGAAATTGGCGATCAGCTTGAGCTGCTCGCCCGCCTTGCTGAGCACCGCGGTGTCGATTTCGTCGGTCACCGTCGGCACCAGCACGTCGGCGGTCTTCACCGCCTCGGCGAGCTGCGCCTGCGTCATGGGCTTGTCGTCGGCGTTGAGCCGCGCGTCGAAAAGTTCCCGCATCCGCAGCTCGACATTGTCGGGCAGCTTGCGGGTGACGATGACCAGGGGCTTTTTGCCCTTCGGCATGCCGTTCAGCCCTCTTTAACCGTACTCGCCCACACTGCGGCCGGCGCACGTGCAGACACCGAAAATCCGTTCTTTTCCTAGCAGATGGTCGTGACAAGACAAAGCTTTCGGGCCGCGTTTCGGAGCCTTGGGCCCGCATTGCTGGCCGCCGCGATTCTGACTCTCCCGGCGGCGCCGGCCGGGGCCGCCAACGACGTGCCGACCGGCGCGGTCAGCGGCCTGCCCATCCCCCGCTTCGTCAGCCTGAAGTCCGACCGGGTCAATGTGCGCTCCGGCCCGAACAAGGATCAGGAGGTGCGCTGGGTCTATACCCGCGCCGGCATGCCGGTGGAGATCACCGCGGAGTTCGAGAACTGGCGGCGCATCCGCGACTGGGAAGGGGCCGAGGGCTGGGTCTATCACTCGTTGCTGTCGGGCCGGCGCAGCGCGGTGGTGGTGCCGCAGATCAATGCCGAGCTGGTGCCGCTCTATGAGAGCGCCGACATCGAATCCGCCGTTGTGGCGAAGCTGCAGTCGGGCGTGCTCGGCACGCTGAAAGCCTGCGACGGCGCCTGGTGCCAGTTCACGGGCAAGAATTTCAGCGGCTGGATCCGCCAGGAACGCCTTTGGGGCGCCTATCCGAACGAGAAGGTGGAATAGCTGTCATTCCGGGGCGCGGCGCGTGTCGGCGCGCCCTCTCCCACAAGGGGAGAGGGCACCTCGATGCCCTCAGAACGCGATTGTCAGCTCTTTTTGCGCAGGCGCACGACCACATCCACCCGCGCGATCTCGTAGCCTTCTGGCGGGGTGGGGGCCTTATCGACGATCACCGTGGCGCCCGGGATGTCGAGCAACTCGTCATCGCCCTCGACGAAGAAGTGGTGATGGTCCGACGCGTTGGTGTCGAAATAGGCCTTGGAGCCGTCCACCGGGACCTGGCGCAGCAGGCCGACCTCGGTGAACTGGTGCAGCGTGTTGTAGATGGTCGCGAGCGAAACCGGCACCTTGGCGCGGCTGGCTTCCTCGTACAGCATTTCCGCGGTGAGATGGCGGTCGCCCTTGCCAAACAGGATCCAGCCGAGCGCCATGCGCTGCCGCGTCGGGCGCAGCCCCACCTGGCGCAGCATGGACTTCACGTCGTGCCACGGGCAGCCGGTGAGCGCGGACCGGTCGGCCGGCGGGGCGATCTCGCGCGGAGCTTGCGGCATTACCATCGTGCGCGTCTGGGTCATTGTATGACGATCAAATTGGGCCAAGGACCATAGCCGGCCGGGCCGGTACAAAACTGTTTCATTTGCAACATATAGCGATTGCCACCCAGATGCAACTCCCTCGCAACAGCGTGGCGGACTGATTTTCGTGCCTTTTGCGCAGGAAAATGGTCCGATTCCCGCGCTCTCGCCATCTTTGCCGGCTAGGTCGGGTGTGTTACGAATTCGCGCATGACAATCCAGCCAATGACCCAAACTGGGCAAATGACTTCGATGGACGGCCGCCGCAGCAGCTTCGGGTACGAAGACCTTCTTGCCTGCGGGCGCGGCGAGCTGTTCGGACCCGGCAACGCGCAACTGCCGCTGCCGCCGATGCTGATGTTCGACCGCATTTCGGAGATTTCCGAGCAGGGCGGCGAGCACGGCAAAGGCATGGTGCGCGCCGAGCTCGACGTGACGCCGGACCTCTGGTTCTTTGCCTGCCACTTCAAGGGCGACCCGGTTATGCCGGGCTGCCTCGGCCTCGATGCGCTCTGGCAGATGGTCGGGTTCTTCCTCGGCTGGCTGGGCTCGCCGGGCAAGGGCCGCGCGCTCGGTCTCGGCGAACTGAAATTTTCCGGCCAGGTGCTGCCGGGCGTGAAGAAGGTCGTCTACGGCGTCGACTTCAAGCGCGTGATGCGCTCCAAGCTTGTGCTCGGCATCGCCGACGGCTGGCTCTCGGCCGACGGCACCGTCATCTACCGCGCCAGCGACCTCAAAGTCGGCCTGTTCAAGCAGGACGAGGGGATGGCGGCGAGCGGCGCCTGAGTGAGCGGCCCGGCCACCGGCCGGAGCCTTGAGTGAATGAGGGCGGGGGTCTTGCGGAATTGGCCCGAGTGGTCAATCTGAAGCCCACACGCCATCCATCCCGGCGGAAACAAGGGTATCTCGATTATGCGGCGGGTCGTCGTCACCGGAATGGGCATCGTTTCGTCCATCGGCAATAATACGCAGGAAGTTCTGGCGAGCTTGCACGAGGCCAAGTCCGGCATCGTGCGCGCGAACGAATATGCCGAGCTTGGGTTCCGCTGCCAGGTGCATGGCGCGCCCAGCCTCGACCCGGCCGAAGTCGTCGATCGCCGCGCGATGCGGTTTCTCGGCCGCGGCGCCGCCTGGAACCACGTCGCCATGGAGCAGGCGATCCGCGATTCCGGCGTCGACGAAAACGACATCTCCAACGAGCGCACCGGCATCGTGATGGGCTCGGGCGGTCCGTCCACCCGCACCATCGTCGAGGCGGCCATCACCACCAAGGAGAAGGGCCCCAAGCGCGTCGGCCCCTTCGCGGTGCCGAAGGCGATGTCGTCGACCGCGTCGGCGACGCTCGCTACCTGGTTCAAGATCAAGGGCGTCAACTATTCGATCTCGTCGGCCTGCGCGACATCCAATCACTGCATCGGCAACGCGGCCGAGCTGATCCAATGGGGCAAGCAGGACATGATCTTCGCCGGCGGTTGCGAGGATCTCGACTGGACCATGTCGGTCCTGTTCGACGCCATGGGCGCCATGTCGTCGAAGTTCAACGACACGCCGGCCACGGCCTCGCGCGCCTATGACAAGGACCGCGACGGCTTCGTCATCGCCGGCGGCGCCGGCGTGCTGGTGCTGGAAGAACTGGAGCATGCCAAGGCGCGCGGCGCCAAGATCTACGCCGAGGTTGCCGGTTACGGCGCGACCTCCGACGGCTACGACATGGTGGCGCCGTCGGGCGAGGGCGCGCAGCGCTGCATGAAGATGGCGGTCGAGACCTGCAAGGCGCCGATCGACTACATCAACCCGCACGCCACGGCGACGCCGGTCGGCGACCAGAAGGAGATCGAGGCGCTGCGCGCCGTGTTCGGGGCCAAGTGCCCGCCCATCTCGGCGACCAAGTCGCTGTCGGGCCACTCGCTCGGCGCGGCCGGCGTGCAGGAGGCGATCTACTCGCTGCTGATGATGAACAACGGCTTCATCTGTGAAAGCGCCAACATCGAGAATCTCGATCCCGCCTTCGCGGACATGCCGATCGTGCGCGAGCGCCGCGACAACGTGAAGATCGGCGCGGTGCTGTCGAACTCGTTCGGCTTCGGCGGCACCAACGCGTCGGTGGTGTTCAAGCGGCTCGACGCATGATCGTTTTTCGTTTTTCTCCCTTCCACGCGCAGGCCCACGCTCATGCCCGGTGAAAAAATCGCCCCGCGCGGCACCCTGATGCAGGGCAAGCGCGGTCTGATCATGGGGGTGGCCAACGACCACTCCATCGCCTGGGGCATCGCGCAGATGCTCGCTTCGCACGGCGCCGAGCTCGCTTTCACCTACCAGGGCGACGCGCTGCTCAAGCGCGTGAAGCCGCTGGCCGAGCAGGCCGGCTCCTCCATTGTCATGCCATGCGACGTCGAGGACATCGCTTCGGTCGATGCCGTGTTCGACGCGCTCAAGCAGAAATGGGGCACGATGGATTTCCTCGTGCACGCGGTGGCCTTTTCCGACAAGAGCGAACTGAAGGGCCGCTACGCCGATTCGACGCGCGAGAACTTCATCCGCACGCTGGTGATCTCCTGCTACGCCTTCACCGAGGCGGCCAAGCGCGCGGCAGCGCTGATGCCGAACGGCGGCGCCATGATCACGCTCACCTACAACGGCGGCGATCGCGCCATGCCGAACTACAACGTGATGGGCGTGGCGAAGGCGGCGCTGGAAGCCTCGGTGCGCTATCTGGCGGTCGATTTCGGCCAGCAGAAGATCCGCGTCAACGCGATCTCGGCCGGGCCGATCCGCACGCTCGCCGGCGCCGGCATCACCGACGCGCGCTATATGTTCGCCTTCCAGCAGAAATATTCGCCGCTCGGCCGCGGCGTGACGCTCGAAGAACTGGGCGGCGCCGGGCTCTATTTGTGCTCGGACCTCTCGACCGGCGTTACCGGCGAAATCCATTTCGTCGACAGTGGCTACAACGTCATCGCCATGCCGCACCCGGAAGCGCTGAAGGCGGCCGGCGGCGCGGTGGACGGCGGCAACACCTGATTGTCATTCCGGGGCGCGCCGAAGGCGCGAACCCGGAATCCATAATCACAAAGGCTGCGGCGTATGGATTCCGGGCCCGCTCGCTCGCGCTCGCGTCCCGGAATGACAAGACGAAAAAACGGCCGGGGAAATCCCCGGCCGTCTTCGTTTCATGCTGCGGTGACGCTTACGCCGCCTTCTCCGTGCCCGCGCCGGCGAGATCGAAGCGGTCCGCGTTCATCACCTTGGTCCAGGCCGCCACGAAGTCCTTGACGAACTTCTCCTTCGAGTCCGCGCAGGCATAGACCTCCGCGAAAGCGCGGAGCTGCGAGTGCGAGCCGAAGATCAGGTCGACGCTGGTGGCCGTCCATTTCGGGGCCTTCGTCTTGCGGTCGCGGCCTTCGTACACGCCATCGGCGTTCGGCGGCTGCCACTCCGTGCTCATGTCGAGCAGGTTGACGAAGAAGTCGTTGGTTAGCTTCTCCGGCTGCTTGGTGAAGACGCCGTGCTTTGAGTTTCCGGCGTTGGCGCCGAGCACGCGCAGGCCGCCGATGAGAACGGTCATCTCCGGTCCCGTCAGACGCAGCAGCGCGGCCCGATCGACCATTGCCTCCTCAGGCTTCATGAACTGGTGCTTGTTGCGGTTGATGTAGTTGCGAAAGGCGTCCGCACGCGGTTCGAGCGGCGCGAAGGAGGGAACGTCGGTCTGTTCCTGTGTCGCATCCGCACGGCCCGGTGCGAAAGGCACCTTCACGTCCACGCCGGCGTCCTTGGCGGCCTTTTCGACCGCCGCGGAGCCGCCGAGAACGATCAGGTCGGCCAGCGAGACCTTGCCGTGTTCCTTCTGGATCGCTTCCAGCTTTTGCAAAACCTTCGCCAGTTGCGCGGGCTGGTTGACGTCCCAGTCCTTCTGGGGCGCGAGGCGGATGCGCGCGCCGTTGGCGCCGCCACGCTTGTCGGAGCCGCGGTAGGTCGAAGCGGAAGCCCACGCAGTGGAGACCAGTTCGGACACCGACAGGCCCGAGGCGAGGATTTTGGCCTTCAGCGCAGCGACGTCGGAATCGCTGAGCGGCGGATGAGTCGGCGCCGGGATCGGGTCCTGCCAGATCAACACTTCCTTCGGCACCAGCGGGCCGATGTAGCGCGCGCGCGGGCCCATGTCGCGATGCGTGAGCTTGAACCAGGCGCGGGCGAACGCGTCCGCAAACTGGTCCGGGTTCTCATAGAAACGCCGCGAAATTTTCTCGTAGGCCGGATCCATGCGCAGCGACAGGTCGGTGGTGAGCATGGTCGGCCGATGCTTCTTCGACTTGTCGAAGGCGTCCGGCACGTCGGCTGCGGCATTCTTCGCCACCCACTGCTTGGCGCCCGCCGGGCTCTTGGTGAGCTCCCATTCGTTCTCGAACAGGTTCTTGAAGAACAGGTTGCTCCACTTGGTCGGCGTTTGCGTCCAGGTGACTTCCGGGCCGCCGGTGATGGTGTCGCAGCCGATGCCGGTGTTGAACTTGCTCTTCCAGCCGAGGCCCTGGTCCTCGAGGGCGCCGCTTTCCGGATCGGGTCCGACCAGCGACGGGTCGCCGGCGCCGTGGGTCTTGCCGAAAGTGTGACCGCCGGCGATCAGCGCAACGGTCTCTTCGTCGTTCATGGCCATGCGGAAGAACGTCTCGCGGATGTCCTTGGCCGCCGCAATCGGATCTGGGTTGCCGTTCGGCCCTTCCGGGTTGACGTAGATGAGGCCCATCTGCACGGCGCCGAGCGGCTCTGAAAGCTGGCGCTCGCCGCTGTAGCGTTCATCGCCGAGCCACGTGCCTTCGGGGCCCCAGAAGAGTTCTTCAGGCTCCCAGACGTCGGCGCGGCCGCCGGCGAAGCCGAAGGTCTTGAAGCCCATCGACTCGAGCGCGACGTTGCCGGCCAGGATCATCAGATCCGCCCAGGAAATCTTGCGGCCGTATTTCTGCTTGATCGGCCACAGCAGACGGCGTGCCTTGTCGAGGTTGGCGTTGTCCGGCCAGGAGTTGAGCGGCGCGAAGCGCTGCTGTCCGGCGCCGGCGCCGCCGCGGCCGTCGGTGATACGATAGGTGCCCGCCGAGTGCCACGCCATGCGGACCATGAGTCCGCCGTAGTGGCCGAAGTCGGCTGGCCACCATTCCTGCGAGTCCGTCATCAACGCAGTCAGGTCCTTGATCACGGCATTCAGGTCAAGCGTCTTGAACTCCTTGGCGTAGTCGAACTCCTTGCCCATCGGATCGGACAGGCTGGAATTGCGATGGAGCATCTCGATGTCGAGGGCGTCCGGCCACCAGTCGCGATTGGTCCTGGCAGCCTTGTGCGCGATCGGGCATTGGCCGGCGGCGGTTTTGGTCTTGTCGTCCATGTTTGAGGCTCCTCTCGAATGGCAC
>JALHRB010000004.1 GCA_022841665.1 Pseudolabrys sp.
GCGGCGCGCCGCCGTCGAGCGCGCGCTGGCGCGCGGCGATCTCGGCCACCGCGCGGTCGATCGTCGGCGGCTGCATCGCTTGCGGCGCATAGGCCGCGCCCGGCATCGCCTGCGGCATCATGCGCGCGGTGTTGACGAACTGGTCGATGCGGCGGTCGAGACGGCCGATCAGCTCGGCGAGCTGGTCGCTGTCGTTGCGGCCGCGCTTGTCCCTCTTGGGGGCATAGGCGGCAGGGCCCGTGCGCGAGAACTGCTCGATGCGGCGCGACAGGTCGTCGAGCCGCTGATGCACGCTGGCGACGTCGCCGTAGGAATCCTCGTCGTCATCGTCGTCGTCGTGGATCGGGACGCCGCCCTGCGCCGCCTGCTGCAGAATCGTGGTGTTGAGCCAGTCGCCCAACGACATGCCGGACCGGCGCGCAGCTTCGCGCGCGGTCTCGCGGGCCTCAGGCCTGATGCCTTTGACACTCCACGGCACGCCAAGTTTCATTCTCACACCCGCATTCGAGGTGGAGGCGCGAAGAGCCGCAATCGACCCTCGTGGAACCGGCACACGTTAAAGGCAGGTGGATACGGGCGCGGTCCTCAGTCCACGCACTGACTTTTTGCCCGTCGCGGTAAACAAGCCGTTAAGTTTTGCCGGAAGTGCCGAATTTGACGGGGATTTTCCGCCGGAACGCGCCCGCGCCGCCTTAACGCGCCTGTAAGCGGGATGCGCGATCATGCAGGCGGGGAAATGCCGCGGCCGTTCGCAATTCGGTCGCAACCGATCGCTAGTTAACGAGTTGTTAATCGCCTGCGGCCCGCCCGCAGCGCGACCCGGGGGAGGGATCATGCCGACCTACAAAGCGCCCGTCGACGATACGTTGTTTCTCATCAACGACGTCTTCCACATCGACCGCTACGGCAACCTGCCGGGCTTCGCCGACGCCTCGCCCGACGTGATCGAGGCGGTCTTGCGCGAAGCGGCCAAGCTCTCGGAAGAGGTGCTCACCCCGCTCAACCGGGTCGGCGACAAGGAAGGCTGCACGCGCGCAGCCGACGGCAGCGTCAAGACGCCCACCGGCTTCAAGGACGCCTACCGGCAGATCGTGGAAGGCGGCTGGGTCGGCATCTCGGCGCCGGAAGAATTCGGCGGCCAGGGCCTGCCGGCGACCATGACCGTGATGGTCAACGAGTTCCTCTGCTCGGCCAACATGGCCTTCGCCATGTATCCGGGCCTGACGCAGGGCGCGATCGCCGCGCTGCTGATGCACGCCTCGCCCGAATTGAAGAAAAAGTATTTGCCCAAGATGGTGGCCGGCGAATGGACCGGCACCATGAACCTGACCGAGCCGCATTGCGGCACCGACCTCGGGCTCTTGCGCGCGAAGGCCGTGAAGCAGGCCGACGGCAGCTACAAGATCAGCGGCACCAAGATCTTCATCTCGGCCGGCGAGCACGATCTCGCCGAGAACATCATCCACCTGGTGCTGGCGCGCATCGAAGGCGCGCCCGCCGGCACCAAGGGCATCTCGCTGTTCGTGGTGCCCAAGATCATGGTCGGCGACGACGGCTCGCTTGGGGCACGCAACGGCGTCTCCTGCGGCTCGCTCGAAGAGAAGATGGGCATCCACGGCAACGCCACCTGCGTCATGAACTATGACGGCGCGGTCGGCTGGCTGATCGGCGAGGAGAACCGCGGCCTCGCCGCCATGTTCACGATGATGAACGAAGCCCGCCTCGGCGTCGGCGTGCAGGGCTTGGCGCAATCCGAGGTCGCCTACCAGAACGCCGCGATCTACGCCAAGGAGCGCCTGCAAGGCCGCGCCATCACCGGCGTGAAATATCCCGACAAGGCGGCCGACCCGATCATCGTGCATCCGGACGTGCGCCGCACGCTGATGTCGATCCGCGCCTTCAACGAGGCGGCGCGCGCGCTGGTGATGTGGACCGCGCTGAAGGAAGACGTCTCGCACCGCTCCGAGGACGAGAAGGAGCGCATGAGCGCCGACGACCACATGGGCCTGCTCACGCCGGTGATCAAGGGCGTGCTCACCGATCTCGGCTTCGCCAACGCGGTGTCGGCGCAGCAATTGTTCGGCGGCCACGGCTACATCGCCGAGCACGGCATGGAGCAGTTCGTGCGCGACGCGCGCATCGCGCAGATCTACGAAGGCGCCAACGGCGTGCAGGCGATGGACCTGGTCGGGCGCAAGCTCGGCAAGGACGGCGGCCGCGCGCTGATGGCCTTCTTCAACGAGGTGCAGACCTATCTGAAGGAGCGCGCCGACAGCGACGCGATGAACGTCTATCTCAAGCCGCTCGGCCAGTCGCTCGCGCACCTGCAGGAAGCCTCGATGTGGTTCATGCAGAACGCCATGGGCAAGCCCGACAACGCGGGCGCCGGCGCCACCGACTACATGCACCTCTTCGGCCTGGTGGCGCTCGGTTACATGTGGTGCCGCATCGCCGAAGCCGCGATCGAGAAGCTGCCGAAGGCGAACGGCTCGGCACCGCGCTATTCGGCCAAGCTCGTCACGGCGCGCTTCTTCATGGAGCGCATGCTGCCGGAAACCGCGACGCGGCTCGCGCGCATCAAGGCGGGGGCGGCGTCAACGATGGAATTGCCGGAAGAGGCGTTTTGATCTTCCATCCTTCCCCCTGCGAAATGCTGAATGGCTGAGAGCTGGATCCGGCCGTTGCCGGGGATTTCTCATACACGGGCGGCTGTCTCCTATTAGTTGACACGTGTCGCCGTTTAGATTACATTCCCAACGTGATAAAGACGTTCAAGCATAAAGCCCTGGCTGATCTGTGGAGCGAGGGCCGGGCGCGGCGGATCGACCAGCGCCTGCAAGGCCGCATCCTGCGCTTGCTGGACCGTCTGGATCAGGCCGCGCGCCCACAGGACATGGACTTTGCGGGCGCGCAGTTCCATGCGCTGAGAGGTTTCAAGCCGACGCGCTATACGGTCCATGTGAATGGGCCGTGGTGCATCACATTCGAGTTTGTCGACGGTCACGCCTTTGAGGTTGACCTTGAGCAGTATCACTAGGGATCACTGAAGGAGACTGGCATGGCCTATGCTGCCAAGCGCAATCCTAACCGCTGTCCGACGCATCCGGGTGCGTTGCTGCGCGAGGACATCATTCCCGCCGTCGGCCGGTCGGTGCGCGAGATTGCCGGCTTGCTCGGTATTTCCCGCCAGCACCTTCATGCGATCATGGCTGAGAAGAAGCCCGTGACGCCTGAGGTCGCCGTGTTGCTGGGCCGGTTGTTCGGCGACGATCCGGGGATTTGGGTGAGGATGCAGGCGGCCTATGATACGTGGCAGGCGCAACGCAAGGTCGACGTGAGCCACATCCGGCCATTGAAGAAGGTTGCCTGATCGCACACTTCGTGCGCCGACCTCTCCCTATGGGAGAGGTGAAGCGACGAAGCGCGCTACTTCGGAATCACCGGCAACAACAAATACGACTCGAACTCCCCGCCCGCATGGATCGTGTTTTTCCCGGTGTTGTAGTCGGCGTGATAATGCATGTAGCCGGCGCTGCCTGTGCCGTCGCGCGGCTGCACGTCGAGCCGGATGCGGTGGCCCTTCTTGAACACCATCGAGGTCGGCCAGATCTCGACCTCCACCTTCACGATCTCGCCCGGCTTTAGATAAAGCCGCCGCGTGTGCTTGTGATAGGGCCGGTAGGGCCGCGTGAGCGCGGGGTCGAGCTCGCGGTGCGACACGCGCAGCCAGCCTTTCGCCACCGGCACCGGCGCGCCCTGCTGGCCGGTCTCCATCACCTCGTTGCCGTCGGCGTCGAAATTGCGCAGCGTGAGGAACAGGTCCATGTCCTCCGTTTCGCTCGACACCCAGATCGTGGCGGCAAGCGGCCCGGTCACCTCGACGTCGTCCGGCAAAGGCGGCGTCTCCAGCGCGATGCCCATGTTCGGCCTGATGCCGCCGCCGCCCATCACCTGCGAGGAGGCGGCCGAGGTCGAGCCCATGGTGCCCATGTGGCTGCAGATGTAGCTGCGCGACGACGCCTTCTCCGGATTGGTTGAGACCAGCGTGGCCGCGTTCTCCGGCCTGCCCGGCGCCGGCGGCGACAGGTCGAAATAGAGCTTGGTCCAGCGCGTGCGCGCGAGCGGCCATTCGTGCTCGTGCCGCCATTCGATCTTGTCGGCGCCGTGCCGGATGGCGAGCTTGACCGGCGGCTCGTCCATGACGCCATTGTTCTCGCCCTTGAGCCAGTAATCGAAGAAACGCTTCTGATCGGCGCGGCCTTCCTCGGTGTAGAACGCGTGCACGTGGCTGCCGCTGTGGATGCGCAGCTTCTTGTGCTTGGACGGCGAGCGCATGAAGGCTTCGGTGTTGCCGCGCAGATGCAGGCCGAAGCCGGTCCAGTTGCCGACCGAGTAGAACGGCACGGTAATCTTGTCCCAGTCCGCCTGCGCGCCGTGGAAAGCGCCGCTGTCGAGATTGTTGCTCATCCAGAAATGCAGCGTGTTGTGCGCCCAGCCGTTCGGGTGCAATTGCGACGCGCGGCCGAGCACGTGGTGCATCATGTGCGCCGTGATCCAGTTGGTCATGAACACGCTCAAGATTCCGCCGTGAAAGAGCGCGTCGCGGTAGATGTCGGCAAAGCCCTCCCACGGCATGATCGCCTTCAGCGACGGCGGCTTGAGGTTGGCGACGAACCACTGGTTGATGGCGAAATAGGAAATGCCGGACAGGCCGACATTGCCGTTGCACCAGGGCTGCCCCGCCGCCCATTCGATGGCGTCGTAGAAGTCGACAGCCTCGGCGAGCGACCACGGCTCGCATTGACCGGACGATTTGCCGCTGCCGCGGCCGTCGACGCGCACCGCGGCGTAGCCGCGCGGCACCCACCATTCGGGATTGATCGTCTCCCAGTTCATCCAGTCGTTCTGCTTTTCCTCCAGCGTGTCGGGCACGCGCCACAGCTTGTCCTTCTGGTAGGGCCCGAGATTGAGGATCGCCGGCACGCGCGCGCCGTCCTTCGGCCGGAACACGTCGGCGATGAGCCGCGCACCGTCGCGCATCGGCACGGCGACGTCCTTCTCGACCACGATGGCGTCGGCCGCGGTTTTCGAATGCACGTTCATGCGCGGGTTCCCTGCGGGCCGCGCATGGTGCACAGGGCGTGCGCGCCGATCAAGGTGCCTTGCGTCAGGCCGGCTCGGACTCGATGGTGGCGCAGAAGCGCAGCGCCGGCGGCGCATTTTGCGTCTGTATCAGGCCGCGGCCGTCGAAGGCGCCGTCGGGGCAGATGAACTCGAAGGAGCCGAGGATGCGGTCGACGCACATGCCGTCGCGCGCGAACGGCAGCAGCAGGCGCTCGTAATGCACCAGCCGGCCCTCGCGGTCGATCAGGTCGTGGATCGTGTAGACCGGGCGGCCGTCGGCGACCGCTTCTTGATAGGGCGGCAGGTTCTCCGCCGCGCGCGAAGGCGGGATCACCTCGTCGAGGTACTTGCCGCGCGCGTCGCCGGTGCCGAAAGCCTGTGCGATCGCCGCGCCCTGAAAGCGGATCAGGAAGCGCGGGCCCGCGCCAGCAGCGCCGGTGACGTCCAGCAGGATCAGATTGGGCGAGACATGCGAAATACTGTCGGCCTCGACCGACTGCCACGGCGGCACGCGGTGTTCGCCGAGATGCCGGTTCCAGAATTTGAGCAGCCATCGCTGGTTGATCGCCCGGATGACATCCGGCCGCGCGACTGGATACCCCATGCCGTTTGGACCCCCGCCCGAACCGCCGCCGGGACTCAACCCCCGGTGCGAATCGATAATCTCACAACCGGGGCGAGGTGCAAATTTTTGCTGCGTTATTTGTGTGGGAGCCTGGGGGAAAGTGTCAGGCGGCTACCACCGCGCGGCTTTGCCGCGGCGTGCGGCGGATCAGCCAGAGCGCGATCGCCACGTTGAGCAAATTCCAGGCGATGCCGTTGAGGAACGCCGCCTTGTAGGAGCCGGTGAGGTCGAAGATGACGCCCGACATCCAGCCGCCGAACGCCATTCCGAGCAGCGTCATCATCAGCACGAGGCCGACGCGCGCGCCGGCTTCCTGCGGGGAAAAATATTCGCGCACGATGATGGCGTAGCACGGCACGATGCCGCCCTGGAACAGGCCGAACAGCGCCGAGATGACGTAGAGCGAGATCAGCCCGTCGAACATCGTGTAGAGCACCAGCGCGACGCCCTGCAGCACCGAGCCGAGCAGCAGCGTGCGCAGGCCGCCGATGCGGTCGGCGATGAAACCGGAAGCGATGCGGCTGATGATGCCGAAGCCGAGCATCACCGACAGCATCTCGGCGCCGCGCGCGACCCCGTAGCCGAGGTCGCCGCAGTAGGCGACGATGTGCACCTGCGGCATCGACATCGCCACGCAGCAGGCGACGGCGGCGATGCACAGCAGCACCTGCAGCGTTAAGGGCGAGAACGGCATGGCGGCCTGGCGCGCGGCCGCCGCGACGCCCGCCGCCGCCGCGTGCGTGCCGTCGACGCGCCGGCGCATCAACAGCACCAGCGGCAGCATCGTTATGAGGCAGAACAGGCCGATGCCGATCAGCGTCGCGCGCCAGCCGGACGTTTCGATGAAATACTGCACCACCGGCGGCCATATCGTGCCGGCGAGATAGTTGCCGGAAGCGGCGATGGCGACCGCGATGCCGCGGCGGCGCGCGAACCAGTGCGAGATGTCCGCCATCAGCGGACCGAAGCTGGCCGAGCAGCCGACGCCGAGCAGCGCGTGCGCCAGCGCCACCTGCCAGAGGCTGGTGCTCAAGCCGGAAAGGACGTAGCCGAGGCAGAGCACGAGCGTGCCGACGGTGAGCGGCACGGCGATGCCGAAGCGGTCGGCCATGCGGCCGGTCAGGATGCCGCCGAAACCGAAGCCGATCATCACCAGCGTGTAGGGCAGCGAGGCGTCGCCGCGCGCGACGCCAAAATCGCTCTGGATCGCCGGCAGCGCCACCACCACCGACCACATGCCGACGCCGCCGATGGTCGACAGGACCACCGCCGTCCACATGCGCAGCCAGGCATAGGCCGACTCGACCTCGTCGGCGGACTGGCGGCCCGCTGTTGCGTTCATCGTGTTGAAACCCGGTTTCGGCCCCGGTGGTAGCACCCCGGTAGGGCGCGGGCCAGATGCGGGGACGCCGGCCGGCTAGACGGAAAACGCCGGGATCACCTCGCGCCCGAACAGCTCGATCGAGCGCGCCGCGTCGTCGAAGCGCATGTCGCCGAATACCATCTGGCAGAGCACGGTGTTGACGCCGGTTTCCTGCTGCAGCCGGGCGATAAAGTCGCGCACGGTCGCCGGTGTGCCGGCGACGCCGTGGCCGATCGCCTGCAGCGCGTCGAAGTCGGCCGGGTAGATGTCCTTGAGCGCGAAGGGCACGCCCGCGCGTTGCCAGAGGAACTCCATCGCCGCGCGCCAGCGCGGATAGGCGGCGCGGGCGATGTCGGCGGCGGCGGCGGCGGTGGCGGCGACAACAACATGACGCGTGATGCCGATGCCGGGCAGCGCGGCCGGATCGCGCCCGAGCTTTTGCCATTCGTCGCGGTAGCGGTCGGCGATGGCGCGCGCCCGCGCCGCCGGCCCGAGCGAGACGACGTTGATCGCGTTCGGCGCCGCCCAGCCGATCGCGTCGGCATTGGGCGCGCCGTACCAGAGCGGCGGATGCGGCCGCTGCAGGGGCTTCGCCTGCACCAGGTAATCCTTGTAGCGAAAATACTTGCCGTCGAAATCGACGACGCCGCTCTCGAAGGCGCGCATCAGCACCGCGAAGGCTTCGTGGTACATCGCCGGCGCGTCGGCCGCCGCCACGCCGTAGCGCTCGTGCTCCATGAGCGCGCCGCCGCGCCCGACGCCGACGGTGAGGCGCCCGCCGCTCAGGTGATCGAGCATGCAGATCTCTTCGTAGAGCCGCAGCGGATGGTAGAGCGGCAGCACGAACACCAGCGGCCCCATGCGCAGCGTCTTGGTACGCGCGAAGGCGGCGGCGAGGAACACGCTCGGGCTCGACGCCAGCCCGAGCGGCGTCGAATGGTGTTCGGCCAGGTGATAGCCGTGAAAGCCGCTCTTCTCGACCAGCCCAACCAATCGCAGCCGCTGTTCCAGGAAGTCGCCGAGCGGCGCGCCGTTGCTGTCGAGATGGTCGAAGATGGAGAAGGTCAGCATTTTTCGGTTTTGGTCTCGCTGAGTGGATAGCTCTCCTCGACGACGTAGGGTCCGCCGCCGACCGAATTGCGCGAGGAGAACAGCACGAAGCGCGAGACACGGAAAGCCGCCGTGCGGAAATAGCCGCGGGCGGCGAGATAGGCCGCCACGTCGCGGCTCGAGGCGTCGCGCATGCGCGCCAGCGTCACGTGCGGGATGTATTTGCGGCCTTCCGGCTCCAGCCCGATGCGCCGCATCAGCCGCTCGTGCTCGGCCTGCAGTTCGACGAGCGGCTGCGCCGGCGCCACGTTCGTCACCACCGCGCGCGGCTTGCGTCCGCCGAACGAGGTCAGGCCCTCGAGATGCACGTCGAACGCGCCGCGCTGGACGCGCGCAAGCATGGAGGCGGCCTCGTGCGCGACCATGTCGTCGACGTCGCCGATGAAGCGCAAGGTGAGGTGATAGTTCTCCGGATCGACCCAACGCGCGCCCGGCAGCCCGCCGCGCATCATCGACAGCGCCTGCGCCACGCCGGACGGAATTTCGATGCCGGTGAACAAACGCGGCATGGAGACACTTTCAGTTGCCGCGCGCGACGCGCACGCGGGCGATCAGCTCTTCGACCTTGGGCAAAATGCCGGTGACGATTCTGTCGATGCCGGCGGCCGTCGGATGGATGCCGTCCGGCAGATTGAGCGCGGCGTCGCCCGCCACGCCTTCGAGGAAGAAGGGATAGAGCAGCACGCCGTGGCGTTCGGCAAGCGCCGGGTAGATGGCGTCGAAGGCGCGCGCATAGTCGGCGCCCATGTTGCGCGGCGCCTTCATGCCGGCGAGCAGCACGGCGATGCGCCGCTCCTTCAGCCGGGTGAGGATGGCGTCGAGCGCCTTCTCGGTGAGCTTGGGGTCAAGCCCGCGCAGGGCGTCGTTGGCGCCCAGCTCGACGATCACGGCGTCGGTGCCTTCCGCCACCGACCAGTCGAGCCGGTCGCGCCCGCCCGAGGCGGTGTCGCCCGACACCCCCGCGTTGGCGATGGTGATGCCGTTCACGCCCTTGGCCTTGAGCGCGGCGGCGAGCCTGGCCGGGAAGGCGGCTTCCGCCGGCAGGCCGTAGCCGGCCGACAGCGAATCGCCCAGCACCACGATCTTCACCGGCTTTTCGTCCGCCTGCGCCGCAAAGCTCCCGCAAAGGCAGGCGAATGTGAGCAGTATTGCCGCAAGACGCTGGACCCCCATGGGTTTGTTCCCATATGAGCGTGGACGTGAATCGTGAGGACGCATGAATAGCAACTCCCAGGCGGGCCCGGCTATCGCGCTCGCCGGTGTCAATCTTTCGCTCGGGCAGGGGGCCGCCCGCGTTCATATCCTCAAGGATATCGACCTGCATATAGGCACAGGCGAGGCGATCGGCCTCGTTGGGCCGTCCGGCTCGGGCAAATCGACCCTGCTGATGGTGATGGCCGGGCTGGAGCGGGCCGATTCGGGCACCGTCGCGGTCGCCGGCGAGAATCTCACCCGCCTCGACGAGGACGCGCTGGCGCGCTTCCGCGGCCGCAATATCGGCATCGTCTTCCAGTCCTTCCACCTGATCCCGACCATGACCGCGCTCGAGAACGTGGCGGTGCCGCTGGAGCTTGCCGGCATGGTGGACGCCGCCGAGCGGGCACGCGCCGAGCTCGCCGCCGTCGGCCTGGGCGAGCGCCTGGACCACTATCCGGCGCAGTTGTCGGGCGGCGAGCAGCAGCGCGTCGCGGTGGCGCGCGCGCTGGCGCCCAACCCGGCTATCCTCGTCGCCGACGAGCCGACCGGCAATCTCGACGAGGACACCGGCCAGCAGATCATCGATCTTTTGTTCGCCGGACACACCGAGCGCGGCACCACGCTGGTGCTGGTCACGCATGACGGCGCGCTGGCGCGGCGCTGCGGGCGGGTGGTGCGCCTGCGCTCCGGCCGCGTCGACGGAGACGGCGCATGAGCGTCGCGGCACCGTCGAGCAGCCGCTGGCTGCCGCTGCGTTTCGCGCTGCGCGAGATGCGCGGCGGTCTGAGGGGCTTCTACGTTTTCATCTCCTGCATCGCGCTCGGCGCCATGGCGATCGCCGGCGTCGGTTCGCTGGCGGCGAGCCTTGCCGACGGCCTGGCGCGCGAGGGCCAGGTGATCCTCGGCGGCGATCTGTCGTTCACGCTCATCCAGCGCGAGGCCAAGCCCGAGGAAGTGGCTTTCCTGCGCAGCCGCGGACGGATGTCGAGCGCGGCCACGCTGCGCGCGATGGCGCGCACCGAGGCGGGCGAAGCGACCTTGGTCGAGATGAAGGCGGCCGACGAGGCCTATCCGCTGTTCGGTACGGCCATGCTCGAACCCGCCGGTTCGCTCGCCGACGCGCTCGCCGAGCGCAACGGCCTGTTCGGCGCCGCCGCCGATCCTACTTTGCTGGCGCGGCTCAACGTGCAGCCGGGCGCGCAGCTTGCCATCGGCGACGCCAAATTCGAGATCCGCGCCACGCTCACGAGCGAGCCGGACAAGCTCGCCGGCGGCATCGGCTTCGGCCCGCGCCTGATGGTGAGCCAGGAAGCCTTGCGCGCCACCGGCCTGGTGCAGCCCGGGAGTCTCGTGCGCTGGCACTACCGTCTTCGGCTGCCGGAGCAGGACGCGACCGACGCCGCGGCGCGGGCCGTGGCGGCGGAAGCGCGCGCGCAATTGCCGGAGGCCGGCTGGGAGATCCGCAGCCGCAGCAACGCCTCGCCGCGGCTCGAGCGCAATGTCGAGCGCTTCACCCAGTTTCTCACCATCGTCGGCCTGACCGCGCTCCTGGTCGGTGGCGTCGGCGTCGGCAACGCCGTGAAAAGCCATCTCGACCGCAAGCGCGACACCATCGCCACCATGAAGGCGCTCGGCGCCAGCGGCCGCCGCGTCTTTGCGATCTATCTCACGCAGGTGCTGATCCTCGCCGCCCTTGGCGGCGTGATCGGCACAGGCTTGGGCGCGCTGCTGCCCTTCGCGGTGGCCTGGACCTTCGGCGGCATCATTCCGCTGCCGATCATGCCGGCGCTGCATGCCGGCGAATTGCTGCTGGCGGTGGTCTACGGCCTGATGACGGCGCTCGCGTTCGCGCTCTGGCCGCTCGGGCGCGCGCATGACGTGCCGGTCGGCGCGCTGTTCCGCGACGAGGTGACGCCGCAGGGGCGCCGCCCGCGCGCCGTCTATGTCGCGCTCACGGCCGCGGCGGTGCTGGCGCTGGCCGCGCTCGCCGTGCTGCTCGCCTACGACCGGCGCGTCGCGCTCATCTATGTCGGCACCGCGGCGGCGGTGTTCGTGCTGCTGCGGCTGGTGGCCGCGCTCTTGATGGCGATCGCGCGGCGCGCGCCGCGCGCGCGCTCGACCGTGCTGCGGATGGCGGTCGCCAACATCCACCGCCCGAGCGCGCTGACGCCGACCATCGTGCTCTCGCTCGGCTTGGGGATCGCGCTCCTGGTCACGGTGATCGAGATCGACTTCAACCTGCGCCAGCAGTTCGCCGCCGAGCTGCCGGCCAAGGCGCCGTCCTTCTATTTCCTCGACATCCCTTCCGACCAGTCGGAGCGCTTCCAGGACTTCGTGCGCAAGCAGGCGCCGGCCGGCGCGCTGGAGGAGGTGCCGATGCTGCGCGGCCGCATCGTGTCGGCCGGCGGCACGCGCGCGGAAAACATCAAGCCGCGCGAGGACGCCGCCTGGGTGCTGCAGAGCGACCGCGGCATCACCTACAGCGCCGACATTCCGGACGGCTCGCGCCTGGTCGAAGGCGAATGGTGGCCGCGCAACTACGACGGGACGCCGCTGGTGTCGTTCGAGAAGAAGATCGCCGACGGGCTCGGCCTCAAGCTCGGCGATTCCGTCACCGTCAACGTGCTCGGCCGCGACATCACCGCCACCATCGCCAACATGCGCACGGTGGACTGGCAGAGCCTGTCGATCAATTTCGTCATGGTGTTCTCGGCTAACAGCTTCCGCGGCGCGCCGCACAGCCGCCTCGCCACGCTCACTTATCCGGACGGCGGCTCGCCGGCGCAGGAAGGCGCCATGATCCGGGCGGTGGCGCAGACCTTCCCGACCGTCACCACCGTGCGGGTGAAGGACGCGCTGGAGGCGATCGGCGCGCTGGTCGGCAATCTGATCCTCGGCATCCGCGGCGCCAGCGCGATCACGCTTCTGTCCGCCGCGCTGGTGCTCGGCGGCGCGCTCGCCGCCGGCCATCGCCACCGGGTCTACGACGCCGTCATATTGAAGACGCTCGGCGCCACGCGCGCGCGGCTCTTGTCCGCCTACACCATCGAGTACCTGCTGCTCGGCCTGGCCACGGCCCTGTTCGGCGTGCTGAGCGGCTCCCTCGCTGCCTGGCTGATCGTGGCCGAGCTCATGCACCTGCGATTCACCTGGCTGCCGCTGCCGGCCTTGGTGGCGGCGGCCGGCGCCGTGGTGGTGACGGTGGCGCTGGGTTTATTGGGCACTTTCACGGCTTTGGGGCAGAAACCGGCCCCGGTTCTGCGCAATCTTTAGGTTTTTGCGACATTCAGCCGCGCTTTCGGCCCCCCTGCCACCGGGCGGGATTTTCGTTATAATGCCGTGGACAGAGCGTCGTTAACGTTTGGCAAGGATGCCGGTCATCAAGGGGCCATATCTGGCGCCAAGACTTGCCACTCACTACATTTGCAACACGAGCGCGACGGCTAAAGCCGGCGCGCCTGACGTGTAACCCGGCAAACGGCCGGGACACAAAGAGAGGGAACTTCGATGTCGGACTTCGACCGTAACGTAGCAGCCCGCGGCTTCGGCACTGCGCACGCCGCGGAGATCGATGCGGGCCTGCGCGCCTACATGATCCGCATCTACAACTACATGGCCGCCGGCGTCGCGCTGACCGGCGTCGTCTCGTGGATCACCTTCAACGCGGCCGTCGTGACGGACGCGACCGGGAAAATTACCGGCCTGACCTCGTTCGGGCAGACCATCTTCAGCGGCCCGCTGACGATCGTGCTGTTCCTGGCCACGCTCGGCATCGTGTTCTTCCTGAGCTTCCGTATCGACAAGCTGCAGGCAAGCACGGCGCTCATGCTGTTCATGGGCTACGCCGCGCTGCTCGGCCTGATGCTGTCGTCGGTGTTCCTGGCCTATACCGGCGCGTCGATCACCCGCACCTTCTTCATCTCGGCGGCGTCGTTCGGCGCACTCAGCCTGTACGGCTACACCACGCAGCGCGATCTCTCGCCGATCGGCTCGTTCCTGATCATGGGCCTGTTCGGCCTCATCATCGCGATGCTGGTCAACCTGTTCCTGAAGAGCTCGGGCCTCGACTTCATCATCTCCGCCGCCGGCGTGCTGATCTTCGCCGGCCTGACCGCCTGGGATACCCAGAAGATCAAGGAGATGTACGACGCCAACGACGACGGCACCGTCGCCGGCCGCAAGTCGGTGATGGGCGCGCTGACGCTCTACCTCGACTTCATCAACCTGTTCCTGTTCATGCTGCGCTTCTTGGGCGATCGGCGCTAACGCGCCGTTGGGCGACCGCCGCTAAGCGCCAGCGACAGAGCAGACCTGATCGACGCCCGGGCCTCGTGCCCGGGCGTTTTGTTTTTGCTAGGCTTGTGCGCCATGAGTCTCGTCATCCGCCCGGCGACGCCCGCCGACATTCCCGCCATCGCGCGCATCTACGCCCATGCCGTGCGGCACGGGACGGCCTCGTTCGAGCTTGAGCCGCCGACGGAAGCGGAGATGACCAAGCGCATGCAGGCGCTGCGCGACGACAAGTTTCCGTATTTCGTCGCGGAAATCGACGGCAAGATCGCCGGCTACGCCTATGCCTCGCTTTACCGCACGCGGCCGGCCTACCGCTTCACCGTCGAGGATTCGGTCTATGTCGCGCCCGAGATCCATCGGCGCGGCGTCGGCAAGGCGCTGCTCGAAAAACTGATCGAGGCCTGCACGGAATTGGGCTTCCGGCAGATGATCGCGGTGATCGGCGACAGCGACCAGGCGGCCTCGATCGGCGTGCACAAGGCCTGCGGCTTCGAGCCGGCCGGCAACCTCAAGGACATCGGCTGGAAATTCGGCCGCTGGCTCGACACGCCGTTGATGCAATTGGCGCTCGGGCCCGGCGCGACGACGAAGCCTTAACGTGTCCCGGGCGCAGCGCAGCACGTAGTGCTGCGCTGCAGACCCGGGACCTTCGCAAACGCTGAGTTTTGGGTCGGCCCCGGATCTGCGACAGAACCGATTAGTTCGCCACCAGCGACAGCGCCGACTTGTCGATCGCGCGCAGCACGCGCTCGAGCTCGTGGCCGCGGCGCACGATGTGGCCGGTGGCGGAGATCACGCTGTAGGCGCCCTGGCGGCGCGCCAGCTTGGGATTTTTCTCGATGCGGTAGAGCGGCACTTCCGACGTACGGCGGAAAACCGAGAACACGGCGCGGTCCTTGAGGAAATCGATGGCGTAATCGCGCCATTCGCCGGCGGCGACCTTGCGGCCGTAGAGATCCAGGATGCGGTTGAGCTCGCGGCGGCTGAACGTCACCTGGTTCAGGGGGGCGGGGGCGCTGCGCGCCACGGCCCCCTGGGACTCGCTGGGATCGATTTCGCCGGGACCGAACGTCATGCGGCGCCTCCTTTGCTCTAATGTCCAATGATCGCGCCGCTATTCGCCCACGGCAAGAGCTTCCTGAACCCCGCTGTGACCCGGAAACAGGCAGAAAGCCGCGCAATTCCGATCACGAACTCGTTAAAGCGAACCACATTAAGGCCCAATTTCGGTCAATCGCCGGTCACGCTGGCTTGGGAAAAGGTCAGCGTTGCCTCATGACCCGGTCCGGCTTTGGCCCCGGATTCCTCAGCCCCCCAGCCCCCCGGGGCTTGGCCGGCCGGGTCAGTTGAGTTCCGCGTACGGTTCAATCCCCTAAGTTCCTGCGGGTCGGCCAGTCAGCCGGCCCGAATTTTTTTGTCCCCCGCGCCGGCAAGCCTGAGCCCCTCGCGCCTGTCATCCGGCGGCTCTATGGTTGCGGGCAAGCGATTCGCCGGAAACGCCCGCCAAGAAATCAGCCTTCCTGGAAACGCGCTCGGAATGGACGCTCTCAATCTGCCGCGCCCGGACTGGATGACCGAGGACCTCGTCCTCCTCGAGGAGCAGGCGCGGCGCTTCATCGCAGACGAATTCACCCCGCACGTCGACCGCTGGCACGAGGCCGGCCTGTACGAGCGCGAGGTGTGGACGAAAGCGGGCGAGGCCGGCCTGCTCTGCGCCGCGATGCCGGAAGAATATGGCGGCGCCGGCGGCACCTTCGCGCACGAGGCGATAATCAACCGCGAGCTTTCGCTCGGCGGCTTCGACACCTTCGGCGCGCCGCTCCATTCCGGCATCGTCGCGCCTTACATCCTGCATTACGGCACCGAGGAGCAGAAGAAGCGCTGGCTGCCCAAGCTCGCCACCGGCGAATTGGTCGGCGCCATCGCCATGACCGAGCCCGGCACCGGCTCCGACCTGCAAGGCGTGCGCACCAAGGCCGAGAAATCCGGCAACGGCTACGTGCTCAACGGCTCCAAGACCTTCATCACCAACGGCCAGCACGCCAACCTCGTCATCGTCGTCGCCAAGACCGACCCCGCCGCCGGCTCGAAGGGCGTCTCGCTGATGGTGGTGGAGACCGACGACGCGCCCGGCTTCCGCCGTGGCCGCAAGCTCAAGAAGCTCGGGCTCGATTCGGCCGACACCTCGGAACTGTTCTTCGAGGACGTGCGTTTGCCCGCCGAGAATCTGCTCGGCACCGAGGAAGGGCAGGGCTTCTATCAGCTGATGAAGGAACTGCCGCAGGAGCGCCTGATCGTGGCGGTGCACGCGGTGGCGATGATGGAGCGGGCGCTCGCGCTCACCATCGACTACGTCAAGCAGCGCAAGGCCTTCGGCAAGGCCATCATCGAGTTCCAGAACACGCAATTCGAACTGGCCGAGTGCAAGACCGACACCACCATCGCCAAAGTGTTTCTCGATCACTGCATCGGGCAGCACGTCAAAGGCCAGCTCGACACCGTCACCGCCTCGATGGCGAAATACCGGCTCACCGACACGCAAGCCAAAGTGATCGACCGCTGCCTGCAACTGTTCGGCGGCTACGGCTATATGGACGAATATCCGATCTCGCGGATGTATCGCGACGCGCGCGTGCTGCGCATCTACGCGGGAACGAACGAGATCATGAAGCTCTTGATCGCGCGGAGTTTGTAACTTTGAATGCGCGTGCCGCGGGCTCACTTTCCCCCTCCCCTTGTGGGAGAGGGTGCCCGAGCGGAGGCGAAGCTGAGCGAGGGCGGATGAGGGGTCCGGCCTTCGATTGAAATACTGACCCCTCACCCGGCGACTTGCTCGCTCCGCTCGCAAGCCGCCACCCTCTCCCACAAGGGGAGAGGGTAGGAAGGAGAGGCACCATGCCCGACGCATTCATCTACGACGCCGTGCGCTCGCCGCGCGGACGCGGCAAGGCCGACGGCGCATTGCACGAGGTGACCGCGCTCAATCTCGCCGCGCAGACGCTCGCCGCCGTGCGCGACCGCAACAAGCTCGACTCGAAAGAGATCGAGGACGTGGTGATGGGCTGCGTCGATCCGGTGGGCGAGGCCGGCGGCAACATTGCGCGCGCCGCGGCGCTGGTGGCGGGCTTCGGCGACAGCGTGCCGGGCATCCAGATCAACCGTTTCTGCGCTTCCGGCCTCGACGCGGTGAACTTCGCCGCCGCGCAGGTGATGTCCGGCCAGCATGACCTGACCATCGGCGGCGGCGTCGAGTCCATGAGCCGCGTCGGCATCGGCGCCTCCGGCGGCGCCTGGCCGGTCGATCCCTCGATCGCGGTCGCGACCTATTTCCTGCCGCAAGGCATCTCCGCCGACCTGATCGCCACCAAATACGGCTTCTCGCGCGACGACGTCGACGCCTATGCGGTGGAGAGCCAGAAGCGCGCGGCCAAAGCCTGGGGCGAGGGCCGCTTCAAGAATTCGGTGATGGAGGTGAAGGACGTCAACGGCCTCACCATCCTGGCCAAGGACGAGCACATGCGCCCGTCCACCACCATGCAGACGCTGGCCGCCTTGCAGCCCTCCTTCGTGCAGATGGGCGACATGGCCGGCTTCGACGCGGTCGCCGTGCAGCGCTACCCGGAGGTCGAATACGTCAACCACGTGCACACGCCGGGCAATTCCTCCGGCATCGTCGACGGCGCCGCCGCCGTGCTGATCGGCAGCAAGGAGGCGGGCGCGCGCAACGGGCTGAAGCCGCGCGCGCGCATCAAGGCCTTCGCCAATATCGGCTCCGAGCCCGCGATCATGCTCACCGGCCCGATCCCGGTCACCGAGAAAGTGCTCAAGAAAGCCGGCATGAGCGTCAAGGACATCGACCTGTGGGAGCTCAACGAGGCCTTCGCCTCGGTGGTGCTGCGCTACATGCAGGCGCTCGACATCCCGCACGACAAGATGAACGTCAACGGCGGCGCTATCGCCATGGGCCACCCGTTAGGGGCAACCGGCGCCATGATCCTCGGCACCGTGCTCGACGAACTGGAGCGCAGCAACAAGTCGACCGCGCTGATCACGCTCTGCATCGGCGCCGGCATGGGCACTGCGACCATCATCGAGCGCGTGTAGGCCATGCTTGTCCCGGATGCGACGCAGCGCGCAGCGAAGCGGAGCGGTGCGTCGCTGATCCGGGACCGCCACGAGTTCGGTACGGTCCCGGGTCTGCAGCGCATCACTTCGTGCTGCGCTACGCCCGGGAAAAGTTGAGAAAGACGCAATGCCCAAGGTCGACATCGCCAATATTCCTCTCGACGCCACAACCAACTACCCGCCGCCGTTCAACAAGGCGGTGGACGGCCGCGCGCGCAAGCGCCTCGCCCGCGCCGCCGGTCTCACCCAGTTCGGCGTCAATGTCTGCACGCTCAAGCCGGGCGCGGCCTCGTCGCAGCGGCATTGGCATGAGAACGAGGACGAGTTCGTCTACGTGCTCGAAGGGGAAGTCGTTCTGTGCGAGGACGGCGGCGAGACGGTGCTCAAGCCCGGCGACGCGGCGGCCTGGAAGGCGGGCGTGGCGAACGGACACTGTCTGATCAACCGTTCCGGCCGCGATGCCGTGTTCATCGAGGTCGGCACGCGCGCCGCGGTCGAGCGCGCGCATTATTCCGACATCGACATGATGGTCGTGCGTGATGCAGGCGGATTCCGTTACACGCGCAAGAACGGCGAGCCTTACTAGAGGAACGGGACATGGCCAACTTCAAGCTCGACATCGACGCCGACGGCATCGCGCTCGTCACCTGGGACATGCCCGACCGCTCGATGAACGTCATCACCATGGGCGTCATCGAGGAGCTCTCGACCATCGTCGAGAAGGTCGCCGCCGACGCCGCCATCAAGGGCGCGGTCATCACCTCCGGCAAGGAGGCCTTCTGCGGCGGCGCCGACCTCACGATGCTCGAGCGCATGGCTACGGTCTTCGCGCAAATGGTCAAGACGCAAGGCGAAGCGGCCGCCGCCGAGTTCGTCTACGACGAGAGCCGCAAGCTGTCGCAGCTTTACCGGCGGCTGGAGACCTCCGGCAAGCCGTGGGTCTGCGCGCTCAACGGCACGGCGATGGGCGGCGGCTTCGAGCTGGCGCTCGCCTGCCATCACCGCATCGCCACCGACAATCCGAAGACGCGGCTCGGCCTGCCCGAGATCAAGATCGGCCTGTTTCCCGGCGCCGGCGGCACCCAGCGCGTCGCGCGCATGATGGCGCCGGCGGACGCGCTGCAATTCCTGCTCAAGGGCGACCAGCTCAAGGTCGATCGCGCCAAGGCGATGAAGCTGATCGACAACGTGGTGCCGGCCGCCGACCTCGTGAAGGCGGGCAAGGACTGGATCAAGGCCGGCGGCAAGCCGCAAGCGCCCTGGGACGTGCAGGGCTTCAAGCTGCCCGGCGGGCTCGTCTATTCGAAGGCTGGCATGATGACCTTCCCGGCGGCCAACGCCATCTACCGGCGCGAGACCTACGACAACTACCCGGCCGCGCGCGCCATCCTGCAGGTCGTCTACGAGGGACTGCAGGTGCCGATGGACGTCGCGCTGCGCGTCGAGTCGCGCTGGTTCGCCAAGATTCTGCGCTCGAAGGAAGCGGCGGCCATGATCCGCACGCTCTTCGTCTCCATGCAGGAGTTGAACAAGGGCGCGCGCCGCCCGGCCGCCGAGCCGCCGTCCAGCCTGAAGAAGATCGGCGTGGTCGGCGCCGGCTTCATGGGGGCCGGCATCGCGCAGGTGAGCGCGGCCGCAGGGCTGTCGGTCGTGCTGGTCGACCGCGACCAGGAGACCGCCGACAAGGGCAAGGCCGCCTTGCACAAGTCGCTCTCCGACCGCGTGCTGAAAGGCCGCATGAAGGGCGCCGAGCGCGACGCGTTGCTGGAGAAGATAACGCCGTCCGCCGACTACGGCGCGCTCAAGGACTGCGACCTGATCGTCGAGGCGGTGTTCGAGGACCGCAAGGTCAAGGCCGACGTCATCAAGAAGATCGAGGCGGTCATCTCCGACACGGCGATCTTCGCCTCCAACACCTCGACGCTGCCGATCACCTCGCTCGCCGCCGAGTTCAAGGATCCGGCGCGCTTCATCGGCATCCACTTCTTCTCGCCGGTGGCTGTGATGATGCTGACCGAAATCATCCTCGGCAAGGAGACCGGCGACCGCGCGCTTGCGGTCGCGCTCGATTTCGTGCGCGCCATCCGCAAGACTCCAATCGTGGTCAACGACACGCGCGGCTTCTACGCCAACCGCTGCGTGCTCAACTACATCCAGGAAGGCCACCTGATGCTGCTGGAGGGCGTGCCCGCGGCCATGATCGAGAACACCGCCCGCATGGCCGGCATGCCGGTCGGGCCGCTCTCGCTCAACGACGAAACCGCGCTCGACCTCGGCCTCAAGATCGTGCGCGCCGCCGAGGCCGACCTCGGCGCCAGCGCCATCAATCCGCAGCAGAAGCAATTGCTCGAAACGATGGTCGAGAAGCTCGGCCGTCTCGGCCGCAAGAACGGCAAGGGCTTCTACGACTACGCGCCGGGCCAGCCCAAGCGGCTGTGGCCCGGCCTATCGGACCTTCTGCCGAAGAAGCTCACGCGCGAAGAGGTTGAGGCGCTCGACGTCGAAGAGTTGAAGCAGCGCTTCCTGGTGGTGCAGGCGGTGGAGGCCGCGCGCACCTTCGAGGAGAAGGTGGTCACCGACGTGCGCGAAGCCGACGTCGGCTCGATCCTCGGCTTCGGCTTTGCGCCGTTCTCCGGCGGCACGCTGTCCTACATCGACATGATGGGCACGAAGAAGTTCGTCGATCTGTGCCGCAAGTTCGAGCAGAAGTTCGGCGCGCGCTTTGCGCCGCCCAAGCTCCTGCTCGACCTCGCCGAGCACGGCGAGACCTTCTACCAGCGCTTCGCGCCAGTGAAGAAAAAAGAGGCGGCGTAGTTCCTTCTCCCCGCTTGCGGGGAGAGGGTAGCGAGCCGGGTGAGGGGGCCTTTCCGCCAAGCTGAGGTTCGCGATGACGCCCCCCTCACCCGACTTTCTCGCTAACGCTCGAAAGTCGACCTCTCCCCGCAACCGGGGAGAGGTGAAGGAAGCCCCGCCATGCCCGACCCACCCCGCTCCCTGTTCCGTTGGCGCGAAATTCCGCGTGGCGTATGGGCGCTCGGGCTGGTGTCGCTGTTCATGGACATCTCTTCCGAGATGATCCACGCGCTGCTGCCGCTCTATCTCGTCACCGTGCTCGGCGTCTCGGCGCTCACCGTCGGCATCATCGAAGGCCTCGCGGAGGCGACCGCTTCCATCGTCAAGGTCTTCTCCGGCGCGCTTAGCGACTATCTCGGCAAGCGCAAGTGGCTGGCCGTCTTCGGCTACGGTTTGGCGGCGGTCACCAAGCCGGTGTTTCCGCTCGCCACCGGCGTCGGCGCGCTGACCGCCGCCCGCTTCGTCGACCGCGTCGGCAAGGGCATCCGCGGCGCGCCGCGCGACGCGCTCATCGCCGACCTGACGCCGCCTGATTTGCGCGGCAACGCCTACGGCCTGCGCCAGTCGCTCGACACCATCGGCGCGATGCTGGGGCCGCTGCTGGCCATCGTCTTCATGGCCGCGTTGGCGAATAATTTCACGGCCGTGTTCTGGATCGCGGCGATCCCGGCTTTCATCTCGGTCGCCATCATCGTGTTCGGCGTGCACGAGCCGGCGCGGCCGGCCGCCTTACGCCGGGTGAAGGCGCCGTTTTCGCGTGCCGAACTGGCGCGGCTGAACGCGACCTATTGGACGGTCGTCGGCGTGACCGCCATCTTCACTTTGGCGCGTTTCAGCGAAGCCTTTCTCCTGCTGCGCGCCCAATCGGTCGGCCTGCCGCTCGCGCTGGTGCCGGCGGTGATGGTGGTGATGAACATCGTCTACACGGCCTCGGCCTGGCCGGCCGGCGCGCTGTCGGACGGCGTCGGGCGCTATCGTCTGATCGTCGTCGGCTTCGCCTTGCTGATCGTCGCCGATCTCGTGCTGGCGCTCGGCAACAGCGTGCTGACGGTGATGATCGGCGTCGCGCTGTGGGGCCTGCATATGGGGCTCACGCAAGGCCTGCTGGCAGCGCTGGTTGCCGACACCGCGCCGGCGGAACTGCGCGGCACCGCCTTCGGCGTGTACAATCTCGTCAGCGGCATCGCCATGCTGGCCGCCAGCATCATTGCCGGTGCGTTGTGGGACGTCGCCGGCCCGGCTGGAACCTTCCTCGCCGGCGCCGTCTTCACGGCGCTCGCGCTCGCCTCGCTGCCGTTCGTGCGCTGGCGGGCGGGACGGCTGGCGAAGGCAAAAACGCCTACATCACCACCGTGAGCCGCTTCGCGGCGCGCGTGATGCCGGTGTAAAGCCAGCGCTGCCGGCTTTCCTGAAACGCATAGGATTCGTCGAACAGCACCACGTCGTCCCACTGCGAGCCTTGCGCCTTGTGCACGGTCAGCACATAGCCGTAGTCGAACTCGTCGTAGGGCTTGCGCCGCTGCCAGTCGAGCTGCTCGATGCCGCCGGTGAAGCATTCCGGCCGCACCGACACCTTCACGCCGCGCGTCGCGGTCTCGTCGTCCGGCATCAGCCGCATGGTCATGATGCCGGTCTTGGCGCCGCCCTTGCGCGCGCCTCTATCCTTGACCGTCCACAGGCCGCCATTGAACAGGCCTTTCTTGCGGTTGTTGCGCAGGCACACCAGCTTGTCGCCGGCCGCCGGCATCACGTCGTCGAAGCCGCGCCGCTCGCGCATCCTGATGTTGTAGGCGCGCCGCGTGGCGTTGCGCCCGACCAGCACCTGGTCGGCCTCCAGCACGCGCTGCGGATCGAGGTCGCTCTTGGCGACCACTTCCGTTTCGCCGTAGCGGCCGGGCTCGAGATACTCGCCCGCGCGAATGTCCATCGACAGCCGGATGATCGGGTTGTCCTGCGCCTGGCGATGCACTTCGGTGAGCATCACGTCCGGCTCGTGCTCGGTGAAGAAGCCGCCGCCGTTCGCGCCGGTGGTGATCGGCGGCAGCTGCGCCGGGTCGCCCAGCACCAGGAGCGGCACGCCGAACGACAGGAGGTCGCGGCCAAGCTCGGCGTCCACCATCGAGCATTCGTCGACGATGATCAGCGCGGCCTTGGAGGCGGGCGCCTCGTCCCACAGGTCGAAGCTCGGGATTTCCTCGCCGCTCTCGCGCGCGCGGTAGATCAGCGAGTGGATGGTGGAGGCGCCATGGCAGCCTTTGCCGCGCATGACGGAGGCCGCCTTGCCGGTGAAGGCGGCGTATTTCACGTCGCCGTCGACGTGCTCGGCGATGTGCTTGGCGAGCGTGGTCTTGCCGGTGCCGGCGTAGCCGAACAGGCGGAAGACTTGTGGCGTGCCGTTCGCGCCCGGCCTGTCTTTGAGCCAGCGGGCCACATGTTCCAGTGCGGCATCTTGGTGCGGGGTGAACTGCGGCATGTCGCCAAATCAATAGAGCAAAGCCGGCTTTCCGGAAAGAACGGAAATAGAACGACCCCGCTTTCCCCTGCGCTCTTGCGCCCGTCATCCCGTTGTCATAATATGTCGATATGTCTCGACATATGGACGAGGAGAAATCACAAGCCGCCTTCGCCGCCTTGGCGCAGCCGACAAGGCTGAAGGCCTTCCGCCACCTGCTCGCCGCCCATCCGGACGGCGTGCCTGCGGGCGAAATCTCCGACGTCTGCCGGGTGCCGCACAACACGATGTCCACGCATCTCACCGTCCTGACCCGTGCCGGCCTGGTCACGGCCGCGCGCGACGGGCGCGTCGTGAATTACCGGGCCAATGTTTCCGGTCTGCGCGGGCTCATCCGGTTTCTCGCCACCGATTGCTGCAACGGGCGTCCGGAGATGTGCGGCGATCTGGCCCGGCTGGTGCCCGAGGAGGTCGACGACATGAAAGACGAAACGCTGTCCCCCGCATTCAACGTGCTGTTCCTGTGCACGCAGAACTCCGCGCGTTCTATCATCGCGGAAGCGCTGCTGCAGAAGATCGGCAGAGGCCGCTTCAACGTCTATTCCGCCGGCTCCGATCCGGCGGCACGGCCCATGCCGGAAGTGATCGAGCGCCTGAAAGCGCTCGGCCACGACGTCTCCCGCCTGCGCAGCAAGTCCTGGCAGGAGTTCATGGGTCCGGACGCGCCGAAGATGGATTTCATCATCGCGCTCTGCGACACCCCGGAAGGGCAGGTCTGTCCCGATCTGGGCGACAAGCCTGTCACGGCCGCCTGGCCGCTGCCGGATCCGGCCAAGTTCAGCGGTTCGTCGACGGAGCGCACGACGCTGCTCAACGAGCTCTACGCCATGATCCGCCGCCGGCTGGAAGTTTTCACCAGCCTGCCGTTTGCCTCGCTCGACCGGATGGCGGTGAAAGCGCGGCTCGACGAAATCGGCGACACGCAGCGCGTCGCGCCCTGAACGGAAGCAAGACGATGGCCGTCGGCATCAACGGCATGGGCCGCATCGGCCGGCTGGCGCTGCGCGCGGCCTTCGGAAGCTTCCGCCGTCCGGGCGACGATCCGCGCGCGGGCAACCGGCTCGACATCGCGCACGTGAACGAGCTCAAGGGCGGGGCGGCCGCCACCGCCCATCTGCTCGAGTTCGACAGCATCCACGGCCGCTGGCATGGCGCGTTCGAGGCGCCGGACGAGAATACGATTGTCGTCGACGGGCGCCGCATCGGCTTCAGCGCGGCGGCCGCTCCCGGCGATGTCGCCTGGGGCGATCTCGGCTGCGATGTCGTGCTGGAATGCACCGGCAAGTTCCTGAAGCCCGACCAGCTCCAGGCTTATTTCGACCGGGGCGTGAAGCGCGTCATCGTCGCGGCGCCGGTCAAGGACGAGCGCGCGCTCAACATCGTCGTCGGGGTCAACGACCGGCTCTACGATCCCGCGCGGCACCGGCTGCTCACCGCGGCTTCCTGCACGACCAATTGTCTCGCACCGGTCGTCAAGGTCGTGCACGAGGCGATCGGCATCCGCCACGGCCAGATCACCACCATTCACGATCCCACCAACACCAACGTCGTGGTCGACGCGCCGCACAAGGACTTGCGACGCGCCCGTTCGGCCATGCTGTCGCTGCAGCCGACGACGACCGGCAGCGCCACGGCCATCGGGCTCATTTACCCGGAATTGAAGGGAAAGCTGAACGGCCACGCGGTTCGCGCGCCCGTGCTCAATGCCAGCCTCACCGATTGCGTGTTCGAGCTCAAGCGTCCGGCGACCGTCACCGAAGTCAACGCGCTGTTCGACGCGGCGGCCAAGGGACCATTGGCGGGCATTCTCGGCATCGAGTACCGGCCGCTGGTGTCGGCGGATTTCAACAACGACACCCGCAGCTCGATCGTCGATGCCCCCAGCACCATGATCACGGACGAAACGCTGCTGAAAGTCTATGCTTGGTACGACAACGAGGTCGGCTATGCCTGCCGCATGGTGGACCTCGCCAATATCGTCCTCAGGGCGGGTGTGTGATGGCGTCGGCCAAAAACTATTTCATCGTCACCGCATCCTATTGGGGCTTTACGCTCACCGACGGCGCCTTGCGCATGCTGGTGCTGCTGCATTTCTTTCAGCTCGGCTACACGCCCTTCACGCTTGCCTTCCTGTTTTTGCTCTATGAGGCCGCCGGCATCGCCGCCAATCTGGGGGGCGGCTGGCTCGCGACGCGGTTCGGCATTCCGCGCATGCTCGCGGTCGGCCAGGCGCTTCAGATCGCGGGCCTCATCATGCTCTCCGCGCTCGATCCCGGCTGGGGCGCCGCCGCCTCGGTCGCCTGGGTCGTGGCGGCGCAGGGCATTGCCGGCGTCGCCAAGGACGTCACCAAGACGGCATCCAAATCGGCGATCAAGGCTGCGTCCGCCGAAGGCAGCGGGCAGTTGTTTCGCTGGGTCGCCTGGTTCACCGGCTCGAAGAACGCCATGAAAGGCGTCGGCTTCTTCGTCGGCGGCTTGCTGCTCGAACTGGTCGGCTTCCGGCCCGCGCTCTGGCTGATGGCGGCGCTGCTGGCCGTCATCTTCGCCGCGGGGCTCCTGCTGCTCCCGCGCGAGTTCGGCAAAGCCAAGTTCTCCAAGTCCGTGAAGGAGCTGTTCGGCAAGTCGCGCGGGGTCAATCTCCTGGCCGCCGCGCGCATCTTCATGTTCGGCGCGCGCGACGTCTGGTTCGTCGTCGGCCTGCCGGTTTTTCTGTACGCGAACGGCTGGCGCTTCCTGGAGGTCGGCGCTTTTCTCGCCGCCTGGACGATCGCCTATGGCGCCATACAAGCCGTTGCGCCGGCAGCGGTGACGCGCAGCGCCGACGGGCTGAGCCGTGAAATTCCCGCGGCGCGGCTGTGGGCGGGACTGCTGACGGCGGTGCCCGTTGTCTTGGCCGCCGTTATGCAGATGTCGGGCCTGACGCGGCCGGACATCGTTCTCGTCGTCGGGCTTGCGTTGTTCGGTTTGCCCTTCGCGGTGAATTCGTCGCTCCACTCCTATCTGATCCTCGCCTATGCCGGCTCCGAGAAGGCGGCGGAGGATGTCGGCTTCTATTATGCGGCGAACGCGACCGGCCGGTTGTTGGGCATCGTTCTGTCAGGACTGCTTTATCAATTCGCCGGGATCACGGGCTGCCTCGCCGGCTCGGCGGTGATGCTGGCGATCTGCTGGTCCATCACTTTCATATTGCCGACACGTGCGGAGCCGTCGGCCGTGCGCCACAAGGCGGCGTAAGGCCTATGGCCGGCTTTCTGCCGGCCTAGGTGCACGCGCCGCGGCAAATCAGGGCCGGTCCGCCCACCGAAAATCGTTAAGCCGCCCTGACGCTTCCCGCATTGCCCTTTGCCGGTTCCCATGTTTAAGGTCGCGGCCCTTTCGCGCATGATCCCGAAAAGCGGCTACCGGTTTTCGGACAAGATCATGCGCCAACGAAAAGTCTTCGGACCTCTGCATGGCGCGTGACCAGATCGACATGACCCCCATCGAGACGCGCGACGAACTCGTCGCCTGGCTCGAAGCAGGGTGCAAGCCGAAGACGCAATTCCGCATCGGCACCGAGCACGAGAAGTTCGCCTTCCTGGTCGAGGACCACCGGCCTGTGCCCTATGCCGGCCGCCGCAGCATCCGCTCGTTGCTGGAAGGCATGCACGACCTGCTCGGCTGGGACCCGATCATGGAAGGCGAGAACATCATCGGCATGTTCGACGTCACCGGCGGCGGCGCCATCTCGCTGGAGCCGGGCGGCCAGTTCGAATTGTCCGGCGCGCCGGTCGAGAACGTGCACCAGACCGCGTCCGAGCTGTTCGCGCATCTCGCGCAGGTGCGCGAGGTGGCCAAGCCCTTAGGCATCGGCTTCCTCGGCCTCGGCATGACGCCGAACTGGTCGCGCGCGGACATGCCGGTCATGCCGAAGGGCCGCTACAAGATCATGACTGCCTACATGCCGAAGGTCGGCCAATACGGCCTCGACATGATGTACCGCACCTGCACGGTGCAGACGAACCTCGACTTCTCCTCCGAAGCCGACATGGTGAAGAAGCTGCGCGTGTCGCTGGCGCTGCAGCCGGTGGCGACCGCCTTGTTCGCCAATTCGCCCTTCACCGAAGGCAAGCCGAACGGCTTCCTCTCCTTCCGCTCGCAGATCTGGACCGACACCGATAACGCGCGCGCCGGCATGCTGCCTTGGGCCTTCGAGGACGGCATGGGCTTCGAGCGTTACGTCGACTACGCGCTCGACGTGCCGATGTATTTCGTCAAGCGCGGCGACAGCTACATCGACGTCTCGGGCAAGTCGTTCCGCGACTTCTTCGCCGGCAAGCTCGACGTCATGCCGGGCGAGCGGCCGACCATCTCCGATTGGGCCAACCATCTCTCGACGATCTTCCCCGAAGTGCGGCTCAAGCGCTATCTGGAAATGCGCGGCGCCGACGGCGGACCGTGGCGGCGGCTGCCGTCGCTGTCGGCTTATTGGGTCGGCCTCCTGTACGACGACGAGGCGCTCGACGCCTGCTGGCAGATCGTCAAGGACTGGACGGCCGAGGAACGCCAGAAGCTGCGCATGGACGTGCCGCAGCGCGGCTTCCGCGCCGATATTCGCAACACCAACGTGCTCACGCTCGCGCAGGAGACGCTGCGGCTGTGCGCGCGCGGTCTCCAGCGCCGCAAGCGGCTCGACCGCAACGGCCGCGATGAGACGCGCTATCTGCGCCCGCTCGAAGAGTCGGTCGCGCGCGGCATCACGCCGGCGGAGGAACTGCTGGAGAAGTTCTTCAACGAGTGGAACGGGTCGGTCGATCCGATTTTCACGGAGTACGCGTATTGATCTGAACTGTCGTCTCGGGCGAGCGAAAGCGAGACCCGGGACCCATACGCCGCAGTCTATCGATAGGGCAGGGGTTATAGGTCCCCGCCTGCGCGGGGACGACAGAGAATTGAATGGCCAAATCCACCCCCGCCACGCTCGCCTTGCAGAAAGCCGGCGTCGCCTTCGACCTGCATGAATACGACTACGACCCCAATGCCGAACGTATCGGCATGCAGGCGGCGGAAGCGCTCGGCATCGAGCCGGCCCGGCTGCTCAAGACGCTCATGGTCAAGGCCGGCAGCGAGGTCGTCTGCGTGCTGGCGCCGTCCGACCGCGAGGTGAACCTGAAGAAGCTCGCCGCCGCCGCCGGCGCCAAGAGCGCGGCCATGCTGGGCGCGGCGGAAGCCGAGCGGCTCACCGGCTACCACGTCGGCGGCATTTCGCCCTTCGGCCAGAAGAAGCGCGTGCGCGCTTTCGTCGACGCTTCGGCGCTCGCCTTTCCCAAGGTGGTCTGCAACGGCGGCCGCCGCGGTCTTCAGATCGAACTGGCGCCGGCCGATCTGGTGCGCGTGCTCGGTGTTGTAGCTGCCGAGATTTGCTGAGACAGCAGCAACAAACTCCGCTCATTCCCGCGCAAGCGGGAATCCAGCGCTGGGTCCCCGCTTTCGCGGGGGCGAGCGGGGGAGAGGATTATTCCGCCGCCTGCGCTTCCGACAGGTTGTCGAGCGACGACACGATGTGCTCGGCCAGCGCTTCGGCCAGCGACGTGCTCTCATGCGCGTTGCGCACCAGGCCGATGCGGCAACTCGGCAGTTCGGGGAAGCCGTCGCCGGACGACAGCACGCGCATGCCGGGCCGTAAGCCGGACTCCGGCAGCACCGACACCGCCAGTCCCGCGAGCACGGCGGCGGCGACCGCGCCGGCATTCGAGCTCGAATAGAGCACGCGGTAGGGCCGGCCGACCGATTCCAGCCGCTCGATCGCCGTGCGCCGCCACGAGCAGGCTGGCCGGCCCAGCGCCAGCGGCACGCGCTCTTCCAGATGCGTGGCGTGCCGGTTCGACGTCACCCACAGCAACCGCTCGCGCCGAAAGGTCTCCGCCGCGCGCTTGGTCTCGCAATTGGTGACGATGGCGAGATCGATTTCGTTGGCGTCGATGCGCTCGAGCAGGCCGACCGACGGCTCGCAGATCACCGTCAACTCGACCGCCGGATAGCTGCGCGAGAAGCGCGCCATGATTTCCGGCAGGTAGCGGTCGGCATAGTCGTCGGGCACGCCCAGCCGCACGCGGCCGGACAGTTCGGCGTCGGAAAAGGCGGCGAGCGTCTCGACGTTCAGCTTCACGATGCGCCGCGCGTAATCGAGCAGGCGCTGTCCGTCCTCGGTCAGTTTCGAGGCGCGGCCGTCGCGCGCGAAGATCGGACGCTCCAGCCGCTCCTCCAGCCGCTTCATCTGCATGGAAACGGCGGACTGGGTTTTGTTCACGACCTCGGCGGCGCGGGTGAAGCTGCCGGTCTCGGCGATGGCGATGAAGGTGCGGAGCTGATCGATGTCGAGCAGTGCGGTCATGGGCCACCTTCCTCGAATACTTGCGGTTTTCGGCGCGGGGCCGAACATCACGATATCTGATCGATCAGATTAAAAACATTCGTTTCACTAATCAATCCCCCAGGAGCAGTATCCAGGTCCGGCTCAGCGAAAAGGAATCGGGTGGGGTTTTCGGGTGGGTCCGGAAGCGGCTTTGGGCGCCAATGCGGGCCTGACGCCGCGAACCGATGGAGACTGACATGAGTGTCCACTATCCCATTCTGCCCATCGCCGGCGGCACGCTGGTGCGCGCGCTGGCGTCCGTCCTGGCCCTGGTCACGCACTGGCTGAAAGCCATTGCGCGCGCTCGCCGCAATCGCCGCGATGCCGTCATGCTCGCCGGCGTCGACCGCCGCATGCTGGCCGACATCGGCATCACGCGCGCCGATGTGCGCGACGCCTTCTCGGAGCCGTTCTGGGAAGACCCCACCGCGCTGCTGCGCGAGCGTGCGCTCGAGCGCCGCTGGAATCGCGCGCTGATGCGCAGCGAGGTGCATGCCGACGTCGAGCCGGGCTTCCGGCGGCCGCCGACCGACCGTCCGGCCCGTCAGGCCATGTGACGAAGACGAATACGCCAAACGGCCGACCCCTCTCATCGGCCGCTCGATCCGGGGCCCGCGAAATTCCCCTCTCGCGGCCGGATCCCAGCGCCCGCCGGCCCCTCCGGCGGGCGTTTTCTTTTGCCCGGTCACGACTTCGCCATCGCCCGTTTCCGGTGCTGCACAAGCCGCGGCCGTGGCGCTATATGGTCGCCCGGGGGGCGGCCGGGCGGCACACAGAGCGAGCATTGGGCGAATGCGGTTTCTGGTCAGGTCATGGTGCGCGCTCGGCCTGCTCGGCATGCTCGTTCTGGCGCCGGCGCCGCCGGCGCAGGCCCAGAGCGGCTTCGACCGCCGCGGCGGCGATTATGCGAATTTTCAGGTCCGCACCGGCGATCCGGAAGTCTGCGCCGCCCGCTGCGAGCGCGACGCGCGCTGCCGCGCCTGGAGCTTCTCCTATCCGCGCACCGCCGCCCGCTTCGCCACCTGCTGGTTGAAGGATCGCGTGCCGCCGCGCGTTGAGGACAAATGCTGCGTTTCCGGCGTGCGCGGCGCCGGCGTGGTCGAGCCGCGCCAGCCGGAGATCGAGTACTCCATCGACCGGCAGGGCGGCGACCTGCGCTTTTTCGAAGTGCCGCCGGACGCCACCGGCGCCGCCTGCCTGGCGGCCTGCGAGGACGACAAGCGCTGCCGCGCCTGGACCTATGTGCGGCCCGGATACATCGCGCCGGTCGCGCGTTGCTATCTCAAGGACAGGATCACCCGCCCGCGCCAGAAGCCGTGCTGCATTTCAGGCGTGGTGCGTTGACAATCATGGAGGCCGACATGTCCAAGCGGATTGCCATTCTCGCCCTCTGCGCCGCGCTCGCCGGGCCGGCCGCGGCCCATCACGGCTGGGGCAGCTACGACGCCGCCAAGCCCGTCACTGTGACCGGGCCCATCCTGACGTCGAAATATGAAAATCCGCACGCGACGGTGACCGTGCGCGGCAGCGACAAAGTGTGGACGGTGACGCTGGCGCCGACTTTCCGCATGGCCAACCGCGGCGCGCCGGCCGAAATGGTCGCGGTCGGCAAGACGATCACGGCCATCGGCTATCCCTCCACCGTCGAGAAGGACGAAATGCGCGCCGAGCGCATCACCGTCGACGGCAAGACCGTCGAGATGCGCTGATGACCGACGCCGCGCCCGCGGTCTTTGTCGCGCTCGAAACGTCGTCGCTCGGCGCGGCGATCCGGCAATCGACCTGGATCTACATGGCGGCCAATATCGGCCACATCGTCGCGCTGGTGTGCTTTGCCGGCGCGGTGGCGGTCATGGACCTGCGCATGGCCGGCCTGTTCGCGGCGACGGCGCCCGGCCGCGTGCTGCGCGGCGCGCGCATCGCGGCGGTCCTGGCGTTCCTGGGAATGCTGCTCAGCGGCGCGGTCATGTTCATCGCCGAAGCGAGCCACGTCATCGTCAACCCGGTCTTCCAGATCAAGCTCGGGCTGATCGCGTTGGCCTTGGTCAACGTGGCGGCGTTCGAGCGTTACGTCACGCCGAAGGTGCGCGACCTGCCGCCACTCGCGCCGCTGCCGGCCGGCGCGCGCGCAATCGGCCTGCTGTCGGTCGCGCTCTGGCTGGCGGTGGCGATCTGCGGCCGCGCCATCGCTTATTTCTGAGTGGCCTTACGCTGTCCCGCCCACCGTAATCTTGTCCATGCGCAGGCTCGGCTGGCCGACGCCGACCGGCACGCCCTGGCCGTTCTTGCCGCAGGTGCCGATGCCGGGATCGAGCGCGAAGTCGTTGCCGACCATGGAGATGCGGTTGAGGTCGGTCGGCCCGTTGCCGATCAGCATGGCGCCTTTCACCGGCGCGCCGACCTTGCCGTTCTCGATTTTGTAGGCCTCGGTGCACTGGAACACGTATTTGCCCGACGTGATGTCGACCTGTCCGCCGCCGAAGCTCACGGCGTAGAGACCGTTCTTCACCGAGGCGATGATCTCGGCCGGCTCGTGCTGGCCGGCCAGCATGTAGGTATTGGTCATGCGCGGCATCGGCACGTGTGCATGCGACTCGCGCCGCCCGTTGCCGGTCGGCTTCATGCCCATCAGGCGCGCGTTCTGCCGGTCCTGCATGTAGCCGACCAGGATGCCGTCCTCGATCAGCACGGTGCGGTTGGTCGGCGTGCCTTCGTCGTCGATGGAGAGCGAGCCGCGCCGCGCCTGCATGGTGCCGTCGTCGACCACCGTGACGCCCTTGGCGGCGACCTGCTGGCCCATCAGGCCGGCAAAGGCCGACGTTTTCTTGCGGTTGAAGTCGCCTTCCAGCCCGTGGCCGACCGCCTCGTGCAGCATCACGCCCGGCCAGCCGGAGCCGAGCACGACGTCCATCTCGCCGGCCGGCGCCGCCACCGCGTCGAGATTGACCAGCGACTGCCGCACCGCTTCGTCCACCGCGCTCTGCCAGGAATGCGTCGCGATGAAGCGCTCGTAGCCTTCGCGCCCGCCGAGGCCGAACGAGCCACTCTCCTGCCGGTCGCCGTCGCCGGTCACCACCGCCACGTTGAGCCGCACCAGCGGGCGGATGTCGCGATAGGTCTCGCCGTCGGCGCGCAGAATCTCGACCACCTGCCAGGTGGCGGCGACGCTGGCCGTCACCTGCCGCACGCGCGGATCCTTGGCGCGCGCATAGGCGTCGATCTGCTCCAGCAATTTCACCTTGGTTTCGAAGGCCGGCTCGCCAAGCGGGTTCTCGTCGCCGTAGAGCTTGCGGTTGGTGCGCCCGGGCGCCTCTGCGTACTTGCCGCTGTGGCCGCTATTGACCGCGCGCACCGCTTCCGCCGCGCGGGCGAGCGCCGCTTCCGACATGTCGGAGGCATGCGCATAGCCGACCGCCTCGTCTTTCACCGCGCGCAGGCCGAAGCCCTGCGCCGTGTCGTAGCTCGCCTGCTTCAGGCGGCCATTGTCGAACACCAGCACTTCCGCCTGGCGATATTCGAGGAAAAGCTCGCCATCGTCGGCGCCTTCCAGGCCGCGGCCGATGATCTGGCGGACCTTCCCCTTGTCGAGGCCGGCGCGGTCGATCAACGAGGCAATGGCTGGGTCCATAACGTTTCTCCTGTGGCGCCCTGAGCCTCATCAGATAGGCATTTTGCGGCGATTTGGCGAGGGGCGGCGGTCCGGCGTTTCGGCCTTTCCATCCACCGCCATCGGCGTAAGATCGAGCCGTCGGTCGCCGGCACGCTGGGGCCCTACAAGACACGACATAAGACAATTCAAGGTGAAATCTCCTCCGGTCGGCGGACCGACGTCAACGAGGGGAAACGCCATGAAACGTCGTCAATTCTTGCAAGCCGCCGGGGCGGGGCTCGCTGCGTCGGCCGTTGCGGCGCCCGCAATCGCGCAATCGTCGCCGTCGGTGAAATGGCGGCTGGCGGCCAGTTGGCCGAAGTCGCTCGATACGCTCTATGGCGGCTGCGAATATTTCGCCAAGCGCATCGCCGAGATCACCGACAACAAGTTCCAGATTCAGACCTTCGCGGCCGGCGAAATCGTGCCCGGCCTGCAAGTGCTCGACGCCGTGCAGAACGGCACCGTCGAAATGGGCAACACCGCGCTCTACTACTATTTCGGCAAGAACCCGGCTTTCACTTTCGGCACGGCGCTGCCGTTCGGTTTGAACCCGCGGCAGATGATCTCCTGGCTGCGTCATGCCGGCGGCGAGGAGTTGCTCAACGATCTGCTCAAGGACTTCAACTGCATCGGCTTCGCCGCGGCCAATACCGGCGCGCAGATGGGCGGCTGGTTCCGCAAGGAAATCAATTCGAGCGAAGACCTCAAGGGTCTCAAATTCCGCGTCGGCGGTTTTGCCGGCCAGATCATGGCCAAGCTCGGCACCGTGCCGCAACAGCTCGCCGCCGGCGACATCTATCCGGCGCTGGAGAAAGGCACGATCGACGCCGCGGAGTGGGTCGGCCCGCACGACGACGAGAAGCTCGGCTTCGTGAAGGTCGCCAAGTACTACTACTATCCGGGCTGGTGGGAAGGCTGCGGCCAGGCCCACAACATCATGAATATCGCCAAGTGGAACGAACTGCCGAAGCCATATCAGTCGGCGATCATCTCCGCGTCGAACGATGCCTGGGTCTGGACGCTGTCTAAATACGACGCCCTCAACCCGCCGGCGCTGCTGCGGCTGATTTCGAACGGCGCGCAATTGCGCGCTTTCCCGCAGCCGGTGCTGGAGGATTGCTACAAGGCGGCCAACGGGATCTACGCGGACCTCGTCAAGACCAACCCGCACTTCAAGAAACTGTACGAGAGCCTGGTGCCGTTCCGCTCCAACTCCTATGCCTGGCTGCAGGTGGCCGAACTCGGCTTCGACAGCTTCCAGATCCGCATGCGCGCGCGGAGCTGATGCGCTTGCGGCGGCCTCGCGCGCTGTGCGCTCGGGGCCGCCGTCGGAATTGTGTGCGTACATCCAAAACTGTGTGCGTACATTCAATCTAAGGCGGCGCGACGCGATTCCATCCCGTAAAAAGCGACCCTACCCCGTAATTTTCCTAGGTGGGCGGGGGCTCGCCCGCGCAGTTCTTTTTAATTAATTACGCGCACAGTCGCCGCGGGGCAACGCCACGAGGCGCGTAAATGACAGACGAGAAACGTAAATCTCCTCGCATGCCGGGCAACAACCGCGCTGCGGTTGTCTATCTGGTCGCGGGTGGGGCGCCGATCATGTGCACGGTCGCCGATATTTCCGAAGGCGGCGCGGGCCTGACTTTCGTCAGCATCGCCGGCATTCCCGATGTTTTTCGGCTGGAGATCAAAGGCGAGGCGAAAATGCGCACCTGCAAGGTGGCCTGGCGCAAGGAGCCGCACCGCTTGGGCGTCGCCTTCCAGCCCGACTAGCGCTGCGCGCGCGGTGTTGCGGGTCTGCCGTTCGCGCGCCCGCACGTCGCGATCCAGATAAAGTGCCGCGCACCGCCGCGCGGGCCCTTCACGCGTAGCGGAATCTCTTGCACCTCAAACTTGGCCTTGCGCAGCCGGGCGGTGAATTTTTCATCGGGCGCGGATGACCAGACAGCCAGCACGCCGCCGGGCCGCAGCGCCTTGCGGGCCGCGCCAAGCCCGGCGAGATCGTACAACGCATCGTTGGCGGCGCGCGTCATCCCTTCGGGGCCGTTGTCGACGTCGAGCAGGATCGCGTCGTATCGCGACCGCGCCGCGCGGATCGGCTTGCCGACGTCGACCTCGTGGATGGTGACGCGCGGATCGTCGAGGCAATCGCCGAACACCTCGGCCATCGGACCGCGCGCCCAGGCCACCACCGCCGGCACCAATTCGGCGACGACGATCTCCGCCTTGGGTCCGAGCACGGTCAGGGCTGCCCGCAACGTGAAGCCCATGCCCAGTCCGCCGATCAGAATTTTTGGCCGCTCGCGGTCCTTTATTTTCGCGCAGGCGATGGTGGCCAGCGCCTGCTCCGACGCGCTGAGCCGGCTGTTCATCAGTTCATTGCTGCCGAGCTTGATCGAGAACTCCGTGCCGCGCCGCAGCAGGCGAAGCTCGCCGCCGCCGGGAATTTGCGCTGTCGCGAGGTGGGACCAGGGGATCACGGCTGCGTTCAATCGCGCGTGAAATTCACCGACACCTCGCCGATCGGGTCGAGCGCATGGCCGAGCATGGGTTCGTCCGCCTCGAGCATGATCGGCGGTGTGATCGAGCCGGTGATGACGACGTCGCCGGCCTTGAGCGTCTCGCCGAAGATCGCCAGCATGCTGGCGACATGCGCGACGATGTCGACCAGTTTTCCGGTGAGTTTCTCCGGGTCGCCGGTGCGTGCTGCCTCTTCGCCGCGCCGGATCAGGCGCGAGGTGAGGCCGCGCACGCTGCCGCCCGCTTGCACGCGCTCGCCGAGGAGCACGTGGCGCTGGTAGATGTCGCCGGCGAGCACCGCGTCGAGAATGTCCGGCGAGGGCGGGGGGTCGAGGTCGGCGATTTCGATCGCGGGTCCGATCTCCTTGATCGTGCTCAGGACGTCCGGCGGCGACGCGTCGGGGCCGAGGTCGCGCGCCATGCGCACCGCGATCTCGCACTCGGCCGCGGGACGAACGAAATTCTTCAGCGAGATCGTGCCGCCCGACGGCACCAGCGCTTTCTGCATCAGATAGCCGACCAGCGGCGCTTCCAGCCCGAGCTTCTTCAGCGTCTCGGGCGCGCCGAAACCGACCTTCCAGCCCAGCGGCGTCTCGCCGGCGGCGATGCGCGCGCGCCGGTGGCTAAGCTGGGCAGTCATGCCTTTCTTAACGAGCGGATTGTCCCAGACGGGCATTGCATTTCCTTTTCGTCATTCCGGGGCGCGAGCGCAGCGAGCGAACCCGGAATCCAGAAACATACACCGAGTATGTGTCTGGATTCCGGGTCCGGCGCTAGTGCGCCGTCCCGGAATGACGAGCTGTTACTTATGACTCTCCGGATGCACTTCGTAGCCGGAATCCTCGATCGAGCCGGCGCCCATCCAGCCCCAGACCAGCACCACGTCCTCGTTCGACGTGTTGTTGAAGCCGTGCCAGCAGCCGCGCGGCGAATAGACCACGTCGCCCTCCTTCGAGGGCGTGTCGCCGTGCTCGGTATAGATGTGGCCCTGTCCCTTCAGCACGATGAAGAACTCGTCGCAGTTATGGTGACGATGGTTCTCGTGGCGCGCGCCGGGCTTCAGGACGGTCCAGCCGACGACGTGGTCGGCGCCCGCGCTTTTCTTGTCGATCAGGAACTGCACCTGCATGTCGACCCAGCCGTCGTCGCGCTTGAGGCCTTCGACCTTCGGCACGTCCTTCAAGTTGGTGACGTACATCACCGGGTTCTTCTTGCCCTCGTTCAGCACCGCCTTCGCGCCTTTCACGGCGCGCGCCAGCGCGGCGCCGAACTTCTCGCCTGACGATGTCATTCTTGTCCTCCGAGCTTGCGGTAGACGCGGTGCGCGACCACGAAATCGTTGCCGTCGATGCCCAGCCCGCGGCAGGCGTTCATCATCTCATTGGCGGCCGCCGCCAGCGGCACCGGGCTCCCGAGCCGGCGGCCGAGATTGAGCGCCAGCATCATGTCCTTCTGTTGCAGCGTTACGTCGGCGAGCGGCACCTCCGGCATCTTGCCCTCGAGGATGAAGGGCCCGCGATAGCCGATGACCGGCGATGCCGCCACGCTCTTGAGGATGGCGTCGAGCGCGGCCTCGCGCGATACGCCGCCCTTCTCGGCCAATGCCACCGCCTCGCCGAAGGCGATCACCTCGACCATCAGCAGCAGGTTCACCGCGATCTTCATCTGGCAGGCGAGCCCGTTGCCGCCGATGCGCGTCACCTTCGGGCCGATGGCGAGCAGCACGGGCTTGGCGCGCTCGAAGGCGGCCTCGTCGCCGCCGATCATCACCGAGGCGTTGCCGGCCGTGACGGTGACCGGCGAGCCCGAGATCGGGCCGTCCAGCATGATCGAGCCGGCTTTGGCGAACTCCGCGGCAACGCTACGGCTTTCGTCCGGCTCGATCGTGCTCATGTCGATATAGATGCCGCCCTTCTTCAGGCCGGCGACGATGCCGTCCGGCCCGAGCGCGCAGGCCTTCACCGCTTTGGCGTCGGTGACGATGGAGAACACAATCTCGGATTGCTCGGCCACTGCTCGGGGACTGTCGGCCCAGAGCATCCCGGCTTCTACGAGCGTTACGGCCTTGTCGCGCGAGCGGTTCCAGCCGGTGACGGCATGACCGGCCGCCATCAACCGCGGCACGATGAGTTGCCCCATCGCACCCAAACCGACAAATCCCAGCCTCACCGCGACCTCTCCTGCGCAGGAAATTGCGCGCAGTATCCACGGATCAGGCGGTGAAGGCGAGGGTGGGCAGAGTGGGGATGGTTACGGCAGCTTGTCGTAGCCTTCGCCGAAGCCGGCCAGGCTCATCGGGAAACCGATGCCTTCTTCCGGCGTCTGGAAGATGATGAAGGTCGCAGTCTTGCCGCCGCGCAATTTCTTCAACAGGTCGTCGTCCATCACGACTTCGGCGATGCAGCCGTTGGGCAGGCAGCGCACGAAGCCGGCGCGGCCGATGTCGGTGGTGTCGATCTTGAGCCCCAAGCCGGACGGCAGCAGCACGCCGAGCGGCGCCACCACGCGCATCAGCCGGCTCTTGGCGTCGGCAGTTTTGAGCACGATGACGGTCAGGCCGACATTGGCACGGTCTTCCGCCGTCACGCTCTGGATCAGGGCGCATTGCTCGGCCTTGGCGCCGGGCGGGGTGTCGCAGCGGATCTGCCAGTCCCTGTGCACGGACTTGACCGCGCCCTGGGCCGCGGCCGGGGCCGCCGCCGCCATGAGCATCAGGCCCGCCACGACGCTGGCCGCGGCTACTGCATGACTGCCATGCTTGAAAATGCCCATATTTCAGTCCCTTGGCGCGCCTTTCCCGCGGCAAAGGCGAATCGCCGCCTCCGCCCGCCAGTCTAATCGCCCCCGTTGGGTCATGCCCGGCCAATCCTGTCAAGCAAGGGTGCGGTGCCCCGTTCCACCTCATCGCGCCGCGCAAATACGGCGGTTTTTTCTGAGCTGGGGGAAAGCCATTTGTCGCAACTGGACCGATAATCAGGTGCATTGCGGCAGCTTGGGAATTGTGGTTTGAGAGGCCGGGATTTCCCCCGTCCCGCCGCACGTACAAGCTGCCACGCCCGTGGCAAAACGCCGTGCTCAGCGGGGCCGAGCCGAACATCAAGCCTGCGGTGCTCGGCTTAATCGGGGCCAAAAATGCCTTGCTCTGCAGGGCCGTTTTTCTCGTCGAGGGAGCGCATTCGACAATGCTGGTGCTCAAGCGGTTGATCGCAGTCGTGGTCACGAGCGTGACCGTTATCGTCGGAGGGGCCGCCGCCCTGGCGCAACAGCCTGGCACCGGCCAGCCGCGTCCCTGGCAACTCGGCCTGCAGGGCTCCGCTTCTCCGGTGATGACCGACATCATCTGGTTTCACGATTTGCTGTTGTGGGTCATCGCGCTCATCACCTTGTTCGTGCTGGCGCTGCTGGTCGTCGTGATGGTGAAGTTCAACGCCCGCAGCAACCCGGTACCGTCGCGCACGACCCACAACACCACCATCGAGGTGCTCTGGACCGTTGTGCCGGTGCTCATCCTGGTGACGATCGCGGTGCCGTCGTTCCGCCTGCTGTTCTTCCAGCTCCACACGCCGCCGGCCGACGTCACGGTGAAGGCCACCGGCAAGCAGTGGTTCTGGAGCTACGCCTATCCGGACGAGAAGTTCGAGTTCGACTCGCTGATGGTCGCCGACAAGGATCTCAAGCCCGGTCAGCCGCGCCTGCTCGCGGTCGACAACGAGATGGTCGTGCCGGTGAACAAGGTCGTGCGCGTGCTCACCACCGGCGCCGACGTCATCCATGCCTTCGCGGTGCCGTCCTTCGGCATCAAGATCGACGCCATCCCGGGCCGCATCAACGAAACCTGGTTCAAGGCCGAGCGCGAAGGCGTCTACTACGGCCAGTGCTCGGAACTGTGCGGCAAGGATCACGCCTTCATGCCGATCACCGTGCGCGTGGTCAGCGATAAGGACTACGCCGCCTGGCTCGGCGACGCGAAGAAGAAGTACGCCACCGACGACAGCCGCCCGACCTCGGTCGCGGCGGTCGAAGCCACCAAGTAAGCGGGCGACACCGGATTTAAGGTCGAAGGACGAGAACGATGGCAAGCAACACGGCAACGGCCCACAGCGCCCACGACGCGCATGAGCATCACACCCCGACCGGGTGGCGGCGGTTCGTCTATTCCACGAACCACAAGGACATCGGCACGATGTACCTGGTGTTCGCGCTGCTCGCCGGCGTGATCGGTGGCGCAATGTCGATCGGCATGCGGATCGAGTTGCAGAACCCGGGCATGACGATCTTCCCGTCGGCGCACGAGTTCAACGTGTTCACCACCGCGCACGGCCTCATCATGATCTTCTTCATGGTGATGCCGGCCATGATCGGCGGCTTCGGCAACTGGTTCGTGCCGCTGATGATCGGCGCGCCGGACATGGCCTTCCCGCGCATGAACAACATCTCGTTCTGGCTGCTGCCGGCCTCGTTCGCGCTGCTGCTGACCTCGGCCTTTGTCGAGGGCGAGCCCGGCTCCAACGGCATCGGCGCGGGCTGGACGCTCTATGCGCCGCTCTCGACCTCCGGCCATCCCGGTCCGGCGGTCGACTTCGGCATCCTGTCGCTGCATCTGGCCGGCGCCTCCTCGATCCTCGGCGCCATCAACTTCATCACCACCATCTTCAACATGCGCGCGCCGGGCATGACCCTGCACAAGATGCCGCTGTTTGTGTGGTCGATCCTGGTGACGGTGTTCCTGCTGCTGCTGTCGTTGCCGGTCCTCGCCGGCGCGATCACCATGCTGCTCACCGACCGCAACTTCGGCACCACCTTCTTCTCGGCGGAAGGCGGCGGCGACCCGATCCTGTACCAGCACCTGTTCTGGTTCTTCGGCCATCCCGAAGTGTACATCCTGATCCTGCCGGGCTTCGGCATGATCAGCCAGATCGTGGCGACGTTCTCGCGCAAGCCGGTGTTCGGTTATCTCGGCATGGCCTACGCCATGGTCGCCATCGGCGGCATCGGCTTCGTCGTGTGGGCGCACCACATGTACACGGTCGGCATGTCGACCGGCGCGCAGGCCTACTTCATCGCCGCCACCATGGTGATCGCGGTGCCCACGGGCGTGAAGATCTTCTCCTGGATCGCCACCATGTGGGGCGGCTCGATCGAGTTCCGCACGCCCATGCTGTGGTCGCTCGGCTTCATCTTCCTGTTCACGGTCGGCGGCGTCACCGGCGTGGTTCTGGCGAACGCGGGCGTCGATCGCGTGCTGCAGGACACCTACTACGTGGTGGCGCACTTCCACTACGTTCTCTCGCTCGGCGCGGTCTTCGCGATCTTCGGCGGCTGGTACTACTGGTTCCCGAAGATGAGCGGCTACATGTACAACGAGACCATCGGCAAGCTGCACTTCTGGGTCACCTTCATCGGCGTGAACCTCGTGTTCTTCCCGATGCACTTCCTCGGCCTCGCCGGCATGCCGCGCCGCTACGTCGACTATCCGGACGCGTTCCACGGCTGGAACATGGTCGCCTCCTACGGCTCGTATATCTCGGCTTTCGGCGTCGTCATCTTCTTCTATGGCGTGATCGAAGCCTTCGCGAAGAAGCGCGTGGCGGCGAACAACCCCTGGGGCGCGGGCGCGACCACGCTCGAGTGGACGCTGTCGTCGCCGCCGCCGTTCCACCAGTTCGCGACGCTGCCGCGGATCAAGTAAGGACACGACCGGTAGACCATGTCGCTTGTCAGCGAAGGCGCAGACGTTAGCAGCACGCTTGCCGAGCCCAGCCTCGCGACGGCGGGCGACTATTTCGCGCTGCTCAAGCCGCGCGTGATGTCGCTGGTCGTGTTCACGGCGCTGGTCGGCTTGGCGGTTGCGCCGGGCAGTCTGCACCCGGTCACCGCCTTCACCGCGCTGCTCTGCATCGCGGTGGGCGCGGGCGCCTCCGGCGCGCTGAACATGTGGTACGACGCCGACGTCGATGCGCTGATGACGCGCACGGCGCGGCGGCCGGTGCCGGCGGGCCGCGTGCAGCCGGGTGAGGCGCTCGCCTTCGGGCTGACGCTGTCCGGCTTCTCCGTGGTGACGCTCGGCCTGCTGGTGAACGTGACGGCGGCGGCGCTGCTTGGTTTCACCATCTTCTTCTATGCCGTCGTCTACACGATGTGGCTCAAGCGCTCGACGCCGCAGAACATCGTCATCGGCGGCGCCGCCGGCGCCTTCCCGCCGATGATCGGTTGGGCGGCGGTGACCGGCTCGCTCTCGCTCGAGCCGATCGTGCTGTTCCTCATCATCTTCTTCTGGACGCCGCCGCACTTCTGGGCGCTGGCGCTCTACAAGCGCGACGACTACGCGCGCGCCGGCATTCCGATGCTTCCGGTGGTGGCCGGCGATGCTTCAACCCGCCGCCAGATCCTGCTCTACACGCTGATCCTGGTGCCGCTCGGCATCGCGCCCTGGCCGCTTGGCTATGCCGGCATGCTCTACGGCGCGGTGTCGGTCGTGACCGGCGCGATCATGCTGGTGCTGGCCTGGCAGGTGTTGCGCGAGCAGCGCCCGGCCGACCGCGCCAGCCGCAATCTGTTTGCCTTCTCTATCCTCTATCTGTTCCTGCTGTTCGCGACGCTCCTGGTCGAGCGCGGATGGGGCGGGCTGCTGGCCCGATTGACGGCGTGAGCATCGGTATCGTCATGGATGAGCCGCGCAAGGAAGACGAGGGCGTCGTGCTTACCGAGGCGCAGAAGCGCGCCCGCCGTACGCGCTCGATCGCCATCGCGCTCGCGCTCGCCGTGCTGGTCGTGTTGTTCTACGTGATGACACTGGTGAAAGGGCCGGGCGTTCTGGTCCGGCCGATCTAGGCGGTTGAGCGATGACCACGCACCGCGATGACAAAAAGCTTCGGCCGCGCGACCTGGTGGTCGCCGCCTGCTGCGGCGCCGTCGTCGCGCTCATGGTCGGCGCGTCCTATGCCGCGGTGCCGCTCTACGACTGGTTCTGCCGCACGACGGGCTTCGGCGGCACCACCCAGGTGGCCGAGAAGGCGCCCGACACGATTCTCGGCCGCACCATCGCGGTGCGCTTCGACTCGAATGTCGCGCCCGGCCTGTCCTGGAAATTCGAGCCGGAGCAGAACGAGATCAAGGTGCGCATCGGCGAGGTGGCGACCGTCCATTACAAGGTCACCAATACCACCGCGCGCGCGATCAGCGCGCAGGCCTCCTACAACGTCACGCCGCTGCAGATCGGCGGCTACTTCAACAAGATCAACTGCTTCTGCTTCACCGAGCAGACGCTGCAGGCGGGCGAGACGCGCGAAATGGCCGTCGTGTTCTACATCGACCCCACGATCGCCGACGACCGCGAGCAGAACGACCTCAATACGATCACGCTGTCCTACACCTTCTACCGCATGCGCGAGCCGGCGCGGCCGTTGGCGCAAACGGACAAGGCTTCGAGCACACGCGCTAACTGAATGAATGGGGGGCGCCGCGGCGCCGCTTGAACGGGAATAACGGAGACGACGACGATGGCCGACGCCCACGCCAAGCACCACGACTACCACCTGGTCGATCCGAGCCCCTGGCCGGCGGTCGGTTCGCTGTCGGCATTCATCGCTGCGGTCGGTGCCATCAGTTGGATGCATCACCTGTACGCCGCCGCCCCGCTGGTGTTCGGCGTCGGCGTGCTCGGCATCCTGTACACCTTCATCGCTTGGTGGCGCGACGTGATCCGCGAGGCGGAGCTCGAGGGCCACCACACCCGCGTGGTGCAGATATCGCACCGCTACGGCATGATCCTGTTCATCGCCTCCGAGGTGATGTTCTTCGTCGCCTGGTTCTGGGCCTACTTCAACACCGCGCTGTTCCCCGGCGACGCGCATGAAATCGGCCGCCTGGCGGCGACCGGCGGCGTCTGGCCGCCGAAGGGCATCGAGACCTTCGATCCCTGGCACCTGCCGCTCCTGAACACGCTGATCCTGCTCACCTCCGGCACCACCGTCACCTGGGCGCACCACGCGCTCCTGGAGGGCAACCGGCAGGGCGTGAAGTGGGGCCTGATCCTCACCATCGCGCTCGGCGCGCTGTTCACCTGCGTGCAGGCCTACGAATACATGCACGCCACTTTCGCTTTCAGCGGCAACATTTACGGCGCCACTTTCTTCATGGCGACCGGGTTCCACGGCGCGCACGTCCTCATCGGCACGATCTTCCTGATCGTCTGTCTGGTCCGCGCGCTCAAGGGCCACTTCACGCCCCAGCAGCACCTCGGCTTCGAATTCGCCGCCTGGTACTGGCATTTCGTCGACGTGGTGTGGCTGTTCCTGTTCGTCTGCATATATGTGTGGGGCGCCGGAACCCCCGCCGCGCACTGACACTGGTCGCGGTCCGATTATTGTCACGAAGGGCGGCGGCGACGCCGCCCTTTCGTTTTGAGCAGAGGACGCCATGAGCCGGGATGCAACGGTCAACGCCCTGCCGATTAGCCGCGGCCTGCGTGGCCGCTGTCCGCGCTGCGGGGAAGGCAAGCTCTTCCAGGGCTTCCTGACGCTGCGCCCGCGCTGCGAGCGTTGCGGGCTCGACTATGATTTCGCCGACGCCGGCGACGGCCCGGCGGTGTTCGTCATTTTGATCGGCGGCGCGCTGGTCGTGTTCGCGGCGTTGCTGACCGAGGTCGCTTATCAGCCGCCCTATTGGCTGCATGCCGCGCTCTGGCTGCCGCTGATCCTGCTGGTCACGCTCGTGCCTTTGCGCGCCATCAAGGGCCTGCTGATCGCCCTGCAATTCCACCACAAGGCCGCCCCCGGCCAGCTCGAGAAAAAGGGCGAGGCGTGAGCGCGCCACGCGAGCGCCGGGGCGGGGTGCTGGAGGCGACGATCCTCACGGTCGTCGGCGTTGCCATCCTGCTCGGCCTCGGCCTATGGCAGCTCGACCGCAAGGTCTGGAAGCAGACGCTCATCGCGCAGCTGACCGAACGGATCGCGCAGCCGCCGGCGGACCTGCCCGCGCGCGCTAACTGGGAACGGCTGACGCCGGACAAGGACGAATTCCGCCGCGTCGCCTTTCCGGCCGAATTCATCGCCGGCGAGGAAGCTTTGGTCTACAGCGCCGGCTCCGCGCTGCGCAGCGACGTGAAGGGGCCGGGCTATTGGGTGTTCGCACCGGCGCGGCTTCCCGGCGGCAGCATCGTCGTCATCAATCGCGGCTTCGTGCCGCTCGACCGCAAGGACCCGGCGACGCGGCCCGGCGGCGCGCCCTCCGGCATCGTCGACGTCGTCGGCGCGATGCGCTGGCCGGAGACGCGCGGCCTGTTCACGCCCGCCGAAGATGCCGCCGGCAATGTGTGGTACCTGCGCGACCACAAGGCGATGGCGGACGCCAAGAAGTGGCAGAGCGCGGCGCCGTTCTACATCGACCAGGAATCGCCGGTGCCGGAGGGCGGCTTGCCATTGCCGGGCAAGCTCGAAGTGAACCTGCGCGACAACCACCTCCAATACGCCATTACCTGGTTCGGTCTCGCGCTGGCGTTCGCCGGCGTTTACGTGGTCTGGCTCGCCGGGCGCTTCCGCCGGCGGGGGTAAGCCGCCCGTCTTCACCATGTGAAATCGCCGACTGTATTGTCGCAGGCGGGTCTGCGTGATTAAGTGCCGCCGCGCAAAGCGCGCGCCTGTCCAATGCCCATCACATCACGAGGAACCATCATGTCGCTTGCGGGGAAGAAGGTCGTTGTCGTCGGTGGCTCGTCCGGCATCGGTTTGGCGACGGCGGAGCAGGCGAAGGCGCTCGGCGCCGAGGTCGTCATCGCCTCGCGCAGCGCCGAGAAGCTGAAAGCGGCGGCCGACAAGATCGGCGCCAAGGGCATTGTCGCCGATGCCACCAGCGACTCCAGCATCGTCGATCTGTTCAAGGCCTGCGGGCTGGTCGATCACGTCGTCGTCACCGCCGCGCAGCTCAAGTCCGGCCCGTTCAAGACCGTATCGATGGACGACGTGCGTTCGACCTTCGAGGGCAAGTTCTGGGGCGCCTGGCGCGTCGCGCGCGCCGCCGACATCCGCCCCGGCGGTTCGCTTACCATTGTCTCCGGCTTTCTCAGCCTGCGGCCGCGCCCGAACTCGGCCATCGTCAGCGCCGCCAACGGCGCGCTCGAGTCGCTGACGCGGGCGCTCGCGCTCGAGCTCGCGCCGGTGCGCGTGAACTGCGTGTCGCCCGGCATCATCGACACGCCGATCCGCGCCGCCATGCCGGAAGCCGCGCGCAAGGAGATGCTGGCCAAGACCGCAGCCGGCCTGCCGGTGCAGCGCGTCGGCGAGGCCGAGGATATCGCGATGCAGATCCACGCCTTCATCGCCAATCCCTTCGCCAGCGGCGCGATCGTCTACATCGATGGCGGCGGCCTGGTCGTCTGACGCAGCGCCGCACGCGACGCATTGCGGGCTGAGGCGCTTCCTTGTGAAAGGGGGCGGCGGCGGCTAGTGTGGCCCTCATCCACCCGTGCAGCCGTCAAAAAGACACGTCCAATCAATGCGTTATGTCTCAACCCGGGGTGAGGCCGCCCCACTCGATTTCGTCGAGGTGATGCTCGCGGGCCTCGCCCGCGACGGCGGCCTTTACGTGCCTGAGAGTTGGCCCGCGCTGCCGGCTGCGACCATCGAAAGCCTCGCCGGCAAGCCCTATGCCGAAGCCGCCTGCGCGGTGATCAAGCCCTTCGTCGGATCGGCGATCCCTGATGCCGATCTCGCACGGATGGCCCAGGAGGCCTATGGCGGCTTCCGCCATCCGGCCACGACGCCGCTCGTGCAACTGGGCCCGAGCCTGTTCGTGCTCGAGCTCTCGCACGGCCCGACGCTCGCCTTCAAGGACCTGGCGATGCAGCTCGTCGCGCGGCTGATGGACCACGCGTTGCGTGCGCGCAACGAGCGCACCACCATCGTCGTCGCCACGTCCGGCGACACCGGCGGCGCGGCGGTCGAAGCCTTCCGCGGCCGCGCGCAGGTCGACGTCGTTGTGCTGTTCCCGCACGGCCGCGTCTCCGACGTGCAGCGGCGCATGATGACGACCGCGCCGGACGCCAACGTGCACGCGGTCGCCATCGAGGGCACCTTCGACGATTGCCAGGCGCTGGTGAAGGCGATGTTCAATCACCACGCCTTTCGCGACCGCGTCCGCCTCTCCGGCGTCAATTCGATCAACTGGGCGCGCATCGTGGCGCAGGCGGTCTACTACTTCACCGCCGCGGTGGCGCTCGGCGCGCCGCACCGCAAGGTTGCCTTCACCGTGCCGACCGGCAACTTCGGCGACGTCTTCGCAGGCTACGTGGCGTCGAAAATGGGCTTGGCCATCGACCGGCTGGTGGTGGCGACCAACGTCAACGACATTCTGGCGCGCACCTTCGCCACCGGCACCTACGAGATCCGCGACGTGGTCGCGACCGCGTCGCCGTCGATGGACATTCAGGTCTCGTCGAATTTCGAGCGGCTCTTGTTCGACGCCTATGGCCGCGACGCCGGCGCGGTGCGCGCGCTGATGGGCTCGCTCGCCCAGTCGCGCCGTTTCTCGGTCTCGGCGCCGGCGCTGAAAGCACTGCGTGCGCTGTTCTCGGCCGGCCGCGCCGACGAGCAGGAGACGGCGGCGACCATGCGCGCCTGGATGCGCGAGGCCGGCTACTGCGCCGATCCGCATACGGCGGTGGCGCTGGCGGTGGCCGAGAAGGAAGCGCGCGATCCCGCCGTGCCGATGGTGGTGCTGTCGACCGCGCATCCGGCCAAGTTCCCCGACGCGGTGAAGGCGGCTTGCGGCGTCACGCCCGCATTGCCGGATTGGCTTGCCGACCTGCCGAAGCGCGAAGAGCGCGTCACCGTGCTGCCCGCGGATCAGGCCCAGGTCGAGCGTTTTGTCTTGTCGGCGTCGCGCGCGGCGCAAGAAGGAGCTGCGGCATGAGCGTCGAAGTCACCCGTCTACCATCCGGACTGTCGGTGGTGACCGACCGCATGCCGCATCTGGAGTCGGCCTCACTCGGCGTCTGGATCGGCTCCGGCAGCCGCGACGAAAAGCCCGACGAGCACGGCATTTCGCATCTCCTGGAACACATGGCGTTCAAGGGCACCAAGCGGCGCAGCGCGCGGCAGATCGCCGAGTCGATCGAGGCCGTGGGCGGCGATCTCAACGCAGCAACGAGCGTCGAATCGACGGCCTATTACGCGCGCGTCTTGAAGGCCGACATTGCGCTGGCGCTGGACGTCCTGGCCGACATCCTGTCGGAGCCGACCTTCGACCCGGAAGAATTGCGCCGCGAGCAGAACGTGATCGTGCAGGAGATCGGCGCCACCGAGGACGCGCCCGACGACCTGGTGTTCGACCGCTTGCAGGAGACCGCATTCCCCGACCAGCCGGTCGGACGCTCCATTCTCGGCACGCCGGAGACCGTGCGCTCCTTCGACGCGGCGCGCATCCGCGCTTATCTGTCGCGCAATTACCGCGCCCCGGACATGCTGGTGGCGGCCGCGGGCGCGGTCGAGCACGACAAGATCGTCGCCGAGGTCGAGAAGCGCTTCGGCAGCTTTGTCGGGCCGGCCGCGCCGCCGCCGGAAAAGGCGACCTTCGCGGGCGGCACCCGCGTGGAGTCGCGCGATCTCGAGCAGGTGCACATCGCCATGGCCTTGCACGGCCTGCCGGTGCGCGACGAGGCGCTCTACAGCCTGCAGGTCTTCACCAACGTGCTCGGCGGCGGCATGTCCTCGCGGCTGTTCCAGGAAGTGCGCGAGACGCGTGGCCTCTGCTACGCCATCCACGCCTTCCACATGCCCTATAGCGACACCGGCCTGTTCGGGCTTTACGCCGGCACCGACGAGACCGACGCGCCGGAGCTCATGCGCGTGGTCATCGACCAGATCGGCAACGCCACCGAGACGCTCAACGAAACCGAAGTGAACCGCGCCAAGGCGCAGATGAAGGCCGGTCTGCTGATGGCGCTGGAAAGCTCGGAAGCGCGCGTCGGCCAGATTGCGCGCCAGATGCTGGCCTATGGCCGCCCGATCCCGCTGGAAGAGATCGTCGCCAAGGTCGACGCCGTCACGGTCGAGAGCGCGCGCGCCGCCGGGCGCGCGCTTATCGAACGCGGCCGGCCGGCGATCGCGGCGCTCGGTCCCGGCAGCGGGCTTGAAAGCACCGCGGCGATCGCTGAAAGTCTCGTGCGGCGCGCCGCCTAACCGCATGATCCCGAAAAGTGGGAACCGGTTTTCGGAAAAGATCATGCGCAAGAAAAATATTAGGGACGCAAAGTGATTCAATCTAACCGGATCACGCTGTAGGAAAGCTCGGCCGACATCGCTCATGGCGTTTTTCCGCACCGTCAGCTTCGCCGAAGTGCTCCCGGCCATTACCGGCGCCGGCGTCATGCTGCGCGCGCCCACTTCCAGCGACTTCGCCGAATGGGCGTCGGTGCGCGAAGCCAGCCGCGACTTCCTCACGCCCTGGGAGCCGACCTGGCCCGCCGACGATCTCACGCGCGGCGCCTTCCGCCGCCGCCTCAAGCGCTACGCCGAGGATCAGCGCAACGACCAGGCCTATGCCTTTCTCATCTTTCGCAGCGAGGACAGCGCGCTGGTCGGCGGGCTCACGCTCGCCAATATCAGGCGCGGCGTCGCGCAGGCAGGCTCCATCGGCTATTGGGTCGGCGCGCCTTTCGCGCGCAAGGGCTACATGACCGCGGCGGTCGAGGCGCTCGTTCCGTTCTGTTTCGGCACGCTGCGCCTGCACCGGCTGGAGGCCGCTTGCATCCCCGAAAACAAGGCCTCGGTCGGGCTCCTGGAGAAGACCGGCTTCCAGCGCGAGGGCTATGCCCGCAAATATCTCTGCATCAACGGCGTGTGGCAGGACCACCTGCTCTATGCCCGTCTTCAGGACGACCCGGGGTGAAACCTTCCGCCTTGGGCTTGCCACGCTTGGCTTGCTATAAAGCGAATTGGTGCGCGTAAAAAAGCGAGTGAAAAATGGCCGGGCAGAGAGACATTGTGCGTGCGGGGGCGAGGACGGCGGGCCTTGCCGGCCTGGCGTTGACGCTGGCCGCCTGCGGCAGCAGCAGCATTCTCAGCACGTCGGCTTTGGACGTGTTCAGCACGTCGTCGAAGGCGACGACCGCAAACGCGAGCGCCGGCAGCCAGGAAACCACCGACGTCGAGTGTCCGGATGTCAGCGTCCGCTCGGGTGCGGCAACTTTGCTCGTCGGCAGCAAACCGGGCGAGGCCGAGCCGTCGCCGCTCGAGGTGCGCTACCAGGGCTCGATCCTGCGGACAGCGCGCGAATGCCATGTCGCTGGCGGCGTCATGACGATGAAGGTCGGCATCGAAGGCCGCGTCATCACCGGCCCCGCCGGCGGGCCCGGAACGGTGGACGTGCCGTTGCGCATCGCCGTGGTGCATGAGGGCATCAATCCGAAGCCCATCGTGTCGAAATTTGCGCGCCTGCAGGTCAACGTGGCGGGTGCGGTCGACCGCGTCACCTTCACCCATATCGATCCGGAAATCACGTTCCCGATGCCGACGCCTGCCGGGCAGATCGACAGCTACATCGTCTATGTCGGCTTCGATCCGATTGGCGCGCCGCCGGAACGGAAAAAGCCGCCGGCCAAGCGCCAGCCGGCCGCCAAGCCGAAGCAGAGCTGAGACTCCTGTGTCCCGGGCGCGGCGCAGCGCGAAGCGGTGCGCTGCAGACCCGGGACCGTTCGAAATTCTGAAATTGGTAAGGCCCCGGATCAGCGGTGCATCACACCGCAAGTCGGATTTATCCGACTTGCGGCATCTAACAATTACTTTGTGTAAGTCGGGTAAACCCGACTTGCACCGTGCTGCACCGCGTCCGGGGCAAGAGAGCTTTCACCACCCTCTGAGATCGATGATCGTGCTCTTGAGCGCGCGCATGTCGGTGATCACCGTGCGCGCCCCGGCATTGCGCAGATGCGCGTCGAGCCGGTTGCCGGCGTGACTGCCGCCGACGAAGCCGACCACGGTCATGCCCGCCGCGACGCCGGCGGCGACGCCGACCGTCGAATCCTCCACCACGATGCATGAGCGGGGCTCGACGCCCATCACGCGCGCGGCATGCAGCAGCAGGTCGGGCGCCGGCTTGCCATGCGTCACGTCATTGGCGGAGAACAGGTATGGCTCGAAAAAGCGCAGCAGGTCGGTGCTTTCCAGGCTGAGCCGGATGCGCTCGATCGGCGAGGACGAGGCCACGCATTTCGGCCCGCGCAGCCAGGACAGCGCGTAGGCGGCATGCGCGGTCGCGCGCAGCTCCTCGCGAAACCGGCGCAGCGTCTCGCGCGCGACGGTGGCGGCGAAGTCGCCCGGCAGCTTGCGCCCGGCGGCGATCTCGACCTCGGCAAACATGTCGGCGGGGCGGCGGCCGGTGAAATAGCGCGCGATCACGTCCGGCGTCAGCGGGAAGCCGGCGCGCATGAATTCGTTCGACACAATGGCGGTGGCCAACGGCTCGCTGTCGACGAGCACGCCGTTACAATCGAAGATGACCACAGGTCCCCCGATGGTGCGGCCCGGTACACCGGCCGCGTCTTACGCTGTGGACGAATCAGTGACGCAGGATAGGGCTGCGATATCCACAGGCAAGGGCCGACGCATAGCTCGCCCGCCTTTCTGCAACCTTGGGCGGTTGATAGCGGGGAAAAGCGCATGCCGGGAGCCCGCGGGGACGCCCGGGCTCGGCTTGGCCGAGGGAGGTATAGGGCGCTGGCGGCCGCTAATTCAGCTTCTTGCGGACGTCTTCGATGCCCTTGGCGATCAGGTCGCCGGCGAGCGGGCCCTTGGCCTGCTCGGTGAGGATGCGCTCGGCGGCGGCGACGGCGGCGTCGGCGGCGGCGGCACGCACGTCCGCCGCAGCCTGAGCTTCGGCCTGGGCGATCTTGGTTTCGGCCATCTTGGTGCGGCGGGCCACGAATTCCTCGATCTTGGCCTTGGCCTCGACGGCCATGCGCTCGGCCTCGGCCTGGGCGCCGGCAATGATCGCCTGCGCCTCGTTCTCGGCCTCGCCGCGCTTGCGCTGATACTCGGCGAGCAATGCGGCGGCTTCGTCCTTGAGCTTACGGGCTTCGTCGAGCTCCGCCTTGATGCGGACGGCGCGGTCGTCGAGCGACTTGGCGATCATGCGATGCACGCCGAGATAGCCGAGCCCGCCGATGAAGATGATGAAAGCGACGGCTACCCAGAAACTGGGATCGTTCAGCAATGTGCCGATGGTGCCCACGGTTTGCCTGCCTTAGCTCTTGAGCGCTTCGCCGACGGCGGCATCGACCGCCTTGTCCGTCGGCGCGGTGCCGGTCAGCCGCTCGACGATGGCCTTGGCGGCGTCGGCGGCGATGCCGCGGACGTTCGCCATGGCGGCCACCTTGGTGGCGGCAATGGTCTTCTCCGCCTCCGCCAGCTTGACGTTGAGCTGGTCTTCCAGCGCCTTGCGGCGCTTGTCGGCCTCGGCGGCCTGCCGGTCGCGGGTCTCGTTGGCGATCGCCTGCGCGCGGGCGCGGGCATCGGCCAGCGCCTGCTCGTAGGCGGTCAAGGCCGCGTCCGACTGGGCCTTGAGATTGCCCGCCTCGGCGATGTCGCCGGCGATGCGTTTCTGACGGTTCTCGATGATGCCGCCGACGCGCGGCAGCGCCACCTTGGCCATCAGCACGTAGAGCGCGACGAAGGCGATGGCGAGCCAAACCAGTTGCGAAGCGAACGTCGTGGAGTCGAAGGGCGGGAACACGCCCTTGGCTCCGGCCGGCACTTCGGTGTGGGTGTTGGTTGCCATCTGTCGAACCTTCGGCGTCGACGGCTTAGAGCGCGAACAGGAGCAAGAGCGCGATCAGCAGCGAGAAGATGCCGAGCGCTTCGGTCACGGCGAACCCGAAGATCAGGTTGCCGAACTGGCCCTGAGCGGCCGACGGATTGCGCAGCGCGGCGGCCAGGTAGTGGCCGAAGATCGCGCCCACGCCGACGCCGGCGCCACCCATGCCGATGCAGGCAATACCGGCACCGATGTACTTGGCTGCGACTGGATCCATTGGAAGACTCCTTTTCGAGGTTGGCTCGGGCGCTAGTGGCCCGGGTGAATAGCATCGTTGAGATAGATGCAAGTGAGGATGGCGAAGACGTAGGCCTGCAGGAAGGCCACCAGCAGCTCCAGCGCGGTGAGCGCGACCACCAGCGCCAGCGGCAGCGTCGCGCCGACGATGCCGAAGATGCCGGCGCCGCCCAGCAGCGTGATGAAACTCGCGAACACCTTCAGCGTGATGTGGCCGGCCAGCATGTTGGCGAACAGACGCACCGAGTGCGAGATCGGGCGCGACAGGAACGACAGCACCTCGATGAACACGATCAACGGCAGGATGTAGATCGGAATGCCCTTGGGCACGAACAGGTTGAAGAAGTGCAGCCCGTTCTTCCAGAAGCCGTAGACGATCACCGTGAGGAACACCGACAGCGCCAGCACGGCGGTGATGACGATGTGCGAGGTGACCGTGAAGGTGTAGGGGATGAGGCCGATGAGGTTCACCGCCAGGATGAAGGTGAACAGGGTGAACACGAAGGGGAAAAACTTCATCCCTTCGGTGCCGGCGGTGCTTCTTATCGTATTGGCGACAAACTCGTAGGTGAGTTCCGCGGCCGATTGCAGGCGGCCCGGCACCAGGCTGCGGCTGTTCGTGCCCGCGATCAGGAAGATCGAGATGACGGCCACCGCCGCGACCATGTAGGCCGCCGAATTGGTGAAGGCGATCTCGGTGTTCCCGATCTTGGCGACCGGAAAGAGGTTCACGATCTGGAATTGTTGGATGGGGTCGGTGGCCATTGGTCTAATCGTTCACAGTCGGGTCGCGCACGACGCCGGCCGCGCGCATCACGTTGAGGACGCCGGCCGCGAAGCCGAGCAGCAGAAACACAATGAGCCCCCACGGCGATATGCCGAGCCACTTGTCGAGCAGCCAGCCGATCGCCGCACCCACGAGCACGCCCGCCACCAGCTCGGTCGACAGCCGGAAACCGCGGGCGAGTGCCGAGGCATCCATGGTCTGACGAGGGCCGGTGCTGTTTTCGGATGGCCGGCTCACTTTTGTGAGCCGATCGCCGAGACGCTGGAGCCTCGCGGAGAGAGCAGCCTCGTCGTCCGGCGGTTCTTTACGGTGATCCTTGTCTCGCGCGCCGTCAGCCATGCTTTCGACCCGCGTAGATAAGGCTCCGCGCTCGTTCCGCCGCCCTAAAAGCCGCGCGGACCATACTGATGAGGTACCCCTGAGTCAAGGAACCGGACATATGGGATAAGTGTTTGATAACAGGCGAAAAAGGCGGAATTTCCGAGGCCGCCGAAGGATACCGCGTGCACTGCGGCAACGGGTAGCGCGGGACAACCCGCGGCAGCCCGGTTCTGCCGGCGCTGGGGCGATGCTAGCTTCGGGTTCTCAGGGACGAACGAGGGATTGGCCATGCGCATGCCCCGGATCGCGATAGCCGCGCTCGTCATGAGCCTGTCGCCTGCCCTCTCGCCGGCCTTGGCGCAGACGCGGCTGCTCGCCGTCGAGGAGCCAACGCCGAATGCGGAGGCGGCCGGGCAGGCCACGCCGCCGCCGGCCGTCACCGAGAGCGCGCCGTCCGAGCCGCTGCGGTCGGCAGAGCCCGCGCCGGCGAAACCAAGTCCGCCTGCCCCGGCCGCCCGCTACAGTCTCACGCGGGTGGACGACGGCTATCTGCGGCTCGATGGCGAGACCGGGCAGGTCGCCTTCTGCTCGGCGCTCGGCGCAGGCTGGGCCTGCCAGGTCGTGCCGGAGGACCGCGCCGCCTTCGAGCAGGAGATCGCGCGGCTGCAGGACCGCGTGGCAACGCTTGAAAAGGAGCTCGCCGATCTGCGCGAGCCGCCGCCGCGTCCGCCGGCCGACCTTGCGCCGGCGCCGTCCGCCGCCGGCAAGGACAGCGAGGTCACCATCAAGCTGCCGACGCAGGAGGATATCGACCTCGCCGGCGCCGCGCTGCAGAACGCCTGGAAGCGGCTGGTCGACATGCTGGTGGGCTTCAAGAACGACATGATGCGCAAGGGCTGAGCCGGCCATGCCCGGCATCTTGTCCGCCATCACGGAGATCGCGCCGCAGCTCATCGCCAGCGCGACCCTGCGGGTGGAGACGCCGGGCACCGGCTTTTCCGAGATCACGCGCGAGGCCGCCGATTTCGTCGCGCACAGCGGCGCGGGCGAGGGCGTGCTTCTCATCTATCTGCGCCACACCTCGGCCTCGCTCACCATCCAGGAGAACGCCGATCCCGACGTGCAGACCGACCTGATCACGGCGCTCGACCGGCTGGCGCCGGAGCATGCGCCCTGGGTGCACGACGTCGAGGGACCCGACGACATGCCGGCGCATGTAAAGGCCATGCTCAACGGCGTGTCGCTGCACGTGCCGGTGACCGGCGGCAAGCTGGCGCTGGGCACCTGGCAGGGCATCTATCTGGTTGAGCACCGACGCAAGCCGCACAGCCGCGACGTGCTGTTGCAGTTCATCGGCAGCAGGCGCTAGCGCCGGGGTTCACAACCCGGCCAATGAAAACATCAGCGCCACGATCCACATGGCGATGGCGATCGCCGAGGTCCACAGCGCGAAAGTCAGGTAAGTGTCGCGCAGCACGGTGGCGCTCGCCCACTGCGCATAGGCTTCCGGCGGACGGAAGTCCTTGGGCAGGTAAAGCCACATCTCGGTCTTGCGGTAGTCCTTGGTGAGGGATTCGCGCGCCTTGTAGATCAGGATACCGGCCATCAATGTGGTCAGCGTGCCGCCAGTCTGGAAAGCGAGCCGCGGCTCGAACGACATGCCCACCATGGTGCAGAAGATGGCGAGCGAGCCGAACAGGCAGGCCCGCTGCACGGTCTCGAACGCAATCTGCCGCATCCGCTCCATGTCGCCCCCCGACGCATGCCGGCCGGTCCGGTGGCTATTTTAACGCATCGGCGGCGAGCCCGGCAGTCACGATGGTGTCATGGCCGGGACCGTTCGCCGCCGCCAAGACCAAGGCGGATATGTATAGAACCCCGGACACCCCGGCTGCATTCTTGGCGAAGCGCAGCATCAGCTCGCGACATTCCGCGCGCGCGACCCGGAGGCCGCTCTCGCCGGCCGGCCTCTCCTCCGGGCGGAGCGAGCGCCAGGCCTCGCTGCGCAAAAACCGCTCCTCGGTCATGAAAAAGCTGCGCGCCAGCAGCAGCAGGCAGAACAGCAGCGCCACGGTTGCGCCGATCTTGCAGGCGAGCGGCAACTCGAAACTGGCGGCGGCCACCATCAGCAGAAGGGCCGCCAAGGCCACGAAGCTCGCATCGCGGGCGAGGGTAAAGAATGCGAAGCGTGCGCATGGAAGCATGGTCGCTCCTTTCTGACCATTTACCCCCGAACGTTTCCTCGTCGAACAATCTTCCGTCCCAAACTTACTTCCCAATCTTCCTTCCCAAACAAAAAGCAAACGCCGTGCCAATGGGCGACGGCCAGCCGCTCGACCGTGCCAACACGGACGGCGGCCATGGGTTCCCGCCGGGGGCCGCTAGAGCCCGAATTCGATGAAATTGCCGATTGCCGGCAGCGTCAATAGCGCTGTGCCGGCGAGCCAAATCCAGAGGGAGACCGGCGTGGAATCGTCCTTGGCGCCGACGAACCGTTCATAAAGCGCGGCGGGGATGCCGGCCAGGATGACGGTCGCGGTCGAGACCATCAGCGACGAGAACATCAGCGTGAGCGCGGTGCTGCCGAACAGCAGCGCCGGCGCCACGATCTGCACGTGAATGAGCGCAAACAGCAGCGCGGTCTGGTTGAAGATGCCGTTGATCATGCCGAAGAAGGCAATGCCGATGTAATAGAAATTCCGTTCCATGGCGTCACCCGACCTTCGGGCTGAGCGCGAGGAACAGGTACAGCAAGCCGACCCGCAGCCAGAACAGCCAGACGACACCCATCAGCCACATCACCACCGGCACAGTAGCTTTCGGGGTCAGCGGCGAGATAAGCGCGATGAAGGGGTCGGTCACCCGCACGAAAAAACGCCAGATGTAATTCGGCGACTCCGGCGGCACGAACAGGCCGAGCAGCGCGCGGCCGACGAGCGTATACATCAGCGCCGCCAGGATGAAGTTCGGCACCAGATAGAGCCAGGACGCGAGCAGGGGATTGGCGGACGTCACGTGTTCTCGCTTTCGTCGACGAAGGGCGCAACGCTAGCCGATCGGGGCGCTTAAAAAAAGCGGGGCCCCGCAGGGCCCCGCTCCAGATCGTATCGTATGGCCTGTCAGGTCTTCTCTTCGAGCACCGTCCGGCCACGCGGCTTGCGGATCTCGTCCACGTAAGCCTGCATTTCCTTCGAGGGCTCCGGCGTCATCAGGCTGACCACGTAGATCACCGCGAAGCCGAGCGGCATGCCCAGCAATCCGCAGGCGATGTTGTTCAGCCCGAACCAGCCGACCTTGTTGGCCAGCGGGTGCGCGATCGTCACCCAGCTTTCCATCGCGTTCGGAGCCGCCATCGCCGTGGCCAGGTTGACCAGCGGCGCGCCGGTGGCCGGGTTGGCCAGTGAGGACATGCCGAAGTAGGCCACGCCTGCACCCGGGAAGTACCGGGTGGTGACCAGGTAGAAGATGCAGAGGCCGAAGCCGGCGATCATGCCGGCGACAGCACCTGCCGCCGTCGTGCGTTTCCACCAGACGCCCATCACCAGCGCCGGGAAGTTGCCGGCCATGGCGAGAGAGAACGCCCAGCCGACCATCGCGAGGATGTCGCCCGGTTTGGTGGAGGCGAGGTAGGCAGCGCACACCGCGACGACGAACAGCAAGACGCGGGCGACCGTGAGCCGGCGGATCGTCGGCGCGTTCGGGTCGATCATCTTGTAGTACACGTCGTGCGAGAGCGCGTTGGCGATGGCGAGCAGCAGACCGTCGGCGGTCGAGAGCGCGGCCGCCAGGCCACCGGCGGCGACCAGGCCCGAGATCACGTAGGGAAGGCCCGCGATCTCCGGGGTGGAGAGCACGATCACGTCCGTATTGATCACGAAGTCCTGCAACCGCACCACGCCGGGATGTCCGGCGATGGCCTTACAGGCCGCCACGATCGTGTCGATGTTGGCCGCGTTCTTGCCGCAGATCTGGATCAGGCCCAGTTCGCCCCAGGTGAAGAGCCAGGGACGGACCTGCGTCAGGTCGCGGCCGATGATGTTGGTGTACACCTCCAACTTCGAGAACGCCGCGTAGGCCGGCGCCGAGAAGTACAGCAGGAAGATGAACAGCAGCGACCAGGCCACCGACTGACGGGCTTCACGCACCGACGGGGTGGTGAAGTAGCGCATCAGGATGTGCGGTAGCGAAGCCGTGCCCACCATCATGCAGAGCATGATCGCGAAGAAGTTGAACGGCGTGTAGTTGATGAACGGCGAGATGTGCGGCTTGAGCGCCGCCGCCGTCGTCAGTCCCGCCGCCAACATCTGGCCTTCGCGTGCGGTGATTTCCGCGATCGCCGTCCCGTAGGTCAGTTGCGGGATCGGAATCCCGTAATGCTTGGTCGACAGGATCACGATCGGCGTGAGGTAGGCGATGATCAGCACGATGTACTGGGCGATCTGCGTCCAGGTCACCGCCCGCATGCCGCCCAGCATCGAGCAGAGCAGGATGCCGGCGAGGCCGGCGAACACGGCAACCTCGAAGCTCATGCCAAGGAAGCGCGAGGCGATGAGGCCGGTGCCGTAGACCTGCGCCGTCACGTAAGTGAAGGAGCAGCACACCAGCACGATCACCGCGACCATGCGCGCGAAGTTGCCGCCGAAGCGGAACGCCATGAAGTCCGGCACGGTATAGGCGCCGAACTTGCGCAGGTACGGCCCGATGAGGATCGCCACCAGCACGTAGCCGCCGGTCCAGCCCAGCACCCAGGTGAGGCCGTCATAGCCGAGCAGGAAGAGCGTGCCCGCCATGCCGACGAAGGAGGCCGCCGACATCCAGTCGGCGCCGGTCGCCATGCCGTTGTAGAAGGCCGGCACGCGCCGTCCTGCCACGTAATATTCGGAGACCTGAGCGGTTCGGGTCATAACGCCGATGACGGCGTAAACGATGATCGTGAAACCGACGAACAGGTAGCCGAGAATCCGGTTCGGAACGCCGACCTGCTCGAGGATCGCGAGCAGGATGATGAAGGCGATGAAGCTGCCCGTGTAAGTGCCGTACATCCGTCCAAGGTTTCTATAGAAATCGGACGTTGCGGCTGATTGCGTTGCCATGTTTATGTCCCCCTCACTCGTCTTCGGCGAAGCCGTGGTCGCGGTCGATTCTGTCCTGCTGCTTTGCGAACAGGAACAGCATGACGACGAACGCGATCAACGAGCCCTGCGCGCCCATGTAGAAGCCGAGCGGGAAGTTGAGGATCGGAATTTTGATGGCGTTCAGCGGGACCACGAAGAAGTGGATGATGTAGCCGAAGAACAGCCACGCCCCGAGATGCTTGAGCATCAGGTTTCGCGTCGCCGTCCAGTGCGCTTCTGTGTTGTCTTGAGCCATGTGTTGCCTTCCTCCCTAAAAAATCGCCGTGCCCCCGCGCGGCTCGCGGATTGGAAGCATGCGATGAGGAGAAGGCCCGATGGCAAGAACGGCGCTCCCCCCAGAGTTGCCCGCAGTCTCCCCTAGTCTTGCCGCCGGTGGGACCGCTTGGTTGAAGCGTACATTGCGGTTTGGTAATGCCGTATACGACTTTCGGATGACCGTTTGCGCAAAGCGCCTGTTTTTTCGGCCAAATTTCGTTTTGGCCCACCGGCGCTAGTCACCGAATTTGATGCTGCGCTGCACTATCAGGAACACGATTATCGCCGCAGGCAGCGCCGGCCGCTAGAATTCGCTATACGAAGTTACGAAAGTGGACGGCCGCAGGCGCGGTCCGGGCACTTTTGCGGGCCGAGAGGTTTTCCGGTTGAGCGACGTCGTACAGTACCGGCTAGTCATCGCCGACGATCATCCGCTGTTCCGCGGCGCTTTGCGCGAAGCCGTGTCCGGCCTGCTGGAGCGCGTCGATATCGCCGAGGCGGGTACATTCGATGACGCAGTCGAATTGCTCGAGCGCCAAGGCGACGTCGATCTCGTGCTGCTCGACCTGACCATGCCCGGCGCGCGCGGCTTCTCCGGGCTCATGTATGTGCGCGCGCAATATCCAAGCGTGCCGGTGATCGTGGTCTCGGCCAATGACGACCCCGCCGTCATCCGCCGCTGCATGGAATTCGGCGCCTCCGGCTTCATCCCGAAGACGCTCGGCGTCGAAGCCATGCGTGCGGCAATTTCGCGCATCCTCGGCGGTGGCGTGTGGATGCCGCCGGACATCGACCTCTCCACCGGCTCCGACGCCGAGGCGGCCGAGTTGATGACGCGCATGGCGACGCTGACGCCGCAGCAGGTGCGCGTGCTGATGATGCTGTCGGAAGGGCTGCTCAACAAGCAGATCGCCTTCCAGCTCCGCGTTTCGGAAGCCACCGTGAAGGCGCACGTCTCGGCGATTTTGCAGAAGCTCGGCGTGGAAAGCCGCACCCAGGCCGTCATCGCCGCCGCTAAGATCGAAGCCGGCCAGTGGCCGCAAGGCGCCGCCGCCGAGGGGTGAACCTCTTTTTTACCTCTCCCCGCATTGCGGGGAGAGGTCGACCGCTTGAGCGAAGCGAAAGCGGGCGGGTGAGGGGCTTTGCTCTGCCCCTCACCCGGCTCGCGCCTTCCCGGCGCTCGCCACCCTCTCCACGGGGAGAGGGAAACAAGCAACGTCACTCCGCCGCCGCCACCCGCAGCATGCGCCACTGCGCGAGCAGCGCGCGCAGCGCCGCCGGCTTCACCGGCTTGTGCAGCACCTGGATGTTCTCCGTGCGCGCCTGCTCGCGCACGGCCGGCGAGCGGTCGGCCGTGATCAGGATCGCCGGCAGGTCGCCGTAGCGCGCGCGCAGCGCCGCGATCGCCTCGATGCCGTTGCCGTGGTCGAGATGGTAGTCGATCAGCAGGCCGTTCGGCGGCTGCGGCGCAGCCGCGATCGCGGCCAGCGCGCCGTCGAGGTCGGGCGCCTTGATCACCTCGCAGCCCCAGCCGCGCAGCAGCGTCTCCATGCCGTCGAGCACCGCCGGCTCGTTGTCGATGCAGAGCGCCGCCGTGCCGGCAAGCTGGGCGGCATCGATACGCGGCTGCTCGCGCGACGGCAGTTCCACCGGCGCCGACGCCGACAGCGGCACCGTCACCGCGAAATGCGCGCCGCGGCCGATGTCGGAATGCACCGACACCTGGCAGCCGATCACGCGCGCGACGCGCTCGACGATCGACAGTCCGAGGCCGAGCCCGCGCGCGATCTTGGCGCCCTGCTCGAGCCGGTGAAACTCCACGAAAATGTCGCGCTGTTGCGAAGACGCGATGCCCACGCCGGTATCGTAGACGTCGATGCGCAGGCTGTTGCCGCGCCGCCGGCACCCGAGCAGCACGCGGCCCGACGGCGTGTATTTGATGGCGTTGGAGACGAGGTTCTGCACCAGCCGGCGCAGCAGCCGGCGGTCGGAGCGCACCACCAGCGAGCAGGGCACGTAAGTGAGGTCGAGCCCCTTGGCGGCGGCCAGCGGCGCGAATTCCAGCTCGATCTGGTGCATCAACTCGTCGATGCGGAAGCTCATGAATTCGGGCCGCAGCGCGCCGGTGTCGAGCCGCGACATGTCGAGCAGCGCGCCGAAGATCTCCTCCACCGCCTCAAGCGAGGCGTCGATATTGTCGACCAGGCGGCGGTCCTGCCGCTCGCCCTGCCGCTCGATCAGGCTGGTGACGTAGAGGCGGGCGGCGTTGAGCGGCTGCAGGATGTCGTGGCTGGCCGCCGCCAGGAACTTGGTCTTCGAAATGTTGGCGGCGTCGGCCTCGCCCTTGGCGCGCGCGAGCGCCGCGTTCAGCCGCGTCAGCTCTTCGGTGCGCTCCTGCACGCGCCGTTCCAGCGTCTCGTTGGCGCGCTCGAGCGCTTCCGCCGCTTCAACGCTCGGCGTGATGTCGGTGTAGGTGGTGACGACGCCGCCGTCCGGCATGCGGTTGGCGCGCACCTCGATCACCGTGCCGGGCTGCGGCACGCGCTGCAGGAACGGCTCGCCGCCGGCGACGTAGCGCTCGATCTGCTCGCGTACGAAGGTCTCGATGCGCTCCGGCCCGATCCCGCTGCGCTCGCCGTAGAAGCGCAGGATGTCGGCGAGCCCGTTGCCGACGCGGATCAGGTTGGGCGGCAGATCGAGGATTTCGCCGAACTGCCGGTTCCAGCAGATGAGCTGCAGGTCCTTGTCGAACACCGCGATGCCCTGGCGCACGTGGTCGAGCGCGGTCTGCAGGATTTCGCGGTTGTACTGGATGGCGGCGTTGGCGTCGTCGAGCAGCTTGAGCGCGGCCTTGGTCGACACCGTGCGCTTGCGCAGCAGGAGCGACAGCACCAGCCGCGAGGAGGCCGCGCCGATGGCGGAGGCGAGGCTGTGCTCGGCGTAGCGGACCAGGCGGAAATCGGCCTCGTCCTTGGGATCGAGGCTGATGCGGTGGGTGGCGGCGAAGCTCTCGAAGGCGACGCGCGTGCGCTCCTCGCCGAGATAGCGCGCCACCGTCGTGGTCAGCTCCTCGACGGTCACCGACGAGCGCCAGAGCCGGAACGTCGGCGTGATCGGCGCCAGATCGGTCGGCACGAAGGTATTGGCCTGAAGCTGCTCGATCGGCGAGGGCGCGCGCCGCAGCGAGAAGCCGACATAAAAGAGCAGATTGAGGCCGAGGCTCCACAGCACGCCGTGCACCAGCGGCGCCATGTCGAGCCCGAACAGATGCTGCGGACGCAGTATGCCGATGCCCCAGGGCCCCTCGAGCATGATGCGCTGGCCGACCACGCCGATGTCGGCGAAGGTCGGCAGCAGCAGCGTATAGGCCCACACCAGGATGCCGGCGCTCATGCCGGCGATGGCGCCGCCGGCGGTGGCGCGCCGCCAGACCAGTCCGCCGAAAAAGGCGGGGGCAAGCTGGGCGACCGCGGCGAAGGCCAGAATGCCGATGGCGAAAAGCTGCGCCTCGCCGGCGGCGCGGTAATACATATAGGCGAGCAGCAGGATGACGAAGATCGCGAGCCGCCGCACCTTCAGCAGCAGCGAGCCGACGTCGCCGCGGTCGCCGAGCAGCGTGCCGCGCCGTTGCAGCACCAGCGGCATCACGATGTCGTTCGACACCATGATCGAGAGCGCCACCGACTCCACGATCACCATGGCGGTCGCCGCCGACAGGCCGCCGACGAAAGCGGCGATGGTGAGCACGTTGGAGCCGGCCTGCAGCGGCAGCGCCAGCACGTACATGTCGCTGTCGACCGTGCCGCCGGGGAAGGTCAGCATGCCGGCGAGCGCGATCGGCACCACGAACAGGTTGATCAGCACCAGATAGATCGGGAATAGCCAGGCGGCGCGCTTGATCTCGCCCTCGTTGTTGTTCTCGACCACGCCGACGTGGAATTGCCGCGGCAGCAGGATGATCGCCACGAACGACAGGAAGGTGGTCGCGATCAGCACGTCGAAGCGCGTCTCGCGCTCCAGCAAGGCGGCGGTGCGGACGTTGGCCTTGGCCGCCTCGAACAGCGCGCCCGGGCCGTCGAACATCCAGAACGTCACGAAGGTGCCGACGGCGAGGAAGGCGAACAGCTTGACCAGCGACTCGGTGGCGATCGCGAGCATCAGGCCGTCCTGGTGCTCGGTGGCGTCGATGTGACGGGTGCCGAACAGCACCGCGAAGGCCGCCATCGACAGCGCCACGAACAGCGCGATGTCGCCAATGACCGGCACCGCGATCGTGCCCTGCGCGGTGATGTGGGCGAGGATGGTCTCGAGCGAGGACGAGACCGCTTTGAGCTGCAGCGCGATGTAGGGAATGGTGCCGACGATGGCGATCAGCGCGACGATGGCGGCGACCGCCTGGCCCTTGCCGTAGCGCGCGGCGATGAAGTCGGCGATCGAGGTGATGTTCTGCGCCTTCGCCAGCCGCACGATGCGGATGAGCAGCGGCGTGAACAGAGCGAACATCAGCACCGGGCCGATGTAGATGGTGAGGAACTCGTAGCCGGTGCGCGAGGCCGAGCCGACCGAGCCGAAGAAGGTCCACGATGTGCAGTAGATCGCCAGCGAGAGCGGGTAGATCAGCAGGCCGGTGCGGCCCTTGCGGCCGAGATTGCGGGTGCGGTCGCCGTAGCTCGCCAGCAGGAAGAGCAGGCCGATATAGCCAAGCGCGACCGCGATGACGACCCAGCCCTGCAGCATGTCCGCGTCCCGCGCGGGGCTAAGCCCCGGCTCTGCCTGCCGTTTTTACTGGCGCTATAAAGTCACACAGATTGCCCCGCAGGTCCATTCTCGGCGTATAAGGTGCGCCTCCGAAGCCTTGGCCGCGATAGGCTAGGATCGGGGTCGAACCGCGGCAAACCGGCCGCACCGGGAAGTGAACGGGAGACAAATGGGCTTTTTCGACATGTTCCGGCGGCGGCAGCCGATCGCCGGCCGGGCCGCGCTGGTGGAATTTATCGACGCCCAGTCGGCCTTCCTGGCGCAAAAGGGCATGTTCGAGTATTCGCGCGCCCGCGCCGGCCCCTACGGCAACATCCTTTTCGCCGACAAGGGGTTCCTGACCGAGATCGAAAAGTCGCGCTGGCTCGGCTTCCCGATTGCGCTCGCCATGGTCGCCGAGGCGGTCGAGGGCGCGCTGCGGCCCGCCGCCGGTGAGCAGCGCGATACCGTGCTGAAGGCTGTCGTGGCCGCGACGCTTGAAATATTCGACCGCTATCCGCAGCCGGCTTCACTGGAAGCCGAGCAATGGGTCAAGGTGCGCGATGAGTTGGCGCACGATCTCTCCTTCGTCGGGCTGCACGGGGTCAAGCGCGTGATGGACGTGCCGGCGCGCTTCGTCGACCGCTACGTCACCGCCATGCCGATCCACGAGAAGCTGATGACCAAGGATGTGCCGACCATCCACAACTACCTGAGGACCAACTTGTGCAACGTGCACGCCGAGTTCGTCCGCCGCGCCGATGTCGACGCTTTGGTCGCGTCGCTGTTAGAAGGTTGAGCGTCACCAGCCGGGGGGCGAATGGCGACCATCGCGAATGCAACGCCGCTGATTGCGCTCGACGCCGTCGTCATCGACACCGAGACGACCGGGCTCGATCCGGGCAAGGCGCGTGTGGTCGAGATCGGCGCGGTGCCGCTGCGCAAGGGCAAGCTCGACGAGAGCGCCGCCCTGCGCCGGCTGGTCAATCCGGGCGTGCCGATCCCGCCGGCTTCGACCGCGATTCACGGCATCGACGATGCGGCCGTCGCCAACGCGCCGGACTTCGCCGGAGTCTGGCCCGCGCTCAATGCCATGACATCGGGCGCGATCCTGATCGGCCACACGCTCGGCTTCGACCTCGCCGTGCTGCGCCGCGAATGCGAGCGCGCCAAGCTGCCGTGGACGCCGCCGCGCACGCTCGATACGCGGCTGCTGGCGCAGGTGGCCGAGCCGAACCTTGGCGGTTACACGCTCGAGAACCTTGCCGCCTGGCTCGGCCTGCCGGGCGAGGGCCGCCACTCGGCGCTTGGCGACGCCGTGATGACGGCGAAGATCTTTCTCGCGCTGCTGCCCAAGCTGCGCGAAGGCAACATCCGCACGCTGGCCGAAGCCGAGCAGGCCTGCCTTTCGCTCACCAGCGTGCTCGAGGAAGCTCATCGCGCCGGCTGGGAGGAGGCGGTGGCGCCGCGCCGTGCCGAGCGCGCGCTCGCCCGCATCGATACCTACCCTTATCGCCATCGCGTCGCCGACGTGATGAGCGCGCCGCCCAAGACGATCGCTGCCGGCGCGGCGCTTGGCACCGCGCTCGCGCGCATGGCCAAGGAGAAGATTTCCTCGCTGCTGGTCGCGCCGGCGGACGGCGTGGCGATGCGCAAGCAGAACACCGCCATCGTGACCGAGCGCGACGTTCTGCGGGCGCTTAGCCAGCACGGCGCGGATGCGCTCGGCATGCCGGTTTTGCAATTCGCCAGCAAGCCGCTGGTGGCGCTGCCCGCGGCCGCCTTCGTCTACCGCGCGCTCGGCCGCATGAGTCGGCTCAAGCTGCGCCATCTCGCGGTCGAGGACGACAAGGGAGAAATCTGCGGCATCGTCACCTCGCGCGATCTGCTGCGCCTGCGCGCGGAGGAAGCAACCGTTCTCGGCGACGGGATCGATCAGGCCGGCGACGTTCCGGCCTTGGGTGCGGCCTGGGCGCAGTTGCCGCAGGCGGCCGGCGGGCTGCTGGCCGAAAGCGTCGGCGGCCGCGACATCGCGGCGGTCATTTCGCGCGAGCTCGGCGCGCTCACCCGCAGGGCCGGCGTTCTGGCCGAGCGCCGCATGCAGGACGACGGCTTCGGCGCCGCGCCGTGCGGCTATGCGTTGTGCGTGCTCGGCTCGGCCGGCCGCGGCGAGAGCCTGCTCGCCATGGATCAGGATAACGCGCTCGTCTTCGCCGAGGGCGAGCCGGACGGCGAGGCGGACAAGTGGTTCGCGCGCTTCGGCGCGCTCGTCGCCGACATCCTGCACGAGGTCGGCGTGCCCTATTGCAAGGGCGGCATCATGGCCAAGAACGCGCCATGGCGCGGCTCGCTCGCCACCTGGCACGCGCGCGTGACGGAATGGATCGGCCGCTCCAATCCCAACGATCTCTTGTCGGTCGACATCTTCTTCGACCTCGTCGGCGTGCACGGCGATGTCGCGCTGGCCGGCGACGTCTGGCGCGCGGGCTTCGATGCCGCGCAGGGCAATGCCACATTCGCCAAGCTGCTGGCGGAGGCGGGCGGCGCGGTGGAGCCCGGCATCACCATGTTCGGCGGCTTCCGCACCGAGAATGGCCGCATCGACCTCAAGAAGTGCGGCTTGTTCGGCATCGTCACCATGGCGCGCGTGCTGGCGATCCGCCATCACCGGCTCGAACGCGCGACGCCCGCGCGGCTGGCCGCCGTCGCCGCGCTCGGCCATGGCGGCGCGCAGGACCTCGACGCGCTCGCCCGCGCGCAGGCCGTTTTCCTCGATCTCATCCTCGAGCAGCAGCTCGCCGACATGCGCGACGGTCTGCCGCCCAGCAACAAGGTGGCGGTCAAACGGCTGTCGCGCCAGCAGCGCGAGGCCCTGCACGATGCACTCGGCGCCGTGCGCCATCTCGACGCCCTGACGCGCGACCTGCTGTTCTGAAAGCGCATAGGCTTTACCCCGCTTTGGCATTTGACCGCCCGGCCGGCGCGCTGCATTGATCGGCGGTCCTTGCCGCCGGGCTCCTCGAAAGCCGCCTGCCTTGTCCGCTCCGCAACCGTCGTCGACCGCCCGGCTCGGCCAACTGGCCGAGACTCTGGCCATTGCGGCGGTGGGCGGACTGACGGTCGGCCTCCTTGGCGTTCCCGGCGGCTATCTCTCCGGCGCGATCCTGTCGGTCGCCGCCGCCGCGCTCGCCCGCCGGCCGATGGTCGTGCCGGCTCCGTTGACGCGCGTCATCTTCGTGGCCATCGGCATTTCGCTCGGCGCGGTGGCGACGCCGGAAACCTTGAAAGGCGTGGTCACCTATCCGGCCAGCATCAGCGTGCTCGTCGTCGCCATGGCGATCGTCGGCGTCGCCAGCGCCTGGTACCTGAAGATCGTGCACCGCTGGAACCTGCTGTCCGCCTATCTCGCGTCCGCGCCGGGCGGCCTGTCGCAGGTGATGGCGCTCGCCGCCGAGATGGGCGCCGACCTGCGCGGCATCGCCATCGTGCAGACGATTCGTGTGGTGATCATCGCGGTCGGCCTGCCGGCCGGGCTCTCGCTGGCCGGCCTGGTGGCGCCGAGCACGCGCGGCGTCGGCGGCGCCTTCGATATCGCCACGCTCGACGAGCTGGCGATCCTCATCGGCGTTTCGACGGCGGCCGCGATCGTGCTCTACCGCATCCGCTTTCCCGGCGGGCTGCTTTTCGGCGCCATGCTCACCTCCGCCATCTTGCACGGCAGCGGGCTGGTCCAGGTGGCGATGCCGTGGTGGGTGGCGAACGCGGCGATGATCGCGCTCGGCGCTGTCACCGGCTCGCGCTTCGCCAACACGCCGCTGCGGCTGGTGGTGGACTTCATCGCGGCGGCCTTCGGCTCGTTCCTGGTCGCCGTCGCGATCGGCGCGGTGTTCGCCGCCGGGCTGATCGGCATGATGTCGTTGAGCGTTCCCGAAGTGCTGATCTCGTTCGCGCCGGGGGCGGTGGATGCGATGATGCTGCTGGCGCTCGCGCTGCATCTCGATCCGGTCTATGTCGGCGCGCATCACCTCTCGCGCATTTTCTTCGTGTCGGTGACGCTGCCGCTGGTCGCGCGCCGCATTGCGCGCAAGCCGAAGCCGCCGGCGGACACGCCGCCGCGCCCGCAGCCGCCGTTTCAGGATTGAAGAAGGCCCTTGTCTGGCAACGCCCGCTGGGCAAGGCTGCCGCCCTTTGCCGCTCTTTACGAGTCGCCTCCGGAATGTCACCTGCAATTGCTCCCAGCGCCCGCCAGGCGCGGCTCATCCTGATCGGGACCGCGCTGCTGCTCACCCTGGGCATGGGGATACGCCAGAGCTTTGGATTGTTTCTGGAGCCGGTCACGCGCGATCTGGCGGTGACGGCCGCCGATTTCACTTTGGCGCTGGCGGTCCAGAACATCGTCTGGGGCCTGTCGCAGGCGCTGGTCGGCGCGATCGCCGACCGCTTCGGTCTGCGCATCACGATGATGGCCGGCGCCGCTATCTATATTGTCGGTCTCGGCATCATGGCGTTGGCCCAGGGCGCGCTCGCCTTGATCGTCTCCGGCGGGTTGATCGGCATTGCGCTGTCGTGCACCGCGACCTCATTGGCCATGACCGCCTGCGTGCGCGCGGTCTCGGCCAAGCAGCGCAGCAAGATGCTTGGCATTGTCTCCGCGGCCGGATCGCTCGGCACCCTCGTGGTGCCGCTCGCCACGCAATCGCTGCTCGCGCGCGAACCGTGGCAGATCGGCATCCTGTTTTTCCTGTTGATGGCGATCGCAATGCTGCCTGCCGCCTTCTGGGCCGGCGGCGCCGACAAGCTGCCCGCGCAAGGCACGGCGGCGACCTCCATGCGCGAAGTGCTCGGCCAGGCCGTGCGGAACCGGCCGTTTCTCGTGATGTCGGGGGCCTATTTCGTCTGCGGTCTCAATCTCATTTTCCTGACCACGCATCTGCCGGCCTATCTGGCGCTCTGCGGCCAGGACCCTATGCTGAGCGCGGAAGCGCTCGCCGTGATCGGCGGCATGAGCGCCGTCGGCTCGCTGGTGACCGGCTGGCTCGGCGGCAGATATCCTAAGCACATCATCCTCGGGCTTCTCTACATCCTGCGCGCGATCATGTTCGCCATATACTTCATGTTGCCGCCGACGCCGGCAAGCACGCTCCTGTTCGCCGCGGCGATGGGGATGCTGTGGTGGCCCGGCTTGGTGCCGCTCATCGGCGGCCTGGTCGCCGAGATATTCGGCACGCGCTACATGGCGACGCTGCTCGGCCTGTCCTTCGTCGTGCACCAGATTGGGTCGTCGCTCGGCGCGTTCGGCGGCGGTCTGATCTTAGACCTTTCCGGCTCTTATGACGTCGCGTGGAAGATCGGCACGCTGATCGGCTTTGCCGCCGGTGTCGTGCAGATCGTGGCCGGAGGTCCGACCCGGCGCGACGATCCCAGGATGGTGCCCGCGGTCGCGACCTAGCTTCGAAGATTTCTATTCCGCCGCTTGCCGCTGCTCGCGCGTCGGCAGGCCGAGCCGGTCCCACACGTCGACCAGGGCTTCCGCGAGGCGGTCGATCAGCGCGTCGTCGTGATAGGGCGAGGGCGTGATCCGCAGGCGTTCCTCGCCGCGCGGCACCGTCGGGTAGTTGATCGGCTGGATATAAATGCCGTGCTCGGCGAGCAGCATGTCGCTCGCCGCCTTGCACTTCTCGGCGTCGCCGATCAGCACCGGCACGATATGCGTGTCGCTCGGCATCACCGGCAGGCCGGCGGCGTTGAGCACCGCCTTCACGCGCGCGGCGCGGTCCTGGTGGCGCTCGCGCTCCCAGCTCGAGGTCTTGAGATGCTTGATGGCGGCGGTCGCGGCGGCGCAGATCGCCGGCGGCAGCGCGGTGGTGAAGATGAAGCCCGGCGCATAAGAGCGCACGGCGTCGACCATCTCGGCCGATCCCGCGATATAGCCGCCGAGGCAGCCGAAGGCCTTGGCCAACGTGCCTTCCAGCACGTCGACGCGCGCCATGGCGTTGTCGCGGTCGCAGATGCCGCCGCCGCGCGGGCCGTACATGCCGACCGCGTGCACTTCGTCGCAATAGGTCATGGCGTTGTAGCGCTGCGCGAGATCGCAGATCGCGTGCACCGGCGCCACGTCGCCGTCCATCGAATAGAGGCTCTCGAACAGGATGACCTTCGGGCGCGCCGGGTCGGCCGCCTTCAGCAGCTCTTCGAGATGGGCGAGGTCGTTGTGCCGCCAGATCTGGCGCTCGCAGCCGGCCTGGCGGATGCCCTCGATCATCGAATTGTGGTTGAGCGCGTCCGACAAGAGCAGGCAGTTCGGCAACAGCTTGGCGATGGTGGCGATGCCGGTCTGGTTCGACACGTAGCCGGAGGTGAAGACGAGGGCGGCTTCCTTGCCGTGCAGGTCGGCGAGCTCGCGCTCCAGCTCGACCAGCGGATGGTTGGTGCCGGCGATGTTGCGGGTGCCGCCGGCGCCGGTGCCCATGCGCGTGGCGGTCTCGACCATGGCGCCGATCACCTTCGGGTGCTGGGCCATGCCGAGGTAGTCGTTGGAGCACCAGATGACGACCTCGCGGGCGCCTTGGGGCGAATGCCAGAGGGCGTGCGGGAACCGGCCGGCAATGCGCTCCAGGTCGGCAAACACCCGGTAACGCCGCTCATCCCGCAACTTGTCCAGCGAAAATGCGAAAAAATCGTTGTAATTCATTGTGTTTACTTTCCCGCCCCGCGGCGCGCCTCTTTTTTAGAAGCCTTCCAGGGGGTTTGTCGAGGCGAGATTCGCCGGATTCCAAAGAGGTGCATTGATAGGGATCAAGGGCGCGGCGGGAGGCTCACAGACCCCGCAAAAACAGCCGATTCGCCGCCGTCCGTCGCTAAACCGGATTGCGGCTGGCGAGCGCCCCGAGGTCGATATGGCCGCGGATACCGGCGAGCAGCAGCGCCCCGACATGGAGCTGCAGGGCGAAGTTGCCGGACAGGATCAAGCCGGCGAGTTCGGCGGGCGTGACCGTGCGCACCTCGATCCCGGCTTCGGCCGGCGCGGCCGAGCGTGGGCCGGTTTCGACAAAGAAGGAGTGCACCGTGTTGGACAGGCGGGCGGTGCAAGGAGCGTATGAGCCGAGCGCATGCACGGCCCGGGCCGGGTAGCCGGTCTCCTCCAGCAGTTCACGGCGGCAGCAGTCCTCCGGCATTTCGCCGGGCTCGACCATTCCCGCCGGCAATTCCCAGGTGAAGCGCTCCACCGCCGGCCGGTACTGGCGCACGATCGGGATTAAGCCCTCGGGCGTCAATGCGACGATGGCGAGGTAATCCTGCTGGCCGACCGCGTGATAAAGCTCCGGCGCCGCGCCGGGCGTGAACTCCACCGCGCGCTCGATCACCTTCATCCAGGGTGAGATGTCGATGGTGCGGCGGGATTTGATTTTCGGGAATTCAGGATCGGCCATGCGGGGAGGTTAGCATGTAACCGTCGTCCCCGCGAAAGCGGGGACCCAGTACGCCGCAGTCTATCGATAAGCTACGGAGTACTGGGTCCCGGCTCGCGCTCGCTGATGCTCGCTTGGCCGGGACGACGACGGAGCTAAAGGAAACGCGGCACCGGCAGCGGCGTGATCAGCTTGCCGCGGAAGCCCTTGGCCTTGAGCTTGGGCGCCAGTTCGTCGGCGATGTGCCAGGAGAAGATCAGCGCGGCGTCGGGCTGGTCCTCGAACAGTCTTGCTTCGTCGACCACCGGGATCGCGGTGCCCGGCATGCACTTGCCGATCTTGAGCGAGCCGGGGATTTCGCAGACGTAATCGATCAGGCCTTCGTCGAGCCCGACATAGTTGACCATGGTCGAGGCGCGCGATGGCGCGCTGATGCCGGCGATGCGCGCGCCCTTTTCCTTCAGCTCGCGCAGCATCGACATCAGGCGGAGCTTGGACAGGATCACGTCGCGGCGGAAATCGGCCAGCCGCTTGCTCATGGCCGCGCCGCGCGGCTCGCTCGCCAGCATGCGGCGCACGCTGTCCTGCACCGTATGCGCGCCTTTGCGCGCGGCATAGACGCGGATCGAGCCGCCGTGGCTTGGGATCGGGCGGGCGTGGAAGACTTCGAGGTCGTGCATCTCCAGCAGATGCTTGAGGCTCGCGAGCGAATAGTAGCGCAGGTGCTCGTGATAGACCGTGTCGTATTGCAGCGTGTCGAGCAGCGGAATGAGGTAGTGCGACTCCGAGATGAACACACCCTTCGGCGCCAGCATCTCGACGATGCCGTCGACGATGGCGTGCACGTCCTCGATGTGGGCAAAGCAGTTCGCCGCCGTGACCACGCTCGCGGGGCCGTATTTCGCCTTCACCTCGCGCGCGGCATCGAGGCCGAAATAGCGCTTGATGGTCGGGATGCCGCGGCTGTTGGCGATATCGCCGACGTCGGTCGGCTCGATGCCGAGAATCTTGTGGCCGCCGTTCTTGAAGTTGGACAGCAGCGTGCCGTCGTTGGAGCCGATGTCGACGATCAGGTCCTCGCCGCCTAAGCCCAGCATGCCGGCGCTCTCGCGCTGCAGGTCAGCGAAATTGTCGCGCAGCAGCTTGGTGGTGCCGCTGGTGTAAGGATATTCCGGCGGGAAGATGATGACCGGATCGACCGCCAGCCCGAGCTGCACCAGGTCGCACTGCCGGCAGTGCAGCAGGTCGGTCGGAAACCACGGCTGCTGGCGCGGCACCTGTCCGATCGGCACCATCTGGTTCACCGGCGGCATGTAGCCGAGCGAGAGCACCGTATCGAGTTCTTCGCTGCCGCAGACCTGGCAGGCTTCGACCGGAACGCTGGCGCCGGTGCCGGCGGCACGCGCGACTTTGGTGGGGCGCAAGGGGAGCTCCTTCGACGTCAGGCTTTCGGCGCAAGCGCAACGTTGCGCCAGTACCAGTCGAGCGTGGGCTTGAGGCCCTGATCGAGCGGCACGCGCGGCTTATAGCCCAGCTTGGCCAGTTTCGAAATGTCGGGGCAGCGGCGCGGCGTGCCGCCGGCGGCGGCCTTGCCGGGAACCAGCTCGATCTCGCGCCCGGCGGCGGCGGCGACCCGGCGCGCCACGTCGGCGATGCTCACTTCCTCCGTCGTGCCGACGTGATAGATGCCGAGATGCTCGCCCTCGTCGCGCATCGCCATGACGCCCGCGACCAGGTCGTCGATATAGCAGAAGCTGCGCGTGTCCGCGCCGGTGCCCTGGATCTCGAAGCGCAATACGCCCTGCGGCTGCGCGTCGGCGAGCTTCTTCAAGCGCAACGCGAACTGCGGCACCACGTGCTCCCAGCCCATGTCCGGCCCGTAGACGTTGTGCGGGCGGAAGATCAGCACGCGCTCGAAATATTTGCGGCCGAAATTGATCGCCATCAATTCGCTGATCAGCTTGCCGCCGCCGTAGGAATAACGCGGGTTGAGCGGGTCGGGGATCGACAGCGGCGCGCGCTCGTCGGTCGGCACCGTCGGCGGCGTCTGATAGACCTCCGACGACGACGCCAGGATGAGATTGCCGACGTTATGCTTCCGGCAGGCGTCGATGACGTTGATCATGCCGCGCACGCCGACGTCGAGCACCAGGTCCGGCTGGCTGTAGAAGAACTCGGTGCCGTTGACGAAGGCGAGATGATGCACCTCGTCCATGCCGGCCGTGGCGCGTGCGACCGCGTCCGCGTCGCGGATGTCGCCGGCGATGAACTCGATGTCCCTTTCGACGTCGGCCAGCCGGCGCGGGCGACCGCGCGAATTGTCGTCGAGCACGCGCACGCTCGCGCCGCTCTTCACCAGCGCCTTCACCAGCCCGGAGCCGATGAAGCCGCTGCCGCCGGTGACCAGAACCTTGCTCACGACAGTTGCTCCGGCGAAACGTCCATCCACTTGCCTTCCTTGTGCGAGCGCTGCGCCGCGTCGATGAGTTGCTGCGACCGGTAACCTTCGGCGAAGCCCGGGCGCGGCGTGCCGCCTTTTTCGATGGCGTCGAAGAACAATTTGGCCAGCCGCGACACCGGCGCGATGCGGCCGTCGGGATACTGCGCGTCGACCGGATCGTGCACCGGAATGTGTTTCACGTCGGCGCCCCGCCGCGCATGAGTCAATTCGAAGCCGCGCATGTAGTCGGCACCGGGATTGTGCAGCACCAAAGTGCCGTCCTCGCCGAAGAATTCGACTTTGTGACCGTCGCCCCGATACGACGCGCAGCTCATCGACAGGCTTACCAGCGGTCCGGATTTGAAAGTCAGCGCCATCGCCGCGGTCGTCTCCAGGTCGGCCACGCCCGGCATGCCGCCGATGCGCGCCGACAGCCCTGCGAGCGGTCCCACGAACCACTCGAGATAGTGGAAACAGTGCGAGATGAAGTTGCCGAGCACGCCGCCGCCGTCGTCGCCGACCGTCTTCCAGCTCCGCATGCGTTTCTGGATCGCCTGGCTCTCCACGTGCCAGTGCACGGCGACATGGCGCAGCGCGCCGACGGCGCCGGCGTCGAGCATTTCCTTAGCGCGCAGCCAGGCGGCGATCTGATGGAAGTTGAAGTCGATCATGGTCGGCACGCGGCTCGCTTCCGCCGCCTTCAGCAGTGAGCGCGCGGCGGCGAGGTCGCTCGCCAGCGGCTTCTCGGCGAACACCGGCTTGCCGAGCGCGAGCGCACGCAGCGCCACCTGCGTTTGCAGGCTTGGCATCGTGGCGATGGCGACAGCCTGCACGTTCTTGTCTTCGACCAGCGCGCGCCAATCGCCATAGGCCTTCGGCACGTTGGCCTCACGCGCGCGCTCGGCTGTGCGCGCCGCGTCGCTGCCGGCCATGGCCACGACCTCGCAACGCGGGTCGGCGCGGAACGCCGGCAATTGCACGGTGCGTCCGTAATTGCTGCCGACAATGCCGAGACGGATCACGGTGAACCTTCGAAAAATTCGAGGTGGCGCGGCATGGATTTGAGCTAATTCGGCATGCTACGCAAGGGCGAACTAAGGGGTGGCGGGACCGATGCCGGCGACGACGTTGAGCGATGAAGGAGCGGGCTGGCGCAAATTCGCCCTGCTCGTGCTGGCCGTCGCCGCGGTCGGGTTGCCGGTCAACAACCTCTCCGACTACGCGCTGCTCGTCATCGTGAGCGTCATTGTCTTCACCGGCACGGTGGACACGCGCGCGCGTGCCTGGCTTGCCGCCGCCGCCGTCGTCGCGGCTGCCATCGCGGCGCAGGCGCTGCTGTCGCCGCCGCGCATTCAGGAGGGGCACAATGTCTTTTTGCCCCGCCCGGCGCTGGAGCGCGCGCTGCCGCAGCAGGTCTACCGCGCCATGGCGGACGCGTTCGACGCGCAATATCCCGCCGACCGCCGCTGCGCCCCCGGATCGTCCGGCTGCTGGCAAGGCGGCACCGCGCCCGACCAGCCTTTCGCGTTTTCGAGTGACGGCATCTGGGTGAAGCCGGAAATGTCGCGCGCGGTGCACGGCTTCGGTTTCTCCGATCCGGTCTGGTTGCGGCTCGCGGCCATCAACACCATGGCCTACAACTGGTACACCGCCGCGCCTGACGTGCACCGCTCCGACCGCGACCGGCGGTTCTGGGCGGGGCTCGCGCGCTGGCAGATCGCGATGCCGTGGTACGTGGCGATCCGTCTGCCGTCCGCCTATGCCGGCGGGCAAGTGTGCTGGCGCGGCGACCTGCTGTGGGAAGGCGACAACGAGCGGTTCTCGCGCTGGAGCGGCGAAGGCTGCCGCGACGTCGAGCCGGCCGACGCCGGGCGGCGCATTTTCGGGCTCTCCATCAAGCCCGGCAGCCTGGCGATGCAGGTGACGCCGCCGTGGACCGTGCAACTGCGGCTCTATCTGAAGTGGGCGCTCGCCTTTGCCGCCGTCTTCGCCGTCATTGCGCTGCTGGTCCGCTTCAAGGCGCGGCGCACGCTGCTGCCCTTCCTGCTGATCGGGCTTGCGCTCCTGGTCATCGCCGCCGACGACGCCAGCTTCATCGGCGGCATGCGGCCGTTCGACGGCGGCGACGACGGTCTCTTCTACGACGGCCTCGGGCGCGTCCTGCTGCAGCGCTTGCTGGCGGGCGACGTCGCCGGCTTTTTGCAAGGCGGCGAGGACGTCTTCTATTACGGCGGCCCCGGCCTGCGTTACTTCCGCGCCATCGAGCACGCCATCTTCGGCGAATCCTATCTCGGCTACCTGTCGCTGGTGCTCGCCTTCCCGTTCATCATGCTCGCGCTGTTCCGCCGCTTCCTGCCGGCGCCCTGGCCGGTCGCCTTGATATTGCTGTTCGTCGCGGTGCCGCTTGGCACGCTGTTCGGCACCACTTTTGTGCAGTACTCGAAATGGGCCGCGCGCGGCTTCGCCGACCCGGCCGCCTACATTCTCTTCACCGCCGGGCTTGTGGTGCTGATCGGCGCGCAGGACGGCCCGAACCGCCGCTTCCTGCCCGGCTTCTTTGCCGCGCTGCTGTTCGCGCTCGGCATCTTCATGAAGCCGATTATTGCGCCGGCCGCCGCGGTGCTGCTCGGCGGCGCCGGGCTTGCCGCGCTTTACCTTCGCCAATGGCCGCGGCTTGCCGGCCTCTGCGTCGGCTTCCTGCCGGTGTTTTCGATGGCGCTGCACAACTGGGTGTTCGGCCACGTCTTCGTGCTGTTCTCGTCGAACTCCGGCGACGCCAATCTGCTGACCATGCCGCCCTCGGCCTGGCTGGGCGCGCTGCGCGAACTCGTCACGTTCAACTTCGGCGGCGATTTCCTGCGCCGCGGTGCGAGCCAGCTTGCCGACTGGCTGAGCAACCCCGCGGAGTCGCGCTGGACCATCCCGCTCAACCTCGTCGGCGTCGCGATCCTCGCCTGGGTCGTTACGCGCGGCCGCGCTTTCGATCCCTGGCTGCGCCTGATCGGCGCCGCCGCGCTGGCGCAGCACGCGGTCGCCTTGTTCTATAATGCCGCCACCGCCCGCTACCATTTCCTTGCCTGGCTGCTGACCATGCTCGTGGTCGTGGTCTGGTTTCACGATGTCGGAAGCGCGTGGCTGGCGCGGCGCTATCCCGTGGTCGCGCGGCGCATTGCAAATCATCGCGCGGCGCGGCAGCTTGGCGCCGCGTTGACGCGCCTCCAGAAGGGTTCGGCATGAGCGACAAGCCCACCGGCATTGCCAACGGTCTGACCAATTACGGCGACCGCGATTTCTCTCTCTATCTGCGCCGCTCTTTCGCGCAGTCGATGGGCTATTCGCGCGCCATGTTGGGCAAGCCCGTGGTCGGCATCGCCTACACCGAGTCCGGTTTCAACAATTGCCACCGCCATTTTCCGGAGCTCTTGGAAGCGGTGAAGCGCGGCGTGCTCGCCGCCGGCGCGCTGCCCATCGACTTTCCCACCATCTCGCTCGGCGAGGTCTTCCTTAATCCGACCAGCCTCAAATTCCGCAACCTGATGTCGATGGACACCGAGGAAATGGTGCGCGCGCAGCCGATGGATGCGGTGGTGCTGATGGGCGGCTGCGACAAGACCGTGCCGGCGCAGCTCATGGGCGCGGTGTCGGCCGCGCGCCCCACCGTCATGCTGGTCGCGGGCCCGATGATGACCGGCCGCCATCACGGCGAACGGCTGGGCGCCTGCACCGACTGCCGCCGCTTCTGGGCGCAGTTCCGCGCCGGCAAGGTCAGCGCCGACGAAATCCACGAGGTCGAGAGCAAGCTCGCCACCACCGCCGGCACCTGCGCCGTGATGGGCACCGCCTCGACCATGGCCTGCATCGCCGAAGCGCTCGGGCTCATCCTGCCCGGCACCGCCGCCATCCCCGCCGTGCACGCCGACCGCCTGCGCGCGGCGGAAGCGACCGGCGCGGCGGCCGTGAAGCTGATCGGCTCACAGCTCACGCCCGACAAGATCGTCAACGCCAAGTCGGTCGAAAACGCGCTGCGCATCCTGCTCGCCATCGGCGGCTCGACCAATGCGGTGATCCATCTCGCGGCCATCGCCGGTCGCGCCGGCGTGCCGGTCTCGCTACAGCGGCTCAACGAATTATCCGACACCACGCCGGTGCTGGTGAACCTGAAGCCCGTCGGCAACGGCTACATGGAGGACTTCTTCGCCGCCGGGGGCGTCGGCGCGCTGCTGCGCGAGTTGAAGGACCTGCTGCATCTCGACTGCATGACCGTCACCGGCGAGACGCTGCGTGAGCGCCTCGCATCCGAGGATGGCGACGCCACGCGCGACACCTGGGTCGACCGCACCATCATCGCCGAGCGCGCCAAGCCGCTGGAGCCGCAGGGCGGCCTCGTCGCGCTGTTCGGCAACCTTGCGCCGCAGGGCGCCATCCTCAAGCGCTCGGCCGCCGACAGCCGTCTGTTCGAGCACGAGGGCAGGGCGGTGGTGTTCTCTTCGCTGGAGGATCTCGCCGCGCGCGTGGACGATCCCGCCCTCGACGTCGAAGCCGACGACATCCTCGTGCTGCAGAATGCCGGCCCGCATTCCACCTCGGCCATGCCGGAGGCCGGCTATCTGCCGATCCCGAAGAAGCTCGCCACCAAGGGGGTCAAGGACATGGTGCGCGTCTCCGACGCGCGCATGAGCGGCACCGCCTTCGGCACCATCGTGCTGCATGTCACGCCGGACTCAGCCTCCGGCGGGCCGCTTGGCCTGGTGCGCAACGGCGACCGCATCAAGCTCTCGGTCAAGGACCGCCGCATCGACCTCAAGGTCGACGAGGCCGAGCTGAAAAAGCGCGCGTCCGCCGCCAAGCCCACGGCCGAGCAACCCGCCCGCGGCTACGCCCGTCTCTACGCCCAGGAGATTCTCGGCGCCGACCAGGGCTGCGATTTTGCGTTCCTGAAGCCGCGCTGACCCGCGTTCACTCTGATTTTTCAAGGATATTTGCGCGCAACGCGTTTACGCCTTCGTAGCATTAATATCCGATTAACCATTTCGGGACCCGTAATTTAATACGGTCGAAGAACTCCTCCCCCAGACTGGCGATCCGAATCTGTAAGGAGACGGGGGATCCCCCGTTCTGACGCCGGACGAATGGTTGGCGCGTCGAAAAAGCTGCGCAAATACCGCGACCGGTGGGCCGTAAGCCTTGCCGGTCTGCTCGGCTTTGCGCTCACCGCCGGCGTGATGGAGATCATCGATCATTATTCGGTGTCGCTGAGCGCGCTGTCGATTGCGCTCGCGGCCGTGGTCGGCGCCCTCTCCGGCATGCTGCTGGTCGGCTCGGTGGTCGCCGTGCGCGTGCGCCGCAAGCTGTCCGAGCAGAACCTGCGCCTCGACGCCGCGCTCAACAACATGAACCAGGGCCTGTGCATGTTCGATGCGCAGAACCGGCTGGTCGTTTGGAACGAGCGCTACCGGGCGATGTACAACATCGATCCGCTGCGCATCTGGCGCGGCGCCACCATCCGCGACCTGCTCGACGCCCGCATTGCCGCCGGCACCTTCCCGCTCGATCCGGCGGCCTACGACGCCGACCTGCGCGCGCGCCTCAAAGAGGGACATACCTTCACGATCAACGTCGAATTGTCCGACGGCCGCAGCATTGCCGTCGTCAACCATCCGATGGCCGGCGGCGGCTGGGTGGCGATGCACGAGGACAATACCGAGCGCAAGCGCGCCGTGCGCGACCTTGAGCACACCCGCTCGTTCCTCGACACCATCATCGAGAACGTGCCGTCGCCGATCATCGTCAAGGACATCCCGAGCCTGCGCTATTCGCTGATCAACCGCGCGGCGGAAAATTACCTCGGGCTTGATCGTGCCGTGATGCTGGGCAAGACGGCGAAAGAGGTCATGCCGGCGGCCAGCGCCGAGGCGATCGAGGCCGAGGATCAGAGGCTGCTCGCTGCCGGCAAGCCGGTGTTCATCGACGAGCACGCCATCGTCACGCCGAACAACGGCACGCGCATTGTGACGGCGGCCCGGCTGCCCGCGCTCGAGCCCGACGGCGGAGCGAAATACCTGATCACGGTCATCAACGACGTCACCGACCGGAAGCGCAGCGAGCAGCGGCTTGCGCACATGGCGCGCCACGATCAGTTGACAGATCTGCCTAACCGCGCCGCCTTCAACGAGTGCCTGACCGCCACGCTCGACATCGCCGCCCGCTCGGGCGAGAGTTTCGCGGTGCTGTGCATGGACCTCGACCGCTTCAAGGAGGTCAACGACGTGTACGGCCATTCGGCCGGCGACGCGCTGTTGCGCGATCTCGCCCGCCGCATGGAAGAGGCCGCGCAGGGCGCCTTCATCGCCCGCATTGGCGGCGACGAATTCGCCGTGGTCACGCCCACCGGCCCGCAGCCGTCCGCCGCCGAGGCTCTGGCCGTTCGGCTGGCCGCGGCGCTCGACGTCGATATCGACGTCGACGGCCATCCCATGCGCACCGGCCTGACCGTCGGCATCGCCGTCTTCCCGCAGGACGGCGGCGACGCGGCCACCCTGATGGCCAATGCCGATGCCGCGCTGTTCCGCGCCAAGGCGGAGGCGCGCGGCTCCATCCGTTTCTTCGAAGTCTCGATGGACAAGCAGCTGCGCGAGAAGCGCGCGCTGCAGCAGGACCTGCGCTCGGCCCTTGCGCGCGGCGAGATCGAGCTGCACTACCAGCCGCAGGCGCAGATCGGCGGCGGCGTCACCGGCTTCGAGGCGCTGGTGCGCTGGCATCATCCGCGCCACGGCATGGTGCCGCCTTCGACCTTCATCCCGCTCGCCGAGGAGAGCGGCTTCATCATGGCGCTGGGCGAATGGATACTGCGCACCGCCTGCCGCGAGGCGGCGTCGTGGCCGCGCCCGCAGCGCATCTCCGTCAACCTGTCGCCGGTGCAGTTCAAGCACGGCGACCTGCCGGCGCTCGTGCACGAGATTCTGCTGGAGACGGGGCTGGCGCCGGCGCGCCTGGAGGTGGAGATCACCGAAGGCGTGCTGATCGGCGACTTCAACCGCGCGGTGTCGATCCTGCGCCGGCTGAAGAACCTCGGCCTGCGCATCGCCATGGACGATTTCGGCACCGGCTATTCGTCGCTCTCCTACCTGCAGTCGTTCCCCTTCGACAAGATCAAGATCGACCGCGCCTTCGTGTCGAACCTCGGCCGCAGCGCGCAGGCGGCGACCATCATCCGCGCGGTGATCGCGCTCGGCCGCGGGCTGCATCTGCCGGTGGTGGCGGAAGGCGTGGAGACCGAGGAGCAGCTCAAGTTCCTGGCCGCCGAAGGCTGCACCGAGATCCAGGGCTATCTGGTCGGCCGCCCGAAGCCGATCGCCGACTATGCCGCCGAGGTCGGGCGCGCCGCGCCGCCGCGCAAGCCGAAGAAGTCGCAGTTGAAGGCGGCGAGCTGAAGCGCTTCCGGTTTTCTGAAGTTGTCGTGCCGGCCGCGCACTGGGACTTTGCGCTCGCCTGAGCGCGCGCGTCGGCGCTTGCCACGAATTGTTCCATGCTGGTAGCTTTTCACCTCGGCGGGGACGGCGCAAAGCCCGGTGGGGGCAGCCAATCCGTCACTGGGGGGATCAAAATGCCAATAGTCGCCGTCGTTCACCGCCTGAAAAACTTCGATGCGTGGTTCACGCAATTCAAGGCCAATCCGCCGCCGAAGGTTGGCCGCTGGCGCGTGCTGCGCGGCGCCGACGACCGCAACCGCGCGCATGTGGTCGGGGAAATGGCCGCCTCCGAGGTGACGGGGGTCAAGGACTTCCTCGCCTCGCCGCACATGCAAGAGGTGTTCAAGAACGTCAACGCCATGTCGACGGCGCCGGTCGAAATCGTGTGGCTGGACGAGGTGTGACAGTGGTCGGCGGATAGTCTTCGCTGGTTTGCCGGCCGGCGCTCCGGAGGAGCGAAGGCTGGTGCTGCCGGAGTGGATTGAACACTCGACCTCCCCCTTACCAAGGGCCGGGCGGTCGCGCCCGGTGGCGGGATGGGGCGCGTGTGCTATAGTGTGGGCATGGGCACGAACGTCAAAGATTTGCTGCGGCAGGTCGAAGCCTGGCCCGCGGAGGACCAGCAGGAACTGGCCGACGTGGCACGTGTGATAGAGGCCCGTCGCACAGGCGTGTACCGCCTGTCCGATGACGAGCGCGCTGCGGTGCGTGAAGGCATGGCGGCGGCCCGTCGCGGCGAGTTCGTCCCCGACGAAGAGATGGAGAGGTTCTATCGCCTGCACCGGGACGCATGAAGGTCCGCTTCACCCGGCCGGCGCAGATCGATCTCCAACGCATCCACACTTACGTCAGCGATGATAATCCGGCCGAGGCGTCGCGCCTGATCGCGCGGTTGATCGAGCATGCGCGGGCGCTCGGCCGCACACCGCATGAGGGCCGGTCGACGGATGAGCCGAATGCCCGGGTCATCGTGGTGCCGCGGCTGCGCTATTTTATTTTCTACGCGGTCGAAGGCGACGAGGTGCATATCACGCATATACGCCACACATCGCGGCGCAGACCGCCCGGCTGGCGGCGCGAAGCCAAGGATTGATGAAGGAGCGGAGGCTGGTGCTGCCGGAGTGGATTGAACACTCGACCTCCCCCTTACCAAGGGGGTGCTCTACCACTGAGCTACGGCAGCGCCGAGGCGAGCGAATATCCGATCGTTGCCGCGATGTCGAGCCTCACGCTTGCCGGCCGCGCGCGCGCCTTTTATCCCTGTCCCCATGACGGCAGGAAGCGGCAAATCCGGCGATCGGCGGCGCGCCGAGCGGCTCAAGGCGGCGCTGCGCGACAATCTCAAGCGCCGCAAGGCGCAGGAGAAGGCCCGCGCGGCCGCCGATGCCGTCAAGCCAAAGCCCCACGATTCCGCCGGAATTAGCCCCGAAATTGCGGCCTCCAAGCCAAAAGGCTAGTAACCGTCCCCTTGTCCGGGCCTTGCATGGAACGGACGGCGGTTCTAGCTGATTGTCTGGCCGCCAGGGCCTGCAAGCGGGGCGAGATGGATCGGATCAAGATTGTCGGCGGCCAACGGCTGAACGGGACCATCCCGATCTCCGGCGCCAAGAACGCCACGCTGCCCTTGATGATCGCGAGCCTGCTCACCGAGGAGCCGCTGGTCCTCGAGAACGTGCCGCGGCTCGCCGACGTCATCCAGCTCCAGCGCATCCTCGGCAATCACGGCGTCGACGTGACGATCGAGGGCAAGAAGCCCGGCGCCGATCCCAATCACGGCCGCACCATCCAGCTTTCCGCCCGAACAATCGTCGACACCACCGCGCCCTACGAGCTCGTCTCGAAAATGCGCGCGAGCTTCTGGGTGATCGCGCCTTTGGTGGCGCGCATGGGCGAGGCCAAGGTCTCGATGCCCGGCGGCTGCGCCATCGGCACGCGCCCGGTCGACCTGCTCATCATGGCGCTGGAGGCGCTCGGCGCCGAGATCGAGATCGAAGCCGGCTATGTCATCGCCCGCGCCAAAAAAGGCCTGCGCGGCGGCGAGATCGTCTTCCCCAAGGTCACCGTCGGCGGCACCCACACCGCGCTGATGGCGGCGGCGCTCGCCCGCGGCACCAGCGTGATCGAGAACGCCGCGCGCGAGCCCGAGATCGGCGACGTCGCCGACTGCCTCAACAAGATGGGCGCCAAGATTTCCGGCGCCGGCACCGCGCGCATCGTGGTGGAGGGCGTGGCCCGCCTTTCCGGCACGCGCCACGCCGTGCTGCCCGACCGCATCGAGACCGGCACCTACGCCATGGCGGTGGCGATGACCGGCGGCGACGTGCTGTTGCAGAATACGCGGCCGGATTTGCTGCAGGCCGCGCTCGACGTGCTGGAGCAGGCCGGCGCCACGGTGACGCCGACCAACGAGGGCATCCGCATCGCGCGCAATGGTTCAGGCCTGATGCCGGTCGACGTGACCACCGCGCCGTTCCCCGGCTTCCCGACCGACTTGCAGGCGCAGTTGATGGCGCTGATGTCGCGCGCCAAGGGCACCTCGCGCATCACCGAGACCATCTTCGAGAACCGTTTCATGCACGTGCAGGAGCTCTCGCGCCTGGGTGCGCGCATCAAGCTCAACGGCGAAACGGCGACCATCGAAGGCGTCGAGCGGCTGAAAGGCGCGCAGGTGATGGCGACCGATTTACGCGCGTCGGTGTCGCTGGTGATCGCCGGGCTGGCCGCCGAAGGCGAGACCACGGTCAACCGCGTCTATCACCTCGACCGCGGCTTCGAGAAGCTCGAGGAAAAGCTCGCCGCCTGCGGCGCGGCCATCGAGCGGATCAGCGATTGAGCGATCCGGTGCGTAGGGTGGGCTAAGGCGCGTCAGCGCCGAGCCCACCGGCGGCGTTTAGGCAGGCCGGACCTATTTGCAAAAACCATTGATTCCAATATATAAAACGACTGACGCGCCGCCGGGAGTGGCCCGACGACGCGCCAGCTTCTAGGTGGTGGTTGCATGACCATCACCTCCTTTACCGGGGCTGCCGCGCCAACCCCGGGCCTGCGTTGGGCGGTCCTTTCAAACCTCCCCTGACCGGCTCGCCCGGTCTGCCGACTGCATTAGGAAACGCGGTCCTAGTGCAGCCGGGATTCTGCTCCCCGGGCAGGCCGGTCCACAGCCGACCGCCCGGGGCTCCCTCCCCAAAGACCGCATGCAGCCATTGGGAAGCTCTAGCGACGGCTAACTGCCGTCGCCCGCCACTCCAGTGACATGGACGTAATTGCCGTCGCCGTCTGACTGGAATTCCGGCCACCGCGACAAATAGATCGTCAGTGCGCCGAGCGATTTCTTCTCCGTCCCCATGATGCCGACGTTCATGAGGTGCTCCAGAATTTGGGTGCGGTGAGCTTTCCGATACTTGCGCTTTCCCAAATATCGCGCCGTTTCTTCTTTTATCCGCTCCTCTTTCGTCATCGGCACGACCTTAAATCCAGGTGCTACGCCAACGCCGGTCGGGTGCGGGTCTGAATTAGGAAGCACGTATTTCTTCCCCCGCTTATCGAGCACGCCATCGGCGCGCATACGCTTCATGGCGATGTAGATGTAGTCGGCACCTACCTTCTTGATTTCTTCGGGGATGCTGTAGTCACCCACAAATGCCAGCCAGACATCCTGCGGGTCAAAGCCCTCAGGCTTGTCACGTCCGATGCGAAGCGCATGCTGCCGGAGGAACTCATCAGCGGGAGCCAACGGCTTCCCGGGGCGGCCCGGGCCTTCGGCCGCATTGGCGTTCGGGGGAGCATCAAGCGAATCAGCTACGATGCGGGCGGGGGGCAAGGGTCCCGTTGCGTCGCCAAGCCGTTCCTTTTCCGCATCTTCGAAAACCCGCAGTCTCTGCTGTAGAACCTCAATACGCGCTAATACGGGGGCGTATTCAGTCAGGAGATTGCGCAATTCGCCGGCCCACCGGTCCTTATCGGACACGGTGAAAAGCGCCGTATCGGTGGGTGCTCCTCCAGCCTTGGTTTTCAAGATCTCGGGCATAGTCCGTATATTCGTCATGATTTATGCCCCGTCAACCAGTATCTGGCCATCTCTCCCCTTCCTTGTTGAAAATGGTAATAAGGCACCGTTACGTTCATGGCGGTTGCGGAGCGCCGAATCTCTTCTAGGACTATTGACCCATCCTATCTTCTAGACTATATTCCTCGAATCCCGCCCCAATTCGAGGGGTGTCTGATCAGCGTCTCCAGACGCGGGGCGGGGAGCGGTGGCCGGGGAATGACCTTGCATCGGAGATGCGGTGCGAGGGCCCGGCGGTCCAAGCCGCGACCGTCCCCGCCCGACGTCGTCGGGCCGAGGACCCTGATGGCCAGTGGCCGCACCCCCGTCAGAGGGGCCGGCCCGAGCGCCTGGTCCTCCAGGTAGTACGCGCGCTAGCGCGAAAACCTAGCGCCATTAAACGCCCGCCTGCCTGGGACCGTCGCGGAGCAGACCTCAAACACCGCGCGCGGGACGCCATGGGTTGGGCGGACTTGCGGCAGCCTGCCACACCATTCAAATCCGGATGGCGCGGCGGGCAAACGGACTTCGACATGCCTCGATGTCGCGAGGCGTCGAGGCCCGCGGGTCCTCCGGGACCCAATGGCGTCCCGCGCGCCCTCGCGCTTTCTTTCAGGGCAGCGGCGAAGAGGAAGACCGGCCGCCCCGGGCCGCGATAAAGAACAGGGGCGGCGGAGCTATGTTTGCTGTCATTCCGGGCGAGCGAGCGCAGCGAGTGAGACCCGGAATCCAGTACGCCGTGCCCTCTCGATGTGCTGCGGCGTACTGGGTCCCCGCCTTCGCGGGGACGACGTTCGCACCTGCGGGCCGTCTTTACTCGCCCGCATGGCTCCGTCACTCTCCGCCGCGCAATGCAGGAGATAAGCCAGTGGCCTCAATCAAAATCATGAGCGCGGGCGCAGTGAAGGCGATGGTCGCCGCTTTGGGCGCGGAGTTCGAGCGCGCGAGCGGCCACACGCTCGACCTCAATTTCGGCACCGCCGGCTCGCTGCGCGAGCGCATCAAGAGCGGCGAGAAAGCCGACCTCATCGTCCTGTCGGAATCGGCGATCGCCGAACTGGCCAAGCTCGGCCTGGTCGACGCTGCCAGCGTCACCGATCTCGGCCGCACCGTCACCGGCGTCGTCGTGCGCGAAGGCGCGCCCAGGCCCGACATCTCCACGCCCGAGGCCTTCAAGCAGGCGCTGCGCAACGCGGCTTCGGTCGCCTATACCGATCCCAAGGCCGGCGGCTCCGGCGGCATCATGTTCGCCGGCCTGCTGCAAAAGATAGGGCTGGCCGACGAGGTGAATGCCAAGGCCGTGCTCTGCAAAGGCGGCTTCGACGTGTCGACCACCGTGGCCGAAGGCCGCGCCGCGCTCGGCACCACTTTCATCAGCGAAGCCTTGCCGGTGAAGGGCCTGACCGTGGTCGGCCCGCTGCCGGGCGACCTGCATAACGCCAACACCTATACGGCCGCGCTCGGCGCCGGCAGCGCGTCGGCGGAGGCCGCGCGCGCCTTCCTGCGCAAGCTCACCGACCCTGCGGGCCGGGCGCGCTGGTCGGCGGCCGGCCTGGAGCCCGCCTTTTCGTAAGTCGCGTGTCCCGGGCGCGGTGCAGCGTGAGCCTTTTGGCGAACGGTGCGCCGCAGACCCGGGACCGTCGCGAATGCCGAGCTTGGGACGGCCCCGGATCTGCGGCGCGTCATATCGCTTCGCTCATGCCGCACCGCGTCCGGGGCAGGGAGCACAAGCGGCCTTGCGGCTGCGGGTGGGCTTGCCTAGGTAGGCCATGAAGGGAGCCGAGGAGCGCACCGATGGACAACAAAGCGGCCCAGCTTAAATTCGTCGTCCTCGATGAGGAGGATCTGGAGGTCGTCTCCACCCACCTGCAGGACGCCGTCGTGAAGGTCGCCGACGTGCTCTGGCGGCCGGCCGAAAAGCGCCTGGTCGTGGCGCTCAACCGCTTCGACTGGGAGGGCGCGCAATCGGCTTCCCCCGAATACCGCCGCCGCCGCTCGGCGCTCCGCTTCGAGCGGGCGCTATCCTGCAAATGCCGCAACGTGGATCAGGCCGCCAAGGACGGGGTGCTCAACCTCCTGGCGGTCGAGTTTGCCGAGACCGAAGCTCCGTCCGGCGTGGTCACGCTCATCTTTTCCGGCGGGGCGGCGTTGCGACTCGAGGTCGAATGCCTGGAGGCCGAACTGGCCGACCTTGGCCCGATGTGGACGACCGCGGCCTGCCCGGCCCATGCCGGGCTGGATGAAGCCAGGCCGGCTACGCGGCGTTAACGGCCGCCACACTGCAATAGATTCTGGTTCAGAACCCGCCCGGCGGATTGATATTTGCCGGTTCCGGTGGCGTAGTGGCCCCGCTTCTCAAACAGGGGTCGACCATGCGCAAACTGATTCTCGCCGCCGGGCTGCTGCTCGGCGTGGCGTTGCTCGGCGGAACGCCGGCCAAAGCCGAACTCGGCTGCGTCTGCGCCAAGCTTGGCGCGCCGCTTCTCTGCACCTCCGGGGTCACCGCCTGCACGATGCAGGGTGGCGGCGCTTGCGTGCTGCCGTGCGACTACCAAGCGCCGGCAAAGAAGAAGATGGCCAAGGCTAAGGCCAAGGCGACGAAGAAAAAAATGTAACACGGCGTTAGTGCCGGCTGCCGAAAGGCTCCGCCTCACGGCGGGGCCTTTGTTTTTAAGGCTTTGCGGCGCGCAGGGTTGACGGCAGGGCGCGCATAACCCATTGACCTATATAAAGGTCAGGGCCCGCGGGACCGAACTCATGCCGCTGCGTTTGGACAGTCAAAGCGCCGATTTTGCCGAGCGTTTCCGCGCTCTGCTGGCGGTCAAGCGCGAGGCCGCGCAGGACGTCGAGCAGGCGGTGCGCGGCATCATCGCCGACGTCGCGGCGCGCGGCGACGAGGCGCTGATCGAACTGACGGCGAAGTTCGACCGGCTCGACCTGCGCAAGGCCGGCATCCGCGTGACCGCCGCCGAGATCGACGCCGCCGCGCAGGCATGCGACCCGCAGGCGCTCGCCGCGCTCAAGCTCGCGCGCGACCGCATCGAAGCCTATCACCTCAAGCAGAAGCCCAAGGACGAGCGCTGGACCGACGCGCTCGGCGTCGAGATGGGCGCCAAGTGGACGGCGATCGAGGCCGCCGGCCTCTACGTGCCGGGCGGCACGGCGGCCTATCCGTCCTCGGTGCTGATGAACGCCGTGCCGGCCAAGGTCGCCGGCTGCCCGCGGCTGGTCATGGTGGTGCCGGCGCCGGACGGCCGGCTCAGCCCCCTGGTGCTGGCGGCGGCCAAGCTCGCCGGCGTCGACGAGGTCTACCGCGTCGGCGGCGCCCAAGCGGTCGCCGCGCTCGCCTACGGCACCCCCACCATCGCCCCCGTCGCCAAGATCGTCGGCCCGGGCAATGCCTATGTCGCCGCCGCCAAGCGCCTCGTCTTCGGCAAGGTCGGCATCGATATGATCGCCGGTCCGTCCGAGGTGCTCATTCTCGCTGACAAGACGGGCAATGCCGACTGGATCGCCGCCGATCTTTTGGCGCAGGCCGAACACGACGTCAGCGCGCAGTCGATCCTGATCACCGACGACGCCGCGCTCGCCGCCGAGGTCGAGAAGGCGGTCGAGTCGCAGCTCAAGACTTTGCCGCGCGCGGATGTCGCCGGCGCGTCGTGGCGCGACTTCGGCGCCATCGTCATGGTGCCGAAGCTTGCCGACGCCGTGCCGCTGGTCGACGCGCTGGCGCCCGAGCATCTTGAGATCGCTGCCGAAGACGCCGAGGCGCTGACCGCGCGTATCCGCAATGCCGGCGCGATCTTCATCGGCGCGCACACGCCCGAAGCCATCGGCGATTACGTCGCCGGCTCCAACCACGTGCTGCCGACGGCGCGCTCGGCGCGCTTCTCCTCGGGCTTGAGCGTGCTCGACTTCATGAAGCGCACGTCGCTCTTGAAATGCGGCCCCGATCAGCTGCGCGCGCTCGGACCCGCGGCCATCGCGCTCGGCGAAGCGGAAGGACTGAGCGCGCACGCCCGCTCGGTGGCGATCCGCCTCAATCTGCGATGAACCCCAGCAAACCTCACGCCGGCGGCAAGCAGCGCCTCGTTGCGGTCACGCTCGATGAGGAATCGATCGGCCGCTCCAACCCGGACGTCGAGCACGAGCGGCAGGTCGCGATCTACGATCTCCTGGAGCAGAACATGTTCGCGCCGGTCGGCCATGCCGGCGGTCCTTACGCGCTGTTCCTCTCCATCAACGGCAACCGGCTGGTCTTCGACATCCGCCAGGAGGACGGCAAGCCGGTGGTCGCGCATCTGTTTTCGCTGACGCCGCTGCGGCGGATCGTGAAGGACTACTACATGATCTGCGACAGCTACTATCAGGCGATCCGCACCGCCACGCCCGACAAGATCGAGGCGATCGACATGGGCCGCCGCGGCATCCACAACGAGGGCTCGCGCATCCTGATGGAGCGGCTGAAGGACAAGGTGAAGATCGACGTCGATACCGCGCGCCGCCTGTTCACGCTGATCTGCGTGCTGCATTGGAAGGGGTGACGCAGTGTCACGCAGGCCCTATCTCACACTCCGCTCATTCCCGCGAAAGCGGGAATCCAGCGCGGCATATGACGTAACTGCAATGCCGCTCCGGGTCCCCGCTTTCGAGGGGACGAACGGAGAGTAAATTGGCCGCCGAGCGCTCCTCGCGCCCCCAGGCGGTGCTATTCGCCTGCGGCCAGAACGCGGTGCGCTCGCCGATGGCCGCCGGCCTGTTCCGCGAATTGTTCGGCAAGTCGGTCTATGTCGCCTCCGCCGGCGTGCAGAAGGGCGAACTCGATCCTTTCGTGGTCGCGGTGATGGAGGAGATCGGCATCGACATCGCACGCCACAAGCCGGCGACCTTCGAGGACCTCGAGGATATGGAAGGGCTCAACTTCGACCTGATCGTCACGCTGTCGCCGCCCGCGCACCACAAGGCGCTGGAGTTGACCCGCACCATCGCCTCCGAGGTTGAGTATTGGCCGACCGTCGATCCCACCGCCGCCGAGGGCAGCCGCGAGCAGAAGCTCGATGCCTACCGGCAGGTGCGCGACCAATTGATGAAGCAAATCCGGGCGCGCTTCGGGCGGTCCGGCTCGGTTAACGAGTGAGCTTAAACGTTGTCATGGCCGGGCTCGTCCCGGCCATCCCGCTTAGGAAGGCACGGCCTTGCCTTGCTTATCGGGGTCACCGGGACAAGCCCGGTGACGACAGAGTCACAGATTGTGAACCGCACGCCCTTCCGGTAGTTTCCGCGGCCTGCTCGTCCCGTCCTGGAATCGCATCGCCCCAATGATCGGCCGTCCCAAATTCGTCCTCGCTTCCGGCTCGCCGCGCCGGCTGGCGCTGATCAATCAGGCCGGCATCGAGCCGGACGCGCTCAAGCCCGCCGACATCGACGAGACGCCCAAGCGCGGCGAGATTCCGCGCGCCTATGCCAACCGGCTGGCGCGCGCCAAGGCCGAGGCGGCGCTCGCCAACGTGTCGCTCGACGACGAGTTGCGCGGCGCCTTCATCCTCGCCGCCGATACGGTGGTGGCGGTCGGCCGCCGCATCCTGCCGAAGGCGGAACTGCTCGACGAGGCGGGCCAGTGCCTGCGTCTCCTGTCCGGCCGCAACCACCGCGTCTACACCTCGATCTGCCTGGTGACGCCGAAGGAGGCGTTCCGCCAGCGGCTGGTCGAGACGCGCGTGCGCTTCAAGCGCCTGTCGGAAGAGGACATCGAATCCTACCTCGCCTCCGGCGAATGGCGTGGCAAGGCCGGCGGCTATGCCGCGCAGGGCATCGCCGGCACCTTCATCGTCAAGCTGGTCGGTTCCTATTCGAATGTCGTCGGCCTGCCGCTCTATGAGACCATGCAATTGCTCGGCGGCGAGGGCTACCCGATCCGCTTCGGCTGGCTCAACGCGGTCTAGTCGTCATTCCGGGACGGCGCGCAGCGCCGGACCCGGAATCCGGATGCGCGCACGGTCTATGTTCTGGATTCCGGGTTCGCTCGCTGGCGCTCGCGCCCCGGAATGACCAATAATTAGCGCCATGAACATCGCGCTCTGGCTCTCGCGTTCCGGCCTCAGTCATCCCGCGCTTCCGGCCCTTGCTTCCGGCACGCACGTCGTCGCGACCTATGGCGATCTGGCGGGCCGTGCGGCGCGGCTGGCCGGCGCGCTGCGCGAGCAGTTCAAGCTCGCGCCGGGCGAGCGCGTGGCGGTCGTCGCCAAGAACACGCCCGCCTATCTCGAATTGCTCTACGGCATCTGGCACGCAGGCCTTGCCGCGGTGCCGGCCAATGCCAAGCTGCACGGCGCCGAACTTGGCTACATTTTGGAAAACTCCGGCGCGCGCGTCTGCTTCGTGTCGGAAGGACTCGATGCCGAGATCGCACCGCATGCACCGACAAGCCTTGAACGCATGATCGTCATCGGCGGCGTCGGCTACGAAGCGCTGTTCGCCGCCGATCCGATCGCGGCGGTGCCGCGCACGGGCGACGATTTCGCCTGGCTGTTCTACACCTCGGGCACCACCGGTCGCCCGAAGGGCGCCATGCTCACGCATCGCAATTTGGCGGCGGCGAGCTTTGCCTATGCCATGGAGGTCGATCCGATCGCGCCCGGCGATGCGATCGTGCACGCCGCGCCGATGAGCCACGGGTCCGGCCTCTACATCATGGCGCATGTTGCGCGCCTCGGCGTGCAAGTGGTGCCGGAATCGGGCGGCTTCGAGCCTGAGGAGATTTTCGGTCTGTTCGACGCCTGGCCGCGCGCGTCGATGTTCGCCGCGCCGACCATGATCAAGCGGCTGGTCGCGTGCCCGAACGACTGCCGCGTGGAGAACATCCGCACGCTGATCTGGGGCGGCGCGCCGATGTATGTCGAGGACGCGCTCGCCGCGCTCGACCGCTTCGGTCCGCGGCTCGCGCAAATTTACGGGCAGGGCGAAGCGCCCATGACCATCACCACGCTTTCGAAGCAGGACATTGCCGACCGCGCGCATCCGCGCTGGCGCGAACGGCTGGCCTCGGCCGGCCGTCCTTATGCGAGCGTCGAGGTAACGATCGCCGATGCGCAAGACCTTCCCCTGCCAGCGGGCGCGATGGGCGAAATCCTTTGCCGTGGCGATGTCGTGATGCCGGGCTACTGGCAGAACGCGGAGGCCAGCCGCGCGGCGCTGCGCAGCGGCTGGCTGCACACCGGCGACGTCGGCGCCTTCGACACGGAAGGCTACCTGCATCTCAAGGACCGCTCCAAGGACCTGATCATCTCCGGCGGCTCCAACATCTATCCGCGCGAGGTCGAGGAGGTGCTGCTCATGCACCCGCAGGTGCGCGAGGTCTCCGTCATCGGCCGCCCCGACCGCGAATGGGGCGAGTTGGTGGTCGCCTACGTGGTCGGCGATGCGAGCCCGGCAGCGCTCGATGCGCTCTGCCTCGAGCGCATCGCGCGCTTCAAGCGCCCGAAGGACTATGTCTTCGTCGGCGCGCTGCCGAAGAACAATTACGGCAAGATCCTCAAGACGGAGCTACGCGCCGCCGACGCAAAGCGCGCGGAAAATATGGGCATTCCGGGCTAGTAAATCGGGGTTGATGTGGGCTTCCGGCTGGCCTATTCCTAAGGTCCATAAATATGACCTTTCTGGAGTGGACGCGCCATGGCCGACATCGTGCTCGCAATCGGAACCTCGCATAGCCCGCTTCTGAACAGTCCGGCCGAGGATTATCCCAAGCACGCCGCCATCGACGCTTCCGGCCGCAAGCTGCTCGACAAGAACGGCAAGCCCTGCACCTACGGCGACCTCTTGGAAAGGGCCGACCCTTCCATCAAGAGCCAGATCGAGCCCAAGGTGCTGGAGGAGCGCTCGGCCCGCTGCACGGCCAACATCGAACGGCTGTCGCGCGAGATGGCCGACGCCAGGCTCGACGCGCTCATCATCATCGGCGACGACCAGCACGAGCAGTTCTTCGACGACAACATGCCGGCGATCCTGATCTATTGGGGCGAAACGATCGAGAACAACCTGCTCCACATGGACGAGGACGCGCCGCAGTTCTGGCGCAAGGCGCGATCGCAGTATCACGAGACCGCGCAGCCGCGGCAGTACCCGGTCGACGCCAAGCTCGGCCTGCACTTGATCGAAAGCCTGATCGAGCAGGGCTTCGACATCAGCCAGGCCAAGCGGCTCTCGAAGGAGCACGGCGAAGGCCACGCCTTCGGCTTCGTGCACCGGCGCATGATGGACGACGCGCACATCGTTCCGATCGTGCCGGTCGCGCTCAACACCTACTTTCCGCCCAATCAGCCGCGCCCGCGCCGCTGCTACGAACTGGGCAAAGCGATCCGCGCGGCAGTGCGCAGCGGCCCGAGCGGCCGCGTCGGCATCCTCGCCTCCGGGGGCTTGAGCCACTTCACCATCGACGAAGAGCTCGACCGCGGCGTGCTCGATGCCTGTAAGACGAACGACGCCGAGGCGCTATGCGCGATCCCGGTCTCGAAGCTCAACTCCGGCTCGTCCGAAATTCGCAACTGGATCACGGTCGCCGGCGCCGCCTCGCACCTCAACAATGCCTGGCAGGAGTACATCCCCTGCTATCGTTCGGCCGCCGGCACCGGCTGTGGCATGGGTTTTACGGTCTGGAAATAGCGCCGGAATCGTGCGAACTGATGCGGCATGAACGCGATGGAGCGCCAAAAAGCCGAGGCCGCGGGCTGCCCGATCTGCGGCAAGCCGCGCCTTGAGGCGTTCAAGCCGTTCTGCTCCAAGCGCTGCGCCGACATCGACCTCAACCGCTGGCTCAGCGGTGTCTATGCCGTGCCGGTGAAGGAAGATGAGGACGAGGACGGCAGCCATCCGGCCGAGCCGGGCGAGGGGGAGCGGTCATGAACGTCGTCTCGGCGCCGCTGTGGCCCGACCGCTTGTTCGACGTGTTCAAGCGCTCCGACATCCGCCAGGTCGGTTATGTGCCGGACGCCGGCCACGCCCGGCTGATCGAGCGCTGCCGCGCCGATGCCGGCATCCGCGACGTCGTGCTCACCACCGAGGAGGAAGGCGTGGCGCTGGCCGCCGGCGCCTGGCTCGGCGGGATGCGCGCCGCGCTGCTGATGCAGTCGAGCGGGCTCGGCAACTGCATCAACATGCTGTCGCTCGCACGCTCTTGCCGCTTTCCGCTGCTGATGGTCATCACCATGCGCGGCGAGTGGGAGGAGTTCAATCCCTGGCAGGAGCCGATGGGGTCGATCGTCGATCCGGTGCTGAAACTGTGCGAGGCCGAGGTCTACCGCGCGCGCAAGCCCGACGAGGTCGAGGGCTTGGCCGAGCGCGCCGTGCAGCACGCCTTCGGCGACGAGCGCATCGCCGCGCTGGTGCTGTCGCAGGAACTGATCGGCCGCAAGGTGTGGACCAAATGAGTCTGGAACGCCGCGCCGCCATGGCCGCGCTGCTCGCCGGCCGCGATGACGACCTGCTGGTCGTGCCCGGCCTCGGCTCGACCTGCTGGGATCTCGCGGCCGCCGGCGACAACGACCGCAATTTCTATCTGTGGGGCGCCATGGGCGGCGCCGCCATGATCGGCCTTGGGCTCGCGCTGGCGCAGCCGGGCAAGCGCGTCGCCGTCATCACCGGCGACGGCGAGATGCTGATGGGGCTGGGGGCTCTCGCCACCATCGGCATCCAGCAGCCGCAGAATCTCGCCGTGGTCGTCTTCGACAACGGCGTCTATGGCGAGACCGGCATGCAGGCGAGCCACACCCAAAGCGGCGTCGATCTGGTGGCGGCCGCGCGCGCCTGCGGGATCGGGACGTGCCTGGACGTGCGGGACGAGGCGGGCCTTGCCGACCTCGCCGGCCGGCTGAAAGCCTTGGCCGGGCCGCTGTTCGCGCGCGTGGCCATCGACCCCGCCGAGCCGCCGCGGGTGCTGCCGGAGCGCGACGGGGTCGTCCTCAAGCAGCGCTTCCGCGCCGCCATCGGCCTCTAAGTCCTTGGTTTTCCGGGCTTGCGGCCGTTCTGGACAGGCCGGTATCCGCCCTTTATAAAGCCCGCGCTCTGCTTGTCCGCCGGTTCTGGGCGGGCTCGGCGCCCAGGTAGCTCAGTTGGTAGAGCATGCGATTGAAAATCGCAGTGTCGGTGGTTCGATTCCGCCCCTGGGCACCATTCCTATCTCATAGTTTCTCATAACCCGGCCGGAATTTGGTTTAGCGCCTCTCGTGTCTCTGCGCTGCGATGTCCAGGTGAGCGAGAACCGCCGGCGTTCGGGCGGATAGGCTGGCGTGACTAAAGTCCGACGGTCTGCTCTTGCTCGCCCACGAATACTCGCCGAAATAGTCGCTGGTAATGCAGTTTAATGCTGCTGCGCGAATGCCCACGCCTTGTCGGCGAGCGGGCGGATCATCTCGGCCTTGGCAGGCGCAAACTCGCTCGTCGCTGTGCCGTCGCGCACGCGGCCGATGATGCCCTGCAGGATCGCGGCGATGCGGAAGAAATTATAGGCGAGATAGACGGCAAGGTGCGGGCGCGGGTCGAGCCCGGTGCGCGCCACGTAGTCATCGACATAATCCGCCATCGACGGAATGCCGAGCGCGCCGAGGTCGTGGCCGACCAGCGAGGCTGTGCCGGCCGCGCTCTCCGAGTGCGGCATGTGCCAAGCCATCAGGTGATAGGTGAAGTCGGCGAGCGGGTCGCCGAGCGTCGACAATTCCCAGTCGAGCACCGCGATGACCTTCGGCGCGTCCTTCGCGATGATGAGGTTGTCGAGCCTGTAATCGCCGTGCACCAGCCGCGCCGGCCCGGCCGGCGGAATGTGCTTCGGCAGCCAGTCGATCAGCCGCTCCATGGCCTCGATCTTCTCGGTCTCCGAGGCGCGGTACTGCTTCGACCAGCGTTCGACCTGGCGCGCGACGTAGTTCTCGCCTTTGCCGAAGTCGGCAAGCCCGATCTCCGCCGGATCGAAAGAATGCAGCCGCGCGATGGTCTCGTTCATCGAATCGTAGATTGCCGCGCGCTCGGGAGGGCTCGAGCCCGCCATCTGCGGTTCCCAGAACACGCGGCCGTCGGCGAAATCCATCACGTAGAAGGCGGTGCCCGCCACGCTCTCGTCGGCGCAATAGCAGAGCGGTTCGGCCACTGGAAAGCCTTGCGCGTAAAGCGCGCCGATCACGCGGTACTCGCGGTCGACCGCGTGCGCGGACGGCAGCAGCTTGCCCGGCGGCTTGCGCCGCAGCACATAGCGCCGCGCCGGCGTCTCCAGCAGATAGGTAGGATTCGACTGTCCGCCCTTGAACTGTTTGACCGTCAGCGGGCCGGCAAAGCCGCCGATCTGGCCGGCGAGATATTGCGCGAGCCGTGCCGCGTCGAGCTTGAGCGCGGGGGCCGCCTCCTTGGTGCCGGAAAAAGCCTGCTGCCGGTCTATCGTCGTCATGTCTCAGCACGAATCCTTGCGCGTCGTGGCGACTGAAATCGGCGCGTGCAAAACGACGATGGCGCGCGCCATGGCGGCGCGGTTGGTCACATCGGCCTCAACCGTAACGGCGCAGCCGCCCGCCGCCTCGATCGACACTTGCAATTCGGCGAGCGGCTCCACGCGCCGCGCCACCAGTGCACCGCCGCGCCGTTATCCGCCAGCATCCGCGCGAAGTGACGCCCGCGTCCGCTCGACGCACCGGTCACCAGCGCCACGCCGCCTTTCAGCCTGAACATATCAGCAGCTTTCATTCAACGTCCTTCATTAGCATGGCATTTCGCCCCGGAAGCGTTCTTCCGATCGGCAGATACGCGAATTTCTGAGGATCGCCGAAAAGAGTGCACCACCGCGACGTCCGCTCGGCGACCTGGAGTAGCTCTGTTCGTTCGACGCCGCAACACCGGAGCAAGAGTCCGGCCCGTCTCCTTTCAGGTATAGATTGCATTATGAAACTAACTAAGCTAGCTTTAAAAAAGCGGCTCGACGGCGCCTCTTCATAACAGGCACCTTCCTGAGATTGGCGGGTAGAGTAACGCTCTCTCTCAGTTTCATAACGAAACTTAGGTTACATGGAGCCATCGCGTTTGGCAACAATCAAGTCGAAACAAAAAGAGGGTAAGTCAGGAGGCCGGCGGAACGGCCGAGGCGGGCGGCCGTCCGTGGACCTGGACGAGGCGAAACCTCGTCAGATATCATCGGTCATTCGGGCGCTCGACGTTTTGTCGGATCCCTGGTCGTTCCTGGTGTTACGCGAGGCTTTCTTCGGCGTGCGCCGGTTCGATGGCCTGCAGCGAAATTTGGAGATTGCGCGCAACATCCTCTCGAGCCGCTTGACGCGGCTTGTCGCGGAGGGGCTGCTCGAGAGGCAGCTCTATATGGCGCGCCCGCCGCGCTTCGAATACCGCCTGACGGATCAGGGGCGCGACTTTTTTCCTCCGATTGTCGGATTGGTGACGTGGGGAGATCGTTGGCGGCCGCGAAAGTCGGGCCCGCCGCTCGATCTGACCCACAAGGACTGCGGTAAGACGCTCGCCCCCCGCGTCGTCTGCGGTGCCTGCAAACACCCCCTCTCGCCCTTTGATGTCGAATTCGAAAATGGGCCGGGAGCCGGAACGGAAACCGACTTTCACGCGCCCACCACGCGGCGTCGCGACAGCGAACAGAACTGGTTGAGAGGCCGGCCGTGCTCGGTGGCGAGCACGTTGAAGGTAATCGGCGACCGCTGGAGTCTAAGAATTCTTCGCGAATGCTTCGTCGGCGTGAAGCGATTCAAAGATTTCCAGAGCAGTCTCGCGATCGCGCGGAATATTCTGAGCGACCGCCTCGATCTTCTCTGCAAAGAAAAGATCCTGGTGCGCCGGCGATACCAGGATCGGCCGCCACGTTTCGAATATGTCCTGACGCCCGCCGGCTACGATCTTTATGCGAGCCTGGTGCTGTTCATGGCCTGGGGAGACAAATGGCGCAGTCCGCCTGAAGGCGTTCCCCTGAAACTGCGGCACAAATTGTGCGGCCAGGAAGCCACGCCGGTCCTGGTGTGCGGCAATTGCGGCGGTCCGGTCAGAACGGACAATGTGGCTTATCACATGCACTACAAATTTGACGGTCAAAAACCGGCCGCGAAATCCAAGGGGGCCGCGAAATCCAAGGGCGCCGCGCGATCCAAAGCGGCCGCAGGCGCGCGCAAGCGGAAACCTACCGCACCAGCATTAGCGAAAGCTGCGGCACATAGGTGATCACCAGCAGCGTCAGCAGATTGATCACGAGAAAAGGCATCACGCCGTAAAACAGATCGCGCATCGATACGCCGAACAAAGAGTGCGCCGCGAGCGCCGCGGCCCATGATCTCGCCGGCAAGGATGAAAAACGGCACGGCCACGAGGGGGTAGCCGTCATGGAGAGCTTATAGGCCAGGTGCGATTCCGCCCTTGGCAATATTGTAATATTATCAAATAAAATCAATTGCTTAGAACCATGCGGCGCGTCCGTTTGGTGTGCGACTAAAGAATATATCTGCCGCCCGGGAACCAAACGCCGGTTCGCGAATTTTCTTCTTCGGCGTGATGTACGCGGGGGGAACGCAAACGCAGCCATCGACGACGCATGTTCCAAACCTACCGTTGCCGCCTCCACGGAGGGGTGAACGGCAGCGAAGGTCGGCGCGGCTGTCTTAAGCATTCCTTGGCCAGCAACCGGTCGCGGTAAGGGCGGCAACGGAGGATTAATAAGATGGCGCGTCAAGGCGAGGGCCGGCATTCGAAAGCCAAGCCGGAAAAGGCCGCGATCGCAGGGGTGCTGGCGAGCGAAGCGGTCAAGGCGCCGCTCAAGAACGGCAACGGTTCCTCCGAATTGCACGAGTTCCTCTTTGCCTTGCAGGCCATGCGCGCGGGCGACTTCTCGGTCCGCATGTCGGGCGATCACGAAGGCATTGCCGGCAAGATCGCCGACACCTTCAACGAGATCGTCGCCGCCAACCAGCGCATGTCGCAGGAACTCGAGCGCGTCGGCGAGGTCGTCGGCCGCGAGGGCAAGACCCGCCATCGCGTCAAGTTCGGCATTTCCAGCGGCGCCTGGAGCGACATGGAGATGTCGGTCAACACGCTGATCGACGACCTGCTGTGGCCGACCAAGGAAGTGACCCGTGCGGTCGCCGCCGTGGCGCAGGGCGATCTGCTGAAGACCGTGCGCACCGAGGTCGACGGCCGCCCGCTCAAGGGCGAGTTCCTGGAGTCGGCGAACATCGTCAACACGATGATCAAGCAGCTCAACGTGTTCACCTCGGAAGTGACGCGTGTGGCGCGCGAGGTCGGCACCGAAGGCAAGCTCGGCGGCCAGGCGCAGGTGGTCGAGGTCACCGGCGTGTGGAAGGACCTCACCGAGAACGTCAACTCGATGGCGTCGAACCTCACCGCGCAGGTCCGCAACATCGCCGACGTGACCATCGCGGTGGCGAACGGCGACTTGTCGAAGAAGATCACCGTCGACGTGCGCGGCGAAATCCTTCAGCTCAAGGAAGCCATCAATACGATGGTGGACCAGCTGCGTTCGTTCGCCTCGGAAGTGACGCGCGTCGCGCGCGAGGTGGGCACCGACGGCAAGCTCGGCGGCCAAGCCATCGTGCCCGGCGTCGCCGGCACCTGGAAGGACTTGACCGACTCGGTGAACGCCATGTGCGGCAACCTCACCGACCAGGTCCGCAACATCGCGCAGGTGACCACCGCCGTGGCGCGCGGCGACTTGAGCCGCAAGATCACCGTGGACGTGCGCGGCGAAATTCTCGAACTCAAGGACACCATCAACACGATGGTGGACCAGCTCAACGGCTTCGCCTCGGAGGTGACGCGCGTGGCGCGCGAGGTGGGCACCGAAGGCAAGCTCGGCGGCCAGGCGCAAGTGCCCGGCGTTGCCGGCACCTGGAAGGACTTGACCGACAACGTGAACTTCATGGCGGGCAACCTGACCGCCCAGGTGCGTAACATCGCCGAAGTGGCGACCGCCATCGCCGGCGGCGACCTGTCCAAGAAGATCACGGTGAACGTCTCCGGCGAAATCCTGCAGCTCAAGGAAACCATCAACACGATGGTGGACCAGCTCAACGCCTTCGCCGGCGAAGTGACGCGCGTGGCGCGCGAAGTGGGCACCGAAGGCCGTCTCGGCGGCCAGGCCAACGTGCTCGGCGTCGCCGGCACCTGGAAGGACTTGACCGACTCGGTCAACTCGATGGCCTCGAACCTCACCGCGCAGGTCCGCAACATTGCCGAAGTGACGACGGCGGTCGCCGGCGGCGACCTGTCGAAAAAGATTACGGTGGACGTGAAGGGCGAAATCCTCGAGCTGAAGGACACCATCAACACCATGGTGGACCAGCTCAACGCCTTCGCCGGCGAGGTGACGCGCGTGGCGCGCGAAGTGGGCACCGAAGGCAAGCTCGGCGGCCAAGCGCTGGTGCGCGGCGTTGCCGGCACCTGGAAGGATCTCACCGACAGCGTCAACTCGATGGCGTCGAACCTGACCGGCCAGGTCCGCAACATCGCCGAAGTGGCGACCGCGGTGGCGCAAGGCGACTTGTCGAAGAAGATCACCGTGAACGTCTCGGGCGAAATCCTTCGGCTGAAGGAAACGCTCAACACCATGGTGGACCAGCTCAACTCGTTCGCCTCGGAAGTGACACGTGTGGCGCGCGAAGTCGGCACCGAAGGCAAGCTCGGCGGCCAGGCCGAAGTGCCGGGCGTCGCCGGCACCTGGAAGGACTTGACCGACTCGGTGAACTCGATGGCCGGTAACCTCACCGGCCAGGTGCGCAACATCGCGGAAGTGACGACGGCGGTGGCGAACGGCGATCTATCGAAAAAGATCACGGTCGACGTGCGCGGCGAAATTCTTCAGCTCAAAGACACCATCAATACAATGGTGGACCAACTCAACCGCTTCGCCGGCGAAGTCACCCGCGTGGCGCGCGAAGTCGGCACTGAAGGACGCCTCGGCGGCCAGGCCAACGTGCCGGGCGTCGCCGGCACCTGGAAGGACTTGACCGACAGCGTGAACTCGATGGCGGGCAACCTGACCGCCCAGGTCCGCAACATCGCCGAAGTGACCACCGCCGTGGCGCGCGGCGACTTGAGCCGCAAGATCACGGTGGACGTGAAAGGCGAAATTCTCGAGCTGAAGAACACCATCAACACCATGGTGGACCAGCTCAACTCGTTCGCCTCGGAAGTCACGCGCGTCGCGCGTGAAGTCGGCACCGAAGGCAAGCTCGGCGGCCAGGCGCAGGTGCCCGAAGTGGCCGGCACCTGGAAGGACTTGACCGACAACGTGAACTTCATGGCGTCGAACCTGACCGCACAGGTCCGCAACATCGCCGAAGTGGCGACCGCCATCGCCTCCGGCGACCTGTCGAAGAAAATCACCGTGGACGTGCGCGGCGAAATCCTTCTCTTGAAGGAAACGCTCAACACCATGGTCGAGCAGCTGCGCTCGTTCGCGGCCGAAGTGACGCGCGTGGCGCGCGAAGTCGGCACCGAAGGCCGCCTTGGCGGCCAGGCGGTCGTGCCGGGCGTCGGCGGCACCTGGAAGGACTTGACCGACAACGTCAACCTGCTGGCGGCGAACCTCACCACCCAGGTGCGCAACATCGCCGAAGTGACCACCGCCGTGGCGCGCGGCGACCTGTCGCGCAAGATCACGGTGGACGTGAAGGGCGAAATCCTCGAGCTGAAGAACACCATCAACACCATGGTGGACCAGCTCAACGCCTTCGCCTCGGAAGTCACGCGCGTGGCGCGCGAAGTCGGCACCGAAGGCCGCCTCGGCGGCCAGGCCGAAGTGCCGGGCGTCGCCGGCACCTGGAAGGACCTCACCGACACCGTGAACGTGATGGCGGCGAACCTGACCGAGCAGGTGCGCGGCATCGTGAAGGTGGTGACCGCGGTCGCCGACGGCGACCTCAAGCAGAACCTCACCGTAAAGTCGAAGGGCGAGGTCGCAGCGCTCGCCGAAACCATCAACAACATGACCGACACGCTGGCGACCTTCGCCGATCAGGTGACCACGGTCGCCCGCGAGGTGGGCGTGGAAGGCCGCCTCGGCGGCCAGGCCAACGTGCCCGGCGCCGCCGGCACCTGGAAGGACTTGACCGGCAACGTGAACCTCTTGGCGGCCAACCTCACCACGCAGGTGCGCGCCATCGCCGAGGTGGCGACCGCCGTGACCAAGGGCGACCTGACGCGGTCGATTCAGGTCGATGCGCGCGGCGAAGTGGCCGAGCTCAAAGACAACATCAACACCATGATCGGCAACCTGCGCCTGACGACCGATCGCAACACCGAGCAGGACTGGCTGAAGACCAACCTCGCCAAGTTCACCAACATGTTGCAGGGCCAGCGCGACCTCGGCACCGTCGGACGGCTGCTGCTCTCCGAGCTGACGCCGCTGGTGAACGCGCAGCAGAGCGTCATCTACCAGATGGAAACAGAAGGCGTTCCGCGCCTTCATCTTCTGTCGTCTTACGCCGGCAAGGACGAAAACGGCCATCCGCCGGCGCTCAATCTGGGCGAAGGCCTCGTCGGCCAGTGCGCCGCCGACAAGCGCCGCCTGCTGATCACCGACATCCCGGACGCCGTGGTGCCGATCTCGTCGGCACTGTTCGAGACGGCACCGCGCAACATCGTGGTGCTGCCGGTGCTGTTCGAAAACCAGGTCAAGGCCGTCATCGAGCTCGCCTCGATCGACGCCTTCACGCCGCTGCAGATCACCTTCCTCGAGCAGCTCACCGCTTCGATCGGCATCGTGCTGAACTCGATCGAAGCGACGATGCAGACCGAAGGCTTCCTCAAGCAGTCGCAGCAGCTTGCCGCCGAACTGCAGACCCAGCAGCGCGAGTTGCAGCAGACCAACGAGCAGCTCGAGCAGAAGGCGCAGCAGCTTGCCGAGCGCAACGTCGAAGTCGAGCGCAAGAACCAGGAAATCGAACAGGCCCGCCGCGAACTGGAAGAAAAGGCGGCCGAACTGGCACTCACCTCCAAGTACAAGTCGGAGTTCCTCGCCAACATGTCGCACGAGCTGCGCACGCCGCTCAATTCGATCCTCATCCTCGGGCAGCAGCTTGGCGATAACCCGGAAGGCAACCTGTCGGCCAAGCAGGTCGAGTTCGCGCGCACCATCCACGGCGCCGGCACCGACCTCTTGAACCTCATCAGCGACATCCTCGACCTTTCCAAGATCGAGTCGGGCACGGTCACCGTCGAGGCGGAGGAGCTGTTCTTCTCCAACCTGCTCGATGCCGTGGCGCGTCCGTTCCGGCACGAAGCCGAGTCGAAACAGCTCGGCTTCAAGGTCAGCCTCGATCCGGGCCTGGAGCGCAGCCTCACCACCGACTCCAAGCGCCTCCAGCAGGTGCTCAAGAACCTCTTGTCCAACGCCTTCAAGTTCACCGCCAGCGGCAGCGTCGAGCTAAAGGCGACGCGCGTCGAGTCGGGCTGGACGCCCTCGCACCCGGTGCTCAACCAAGCCGCCGGCGTGGTGGCCTTTGAAGTGTCCGACACAGGCATCGGCATCCCGGCGGAGAAGCAGAAGATCATCTTCGAGGCCTTCCAGCAGGCGGACGCCTCGACCAGCCGCAAATACGGTGGCACCGGTCTCGGTCTCGCGATCAGCCGCGAACTCGCAAGCCTGCTGGGCGGCGAAATCCAGTTGCGGTCGAGCCCCGGCATCGGCAGCACTTTCGTGCTCTATCTGCCGATCCAATACGCCGGCTCGACCGTCACCGCGCGCGCTTCCGGCGGGCCGCTGCCGCCGCGCCAGGCCGCCGGTGCGATCCTGCTGCCGCCCGAGCGCGCCATCGAAGCGATCCCGGACGACCGTCATGAGGTCCAGCCGGGCGACCAGATATTGCTGATCGTCGAGGACGATCCACATTACGGGCGCGTGCTGGTCGATCTCGCGCGCGACAAGGGCTTCAAGGTGCTGGTCGCCAACACCGGGGCGCAGGCGCTCGAATTGGCCAAGCAGTACCAGCCGACGGCGGTGTCGCTCGACGTGTTCCTGCCCGACATGCTGGGCTGGAGCGTGCTCAGCCAGTTGAAGCAGAACCCGCTGACGCGCCACATCCCGGTCCAGATCATCACGCTGGACGAGGACCGCCAGCACGGTCTCGCCCGCGGCGCCTTCTCCTTCGTCACTAAGCCGACCACGATGGAAGGCGTCGACGAGGCGCTCGGCCGCATCAAGGAATACGCCACGCGCCGCCAAAAGCGGCTGCTCGTGGTCGAGGACAATCCGGCCGAGCAGATGAGCATCGCCGAACTGCTCGGTCACGACGACATCGAGATAGAGGCCGCGACAAGCGGGCAGGGGGCGCTCGAAGTACTGCGCACGAAGCCTTTCGACTGCGTGGTACTCGATCTGCGCCTGCCGGATATGACCGGCTTCGAGGTGCTCAAGGAGCTGCGGCAGGAAAGCGCGCTTTCGGACGTGCCGGTGGTCGTCTTTACCGGACGCGAACTCACGCCGGAGGAGGACGCGCAACTGCATACCATGGCCCGCAGCATCGTGGTCAAGGGCGTGGAGTCGCCGGAGCGCCTGCTCGACGAGACGGCGCTGTTCCTGCACCGCGTGGTGACCGAACTGCCGCCCGAGAAGCAGCGCATGCTGGAGCGCCTCAACAGTTCCGACGAGGACCTGGTCGGGCAGACCGTGCTGCTGGTTGACGACGACGCCCGCAACATCTTCGCTCTATCGAGCGTTCTGGAGCGGCACGGGATGAACGTGCTCACCGCCACCACCGGGCGCGAGGCCATCGAGCTCATCGAGTCGGAAGCCAACATCTCCATCGTGCTGATGGACATCATGATGCCGGAGATGGACGGTTACGAGACCATCCAGGAGATCCGCGGGAAGGGCATCTTCCGCCGCTTGCCGATCATCGCCTTGACCGCCAAGGCCATGAAGGGCGACCGCGAGAAGTGCCTGGAGGCGGGCGCATCCGACTATCTCGCCAAGCCGGTGAACACCGAGCAGTTGCTCACCGTGCTTCGCATGTGGCTGCATCGCTGAGGCCGCCCGATGGACGCCAGCGACAAGGTCAACATCCTCCTGGTCGACGACCAGCCGGCCAAACTGATGAGCTACGAGGTAGTGCTGCGCGAACTTGGCGAGAATCTCATCAAGGCGGAGACTGCCACCGACGCGCTGCAGATTCTGCTGAAGAACGACGTCGCCGTCGTGCTGATGGATGTCTGCATGCCGGATCTCGACGGGTTCGAGCTGGCGGCGATGATCCGCGAACATCCGCGCTTTCAGCGCACCGCCATCATCTTCATCTCCGCGATCCACCTGACTGAAACCGATTATCTGCGCGGCTACGAGATGGGCGGCGTCGATTACGTGCCGGTGCCGGTGGTGCCGGAACTTTTGCGCGCCAAGGTGAAGGTATTTTCCGAACTTTTCCGCAAGACCCGCCAACTTGAGGCGCTGAATGCCCAGCTTGAAACGCGCGTGCGCGAGCGTACGGCCGAGCTGGAAACGGCGGCCGAGCGGCTGATCGAAAGCGAGCGCCGGCGCAACCTCGCGCTTGCGGCCGGCCAGATGGGTTCGTGGGACTGGGACATCGTCAAGGGCGACTGGATGTGGGACGAGGGCCAGTGCCGCATCTTCGGCGTCGATCCGGCGACGTTCGATGTCACTCTTGAAAACGTGGCGCCGCTGGTCGCATCCGAAGACCTGGCGCGCCTGCAGCAGATGATGGCGGACTTCTCCGCCGGCAACAGGCAGGCCTACCAGGCCGAGTTTCGCGTCTTCCGGCCGGACGGCGAGGTACGCTGGTGCTTCGGCACGGCGACGCCGGCGCTGGATGCGCAGGGCAAGCTGATCCGGGTCAGCGGCGTCACCGTCGATATCACCGAGCGCAAGCAGATCGAGGAGCGCCAGCTTCTGCTGGCGCGCGAGGTCGACCACCGCGCGCGCAATGCGCTCGCGGTCGTGCAGGCGATCGTGCGCCTGACCAAGGCGACCTCGCAAAGAGGCTATGTGCGCGCGGTCGAAGGCCGCATCCACGCGCTCGCGCATGCGCACACGCTGCTGTCGGAAAGCCGCTGGCAGGGCGCGGACGTGAAGCGGCTGGTCATCGAGGAACTGGCGCCCTATTGCACGGCCGACAACCCGCGCGTCACGGCGGAAGGCCCGACGCTGTTTCTCTCACCGGAGAAGTCGCAGAACCTGGCGCTGGCCTTGCATGAACTGGCGACCAACTCGGCCAAATACGGTGCGCTCTCGTCGGCCAAAGGCACCCTCGCCGTGGTGTGGTCGGTCGAGCGCGGCATGCTGACGCTGCAATGGCGCGAGGCCGGCGGGCCGCCGGTGCAGCCGCCGAAGTCGCAAGGCTTCGGCACCAAGATCCTGAATGCCAGCATCAAGCGCCAGATCGGCGGCAACGTTGCCTGGGATTGGCACCCCACCGGGTTGCACTGCACATTGCAGATCCCGACCAGCGGCTCGGCCTACAGTGCGCAGGACGGCGCGGCGTCGTCCGAAAACCTGGTGCAGCTGCCGAGCGGCGCGATGAAGCGCGTCCTGCTCGCCGAAGACGAGGCCATGATCGGCATGATGATGCGCGAGCTTCTCGGCGAGTGTGGCGTCTTTGTCGTCGGGCCGTGCTGCACGGTGAACGAGGCGCTGTCCGCGATGGTCACCGAGCTCGACGGCGCGATTCTCGATCTCAACCTGGGCGGCGATGCAATCTATCCGGTTGCTGCCGAGCTGGGCAACCGCAACGTGCCATTCGCCTTCGCGACCGGTTACGGCCGCGAGAGCATCGACCCGCGTTTTGCGCACGTGCCGATCCTGCAGAAACCGATTACGCGCGAAAGTCTGGAAACCTGTCTCGCTCAGATGCTAGGTATCGGGCAAGGTTCGGCGGTCGCGAGTGCGCCGCCGGGCAAACCAGTTGAGGTGTCATCGATCCAGAGGGCGTAAAGCCGGAACCATGACGTAATGAGAGCCGGGGGCGGCCTCTTTGCATGATTTTGGAGCGACCTACCAATGACAGACAGACGGCCCCGGGCATGAGTTCGGAAGAGACGGTTCTCGACTTCGCCGGTGCTGCGTTCAGGTCCGTGTGGGCTCTCGAACTGCTGCTTGCGCTCAAGCGGCGCGATCGCGCCTGGCAGGCGTCCGAAATCATCGTCGAACTGCGCAGCAGCCGCGTGGTCGTGGTCGAAGCCCTGGATAACCTCATTGCTGCCGGGCTGGTCGCCCAGGACGACGCCGGCGGCTACCGCTATCGTGCGGGATCGCCGGCCATCGACGCATTGGTGACTGAGTTGGAGAAGCTTTACGCCTCCAAGCCTTCCGCCATTGTCCGCAAGATCGTCACCTCGCCGAGCTTGAAACTGCAAATCCTCTCGGATGCATTCAGGATCAAAGAATGAGCAACCCCGTCGCAACCATCGTGTACATCCTGTGCTTTGCAGCCAGCGCCGGCTGCGGGTGGCTCCTGGTGCGCAGCTATCTGCGCACGCGCACGGCGCTGCTCCTGTGGACGGCAGCGTGTTTCGTTTTGCTGGCGGGCAACAACTTCATCCTGGTCATCGACCTTGGGCTCTTGCCTGACTCGGTAGACCTCCAGTTCGCGCGCTTGGGCTTGACCGCCGCTGCGATCACGACGTTGCTTTACGGGTTTATCTGGGAGCTTGACTGATGGTCGCTTTTTTCAGCGGAATGGTCACCGCGGGCTTTCTAATCGCGGCGCTGTTCTTCTTCCGGTTCTGGAAGCAGACGCGCGACCTGCTGTTCGCCATCTTCGGCATTTCTTTCCTGCTTTTTGCTTCGAGCCAGGCGGCCTCGCTCTTCTTCGACGCTCCGCGCGATGATAAGACCTGGGTCTATCTGCTGCGCCTGGCCGGCTTTGTGCTGCTGCTGGTAGCCATCATCCGGAAGAACCGCGGCAAATCGGCTGCGCCATAGCGGCCGCTTGCGCGCCGGATGTTTCGTCCGGAACAATTCCCGCCGATTCGCGATTCAACCCTGACACAGGGCGGGCACAAGACTATGGCTGCGCGCACGAAAACGAAGCTGCGGACCTATCACGCCACCATGGTGGTCACGCGCACCGAGGAGTGGTGCGTCGAGGCTTCCAGTGCGGAGGAGGCGAAAGCCTTGCTGGCGGCCGGAGAAGGCCACCGCTGCCATTTGGGCGATGCCGTGCAGGTCGAGTTCGACCAGCTTTTCGACAGCCACTAGCGCGCTGCGCGCTACACCTGCTCGGCGTTGAGATAGGCGAGCCGCGCGCCGCAATAGGCGCAGATGAGGCCGAGTGCGAGCGCGGTGAGGCCGGCGATCACGTCGACGGTGCCGCCGACGTTGCCCGTCTTGCTCATGACACCGCCGGCGGTGGCGACGGCAAACACCACCGCGATGAGAAAGCGTTGCGCCAGCCGATAGATGAAGGCGCGCTCGCGCGCCGCCGCGATCAGATAGGCGCCGCTGATCCAGCCGCCTAGAAAACCGGCGCCGGCGATCGACCACCAGGCCAGCGCCGAGACGAGCTGCGGCCGGTGCCCGGCGCCGCCGTCGCGCAGCACCGAGGCGAGCGAAAAACCCAGCATTGTCAACAGGATATGGACCACCAGCGCGGCGAAGACGCCGCAGGCAATGGCGGCGGCATAGTGCAGGCGGCGGAGGGCGTCGTTTTCCATGCGGGCGCGACAATAACGCGCGCCAATGGCGCCGTTTGAATTTTTTAGCGGGGCGCGGCGGCCAAAAGCTCGCGAAATTCGCGCTCCAGCGCGTCGAGCGCGGCGCGCCGCGCCGGCGTCATCAGGCTCGCGCGGCTTTCGTCATGCTCGTAGAAGCCCTGTTGCTCGCTCCTGACCGGCCGATGCTCGGCTGTCTCCAGGCGCATGTTCCGTCTCCCCGACGTTGTGTCTCGCGCCCAGAGCTATCTGAGTCGGAATCTGGGGATAAGTCGTTCGCGCCAATTGACCTGGATTGTTGCATTCCGGTGACAGCGCGCGCGGTCGTAGTGAACTTTGAGTCGGATCAAGGCGTTAGCCCGGCCGATGGCGGCCGCTCAGGCAATCGTGGAGACCGACATCCCGGCACGCCTCGACCGGCTGCCTTGGGGGCGCTTTCACACATTGGTGGTGGCGGCGCTCGGCATCACCTGGATCCTGGACGGGCTGGAGGTGACGCTGGCGGGTTCGCTCGCCGGCGCGCTCAAGCAGAGCCCGGTGCTCGCCTTCTCCAACGCCGACGTCGGCATCGCCGCCAGCGCCTATCTGGCCGGCGCGGTGCTGGGCGCGATCTTCTTCGGCTGGCTCACCGACCGGCTCGGCCGCAAGAAATTGTTCTTCATCACGCTCGTCGTCTATCTCACCGCCACCGCGGCGACCGCGCTCACCTGGAACCTGTTCACTTTTGCGCTCTGCCGCTTCGTCACCGGCGCCGGCATCGGCGGCGAATACGCCGCCATCAATTCCACCATCCAGGAGCTGATTCCGGCGCGCGTGCGCGGCTGGACCGACCTCGTGATCAACGGCAGCTTCTGGGTCGGCGCCGCGCTCGGCGCGCTCGGCTCGCTGGTATTGCTCGACCCGGCGGTGATCGATCCGGAATACGGCTGGCGGCTCGCCTTCCTCACCGGCGCCGGGCTGGCGCTGGTGATCTTCTTCATGCGGCTGTGGCTGCCGGAAAGTCCGCGCTGGCTGATGACGCACGGCCGCGCCGAGGAGGCCGAGCGCGTCGTGCGCGGCATCGAGGCGCGCTTCGCGAACCTGCCGCCGGCTACGGGCCTGCCGCGCGTCCGCTTGCGCACGCGCAAGTCGACGCCGCTCGCCGAAGTGGCGCGCGTGCTATTCTATCACCACCGCCAGCGCACCGCGGTCGGCTTGAGCCTGATGGCGGCGCAGGCCTTTTTCTACAACGCCATCTTCTTCACCTATGCGCTCATCCTCACCGATTTCTACGGCGTGCCGGCGGACCGCGTCGGCTGGTACATCCTGCCCTTCGCGGCGGGCAATTTCCTCGGGCCGGTGCTGCTCGGCCGGTTGTTCGACACGCGTGGGCGGCGGCCGATGATCGCCTTCACATATATCGTCTCCGGCCTGCTGCTCGCCGCCACCGGCTGGCTGTTCCTGCACGATGTGATCACGGCCGAGACGCAGACGCTCTGCTGGATGACCATCTTCTTCTTCGCCTCGGCGGCGGCGAGTTCGGCCTATCTGACGGTGAGCGAGAATTTCCCACTGGAGATCCGCGCGCTCGCCATCGCCTTCTTTTACGCGGTCGGCACCGGCGTCGGCGGCATCGCCGGGCCGTGGCTGTTCGGCGCGCTGATCGACACCGGCTCGCGTGCCAGCGTGTTTGGCGGCTATCTGCTGGGCGCCGTGCTGATGGTCGCGGCGGGGCTGGTGGCCTGGCGCTGGGCGGTCGCGGCCGAGCGCAAGCCGCTGGAGGAGGTGGCAAGGCCGCTGACCTTTATCGATATCGCGTGAGCGGCACGGTGGACCGTCACCGATTTGTCATCGAACAATCGTCCGACCGTCATAGGTCGTCCTTAACGCTCATGGTGCAGCGCGCAAAGGACGGCGCAATTGATGACGATTCAAGCCAACAATCTCGAAGTTGTATATCCCAACGGCACGCGTGCGCTCAATCCGACCAGCACGTTCTTTCGGACCGGTGAGTTCACCGTGCTTCTCGGCGCATCGGGCGCAGGCAAGTCGACCTTGCTGCGCGCGCTCAATGGGCTGGTGACTCCCACGCGGGGCGCCGTGCAGATCGACGGCATTGGCGAGCTGTCCAATAAGACGTTGCGCGCGCACCGCCGGCGCACCGGCATGGTGTTCCAGCAGCATCAATTGATCGGGCGCGCCAGCGTGCTCGCCAATGTGCTGATGGGCCGCCTCGGCTATCACGCCAGCCTGCGCACGTTGCTGCCCTTCCAGGTCAAGGAAAAGCAAATTGCCCTCGATGCCATCGAACGTGTCGGGCTGATCGAATACGCTCTGCGCCGTGCCGACGAGCTCTCCGGCGGACAGCAGCAGCGCGTCGGCATTGCGCGCGCGCTGGTGCAGGAACCGAGCCTCATCCTCGCCGACGAGCCGGTGGCAAGCCTCGACCCCGCCAGCGCCGACCGCGTGCTGGGCCTGTTGCACAGCATCTGCAAGGACGACGGCATCACCGCCATCGTCAGTTTGCATCAGCTCGAGTTCGCAAAGCGCTATGCGGACCGGATCGTCGCACTGGCGCAGGGCCGGATCGTGTTCGACGGCACGCCGGCCAAGCTCGGCAAACAGGAGATTGCGCGCATCTACGGGACGACACCGGCGGACGCGCAAGACTCGCCGGAAGAAGAGATGAACCTCAGGACAGGAACCTACGCATGATCAACCGCCGCATTTTTCTCGGTGGCACCGCCACCGCGCTCGCCCTTTCGTCGCTGCCGGCCTTCGCCCAGGCGAAAGACCCCGCCAAGCTGCGCGTCGCGCTGCTGCCGGACGAAAATGCGACCACCCTGATCCAGAATGCGCAGCCGCTGAAGGCCTATCTGGAAAAGACGCTCGACAAGTCCATCGAGATCATCGTCACCACCGACTATTCGTCGATGATCGAGGCCATGCGTTTCGGCCGCATCGAGATCGCGTATTTCGGGCCGTTCTCCTATGTGCTGGCCAAATCCAAGGCGCCGGCCATCGAGCCGTTCGCGGTCGGCATCGAGAAGGGTTCGCCCACCTACAATTCCATCCTCATCGCGCAGGCCGGCGGTCCGGTGGCGAGCATCGCGGACGTCAAGGGCAAGCCTTTCGGCTTCGGCGACCAGGCGTCGACCTCGAGCCACCTAATCCCGCGCGCCTATCTGCTCAAGAACGGGCTCGACGGCGCCAAGGACTACAAGCCGGTGCATCTCGGCACGCATGACGGTGTTGCCCGCGCCGTGCAAAACGGCCAGGTGCCGGCCGGCGCCCTGTCGAAGGCGATCTATGAGGTTCTGGTGACGCGCAAGACCATCGACGCCGCGAAGATCAAGGTGCTCGCCGTCACCCCGCCGATCCCGAACTATCCGATCACCATGCAAGGCGATCTCGCACCCGCGCTGAAGGACAAGATCCGCAAGGCGTTCCTGGAGGCGAAGGATGCGGCGGTGCTGAAGTCGTTCCGTGTCGAAGGCTTTGCGGCCACCGACGACAAGGCCTACGACGTGCTGCGCGACACCGCCAAGATCCTCGACCTCGATCTGGCGAAGATGAGCTGATGGCACTTGCCGAGAGCCGTCATCTGACGATTCTCGCCGACGAGCGGCGTGCCGCGTTCCGGCACGCCAGCCTCGCCGGCGCAATTGGTGTCGTCTGCATCGCTTCACTTTGGATAACCGGCTTTTTCGATGCAGAGCGGCTGCTCGAAGGCCTGCCGGCGCTCGGCCAACTGGCCTCGGAAATGGTGCCGCCGGACTTCTCGCGCTGGCAAAGCTGGCTGCGGCCGCTGGTCGACACGCTGGCGATGTCGATTGCCGGCACCGTCCTGGCGGTGGCGATCTCGTTGCCGCTCGCGCTGCTGGCGGCGCCCAACACGTCGCCCAATGTCTTCATCCAGCAGGCCTGCCGTGTGCTGTTGAGCGCGTTGCGCTCGGTGCCCGAGATCATCATGGGCATTATCTTCGTGGCGGCGGTCGGCTTCGGGGCGCTGCCCGGCGTGCTGGCGCTCGCGCTGCATTCGGTCGGCATGGTCGGAAAATTCTATGCCGAGGCGATCGAGCACGTGGACCCGAAGCCGCTGGAAGCCGCGCGCGCGGCCGGCGCCAGCCCGTTCCAGGTCATCACCCATGCGGTGCTGCCGCAGGTGCTGCCGCAACTCGCCGACATCACCATTTATCGATGGGAATACCACTTCCGTGCCTCCGCCGTGCTCGGCATCGTTGGCGCCGGTGGCATCGGCTTCGAGTTGATCGCGGCGCTGCGCATCATCCGCTACGACCAGGTGTCGGCGATCTTGCTCACCATTCTGCTCTGCGTGATCGTGGTCGACGGCCTCGGCGCATGGCTGCGCAAGCAGCTCAAATGACGTCGCGCCGCCCGCACATCCTGGTAACAAACTGGGCCTTTCCCGAGACGCACGCGCATCTCGCGGCGCTGGGCACGGTGGACGCCAACCCCGCCCGTATTGTGTGGCCACAGGACGAGATCGTCCGCCGTGCCGCGCAGGCCGACGCGATCATGGCCTTCATGCCGGATTGCATCAATGCGGCCTTCCTTGCGCGCTGCCCACGGCTGCGGATCGTCGCTTGCGCGTTGAAAGGTTTCGACAACTTCGACGTCGAGGCCTGCACCGCGGCCGGGGTGTGGCTGGCCATCGTGCCCGATCTCCTGACCGAGCCGACGGCGGAACTCGCGGTCGGCCTCGCCATCGGCCTCGGCCGCATGATCCGGGATGGCGATGCCATCGTGCGGGCAGGGGAGTTCGAGGGCTGGCGGCCCATTCTGTATGGGTCCGGCCTCGACGGATCGACGGTGGCGGTCGTCGGCATGGGTCATGTCGGTCGTGCCGTCGTGCAGCGGCTGTCCGGCTTCGGCTGCCGCATGCTCGGCGTCGATCCGCGCGCCGCAATGCCGGCGAATGTTACGGCCTGCGGCTTCGAGGAGGCGCTGGCGGCCAGCGACTACATCGTCGTTGCCGCGCCGCTCACCGCCGGGTCGCGTCATCTCGTCGGGCGGGAAGCGATTTCGCGCATGAAACCAGGCGCTCTGCTGATCAACGTCGGGCGCGGCTCGGTGGTGGACGAGGCGGCCGTCGCCAGCGCGCTGGAGGCCGGCCGGCTCGGCGGTTACGCGGCGGACGTGTTCGAGATGGAGGATTGGGCGCTGCCGGACCGGCCGCGGCAGATCGACCCGCGGCTCCGGGGCCATGCGCGCACGTTGTTCACACCGCATCTCGGCTCCGCGGTCGAGCGCGTGCGCCGCATGATCGAACTGCGGGCCGCCGACAACATCGTGGACGTGTTGGCCGACAGGCCGCCGCGCGACGCAATCAACCGGGCGGTTGCTCTACGGCGGGCCGGCTGACGCACGGGCCGTTATCGACGCGCCGTTACAGCCCGGCCAGATCGCGCATGATGCGGTAGAGCGCCGCCTGGCCCTCGAAGCCGATGCCGGGGCGGCCGGACAGCGCGATAGCTCCGTCGGCAACGACCGCGTCGTCGGCAAAGCCCCCAAATATCCCAAACACCCCGGGATAGGACTCTGCCCCGCCCAGGCCGAAGCCGGCGGCAATGGCCAGCGACATCTGGTTGCCGCCATGCGGGAAAAGGGCGCTCCGCGGCCAGCCGCGGCGCTCCAGCACGGCCAGCGTGCGGGCGTATTGCACGATGCCGTAGGCCTGCGGCGGGTCGATCTGGATGACGTCTTTGCTGGGGCGGAAACCGCCGAAGGTGACGAGGTTCTCGACGTCCTGCGTGGAGTAGAGGTTTTCGCCGGTGGCGAGCGGCGCGTCGTAGACGCTGGCCAGTTCGGCGAACAGCGCGAAGTCGAGCGGGTCGCAGGGCTCCTCGAACCAGCGCAGCTTGAAGGGCGCCAGCGCGTGCGCGTAACGCAGCGCCTCGGCGCGGTCGAACTTGCAGTTGGCGTCGACCGCGAGACGGTCGCCCGAGCCGACCACCTCCAGCACGGCCTCCAACCGGTGCAGGTCGTCCTCCAGCGGCAGGCCGCCGACCTTCATCTTCACCAGGGTGTAGCCGGCGGCGAGATGGCGGCGCATCTCGTCCTGAAGGTCGCGGATCGTCTGTCCCGGCCAATACCAGCCACCGCCTACATAACAGAACATCTTGTCCGGCACTTGGCCGCCGCCAAAGCGCTCGGCGAGCAGGACGTGCAGCGGCTTGTCCGCGATTTTGGCGACCGCGTCCCACACCGCCACCTCGATGGTGCCGATGGCGATGGAGCGCTCGGAATGGCCGCCGGCCTTCTCGCGCTTCATCATGACGGCGAGGATTTTCTCGGGATCGAGGTTATCGCCACGCGCGTCGAGCAGGCTGCCAGGGTCGGCGGCCAGAATGCGCGGGATGAAGCGCGCCCGCATCTGCGCGCCACAGGCATAGCGCCCGGTCGAGTTGAAGGCGAAGCCGCACACCGGCTTGCCGGAGCGCATCACGTCGGTGATGACGGCGACAACCGAGGTCGTCATCTCGGAAAAGTCGAAGCTCGAATTGGCGATGTTCGACTTCAGCGGGATCGCGGTTTCGCGGATATCGACGATGCGCATGGATCACTTTCTTATACCTCCCCCTGCAAGGGGGAGGTCGGATCGCGAAGCGATCCGGGTGGGGGTCATCGCCGTCGCTAAGACGACCCCCACCCTGACCCTCCCCCTTTCAGGGGGAGGGAAGGAGAAGCTCTTACTGTATCTGCGGGATCTTGGCGTCCTTGATCACCTTGCCCCACTTCTCGACTTCTTTCTTGATGTAGGCGGTGAACTGCTCGGGGCTGTTGGCGACGGGATCGAAGCCGAGCTGCGCGCACTTCGCCTTCACGTCCTCCATCGCCATGGCCTTGGCGACTTCCTTGTTGAGCAGGTCGACGATGGCCTTGGGCGTATTGGCCGGCAGGAAGATGCCCTGCATCGTCTCCGACTCCTGGTCCTTGAACCCGAGCTCGGCCATGGTCGGCACGTCGGGCAGGGCGGCCGAGCGCTTGGCCGAGGTGACGGCGAGCCCGCGCAAGGTGCCGGCCTTCACCTGCGGCGAAGTCGGCGGCAGCGCGGTGAAGGCGATCGGCGTATGACCGGCCACCGCCGATTGGATCGCAGGTCCCGCGCCGTTGAACGGCACGCTGGTGGCGTCGAGCTTGAGCTGCAGCTTGAACAGTTCGGCGGCGAGCTGCGGCGTGGTGCCGACGCCGGGATTGGCGATTGAATATTTGCCCGGCTCCTTCTTCAATATTTCCACCAGTTCCTTGGCCGACTTGGCCGCGAACGAGGCGTTCACCACCAGGATGTTGGGCGAGGCGGCGGCCAGCGTCACCGGCGCGAAGTCCTTGTAGGCGTCGTAGGGATTCTTGGCGTAGAGGCTCGGGTTCACCACGAAGCTCGAGGACGCCACCAGCATGGTGTAGCCGTCGGGCGCGGCGCGCGCGACTTCGGCCATGCCGAGATTGCCGCCGGCGCCGGCGCGGTTCTCGATGTAGAACTGCTGCTTCAGGCTTTCCGACAGCTTCTGCGCGATCAGGCGCGCCATCACGTCGGTCGGGCCGCCGGCGGCGAAAGGCACAATCACCTTCACCGGCTTTTCCGGGTATGCCGCGAAAGCCGGGCCGATGCCGGCCGCGCTGACGATCGCCGCGCAGGCGAGCAGGCTGCGAAGTATGAAGCGCATTGGTTTCCTCCCCATATGTATTTTGCCGCATCGTAGCATCGGAGACCGGCACCGGCACAAGGGCTTGCAATCGCTGTTGGGCAAGGCTGTATTCGCCCGCCACCCGCCGTTTGTCCCTTTCACGTGAGGAAATTCGAATGTCCCGCAAGATCAACCGTCAGGACATGCGTGAGGCCGCCGAGAAGTACAAGAACTGGGGCAAATGGGGGCCGAACGACGAGATCGGCACGCTCAACTACACGAGCGCGGAGGACATCGTCGCCGCCACCCGGCTGGTGAAGAAGGGCAAGGTGATCTCGCTCGCGCTCAATTTCGACCACATGGGCCCGCAGGGCGCCAAGAGCAAATACCCCTCGATGGGGCGCACCAACCCGATCCACACCATGCTGCGTACCGGAACCGACGCCTATTCCGGCGTGCTCGACAAGCGCGGCATCCGCGCCGCCGACGACATGGTGACCATGCCGCTGCAATGCGGCACGCAATGGGACGGGCTCGGCCACGTCTTCTACGAGAACTACATGTGGAACGGCTACGATTGCCGCGAGGTGACCAGCGCCGGCGCGCAGAAGTGCGGCATCGAGAAGACCAAGAACAAGATGGTCGGCCGCGGCGTGCTGCTCGACATCGCCCGCTACAAGGGCGTCGAGTCGCTCGACGACGGCTACGGCATCACCAACCAGGATCTGTACGAGACGGCGAAGAAGCAGAAGACCGAGCTCAAGCGCGGCGACTACGTCATCGTGCGCACCGGCATGATGGAGCGTTGCCAGAAGGCGGGAAGCTGGGACGGCTATCCCGGCGGCGACGCGCCGGGCTTCGCCTTCGAGACGCTCGACTTCGTCAAGGACACGCAACTCGCCGCGCTCGCCTGCGACACCTGGGGCTGCGAGGTGCGGCCGAACGAGAGCGAGGAAGGCATCAACCAGCCCTGGCACTGGATCACGATTCCCATCATGGGCATGACCATGGGCGAGATCTTCCAGTTGAAGGAACTGGCGGACGACTGCGCGGCCGACGGCGTCTACGAGTTCCTGTTCGTGGCGCCGGCGATCCCGATCACCGGGGCGGTCGGCTCGCCGGTCAACCCGCTGGCGATTAAATAGCCTTCTGCTGTCGTACCCCGCGAAAGCGGGGTACCCAGTAAACGCAAGCGCTAACGGTTGAATGTCAGACCGGGGTTACTGGATCGCCCGCTTTCGCGGGCGATGACAGGAAAAGGAGTTGGAGATCATGGCCAAGCAGTATCCCGTCACCCACACCGACGCCGAATGGAAGAAGCTGCTGACGCCCGAGCAGTTCTACATCATGCGCCAGCATGGCACCGAGATGCCGGGCAGCTGCGCGCTGCTGCACGAGAAGCGCGCCGGCACCTTCAAGTGCGCGGCCTGCGACCAGCCGCTGTTCGAGTCCAAGCTCAAGTTCGAGAGCGGCACCGGCTGGCCGAGCTTCAACGATCCCATCCCCGGCGCGGTCGAGAGCGACACCGACACCAGCCACGGCATGGTGCGCGACGAAGTGCATTGCAGCCGCTGCGGCAGCCATCTCGGCCACGTCTTCGACGACGGCCCGCCGCCGACGCACCTGCGCTACTGCATCAACGGCGTCGCGCTCAAGTTCGAGCCGGGGTGACACTCGTTGTCATGCCCCGCGCAGGCGGGGCATCAGTACGCACAAGCGCTTATGATTATAACAAAGCACACGGAGTACTGGATCGCCCGCTTTCGCGGGCGATGACGGTCTAGGGGAAATCGCATGACCATCGGCCACAACCAGAAACGGATCGGCGCGGAAATCATCGCCGACATGCTCGCCGGCTACGGCGTCACCCATGTGTTCATGGTACCGGCGGTCTTAAGGCGCACCTTCGCCGAGATGGAGCGGCGCACCTCGATCGCGCGCATCCACTGCCACGGCGAGAAATCGGCCGCCTACATGGCCGACGGCTATGCGCGCGCCTCCGGCAAGCCGGGCGTGTGCATGGCGCAGGTGATCGGCGCGCTCAACCTCGCCGCCGGCCTGCGCGACGCTTTTCTGGCGCATTCGCCCGTCATCGCCATCACCGGCGGCCGCGATCCCAAAACGAAGTTCCGCAAGGTCTACCAGGAGATCGACGACGTGCCGGCTTTCGAGCCGGTGACCAAGTTCAACGCCACCATCGACGACGTCGCGCGCGTGCCCGACATGCTGCGGCAGGCGTTCCGCGTCGCCACCACCGGCGCGCCGGGGCCGGTGCACCTGCAATTCCGCGGCAACGAGGGCCAGGTCGACCTCGAAGAAGCCGAGATGGAGCCGCTGGTCGAGCCGCAGTTTGCGCGCGTGCCGCCGTTCCGCCCCGAGCCGGAAGCCGCGCATGTGCGGGCCGCGCTCGACCTGCTGCAAAAGGCCGAGCGGCCGATCTTCGTCGCCGGCGGCGGCGTGCGCGCCTCCGGCGCCGGCCGCGAGCTCACCGCGCTGGCCGAGGCGCTGCAGATCCCGGTCGCCACCTCGCTCAACGGCAAGGACTCGATCCCGGGCACCAACCCGCTGTCGGTCGGCGTCGTCGGTTCCTATTCGCGCGAGAGCGCCAACCGCGCGGTCAACCGCGCCGATCTGGTCTGCTTCATCGGCAGCGAAACCGGCGGCATGACCACGCATTTCTGGGCGGTGCCCAAAATTGGGACGCCGGCGATCCAGATCGACATCGACCCGGAATCGATCGGCCGCAATTATCCGCTGCAAGCGAGCGTGCTCGGCGACGCCAAGACCGTGTTGGTCAAGATGCTGGGGCAGATCGACAAGTCGAGCGCCGCGCGCCGCGCGCCCTGGATCAAGGAAATCGCCGCGCTGCGGGCTGAGTTTTCCGCCAAATACAAGCCGATGCTCGAGTCCGACGCGGTGCCGATCCATCCGGCGCGCATCTGCGGCGAGCTCACCCGCCACATGCCCGACGACGCCATCGTCGTGGTCGACACCGGCCACGCCGGCATGTGGATGGGCGGACTCTACGACTTGCGCAACGCCGCGCAGAGCTACATGCGCAGCGCCGGCCATCTCGGCTGGGCTTTTCCGGCCGGCATCGGCGCCAAGGCGGCCTGCCCGGAGCGGCCGGTGGTCGTGTTCACCGGCGACGCCGGCTTCTGGTATCACATCGGCGAGGTGGAGACGGCGGTGCGCTGGAACATCCCGTCCGTCACCATCGTCAACAACAACGGCGGCGGCAACCAGAGCAAGCGCGGCTTCGACCGTGCCTATGGCGGCGAGGCCAATAACCGCTCGCGGGAACTGTGGACCTACAACCCGATGAACTTCGCCCGGCTGGCGGAGGACATGGGTGCGCTCGGCATCCGCGTCGAGCGACCGGACGAGATCGGACCGGCGCTGGCGCGCGCGATTGCCGCCAAGCGGCCGGCGGTCATCGACGTCGCCACCGATATCGAGGCGCTGGCGCCCACCGCCGTCGCATAATTTTCGCGAAATGCCAAAACACGCTTCAAAAACAAGAGGTTCCCTGCCGCGGCAAAAATGTCGCGCCGCCGCGTTGGCGCCCGATTCCTGTCCAATTCTGCCCGGGCGACTTATTCAGTCTCGTCGCGCCGGGACTTTGCGGATCATGCCGGCCTGATTGTTCGAGGAATTGGCAGCACCTAACCGATGTTGACCGCGCGCCACGCAGCCATCCGGCTGCTCAAGCTGATGATGGTGGCATCGCTGGTGCTGCCGGCGGTGCTGTTCGCGTTCGCCGCTTATGTCAGCTACCGGAACTTCGAGCGGGTCAGCGACGAGCGCATCGAGCGCTCGCTCGACATCCTGCACGAGCACGCGCTCAAGGTGCTGCAGACGGTCGAGCGCACTTTTGCCGAGATCAACGAAGTCACGCGCGGCATGTCGGACGACGACATCCGCATGAACGAAGGGCCGCTGCACGCGCGGCTGCGGCGCATCGTCGACGCGCTGCCGCAGTTGCAGGGCATCGCGCTCGTGGACCGCGACGGCCGTCCGCTGGTGAGCTCCAACCTGCAACCCGTTTCCAGGACCGTCGATCTGTCCGACCGCGACTATTTCGTCGCCCAGAAGAACGGCGACGCCGGCACCTATGTCAGCGCCGTGCACGTGCCGCGCATGCAGGGCATCAACGGCTATTTCTTCACGTTGACGCAACGGCGGGCGTCCGACGACGGCAAGTTCAACGGCGTGGTTTCTGTCGCGCTGCTGCCGCAGTATTTCGAGGAGTTCTACGCCCGCATGGCGCCCGCCAAAGGCGGCTATTACGGCATGGCGCGCGCCGACGGCGGCTTCCTGGCGCGCTACCCGGTGCTGCCCGACCGCATGCTCAAGCTCGACCGGCGCAGTCAGTTCCGCGTCGGCGTCAGGCACGGGCTCGATCGCTATATCTACTGGGTCGACTCGCAGTTCGACGGCATCGACCGCCGCATCGGCTACCGCAAGCTCAGCGGCTTTGAGGTCTACGTGCTGGCCGGCATCGAGCGCGCGGCCATCAACGCCGAGTGGATGGCCTATATGGGCAGCCACCTGATGTTCGGCCTGCCGCTGTCGGCCTTCCTGTTCCTCGGCCTGTGGCTCGCGCTGCGGCGCACGCGGCGGCTCTACGACGAGGCCGAGCGCCGCGAGATAGCCGAAGGCGCGCTGCGCCAGGCGCAGCGGCTGGAGGCGATCGGCCAGCTCACCGGCGGCGTCGCGCACGACTTCAACAACCTGCTGATGATCATCAGCGGCAGCGTCGAGCGGCTGCGCGGCGAGCTCACCGACAAGCGCCACACGCGGCTGCTCGACATGATCGGCACCGCCACCCATCGCGGCGAGACGCTGACGCGGCAGCTGCTCACCTACTCGCGCAAGCAGACGCTGACGCCGCAGGTGGTCGACCTCGCCCAGCATCTGCCGGCGGTGCGCGAGCTGCTGACGCGCTCGCTGCGCTCGGACATCGAGATCAAGGTGGACGTGCCGGAAGGCGTGGCGGTGCGGGTCGATCCGGGCGAGTTCGAGCTCGCCATCCTCAATCTCGCGGTCAACGCCAAGGACGCCATGCCGAACGGCGGCACCATCACGATCCGCGCCAAGCCGGTGACGTTGAAGGGCGAGGCGACGGAGGAGGGGCTGTCGGGCGACTTTGTCGCCGTGCGCGTGGTCGATACCGGCCACGGCATCCCCGCCGACATCCTCACGCGCGTGTTCGAGCCCTTCTTCACCACCAAGGAGGTCGGCAAGGGCACCGGGCTGGGCTTAAGCCAGGTCTACGGCTTCGCCAAGCAGTCGGGCGGCACGGCGACGGTGTCGAGCGCGGAGGGGCGCGGCACGGCGATCACCATCTACCTGCCGCGCTGCCACGAGGCGCCGGCGCTGGCCGAGCCGCAGGCGCAGGCACAGCCGCAGTCGGAGGCGGCCGGCACCGTGCTGCTGGTCGAGGACAATGCCGACGTGGCCGAGGTCGGCGCCGGCTATCTGCGCCAGCTCGGCTATCGCGTGCGCAGCGTCGCCAATGCGCAGGCCGCGCTCGCGGCGCTGCGGCTCGATGCCGAGGTCGATCTGGTGTTCTCCGACATCCTGATGCCGGGCGGCATGAACGGGCTCGATCTCGCGCACGAGATCGCCGTGCGCTTTCCCGGCATCCCGGTGCTGCTGACCACCGGCTATAGCGCGAGCGCGCAGGACGCGGTGCGCCAGGGCCTGGTGGTTTTGCAGAAGCCCTACGATCTCGACAGCCTGCGCCGCAGCATCGGCGAGGCGGTCGAGAACGTGAAAGGGCGCACGCGCCGCAAGGCCGCCGTGGCGGGTTGACGCGCTTGCCCCGCGCCGCCGGGCTGCCAGAATACACCCTGCCGGACTGCGATGGGGTGACGCCATGAAACGTTCGATTGTTTTCGCGCTCGGCCTGCTGGCCGGGCTGGCTTTGGCTTTCGCTGTGCCCGCGGGGCGGGCGCACGACGCCGATCAGCTTGCCAAGACAGCGCCGCAGAAGAACCCGCTCTTCGTCAACATGACCACGGGCGACAGCTGGCGCGGCTGGATGGGGCTGCACTTCGCCCATGCCACGCTGAAGATGGGCCACCCGGTGGCGGTGTTTCTCAATCTCGACGCGGTGAAGCTCGCCTCGATGAAAGGCGAGCAGGAGAAGAAGCCGTCGATGCAGCGCGTGCCGCGCGACATCGTCGCGGATTTCATCCGCGACGGCGGCGTGGTGCTGATGTGCGGGCCGTGCCTCTCCGAGTTCGGGCTGAAGATTGAGGACCTGGTGCCGGGCGTGCAGATGGGCCGGCCGGGCTACACGCAAAGCTTCATCTTCGCCGAGAACGCGCGCACGCTGACGTGGTGAGGGCCTCAGCGGCGCTTTGCGCGGTCGAAGAATGCGGTGATAATCTTGATTTCGTTGCCTTCCAATTTGTGGACGACGCGCAGAAAGCGGCCCCCGCGCTCAGGTATGGCGCGGAATGACCAGAGTGTATCGGCGTGGCGAGGATCGTTCTCGAGGTGATCGGGCGAGATCACTGTGCGCTCAACCCATTCGCGCTCGATACCGCGTTCCGAAAGCATTGTCGCCGCATGGCGCGTGAGCGCGATGCGGCCGCTGCTCACTTAGCCGGCACCGGCAATTTTGTGCCGGACGTGAGATGCTCACGGGCGTTCAGAAACTCGAATCCGACGATCTTGCCATGGGCGTCGAAATCCAGAACGACGCCGTCGGCCACTTCTTCGCTCTCGACGATCGAAGTGTCTGAAAAACGCACATAAAGGGCGTCGGTCTCGGGATCGTAGATCGTTTTCATGGCCGCTATTTTAGCATGCTTAATGGCGGCGACGAAACCCTTAGTCTTCGCCGATTTCCTTCAAGATCTCCGCCGTATGCTGGCCCAGCAACGGCGAGGGGTTCTCCGAGGCGGCGCGCCAGCCGTCGAACACGATCGGCGTGCGCACGCCGGGGATCGTGCCCGCCTTGGCGGCGTCGCTCGGCAGTTCCAGCCGCATGCCGCGGTGGATCACCTGAGGATCCTTGAACACCTGCTCGACGTCGTTGATCGGGCCGGCCGGCACGCCCTGCGCTTCCAGCTTCTCCAGCAAATCGTCGCGCTTCATTTTCGATGTCAGCGCCGAGAGCTTGCCGATCAGCTCCTCGCGGTGCTTGAGGCGGCCGATGTTGTCCTTGTATTCGGGATTGGTCGCCAACTCCGGCGCGCCCAGCACGTTGCAGAACTTGACGTACTGCGCGTCGTTGCCGGTGGCGACGATGGCGTAGCCGTCGGCGACCGGAAACACCTGGTAGGGCACGATGTTGGCGTGCGCGTTGCCGATGCGCTTGGGCACCTTGCCGGAGACGAGATAGTTGAGCGCCTGGTTCGACAGCACGCCGACGGTGGAATCGACCAGCGAGGTGTCGACGTAGCAGCCCTTGCCGGTCTTTTCGCGCTCGTGCAACGCGGCCAGGATTCCGACCACCGAATAGCAGCCGGTGAAGATGTCCGACATCGGGATGCCGATGCGCGTCGGCTCGCCGTCCGGCATGCCTGTCAGGTCCATGACCCCGGCCATGCCCTGCGCCATCAGGTCGTAGCCGGCGCGCTTGGCGTAGGGCCCGTCCTGGCCGAAGCCGGTAACCGAACAGTAGATCAGCCGCGGGCACTCGTCCTTGAGGCTCTTGTAGTCGAGCCCGAACTTGGCGAGCCCGCCGACCTTGAAGTTCTCGATCAGCACGTCGGACTTGGCGGCGAGCTTGCGCACGATGCGGCGGCCTTCCTCGCTCTCGAAGTCCATCTCGATCGAGCGCTTGCCGCGGTTGGCGGAATGGAAATAGGCCGAGCCGATGTGCTTGCCGTCCTTGCCCTCGACGAAGGGCGGGCCCCAGCCGCGCGTGTCGTCGCCGGCGCCCTTGCGCTCGACCTTGATCACGTCGGCGCCCAGGTCGGCCAGCATCTGCCCGGCCCAGGGCCCGGCCAGGATGCGGGCGAGTTCGAGGACGCGGAGACCGGCGAGGGGTTTCGGCATAGCGCTTTCCTTGGGATTTCCCTGACGCTTTCAGGTTTCAGGCGCGCCCGGCCCGGGCGCCGGCGCCCTTATACCTTGAAGCGCGGATCGAGGAAGTCCCGCAGGCTGTCGCCGAACAGGTTGAAGGCGAACACCGCGAGGCTGATCGCGACGCCGGGGAACAGGATCAGCCAGGGCGCCTGCCGGTAGAAGTCGGCGGCGTTGCCGGACAGCATCAGGCCCCAGGCGGCGGTCGGCTCCTGCACGCCGAGGCCGAGGAACGACAGCGAAGCTTCCGCCAGGATCGCCTGCGCGATGAAGGCGGTCAGCATAATCAGGTAAGGCGCCACCACGTTCGGCGCCATGTGGCGGAAGATGATGCGCGTGTGCGAATAGCCGGCGGCGCGGGCGGCGTCGACATAGGGCATCACGCGCACCGATAAGGCCGCGGCGCGCACGACGCGCGCGACGCGCGGCAGGATCGGGATGGCAATGGCGATAATCAGGTTCAGGTCGATCCCGCCGACCAGCAGTTTGCCGAAAGCCGCCACGACGACCAGCGCCAGCACGATGATCGGAAACGCCAGCAGGACGTCCATCACGCGCTGGATCCAGCTGTCGATGCGGCCGCCGAAATAGGCCGACGCGATGCCGAGGATCGCCCCGATCGAGGAGCCGATGAACGACGAGGTGAAGCCGATCACCAGCGCGGTGCGCGAGCCGTAGATCAGGCGCGAGCAGATGTCACGGCCGTAGGCGTCGGTCCCGCACCAGTGGTCCCACGAGGGCGGGCCGAGGATCGAGGCGAAATCGATCGCCAGCGGGTCGTAAGGCGCCACCAGCTCCGAGAACAGGCCGGCGAACATCATCGCGACGATAATGAAGAAGCTGACGGTGCCGAGCGGCTGCTGGCGCACGAACTCCGCGATCGCGCCGCGTGCACGGGGCGCGGCCGGTACGGAAGCGATATCGGGCGTTGTGACGGTCATCACGTGTACCTGATGCGCGGGTCGAACACGGCATAAAGCAGATCGACGGCGAGATTGACGAAGACGTAGAAGGCCGCGATCAGCATCACCATGCCCTGGATCAGCGTGAAGTCGTTGCGCGTGACGCTTTGCACGAACAGCTGGCCGATGCCGTTGAGGTTGAACACCTGCTCGGTGACGACCAGGCCGCCGATCAGGAAGGTGAATTCGAGCGCGATGACGGTGATCGCCGGCAGCAGCGCGTTGCGCAGTGCGTGACGCGAGATCACCAGCTTCTCATAGACGCCCTTGGCGCGCGCGGTGCGGATGTAGTCTTCGTTGAGGACTTCCAGCAACGACGAGCGGATCATGCGCGCGGTCACGGCGCAATAACGGTAACCGACCGCGAGCGCCGGCCAGATCAGCTGCGTCAGGTTGGCGATGGGGTCCACATAAATCGGGGTGAAGGTGATCGGCGGCAGCCAGTTGAAGCCCGCAAGCAGAGCCAACATGATCAGCATGCCGAACCAGAATGCCGGAATCGAAATCCCGCCGATGGTCACGATCCGCATAAGATAGTCGACCCAGGTATCGCGGTAGAGCGCGGCCGTCGTTCCCAAAGGTATCGCGAATAATATCGCGATGAGCGTCGCCAGGATCGCCACCTCCAGGGACAACTCCAGCCGGATGGCGATCTCCTCCATCACCGGCCGCTCGGTCCACATCGATATGCCGTAATCGAAAGTAACGACGCCGACCATCCAATCCTTGAATTGAATCGCCATGGGCTTGTCGAGACCGAGCCGGTGGCGCTCCATCTCGATGGTTGCCTGCGTCACCTGGCCGCCGTCGCCGCGCAGCTTCACCTCGACGATGTCGCCGGGAATGATGCGCAGCATGAAGAAGACGAGCACGGCAACGCCGAGCAGCGTGGGGATCGTGAGCAGGACTCGATTGATCGTGTAACGAAGCATTTTTCCGACCTCGCCGTGGCCCGGCTATAAGCCGGGCCACGGACGATTACGTTAAGGGTTGGAGGCTCAGGTGTTCAGCCAGACGTCGGATAGATCCTGCCCGAGGTTGTGGCTCGGCGACATTCTCCAGCCCATGAGGGTCTTGTGGGTGGCGACGATGCGGTACCACCACAACAGGGGCTGCTGGTAAGCCTGTTCGAACAGGCGCTTCTCGAAGGCCTGAATCAGCGCCTGCCGCTTCTTCGGGTCGAGCTCGCGCATCGATTGGTCGTAGAGCTTGTCGAGCTCCGGATCCTTCGAGCGCGAGCGGTTGTCCGGCGACCGGTCGATCGAAAGATACTTGCTCAAAGCGAGGCTCGGATCGTCCATGAACAGGTTCGAGAAATCGACCGCGACGTCGTAATTGCCGCTGTTGAGGCCGGCGAGATAGGGCGCCGTCTCCTGCTGCTTGTTTTCGACCGTGACGCCGATCTGGCGCCATTGGTCGACCAGGAACACGCCGGCGGGCGTGTAGGGCTGCGCGATCGAACGGTTATGCAGCGTGAACTTCAGGTTCTCCTGGCCCGCTTCCTTGAGCAGCTTCTTGGCCTCTTCGCGGGATTTCTTGATGTCCTTGGAGAAGCCCGGCAACTTGACCAGCTCCGCCTCGGGCGTCGCCAGCGGGTAGCCCGGCCGCAGCACGCCGCCAACCGAGCGAAGCGTGGAGATCTGGCCGAGACCCTTGCTGCCGCCCCAGCGGTCGATCGCCATTAGCAACGCGCGCCGTACGCGCACGTCGTCGAAGGGCTTTTTCTCGACGTTGAAGCAGACCAGCAGGTTGAGCGTCCAGCTCGACTCCTGGATGCGGACCTTGTCGCCCATGGATTGAACGAGGCGCGCTTTCTCGGGCTCGGAGATGCTGCGGAACTCCGCCTGCACCTGGCCGCCCTGGAAGGCATTGAGCATGGTCGCCGCCTGCAGGAAGAACACGCCTTTGAAGCCGTCAAGGTAAGGCAGGCCCTTCTTGAAGTAGTTCTCGTTGCGCTTGCCGGCGACGTGACTGCCCTTGACGTGCTCGACGAACACGAAGGCGCCGGTGCCGTTGATCTTGGTCTTCGGCGCGTTCGGGTCCTTCTCCAGGTCCTTGGCCGAGTAGATGTAGTTCCACGGCGAGCCGAAGTGCTGGAGGATCGCCGCGTTCACGGCCTTCAGCTTGAAGACGACGGTCAACGGATCCGGCGTCTCGATCGAGGCGATATCCCCGAAGGTCGCCTTGCGCGACGAGACCACGCCTTGCGGCGGGTTGCGCAGCCGATCGTAGGTCGCCTTCACGTCCGCCGAGGTGCACGGCGTGCCGTCGTGGAATTTCACGTTCGGATGCAGCTTGAACGTATAGGTCAGCTTGTCCGGCGAGACGGTGTAGGATTGCGCCAGATCGCCCACCACATTCGGATATTTGTCGAGATCGAACTTGAGCAGCGTGGAGTAGAACGGCGCCGAGAATTGAATGGTGGCGAAGGTGTCGCTGCCGTGACCGTCGTAGTGCGGCGTCTCGGCGCTGATTGCATAAGTGAGCGTGCCGCCCTTCTTGGGGGACTGGGCGTTGACGCGCGTGGTCTCCAGGCTGAAGCCCCCGGCGCCGAGGGCCAAAGCCCCCGCCATCTGCTTGAGTGTTGTGCGTCTGGTTTCCATGATCTCTCCTCCCTGTTGGCGCCCTTATTAGTCTTGGGCTTTAGACTTTGATGCAGGCCGCGAAGTGCCCCGGCCGCTTCTCCTCGAGCTGTGGTACGGTCTCCCGGCACTCCTGGCTGGCCAGCGGGCAGCGCGTATTAAAGACGCATCCGGTCGGCGGCGCCAGATGGCTCGGCAACTCCCCTTTGATCAGGCGCGGCTCGCGCTCCTTCTCGATGGTCGGGTCGGGAACGGGCGCCGCGTCCAATAGGACTTTGGTATAGGGGTGCAGAGATTCCCCATAGATTACATCACGATCCGCGATTTCCATCACCTTGCCGAAATACATCACGACGACGCGGGCGGAGATGTGCCGGACCACCGCCAGGTCGTGGGCGATGAAGAGGTAGGCGAGCCTGAACTTGCGCTGCAGGTCCTCGAGCAGGTTGATGATCTGGCCCTGGATCGAAACGTCGAGCGCCGACACCGCCTCGTCGCACACGATGAAGGACGGCTCCATCGCCAGCGCGCGCGCGATGCCGACGCGCTGGCGCTGGCCGCCGGAAAGCTGGTGCGGATAGCGCTCGGCCATTTCGCGGCGCAGTCCGACGTTTTCCAAAAGCTCGGCCACGCGCGCCGCGCCCTGCTTGCGGCCCTCGACGATCTTGTAGACGTGCAGCGGCTCGCCGATGATCTGGCCGACCGTCATGCGCGGATTGAGCGAGGAATAGGGGTCCTGGAAGATCACCTGCACCTTGCGGCGCATTGCCTTGAGCTGCGCCGGGGAGGCGGTCGACAGGTTGACGCCCTCGAAATGGATTTCGCCGCCGGTCGGCTCCTCCAGCCGCAGAATGAGCCGGCCGACCGTGGTCTTGCCGCAGCCGGATTCGCCGACCAGCCCGAGCGTCTCGCCCGGATAGATGTCGAACGAGACATCCTGCACCGCGCGCACGGTGCCGCTGGCGCCGCGCAGCCCGCCGGAGACTTCGAAGAACTTGGTGAGGTTGCGCACCGACAGCACCGGCGCCTCGGTATTGGCGGCGAAGTTCAGCCCGGTGCCGCCCGCGGCCGTCCAGGTGATCTTGCCGGACGCGATTTCTTCGTGCCGGTGGCAGCGCGACAGGCTGCCGGTGTCGGTCGGAAACAGCGGCGGCTCTTGGTCGCAGATCGCGATGCGGAACGGGCAGCGCGGCGCGAAACGGCAACCGGTCGAGATGTTTGCCAGGTTGGGCGGCAGGCCTTCGATCGTTTCGAGCTTGCTGCCGCGCGGGCGGTCGAGCCGCGGCACCGAGCGCAGCAGGCCCAGGCTGTAGGGGTGACGCGGGCGGTGGAACACCGCCTCCGCCGGGCCCTGCTCGGCGACGCGGGCGGCATACATGACGATGACGCGGTCGGCGTAGCGCGCCACCACGCCGAGATTGTGCGTGATGATGATGAGCGCGATGTTGAGCTTGCGCGACAGATTCTTCATCAGTTCGAGAATCTGCGCCTGAATGGTGACGTCGAGCGCGGTGGTCGGCTCGTCGGCGATGATAAGCTTGGGATTGCAGGCAAGCCCGATCGCGATCATCACGCGCTGGCGCATGCCGCCGGAGAACTGGTGCGGATACTGGTCGAGCCGCCGCTCCGGGTCGGTGATGCCGACCAGCGACAACAGCTCGATGGCGCGCGCCGTCGCCTGCTCGTCGGTCATGCCGAGGTGGATCTGCAACGGCTCCTTGATCTGCAGCCCGATGGTCAGGATCGGGTTGAGCGAGGTCATCGGCTCCTGGAAGATCATCGAAATATCGCGGCCGCGGATCTTGCGCATCTCCTCGTCGTCGAGGTCGAGCAGCGATTGGCCGTCAAATATGATGCGTCCGCGCGCCCGCCCGGTCAGCCGCGGCAACAACCGCATGATCGAGAGCGCGGTAACGGATTTGCCCGACCCGGATTCGCCGACGATGGCGACCACTTCGCCGCGATCGACGGTGAAGTTGACGCCTTCGACCGCGCGGACGATGCCGCGCGCGGTGTTGAACTGGGTGTGCAGATCCTCGACCGTGAGCAACGGCTCGGCCGTGCCCGGCCGCGCGTCGGTCTTGGCGCGCGGGTTCTCACCAGCGTCGACGATACTCAAACCTAACCCCTCTTAGTCTCTTCTCGTTGTCGTCACAGGGGCCGTGCGCGCGGCACCTGTCCTCCCCGGGCCGCACAATGCGAGGCGGAACCGAAAGGTGCAAGCCCCGATCTATCATCGCGGGCCAAGGCCGCGGCCCGCTTGCGCTGCGGCGCAGCGCGGACGGGCGGGGCGAGCTAAAAATCCTATCCCGTTACGATTATGATTTCCAATGCAACGATCGGCCTACTCAATCGTTGCGCGAAGCGGACCGCCGGGCCGCGTCGGCCGGCGCGTCCGGGCGCTCCCTAGGCCGACAGTATGATGTTAGTGTGCGGTTTCTTGTGCTTTTCGTGAAAGCGCCACACCGCTGCCGATTCCGAGGGCGACAGTGCCGCCAGGGTCGGGTGAACCCGATGGACCGGGGGTTGGGAGATCGGATGAACGCCTCGTTTTTCGGGGAACTGCTGCAATCCATCTCGGACCGCGGGCGGGCGCTGCTGCGCCCCCGGCGCGAGGAGGCGGCGGCGCGCTCCGAAAGCCTTGTGGAACTGTGCGAGGACCTCCTGTCCGGCCGCGGCGAGGCCTCCGGCGTGGCGCTGGCGCGCGACATTCTGTCTCGCTACGTCGATCTCACCACCGGCCCGCGCATCGCCTTCTTCGAGGCGCTCGCCACCCGCTTCGGCACCGACGCCGCGCGCATGGAAACGGCGATCGCCGCCTGGCGCGACAAGCCGTCCGATGCCACCGCCGCGGAAGTGCACGCGGCTTCCGAGCCGCGCCGGCAGGAACTGTTCCGCCGTCTCAACCTGGCGCCCGGGGGCACCGCGGCTTTGGTGCGAATGCGCGAGCAACTGATGGACACGCTCGACCACCGCGACGACCTGAAAGCGGTGGACGACGATTTCATTCATCTGTTCTCGTCCTGGTTCAACCGCGGCTTCCTCGTCCTGCGCAGCATCGACTGGTCGACGCCGGCGATCGTGCTGGAGAAGATCATCCGCTACGAGGCGGTGCATGCGATCCGCGACTGGGAAGACCTGCGCCGCCGCATCGATCCGCCCGACCGGCGCTGCTACGCCTTCTTCCATCCGGCGCTGGTGGACGATCCGCTGATCTTCGTCGAGGTCGCGCTCACGCGCGACATTCCGGACGCGATCGCGCCCATCCTGGCGACGGGGCGCGAGATCGTCGAACAGGACAAGATGCGCACGGCGGCGTTCTATTCGATCTCCAATTGCCAGCGCGGTCTCGCCGGCGTCTCCTTCGGCAACTTCCTGATCAAGCAGGTGGTCGAGGAAATCTGCCGCGAACTGCCAAAGCTTGCCACGTTCGTCACCTTGTCGCCGGTGGTGAGTTTTGCATCCTGGCTCAAGCGCGAACGCGCCGACGAGAACTCCGCCGCGCTCAACGCGGCCGACAAGGCGGCGCTGGCCGCGCTCGATGCGCCGGGCTGGTGGGCCGATGCGGAGACGGCCGAGCGCCTGCGCGATTCCGTGATGCGCGCGGCCGCCTGGTATTTCCTGCGCGCGCGCAACGGCCGCGGGTTGCCGGTCGACGCGGTGGCGCGCTTCCATCTCGGCAACGGCGCGCGGCTCGAGCGCATCAACTGGCTCGCCGACACCTCGGAGAAGGCGCTCAAGCAGGCGCACGGGCTGATGGTGAACTACCAGTACGATCTCGACGACATCGAGAAAAACCACGAGGCCTTCGCGGAAGGCCGCACCGTGGTTGCCTCCAACAATGTGCAGCGCCTGCTGCGCCCGCCGCTCGAGCTGGTGCCGATCGCGGGCTAGGGCATCTTCTTTTCCCTCTCCCCGTTCTTACGGGGAGAGGGTGGCCCGCGTTTAGCGCGGGCCGGGTGAGGGGCGCTTATGCGGGGTCCTGATCAACGGAAGGTCAAGATCGAGCGCCGCTTGCGCCGGCAGTCGACCGATGCGGAGATGGTGCTGTGGCTTGCTCTTCGCGACCGGCGGCTTTGCGGGTTCAAGTTTGTCAGACAGGAAGCGATCGAGTCGTTCATTGTCGATTTCGTTTGTCGCGATCGAAAACTGGTCGTCGAAGTCGACGGTGGTCAGCATTCGGAAAATGTCAAAGACCGCGTGCGTGACGACGCATTTATGGCCGTAGGCTATAAGGTTCTGAGAGTCTGGAACTCGGATGTCCTGTCGAACAAGGAAGGGGTCCTCCAGATCGTTGCATCCGAATTGGGCGCGTCCGAAATCTGAATGGCGGCGGCCCCTCACCCGGCCTCGCTTCGCTCGGCCACCCTCTCCCCGCTAAAGCGGGGAGAGGGAAAGCGATTATGCCTTCCCGTACACCGGTACGACGGCGCCGCGCGTGACCTTGTTGTCGGGCGAGGCCAGAAACAAAATCGTTGCGGCGACCTCTTCCACCTTCGGCCAGGCGTCGAAATCGGCCTTCGGCATCGCCTTGCGGTTGGCCGGCGTATCCATGATCGAGGGCGCCACCGCGTTCACCAGAACGCCGTCCCTGGCGGCTTCCTCCGCCAGCGCGACGGTCAGCGTTGCCACGCCCGACTTGGCGACGGTGTAGGCGGTCATGCCGGCGCCCGTGCGCCATTCCAGTCCCGGGCGCGCCGCCACGTTGACGATGCGGCCGTCGCCTTGCATCGCCTGCAGCGCGGCGCGGCAGCACAGGAAACACGAGACGAGATTGCCATCGATCTGCGCCATCAGCGCGGCCTTGCCGGTGTCGGCCACCTTGCCCATGGCGAAGCCGCCGGCGAGATGAATCGAGGCCCACAACGGCGCCGCGCCCGCGTAGACCTTGGCGACGTCGGCCTCGTCGGCGAGGTCCTTCACCGCGATCAGCTTGACGTTCGGATCGCCGCGATGGGGAAAGCGCTCCGCCTCGGCCTCGTGCACGTAAGGCACGATGCAGCGTGCGCCGCCGCCGAGCAGGCCGCCCACCACCGCGCTGCCGAGCGCGCCGCTGCCGCCGGTGACGACGACGGTCTTGCTGGAGAAGTCCATGGCCGCGTTTCCATTCCTGGGCTGTCATCGCCCGCGAAAGCGGGCGATCCAGTAACCACCCATGCTCGTGATAATATCACGCGCTGCGGCGTAGTGGATGCCCCGCCTTCGCGGGGCATGACACGGGGAATTCCTATCCCCGCCCGCGCTTCACCCGCACCGGCAGCACCTGGAATTCGATCCAGTTCGCGACTTCGCTGGTGCGCAGCTTCTTGTCGAGCACGTTCTGGCTGATGCCGTGCCGCCAGGAGAGCCGCTTGCAGTCGGGCTCGCGGTCGAGCTGGTCGAGGTCGCCGGCGAAGCCGCGCATGTCGCTCTCGTCGGCGAAGAAGCCTTCCTCGATCAGCCGCGTGCCGATGCGCCGCACGATGGCCGCGACCTCGCGCAGCGGATATTCGGGATGGTACTGCACCGCCCAGGCGACCGAGCCATTGGTGCGGATCTCGGCTGCCTGCACTGACGACACCGCGTTGGTGGCGAGGATGGTGGTGCCCGGCGCGACGCTCTCCACCTCGTCGAGATGCACGGTCGGCGCGTTGAACACCTCGACCTTGCCGACATACATCGGATGCTTGCGGCCGGCCTCCGTCAGGCGGATGCCGCGGCCGAAGCCGATCTCGCGGCCCTTCGGGTTCTTGCGCACGCTGCCGCCGGCGGCGGCGGTGATCACCTGCAGGCCCCAGCACGAGCCGAACACGGGCGTGCCGGTTAAAAGCGCGGCGCGCACCAGGTCGACCTGGCGCATCACCTCCTCGCCGCCTTTGTAGACGTGCAGCGCCGAGCCGGTAATGGCGATGCCGTCATAGCCTTCCAGCGCGGCGCCGTCCGGCAGCGCCGCCGCGGGATCGCCCGGATAGCAGATGTCGACGATGGCGCCGGGCAGGAGCTCGCGCAGCAGGTCGGAATAGCCCTTGCTCGCCGGCACGCCGCCGGCGGCGACATGGTCGGCCATGGTCTGCGGGGAGTTGCCTTCGATGACGAGCAGGCGCGGGGAGGGCATTTCGGTTCCTTCAATTCGTCATTCCGGGGCGCGGGCTTCAGCCCGCGAACCCGGAATCCAGAAATCTATGCAGTGCGAGCATCTGGATTCCGGGTCCGCGCCTCCGGCGCGTCCCGGAATGACAGGAGGGGATATGGCCAAGCTAAGGCGGTTTTGCAATCGGGCCGGATTTCGCCGCTTTAAGCCGTATTAACGCGCGCGGCACTAGATTGTGCCCCGCAAGGCCCCCATTCTGCGGCATTGCGGCGAATCAGCAGGCAAACCAGCGCGTATGGCCGACTTCGACCTCGCCATCATCGGCGGCGGCATCAACGGCACCGGCATCGCCCGGGACGCCGCCGGCCGTGGCCTCAAGGTGCTGCTGATCGAGATGAACGATCTCGCCTCCGGCACCTCGTCGGCCTCCTCAAAGCTGATCCACGGCGGTCTGCGCTATCTCGAGCAGCACGCCTTCCGGCTGGTGCGCGAGGCGCTCACCGAGCGCGAGGTGCTGCTGCGCATGGCGCCGCACGTGATCCGCCCGATGCGTTTCATGCTGCCGCCGCTGCCGGGCATGCGCGCGCCGCTTAAACTGCGCCTCGGCTTGTTGCTCTACGACTGGCTTGGCGCCCGCAAGCTGCTGCCGGCTTCGCGCACGGTCGATCTCACCCACCACATGGTCGGCCAGCCGCTCCGGCGCAATTTCCGCTACGGCTTCGAATATTCCGATTGCTGGGTCGACGACAGCCGCCTGGTCGTGCTCAACGCGGTCGACGCCGCCGAGCGCGGCGCCGTCGTCCGCCCGCGCACCAAGCTCACGCGCGCCGAGCGCGGCGGCGAGCGCTGGGACCTGGTGCTCAACGACCACGGCCGCCGCGACACGGCCTCCGCGCGCGTGCTGGTCAACGCCGCCGGCCCCTGGATCGGCGAGGTGGCCGACACCATCCTGCGCAAGCCGCTCAAGCGTCCGGTGCGCCTGATCAAAGGCAGCCACATCGTGGTGCGCCGCCGCTTCGAGCACGACACCGGCTACATCTTGCAGGCCGCCGACGGACGCGTGGTGTTCGCGCTGCCCTTCGCGCAGGACTTCACCTTGATCGGCACCACCGACCAGAACTTCATCGGCGACCTCAATGCGCCGGCGCCCAGCGTGCAGGAGATTCTGTATCTCTGCGACGTGATGAACGAGTATTTCCGCGACAAGATCACACCCGACGAACTGGTCTGGTCTTTCGCCGGCGTGCGCGCGCTCTACGACGACGGCTCCGACAAGCCGGAAGACGTCACCCGCGACTACGAGCTGGTGCTCGACGAGCCGTTCCGCGAAGCGCCGCTGCTCACGGTCTATGGCGGCAAGATCACGACCCACCGCAAGCTGGCGGAGGCGGCGATGGAGAAGATCGGCCCGTTCTTCCAGGGCCGCCCGCCCTGGACCGCCACATCGACCTTGCCGGGCGGCGGCTTCCCGCCGGACGGCTTCTACGCGCTGGTGGCGGAGACGATCGGCCGCTGGCCTTTCCTGTCCGAACCGCATGCGCGCCGGCTGTTGCGCGCCTACGGCCTGCGGGTCGAGCAGATCTTGGGCGAGGCGCAGAGCATGGACGACCTCGGCCCGCGCTTCGCCGGCGACCTCACCGGCGCCGAATTGCGTTACCTGGTCGCGACCGAATGGGCCGAGACCGCCGAGGACGTGCTGTGGCGCCGCTCCAAGCTGGGCTTGAAGGCGACGCCCGACGACCGCATTGCGATCAACCAGTTCATCGCCTCGCTGGCGCAGCAGGCCACCCCGCAGGCTTAACGAATCCTTACCGCGCCTGGTCGAATTTCCGTACACGCATTTAGGGTACGGCGAATTTTTTGTGGTCTATTGCGCGCACCCAAATCGGGAAATCGGGGTCATGCCGATCGAGGTCACAGGCAGTTCGCTTCGTATCGCCCAAGCCAAGGTGCTGGTGGTGGACGACGAAGCCTATATGCGCAAGGTCGTGCGCACGATGCTCACCGGCATCGGCGTGCGCACCGTCTATGAGGCGTATGACGGGCCGAAGGGTCTCGACATGATCCGCAGCGTCGGCCCCGACGTCGTCATCCTCGACTGGGAAATGCCGGGGCTCGACGGCGCCGGCTTCGTGCGCATGGTGCGCTCGCCGCAAACCTTCCCCTATCCGGACGTGCCGATCATCATGCTTACCGGCCACGGCGAGCGCTCGCGCGTGATCGAGGCGATCCAGATCGGCGTCAACGAATTCCTGCTCAAGCCGGTGTCGTCGAAGGCCTTGCAGGACCGCTTGATCTCGGTGCTGGTCAATCCGCGCCCGGTGGTGAAGAGCGGCAGCTATTACGGCCCGGCGCCGCGCAAGCTGGTGTCCTCGGTGCACGCCGACAACGACCAGGCCATCCAGAACCTGTTCATGCTCAACTGAGCCGCCGCGCGTCCGGCCGGCCGTGGTAATCTCCCCGCACGCGAGTCGCGGGGATTTTCGTTTTGCCGGCCGCTCTCATCGCCATCGACCAGGGCACCACCTCGACGCGCGCGATCGTATTCGACGCATCGCTGACGCCGCTCGCCAGCGCACAGCAGGAATTGCGCCAGATCTATCCCGCGCCGGGCGAGGTCGAGCACGATCCCGAGGAAATCTGGACGGCGACGGTCGCGACCGTGCGTGAAGCGCTGGCGAAGGCGCGCATCGATGCGCGCGACGTCGCCGGCATCGGCATCACCAACCAGCGCGAAACGACGCTCGTCTGGGAGCGCGCCACCGGCAAGCCGATCCACAACGCCATCGTCTGGCAGGACCGCCGCACCGCCGGTCTGTGCGAGCGGCTGCGCGCCGCCGGTCATGAGGCGGAAGTCGCCGCCAGCACCGGGCTGCTGCTCGATCCCTATTTCTCCGCCAGCAAGATCGCCTGGCTGCTCGACAACGTCGCCGGCGCGCGCGCCAAGGCGGAAGCCGGCCAGCTCGCCTTCGGCACCGTGGACTCGTTTCTGCTGTGGCGGCTGACCGGCGGCAAGGTGCACGCCACCGACGCCACCAATGCCGCGCGCACGGCGCTGTTCGACATCGGCAAAGGCGAATGGGACGAAGGACTGTGCCGCCTGTTCGGCGTGCCGACGGCGCTGCTGCCGCAGGTGCGCGACTGCGCCGGCGAATTCGGCGTGACCGGCCTGTTCGGCGCGCCGATCCGCATTCTCGGCATGGCCGGCGACCAGCAGGCGGCGACGATCGGGCAGGGCTGCTTTCAACCCGGCATGATGAAGTCGACCTACGGCACCGGCTGCTTCATGGTGCTCAACACCGGGCCTGCGCGCGTCGCCTCGCGCCACCGCCTGCTGACCACCATTGCCTACCAGCTCGACGGCAAGCGCACGTATGCGCTGGAAGGCGCGATCTTCATCGCCGGTGCCGCCGTGCAATGGCTGCGCGACGGCCTCAAGATCATCGCCACGTCGTCGGAGGTCGGTGCGCTTGCCGCCCGCGCCGATCCGGCCGAGCAGGTCTATCTGGTGCCCGCCTTCGTCGGCCTCGGCGCGCCCTATTGGGACGCGTCGGCGCGCGGCGCCATCTTCGGCCTCACGCGCAACTCGGGCGCCGCCGAGATTGCGCGCGCCGCGCTGGAGGCGGTCGGCTACCAGACCCGCGACCTGCTCGAAGCCATGCGCGGCGACTGGGACGGCGCCGGCACCGTGCTGCGCGTCGACGGCGGCATGACCGCGAGTGAGCCCTGCATGCAGTTCCTCGCCGACATCCTGGCCGTGCTGGTCGATCGTCCGGTGGTGATGGAAACGACGGCGCTGGGCGCCGCCTATCTCGCCGGACGTACCGCCGGCCTTTGTCCGGGTCTCGACGGCTTTGCCGCGCAGTGGCGGCTCGACCGCCGCTTCACGCCACGCATGCAGGCCGACGCGCGCGCGCGCCGCTATGACGGCTGGAAAGACGCGGTATCCCGCACGTTAACGGCGCGGTGAGGTTTGGCGGCCATATAGTGCGCGGGTTGCGTGTGGGTGCGGCCGATGAACGTCAACGCCAAACATGCGGAAGTCCTGATCCAGCAGCTGCGCGTGCTGGTGGTCGACGACAACGCATTCATGCGCGAGGTGGTACGCGGCCTGCTGTCCCACCTCGGCGTCAGGACCGTCATGGAGGCCGGCGACGGCATCGCCGCGCTGGAGCTGATCCGCTCGGCCAGCGCCGACGTGGTCGTGCTCGACTGGGAAATGCCGCTGCTCAACGGCGCCGAGCTGGTGCGCATCATACGCTCGCCCGGCGTATTCCCGGTCCCCGACATTCCCATCATCATGCTCACCGGCCATCTCGAGCGCTGGCGCGTGGTCGAGGCGGCGCGGATCGGCGTCAACGAGTTCCTGTGCAAGCCGGTGTCGGCCAAGAGCATGTTCGACCGCCTGCTCTCGATCCTGCTCAAGCCGCGCAAGATCATCCACACCGGCGAGTACTACGGGCCGGCGCCGCGCAAGCCGGTGCTGCAACTTACGCCGGAGCCGCCGGTCGAAGGCGCCAGCCTGCACTAGATCTTCAGCTGTCCCCATGATCGCCGGCGGCGGTTGACGCGCCCGCGCGTCCCGCTAGCTTGCGCCGCAAGATCAGCGGGGAAGAGATGGCGCAAGTCGGCAAGCCGGCGCTGGTGCGGTTCGAGAACGTGGTCAAGCGCTTCGGCGCGCTGAGCGCGGTCGACGGCGTGACGCTCGACATCGGGGAAGGCGAGTTCTTCGCGCTGCTCGGTCCCTCCGGCTGCGGCAAGACGACGCTTTTGCGCATGCTGGCCGGCTTCGAGACGCCGAGCGAGGGCCGCATCCTGCTCGACGGCGAGGACATCAGCCGCGTGCCGCCGCACCGCCGGCCGGTGAACATGATGTTCCAGAGCTACGCGCTGTTCCCGCACTTGACGGTGGAAGGCAATATCGGCTTCGGCCTGCGCCAGGAGAACGCCGACCGCCGCGAGATCGCCGCCCGCGTCGAGGAGATGCTGGCGCTGGTGCGCCTGCAGGGCTTCGGCAAGCGTCGGATCGACCAGCTCTCCGGCGGCCAGCGGCAGCGCATCGCGCTGGCGCGCGCGCTGATCAAGCGGCCGCGCGTGCTGCTGCTCGACGAGCCGATGGCGGCGCTCGACAAGAAGCTGCGCGCGGAAACCCAGTTCGAGCTCATGGAGCTGCAGCGCAAGCTCGGCACCACCTTCGTCATCGTCACGCACGACCAGGAAGAGGCGATGATCGTCGCCGACCGCATCGCGGTGATGGACCGCGGCAAGCTCGCGCAGGTGGCGCCGCCGGCCGAGGTCTACGAGCGGCCGGCGTCGCGCTGGGTGGCGGACTTCATCGGCGAGGTGACCTTGATCGAGGGCCGCCTCAACGAGCGCGGCGTCATGGACAGCGCGCTCGGCAAGTTGCGCGTCACCGCAAGCGCGCCGCAAGGCACGGTCTGGCTGGGGCTGCGGCCGGAGAAGGTCGCGGTGGGCGCAGAGCGACCGGCGGACGGCGCGCTCAACGCGCTGCCCGGCACGGTGTTCGAGGTCGGCTATCGCGGCGACATGTCGATCTACAAGGTGCGGCTGTCCGACCGCTCGCTGATGAAGGTCGCGCTCGCCAATGTGAGCGCGCGCGGGCAAGCGCCCTTTGCCGCCGGCGATCTGGTGTGGCTGTCCTGGCCGGCCGAGGCCGGCGTGGTGCTGACGCAATGAGAATAGCAGGCAAGCCACGTACTCCGTTCACCTCTCCCCTGGGGGGGGAGGTCGGACCGCGAAGCGGTCCGGGTGAGGGGGCAACTGCGTATCGAGACTTATGTGCCCCCTCACCCCAACCCTCTCCCCCCAGGGGAGAGGGAGTCCTGCTGTGCTCGCGGCGGCTTTCTTACTCGTTCCGGGCCGTCCCATGAGAAACGGCGTCACGCATCGCAGTTGGTCTGCCCGCCTGGTCGTGCTCATTCCGTATGTGTGGCTGGCGCTGTTCTTCCTCGCGCCCTTTGTCATTGTTCTCAAGATCAGCCTGTCGCAAACCGCCTTGGCGCAGCCGCCTTATCTGCCGGTTCTCGACCTCGCCGCCGGCTGGGAAGGGCTGAAGGACTTCGCCGCGCAGCTTTCGCTCGACGCCTACGCGCTGATCTGGTCGGACGACCTCTATCTCATCTCTTGCCTGAAGAGCTTGCAGGTCGCCGCCGTCTCAACCGTCATCCTGCTCGTCATCGGCTATCCGCTGGCCTACGGCATGGCGCGGGCGCCGCGGTCGATGCAGCCGGTGCTGTTGATGCTGGTCGTGCTGCCGTTCTGGACCTCGTTCCTGATCCGCGTCTATGCCTGGATCAACATCCTGCAGCGCGACGGCCTGCTCAACGATACGCTCATGGCGCTGCGCATCGTCGACGCGCCGGTGACCTGGCTCGCCTCCGACACCGCCATCTATATCGGCGTGGTCTATTCCTATCTGCCCTTCATGGTGCTGCCGCTCTATGCCGTGCTGGAGAAGATGGACCCGACGCTACTGGAAGCCGCCGCCGACCTCGGCTGCTCGCGCTGGCGGGCCTTCTGGCTGATCACCGTGCCGCTGTCGCTGCCCGGGATCGCGGCCGGCGCGCTGCTCTGCTTCATCCCGGTGATGGGCGAATTCGTCATCCCCGACCTGCTCGGCGGCTCCGACACGCCGATGATCGGCAAGACCTTGTGGACCGAGTTCTTCTCCAACCGCGACTGGCCGGTGGCCTCGGCCATCGCGGTGGCGCTGCTCGGCGTGCTGCTGGTGCCGATTGTGCTCTACGAGCGGCTGCAGCAACGCACGCTGGAAGGGGGCCGGCCATGAGGCGCGGCCCGACCCCGTTCAACGTCGTCTCGGTCGCGCTCGGCCTGGCCTTCCTCTATCTGCCGATCGTCATCCTGGTGATCTATTCGTTCAACGCCTCGCGCCTGGTGACGGTCTGGGGCGGCTGGTCGCTGCACTGGTACCGCGAGCTGCTGCGCGACGAGGCGATGCTGCAGGCGGCCTGGCAGAGCCTGCGCATCGGCGCGCTCTCGGCGACCGCCGCCACCGTGCTCGGCACGCTCGCCGCCGTCGCGCTCGTCCGCCACGGCCGCTTCCGCGGGCGAACGCTGTTCTCCGGCATGGTCTACGCGCCCCTGGTGATGCCGGAAGTCATCACCGGCGTGGCGCTCCTGCTGCTGTTCGTCGCGCTCGGCGTCGACCGCGGCTTCTGGACCGTGACGCTCGCCCACACCACGCTCACCATGTGCTTCGTCACCGTGATCGTGCAGTCGCGGCTGGTCGGCTTCGACCGCAGCCTGGAGGAGGCGGCGATGGACCTCGGCTGCCCGCCGCTGAAGACGTTCCTCACCGTCACACTGCCGCTGATCGCGCCGGCGATCGCGGCCGGCTGGATGCTGGCCTTCTCGCTCTCGCTCGACGACCTGGTGCTGGCGAGCTTCACCACCGGGCCGGGCGCGACCACGCTGCCGATCCGCATCTATTCGGAGGTGCGCCTGGGCGTGAAGCCGGAGATCAACGCCATCTGCACCGTCATCATCGCGGTGGTGGCGCTGGGCACGGTGGCCGCCTCGCTCATGTCGAAGCGCGGCGCGCTCAAGCGCGCGCGCGCCGAGGGCCTCGGCACGCAGGTCTAGCTACTGGGATTTCTGAACCGGCTCGGTGGTCTGCTCGGCCGCCGGCATCGCGCCGCCGGCGGTGGGAGCGCCGCCGGTCAGCCGCTCGATCACCGAGCGCACCTGGTCGCGCGCGCTGCGCTCGCGCACCGCGTTGAGCAGCGGGGCGGCCGCGCCGGAGCGGCGGATCAGCGCCTCCGGGTCGGGCAGCATGATCGGGTCGTCCCACGAGCCCTGCACGATGAAGGGCAGTTCGAACGGCACGGTATTGGGCCTTGCCGCCACCACCAGCGCCGCCGTGCCCTTGAGGTCCAGTTCGCGCGCGGGGATCGAGGCGGAACCGGCCAGCGCCAGCCGCACCGCCGAGCCCTCGATCCTGACGTCCTCGACCGTGACCGTGCCCTGCACGATCTTGAGGCCGACCGTGATCTTTTCGTAAGGCGTGCGCCCGGTGCGGAATTCGCCGCCGCCGGACAAAGGCCGCCGCTCCAGCCGCCGCAGGAGCTGCTCGACGTCGAGCCCGGCGAGCGCGCCCTTGGCGCCGACCAGCGCGGCGGTGCCGTTGAGCGTGCGCGTCACGCCCAGCACGCTTTCGCCGCTGCCTTCCACCGACAGCGTGATATTGCCTTTGCCTTCCAGCCGGCGCAGCCCGAACAACTGGCCGAGGCAGCTTTCCAGGTCGACGTCGGCGAAATTCATCTGCGACTTCACGTCGACGCCGCGCTCGACACTGGCGAGCGTGACCGAGCCCTTGATCAGCCCGCCATAGGCCTGCGCCTCGCCCACCGTCACCACCAGGTGGCCGCCGCGCAAGTTGGCGGCGATCGCGGTGCGGCCGATCTTGGCGTTCGACATCGACACGTTGGCGGCCGACAGGCGCAGGTCGATGTCCATGCCGGACAGGCCTTCCAGCCCGATGCGGCTGCTGTTCCAGGCGCGCTGGTTGGCGGTGAGCAGGCGCACGGTGGACATGTAAGGCGAAAGGTCGAGCGTCTCGGCGGCGAGCGTGCCTTGCAGCGTCTTGCGGCCTTCCGTGGCGAAGGTCAGCACGCCCTCGGCGCTGTTGCCGTCGAGCTCGAGGTTGACGCCGGTGAGCCCGATCGTGCCGCCGACCACATTGGTCTGCGCCTTGATGGCGAAGCGGCCGAAGCCGCCGCCAGGCAGCGGCTTCTGTCCGACCCAGACCAGCGCGTTGCGCAGCGAGGGCGAGTCGGCGGCGAGCGTGCCCTCGACCTTGAGCGTCGGCGTGACGCTGATCGAGCCTTCGAACGCGGCCTTCATCGGCGCGCCGGAGACGCGCAGCTTCAGCCCCGTGCGCGTGCCGGCGAGGGCTGCGGCGAAGTCGGCAAGCGTGACGCTCGCGTCGATCTGCTCGTCGCGCCAGATGAAGCTGCCGCTGGCGCCGAAGCTCTTGGAGATCGACGGCCAGGCGAGCGAGAATTCGACGCCGTGCAGCGTCTCGGAAATATTATGCGTGCGATTGCGCAGCAGCACCGTGCCGTTGTCGATGCGCATCTCGGAGAAAGCGGCGGGGCGCGGCGCGCCGGGCTTCTGGCTGCGCGCCAGCGCGTCGATCAGGCCGGACCAGTTGGTGCGGCCGTCGGCGTCCACGTCGATGGCGATGGTCGGCCGCTCCAGCGACACGTCGGCGATCTCGACGCGGCCGGCGAGCAGCGGGAAGAAGCGCAGCCGCGCGGTCAGCCGCTCGGCCTTGAGCGCCGGGCGCTCGGCGTCGCCGAGGATGACGTTGTCGTAGCTGATGGAGCCGGTGGGAAACAGCGAGACATTGGCCGTGCCGCCCAGCACGAGCTCCAGGCCGGTGACCGCGCGGATCTCGCTCAGGGTCTGCTGGCGCACCGAATCGGCCGAAATGAAGAAGCTCGCCGACAGCAGCACGCCGGCGCCGCCCGCGACGACGGCGAGCAACAGGAATCCCAGGCGTCTAAAGCCGGTGGCGGCCGTCAAAGGGAAATTCCGGTGTGGTTCAACGCGCGGCGCCGGTGGACTATACCAAAGGTCCCGCTGCCGCCAACCTTGGGCGGCCTCTGTGACCCTTTTAGGGCCGCAGGGAAACGCCGGTTAAGCTTACTGGAGCGGGCCCGGGATACCCGGATCGGCCTCGGCCAGGCGGACAATGCGCATCACCGGCAGGATGCCGGCAGCGACGATGAGCAGGGCCGCGAGCGCCCCTTCCTCGAAATTGCCGCGCGTGGCGAACTGGTAGATGTAGGTCGACAGGGTCTCGACGTTGAGCGGCCGCAGCAGCAGCGTCATCGGCAATTCCTTCAGGCAGTCGACGAAGACCAGCAGGGCCGCGCCCCACAGCGCCGGCCGCACCAGCGGCAGGTGCACGCTGCGCACGACCGTGAACGGCCGCGCCCCGCACACGCGCGCGACGTCGTCGAATTCGGTGGCGACGCGGGCAAAGCCCGCCTGCACGAAGCCGATGGAAATGGCGAGGAAGCGCACGGTATAGGCCACGATCACCGCCACGCTCGAGCCGGCGATGATGAGGCCGAGCGATTGGCCCGTGATGTGCTGGCTCAGCCAGTTGAGCGCGTCGTCGGCCGCCACCAGCGGCGCCAGCAGGCCGAGCGCCAGCACCGTGCCGGGCACCGCGTAGCCGAGCGTGCCGAGCGCGACGCAGCCGGTCACGAAGGGCCGGCGCGCCAGCCGCAGCGACACCGCGGCGGCAAGGCCGAGCATCAGCACCGCGGCGGTCGCCGCGGCGGCGAGCAGCACGGTGGTCACGCCATGGCGCAGCAGCGCGAATTCGAAGCCGCTCACCAGCCCGCGTTCGATCGTCTCCCGCAGCAAAAAACCGGCCGGGATCAGGAAGCCGAACGCCACCGGCAGGAAGCAGGCGAAAGTCGCAAGCCAGGCCTGGCGTCCGCGCAGCACGATCGGCGCGGCGACGCGGCCGTCCTGCATCGCCGTCTGGTACTTCTGCCGCCGCCGCCCGTAGCGTTCGAAGGCGATGAGCGCCGCGACCAGCGTGAGCATGGCGAGCGCGATCTGCGCCGCGCCCGGCAGGCTGCCGCGGTTGAGCCAGGTGGTGAACACCGACAGCGTCAGCGTCTGCACGCCGAGATATTCGCTGGCGCCGATGTCGTTGAGCGTCTCCAGCAGCGCGAGCGAGATGCCGACCGCCAGCGCCGGCCGCGCCAGCGGCAGCACGATGTCGCGCATCAGCGCCCAGGGCCTGGCGCCGAGCGAGCGCGCGGCGTCGATGAAGATGGCGCATTGCGTCTGGAACATCGCGCGCGCGGCGAGATAGACGTAAGGGTAAACCACGAGGCCGATGATGAAGATGGCGCCGCCGAGCGAGCGGACCGGCGGAAACCAGTAGTCCTCCGCCGTGTGCCAGCCCATCGTCGCGCGCAGCGCGCTCTGCACCGGGCCGGCGGCGTCGAAGATGTCCACGTAGACATAGGCCGCGATGTAGGTCGGGATCGCGAGCGGCAGCGGCAACAGCCAGAGCAGCGCATTGCGGCCGGGGAAGCGGAAGGCGGTCACCAGCCAGGCGGTCCCTGCCCCGGCAATGGTGGTGACGATAGCGACGCCCGCGAGCAGCAGCACGGTCTGCAGCGTGGCGTGCGGCAGCACGTAGGACGCCAGGTGCGGCCAGATCTCGGCGTCGCCGATGGCGGCGATGCGCGCGAGGCTTGCGAGCGGCAGCAACACCAGCGCCGCGACGCTGACGGCGATCGCCGTCGCCGCCAGGCGCGGGCCTTGCAGGAAAGAGGAAACGGCCCCGCGCCGGGCGGGGCCGTCAAGCGATGCGGAGGCCGTGCTCAATTGTCGAAGCCGACCTTGTCCACCAGCGCGGCTGCGGCCTTCTTGTGGGCCGCGATCTTGGCCAGCGGCAGCGGATCGGGCTTGAGCGCGCCGTAGCCTGCGACGATCGGGTTGACGGCGACGCCTGAGCGCAGCGGATATTCGAAATTGCTGTCGGCATACATGTGCTGCGCCTTCTCGCCCGCCAGCCATTCGATCAGCTTGAGGGCGTTGGCCTTGTTCGGCGCATGCTTGGCGAGCACCACGCCGGAGACGTTCACATGCGTGCCGCCGCCCTGGAAAGTCGGCAGGACCACGCGGGTGGCGTCGGCCCAGGGCTTCTGCGCCGGATTGGTCAACATCAGCGGCCAGTAGTAGGTGTTGCCGATGCCGAGATCGCATTTGCCGGCGGCCACGTCGCGCGCGGTCTCGCGGTCGCCGCCCGAGGGCTTCTGCGCGAGGTTAGCCTTCAGGCCGCGCAGCCATTCCTCCGCCTTGGCCTCGCCGTGCTTGGCGATGTAGGCCGCGATCAGCGCGTTGTTGTAGATGTGCTGGCCGGAGCGGATGCAGATCTTGCCCTTCCACTTCGGGTCGGCGAGCTCTTCATAAGTGATGCTGTCCTGCTTCACGCGCTCCTTCGAGGCGTAGATGACGCGCGCGCGCATCGAGATGGCATACCAGTGGCCTTCCGGATCGCGGTATTGCGGCGCCACCACTTTATCGAGCGCCGGCAAGACGATCGGCTGGGTGATGCCGGCGGCGACCGCGTCTTCCAGGCGGCCGATGTCGACGGTGAGCAGCACGTCGGCCGGGCTGCGCTCGCCTTCGGTCTTGATGCGCTGCTCGAGGCCGGAGGAGGCCGAGATCGCATTGACCTTGATGCCGGTGTCCTTGGTGAAGGCGTCGAACAGCGGCTGGATCAGCTTGCTTTCGCGATAGGTGTAGACGTTGACCTCGCCCGACTGGGCGAAGGCGGGGCCGGCGGCCAGCGCGACGGCGAGCGCGGCGATGCGCACGCAGGTTTTGATCGGCATGGGGATTGGTCT
>JALHRB010000005.1 GCA_022841665.1 Pseudolabrys sp.
GGCGCCGGGGTCGCGGCGGGCGGGGTCTGCGCCAGGGCCGGGACAGCGCAAAGCACCAAAGCCAGTGCGACCGGTGCCGCAAGGCGGCTGCGAGACATCACGGCTCTCCATTTTGCTTTTGCACGCGGCGACCCGACTCGCCCACAAAAGCCATTTTAGCACGCCACTTGGACAAACAGCGGCTATTCGCCATATAAACCGGGCGGAAACCGGGCAAGATCATGGGCGCGCTCGCCAACCAGTCCTTCGTCAAGATGAACGGCATCGGCAACGAGATCGTCGTCGTCGATCTGCGCACGCGCGCCGAAAAGATCACGCCGGAAGAAGCGCGCGCCGCCGCCTCGCCCAAGGGCGCGCCCTACGATCAACTGATGGCGATCTATCCGCCGCGCACGCACGGCACCGACGGCTTCATCCGCATCTTCAACAACGACGGCTCCGAAGCCGGCGCCTGCGGCAACGGCATGCGCTGCGTCGCCGACATCGTGGCGCGCGAGACCGGCAAGGACGCGCTCACCTTCGAGACCACGGCCGGCATCCTCAATTGCTGGAAGGGCGCCGACGGCATGTTCACCGTCGACATGGGCGCGCCGCGCTTCAAGTGGAACGAGATTCCGCTGGCGGAAGAATTCCGCGACACGCGCGCCATCGAATTGCAGATTGGCCCGATCGACAATCCCGTGCTGCATTCGCCCGCGGTGGTGAGCATGGGCAATCCGCACGCGGTCTTCTGGGTCGACGACGTCAACGCCTACGACCTCGCCAAGTTCGGCCCGCTGCTCGAGAACCATCCGATCTTCCCCGAGCGCGCCAACATCACGCTCGCGCACATCGTGACGCGCGAGCACATCGTCATCCGCACCTGGGAGCGCGGCGCCGGCCTCACCAAGGCCTGCGGTTCGGCCGCCTGCGCGGCCGCGGTGGCGGCGGCGCGGCTCAAGCGCACCGAGCGCAAGGTGCGCGTGACGCTGCCGGGCGGCGAGTTGACCATCGAATGGCGCGCAAGCGACGACCACGTGCTGATGACCGGCCCGGTCGCGTTCGAGTTCGCCGGAAAGTTCGATCCGGCGCTGTTCGACAAGGCGGTGACGCCGTGACCGTCGATGTCGTCACCTTCGGCTGCCGGCTCAACATCGCCGAGCAGGAATCCATCCGCCGCGCGGCGCAGGCCGCCGGCGCCGACGCCGTGGTGGTGAACACCTGCGCGGTGACGGCGGAAGCCGTGCGCCAGGCGCGCCAGTCCATCCGCCGCTTGAAGCGCGAAAACCCTGAAAAGTGCATCGTCGTCACCGGCTGCGCCGCGCAGGCCGAGCCCGCGTCATTCGCCGCCATGCCGGAGGTCGACCGCGTGCTCGGCAACGAGGAGAAGTTCGAAGCGGCGGCCTGGGCGTCGCGCGACAAGGTCGCCGTCGGTGACATCATGGCGGCGAAGACGCTGCCGCCGCGCCCGGTCGAGCGCATCGCCGGCCACACGCGCGCCTTCGTGCAAATCCAGAACGGCTGCGACCACCGCTGCACCTTCTGCATCATCCCGTTCGGGCGCGGCAATTCGCGCTCGCTGCCGGCGCATGACGTGGTCGCGCAGGCGCGCAGGCTGATCGCCAACGGCTACCGCGAAATCGTGCTCACCGGCGTCGACATCACCAGCTACGGCAACGACCTGGCTGGCGCGCCCAGGCTAGGCGCACTGGTGAAGCGGCTGCTGCGCGAGGTGCCGGAGATCGAGCGCCTGCGGCTGTCGTCGCTCGACTCGGTCGAGGTCGATGCCGACCTGATCGATGCGCTCGCCAGCGAGCCGCGGCTGATGCCGCATCTGCATTTGTCGCTGCAGCACGGCGACGACCTCATCCTCAAGCGCATGAAGCGCCGCCACACGCGTGCCGACGCGGTTGCCTTTTGTGATCAGATCCGCCGCCTGCGTCCGGATATTGCTATCGCCGCCGACATCATCGCCGGCTTCCCGACCGAGACCGAAGACATGTTTGAGCGCTCGCTCGATCTCGTGGATGCCTGCGGGCTCGCCTCGCTGCACGTCTTTCCGTTTTCGCCGCGGCCCGGCACGCCGGCCGCGCGCATGCCGCAGCTCGACCGCGCGCTGGTGAAGGAGCGCGCCGGCCGCCTGCGCGAGAAGGGCGATGCCGCGCTGCGCCGTCATCTCGACGCCCAGGTCGGCGCGCGCCGCCGCGTGCTGGCCGAGATCGGCGGCGTCGGTCACACCGAGCAGTTTACGCCGGTGCGTCTTGCGACTCCGATTGCGCCCGGTACACTTCTCGACCTTGCGATTGCGGGACACGACGGGCGGCGGCTGCTGGCCGCCTAGGGAGAGCCACATGGGCACGAACGGGCACACGATCACCAGCATCGAGCAGCTCGAAGCGCTCTACGGCCAGCCTTCCGGCCCCGCCGTCGCCAAGGAAATCGACTACATCAGCGACGGATACCGCAAGCTGATCGAAGCGGCGCCCTTCGTCGCGATCGCGACCGGCGGCCCGGAAGGGCTCGACTGCTCGCCCAAGGGCGACGCCGCCGGCTTCGTGCGCATTCTCGACGAGCGCACGCTGGCGCTGCCGGACCGGCCCGGCAACAACCGCATCGACGGCTTCCGCAACATCCTGCGCAACCCGCACATCGCGCTTCTGTTTCTCATTCCCGGCGTCGGCGAGACGCTGCGCGTCAACGGTCGTGCCGAGATTTCCATCGAGCCCGCGCTGATGCAGAGCTTTGCGGTCAACGGCAAGCTGCCGCGCTCGGTGCTGGTCGTGCACGTCGAGACCATCTTCTTCCACTGCTCGAAGGCGATCGTGCGTTCGAAGCTGTGGGACGAGGCGACCAAGATCGAGCGCAAGAGCCTGCCCTCGACCGGCACCATCATCGCCGAAGTGAGCAAGGGCAAGCTCGGCGGCGAGGACTACGACCGCGCCGCCCCCGAACGCATCCAGAAGATGCTGTACTAAAGCCGCTCGTCCCCGCGAAAGCGGGGACCCAGCGCTGGATTCCCGCTTGCGCGGGAATGAACGGAGTATGTGGCTGCGCTTGCGCTATTCACTCCCCTTCCACCCGCACTTTGCCAGCAACTCCCCCATATGCGCCGGCACCGGCGCGGCGATCGTCACCGGCGGCTTGTTCTTGGAGATCGGCACGATCACCTCGCGCGCGTGCAGGTGCAGCGTCGGCCCGCCGGTGCGCGGCGCGCTGCCGTAGATATTGTCGCCGACAATCGGGAAGCCCATCTCGGCGCAGTGCACCCGCAGCTGATGCGTGCGCCCGGTGATCGGCTCGAGCGCCAGCCACGCGTGGCCGCCGTCGCGTCCCATCACTTTCCACGTGGTCGCCGACGGCATGCCATGCGGGTCGGCCTTCATCCACCAGCCGCGCGTCTCGTCGCGTTTCGATAGCGCGATGTCGATGCGGCCTTGCGCCTCGGCCGGCCCGCCTTCCACCACCGCCCAATAGGTCTTGCCGACCTTGCCCTGCTTGAACAGCTTTCCGAGCAGCGCCAGCGCCTTGCGGTGGCGCCCGAGCACCAGGCAGCCGGTGGTGTCGCGGTCGAGCCGGTGCGCCAGCGCAGGCGCCCGCGGCAGGCCGAAGCGCAGCGCGTCGAAATAGTCCTCGAACGCCTCCACGCCCTTCGGCCCGCGGTGCACGGGCAGGCCGGCCGGTTTGTCGATCACCAGCATCAGCCCGTCGCGGTAGAGCAGGCGCGCCTGCACCTCTTCCGGAGTCATCATCTTCATTTTGTCATCCCGGGGCGGGCCGAAGGCCCGGACCCGGAATCCAGAGCAAAGCGCCGTGTCGCCCCTGGATTCCGGGTTCGCGAGCTTTCGCTCGCGCCCCGGAATGACCAGATGGGGTTCCTACACAGTCGGGGAACGGGTATCACGGGCGCCGCATGAACGACAGCACACAAGGCCGGAGCTGGTGGCAGCGCCTGAGCGGGGGCCTGAAGCGCACCTCCTCACAGCTCGGCACCGCCATTTCCGACCTGGTCAGCAAGCGCAAGCTCGACGACGCCACGCTCGAGGACCTGGAACACGAGCTGATCCGCGCCGACCTCGGTCCGGCTTTCGCGGTCCGCATCGCTTCGGTGCTTGGCGAGGGCCGCTACGAGAAGGGCATCGCGCCCGACGAAGTAAAGCAAGTGCTAGCCGGCGAGATCGAGAGGGTGCTGGCGCCGGTGGCGAAACCGATGGAAATCACCACGCGGCCCTTCGTCGTTCTGGTCTGCGGCGTCAACGGCTCCGGCAAGACCACTACCATCGGCAAGCTCGCCGCGCGCTTCCGCGCCGAAGGCAAAAGCGTGTTGCTGGTCGCCGGCGACACCTTCCGCGCCGCCGCCATCGAGCAATTGAAAATCTGGGCGCAGCGCACCGGCGCGTCCATCATGGCGCGCGCACCGAATTCCGATGCGGCGAGCCTCGCCTTCGAGGCCGTCACCGCCGCCAAGGCGCAAGGCGTGGAGGTGGTGCTGGTCGATACCGCGGGCCGCCTGCAAAATCGCGCCGAGTTGATGGGCGAACTGGAGAAAATCGTGCGCGTCATGCGCAAGGTCGAGCCGGCGGCGCCGCATGCGGTGCTGCTGGTGCTCGACGCCACCGTCGGGCAGAACGCGCTCAGCCAGGTCGAGATCTTCGGCAAGACCGCCGGCGTCACCGGGCTGGTGATGACCAAGCTCGACGGCACCGCGCGCGGCGGCATCCTTGTCGCCATCGCCGACAAGTTCAAACTACCGGTGCATTTCATCGGCATCGGCGAGGGCGTCGACGATCTCGCGCCGTTCACCGCGCGCGACTTCGCCCGCGCGGTGGTGGGATTGGAGTAGGACGCACATGGCCGACAAGAAGCAGATCAACCCCACCCTCAAACTGGTCCTCGATATCGGGCCGCTGGTGCTGTTCTTCGCCGCCAATGCGAAGTTCGGCATCTATGCCGCCACCGGTGCCTTCATGGCCGCGGTGCTGATCGCGCTTGCCGTCTCCTACACAATGACGAAGCACATCGCGGTGATGCCGCTGGTCACCGCCGTGGTCGTGCTGGTGTTCGGCGGTCTCACGCTGGTGCTGCACGACGAGCTGTTCATCAAGCTCAAGCCGACCATCATCTACACCCTTTTCGGCGCCGTGCTGCTCGGCGGGATCGTCTTCCGCAAGCCGCTGCTCGGCATGGTGTTCGATTCAGTCTTCCATCTGACGGACGAAGGCTGGCGCAAGCTCACCTGGCGCTGGATCTGGTTCTTCTTCTTTCTCGCCGTCGTGAACGAGGTGGTCTGGCGCACGCAGTCGACCGATTTCTGGGTGAACTTCAAGCTGTTCGGCGTGGTGCCGCTCACCTTCGCCTTCGGCGCGCTGCAATATCCGCTGCTGATGCGCTATGCGCGCAGCGAGGACGACAAGTAGTCGGCCCGCGGGCTATTTGCCCAGCGCCTTCTCGATTTCGGGCAGCAAAACGCGCTTGAGGTTGTCCGCCGTGATCGGCCCGACCAGCTTGTAGGCGATGCGGCCGTCGCGCCCGACCAGGAAGGTCTCCGGCACGCCGTAGACGCCCCAGTCGATCGACGCGCGGCCGCTCGCGTCCTGCCCGGTGGCCACGAACGGATTGCCGTAGCGGTTGAGGAAGCGCCGCGCGTTCTCGGCCGAGTCCTTGTAGTTGATGCCGACGAGTTGGATGCGCTTGTCCTTCGCCAGTTCGTCGATGAACGGCGCTTCGTCGTGGCATGGCACGCACCACGACGCCCACACGTTCACCAGGCTCACCGCGCCGTCGAACGTGGCGTTGGTGACGCCCGGCACCGGCTTGCCGTCGCGCGTCAGCCCCGGCAGCGGCGCCAGGTCGGTCGGCGGCACCGGCCGGCCGATCAGCGCGGAAGGAAGGCGCGAAGGATCGCCCGAGCCGAGCCGGAAGAAGAACAGCGCGGCAAGTGCCAGGAAGGCGGCGAGCGGCAGCAGCACGAGGATGGTGCGCCTATTTTTGCCCGACGTTCCGTCCGTCGAGGTCATGGCGCGGCCCCATCAACCGCTCGTCCCCGCGAAAGCGGGGACCCAGCGCTGGATTCCCGCTTGCGCGGGAATGAGCGGAGTATGTGGTGAACGCAGCGCATTGTTAGTCTTTGCGGGAGCGCCGCGTGACGCCGCGCTCCTCGAGATCGCCGAGGACACGCCGCTGCGATGCATAGTCGAGCACCACCCAGGCGATCAGCGCTGCCACCACGAAGGCGGTCAGCGCGTAGGAAGCGATGATGAAATCGGCGTGCGGCCCGATCATGTGCCGGCCTCCGCCAATTGCTGCGCCTGCATCAATTGCATGGTGCGCACCCGCCGCCGCAATATCTCGTTGCGCATGGCGGCGAGATGCAGCGTCACGAACAGCAGCGAGAAGGCGAGCGCCATGATCAAGAGCGGCGTGAGGATCGAGGAATCGATGGTTGCGCCGCCCATGCGGAACACCGAAGCCGGCTGGTGCAGCGTGTTCCACCAGTCGACCGAGAACTTGATGATCGGCAGGTTGACCGCGCCGACCAGCGCCAGGATCGCCGCTGCGCGCGCGCCGCGGCCGGCATCTTCCGCGGTCCAGTACAGCGCCAGCACGGCGAGATAGAGCAGCAGCAGCACCAGCATCGAGGTCAGCCGCGCGTCCCACACCCAATAGGTGCCCCAGGTCGGGCGGCCCCAGAGCGCGCCGGTGACGAGGCAGATGAAGGTGAAGGCGGCGCCGATCGGCGCCGCCGCCTTGCCCGCGACGTCGGCGAGCGGATGCCGCCATACCAGGGTGCCGAGCGCGGCGACGCTCATCAGGCTCCAGCCGAACATGCCGAGCCAGGCCGCCGGCACGTGCAGGAACATGATCTTCACCGTGGCGCCCTGCTGGTAGTCGTCCGGCGCGCCCATCGCGCGGTACAGCCCGACCGCGAACAGCAGCGCGGTGGCGGCCGCCAGCCACGGCAGCACGCGGTTCGCGAGCGTGAGGAATCGCGTTGGGTTGGCGAGGTCGATGATGGCCATGGCGTTGAATTAACCGTCCTGCCCGCCTCAGCGCAATCCCGCCGCGGGCTGGCTTTGGCCCCGCCGCGGGCTGGCTTTGGCAAAACGAGGATAGCCGGGGAATAGGGCCGTTTTTCGGCGCTCCGGGCGGCTTCAATTGCCGTTGGCCGGCTTCTTCAGCTTGACCAGCGTTTCGAGCCCGGCGCCGAAGTCGTTGCCGGCAAAGGAGCCGCGTTGCGCCTTGATGTACTGGTAGAACGTGACATAGAGCTCGCGGCCGCGCGCGTAGAACAAGTCGTAGGAGATCTGCGGGTCGCAGATGTTCTTGGCGGCGCAATAGACGACGCCGTCGAAGAAATCCATCACCAGGCCGATGTCGGTCTCGATCTTGTTGTTGCGCACGACCATCTGCATCGTCGCCGCCAGTTTTTCCTCGTCGCTGGCGGCATCGAAGATGTCCTGCGTATGATCGATGATGACCACGTTGATCTTCTTGCGATAGTCCGTGTACGGCGTGGTGTTGAACTGGCGGAACAGCGCCAGCGACTGCTCGATCCGTTTTTCCTGTTTGGATTCGACGTATTGCAGGGTGGCGAAGACGATACCGGACACGACGGAAATAAAGCCGACGGCCTTGGCGGCCATCACCACAATCGGCGAATCCCACCATTTGTCCCCGGCGCTGCTCTGTGACGCTGTTTTCATATTTCTGGTGGGCTGCCTCGCCATCGCTTACTGAAGCGCGCACTGGGGAAGTTTTGGATTTTTTCTGCAGATGTCGATGACGTTCTGCAACGGCACGAGGGTCTTCGCGCCGGCGCTTTCCGTAGCCCGCTCCTTCTCGATGACGTCACGCGTGGTCTGCAGCTTCTGCTCGTACCGTTCCCGATCGAGCTTCTCGTTGCCCATCTGCGCCTGTGCAGGCGCGGCGATGGCAGCGATTGCGAACAGGGCAAGAGCGCCCCGGGCGAGGAATGCGCTTGTGACACGGCTCATCGCGCGTGCTCCCATGCGGCAGCGATGACAATCCTATCAAGAGCTTATAGACGCTGCAACCGCAGGTCGTCACTCCAGCCCGTGCCGCAGCGCGGCGGCGGCGGCGACCGGGCCGAGCACTAGGCTCGCCAGCGACAGCGCGCATAGGATGGTGAAAGGCGGCCCGAAAGGCGCGGGCCCGACGATGGCGGCGTTGGCTGCCGCCACGCCGAAGATCAGCACGGGAATTGTCAGCGGCAGAACCAGCACCGCGAGCAGCAGCCCGCCGCGCCGCAGCGCCACCGACAGTGCGGCGCCGATCAGCCCGATAAACGTCAAGGCCGGCGTGCCGGCGAGCAGCGTCAACGCCACGATGCCCATCGCGCGCAATTCGACATTGAGCATCAGTCCGAGCACGGGCGAGATAATCACCAGCGGCAGGCAGGTGGTAAGCCAGTGCGCGATGGCCTTGGCCGCCACCGCCGCTTCCAGCGGTAGCGGGCCCATCATCAGCAGGTCGAGCGAGCCGTCCTCGTAGTCGGTGGCGAACAGCCGGTCGAGCGCGAGCAGGCTGGCGAGCAGCGCGCCCAGCCACAGGATTGCCGGGCCGATGCGCGCGAGCAGATTGAGGTCGGGGCCGATGGCGAACGGCATCATCACGACCACGATCAGGAAAAACAGCGCGCCCATCAGCGCGCCGCCGCCGACGCGCACGGCGAGCCGCATGTCGCGCGCGACGAGAGCTGTAAAGGCGCTCATGGGTGGCGCCTCCCTATTCCGCTCATCCCCGCGCAAGCGGCGACCCGGCGCGGCTGAGCCGCTTGGATCGAACGTGCTGGATTTCCGCTTGCGCGGGAATGAGCGGAGCAAGCGGCTGGCGCGTTCATGGCCCGAGCCTCAGTTCGCGCGGCGCGTCGAGGCCGATCGGCCCATGCGCCGCCGTCACGATCATGCCGCCGCCGGCGAGGTGCCCGCGCATCAGCGCGGCCAGCCGGGCCTGCGAGGGCGTGTCCAGCGCGGAGGTCGGCTCATCCAGCAGCCACACTGGCCGCTTCACCGCCACCAGCCGGGCGATTGACAGCCGCCGCCGCTGGCCGGCCGAGAGGTATCCGGCTGGGAGGCCGGCCAGGGGGGCAAGGCCGACGGCGTCGAGCGCGCTCTCGGCGTTCTGCCCTGTTCCGCCCAGAAAGGCGGTCCAGAAATCCAGATTTTCACGGACTGAAAGCGATGGCTTCAGCGCATCGTGGTGGCCGAGATAGTGGGCCTGCTCGGTCAGCGTGGCCTCGGCCTCGCCGCCTTCGAGCGCGATCCGCCCGCCGGCGATCCGCACCAGCCCGGCCAGCATGCGCAGCAGCGAGGATTTGCCGGCCCCATTGCGGCCGGTCACCACCAGGGCTTCCCCGCCCGTGAGGGCGAAGCCGAGCCCGGCGAATACCGTGCGGCCGCCGCGGACGCAGGTCAGGTTGTCGGCGGAGAGCTGCATCAGGCGAAAAGTCTGAGCATGTTTTATATCTGTTCCAGTCAATCTGGCGTCCGCCGCGAAAAGACCTTATAAGCCCGCACTTGCGCCGACACGAAATTCGACCCGGCGCCAAGTCTCGCGCGGCGGGAAAAACCCTGTCTGCCGAGTGACTTAGACCGAGCCACCGCCGTCCTCCCCGTCCGGGAATGGAAACAGCCGACATGACTTCGCTCGACAGCTTTCGTTGCTGCAAAACCCTTCAGGTTGGTAGCAAGACCTACGCATATTTCAGTCTCCCCACCGCCGAGAAGAACGGACTCAAAGGGATCTCGCGGCTGCCTTTCTCGATGAAGGTGCTGCTTGAGAACCTGCTGCGCAACGAAGACGGGCGCACCGTCACCAAGGACGACATCAAGGCCGTCGCCGAATGGCTGAAGACGAAATCGTCCGAGCGCGAGATCGCGTTCCGCCCCGCGCGCGTGCTGATGCAGGACTTCACCGGCGTGCCGGCGGTGGTCGATCTCGCCGCCATGCGCGACGCCATGAAGTCGCTCGGCGGCGACCCGAAGAAGATCAATCCCCAGGTGCCGGTCGATCTGGTCATCGACCATTCGGTCGCGGTCACCTTCTTCGGCAACAATCAGGCGTTCAAGAAGAACGTCGACGAGGAATACCGGCAGAACCAGGAGCGCTACAAATTTCTCAAATGGGCGCAGCGCTCGTTTGATAATTTCAGCGTGGTGCCGCCGGGCACCGGCATCTGCCACCAGGTCAACCTCGAATACCTGTCGCGCGTCGTCTGGACCAAGAAGGACAAGGTCAAGGCCGACGGCAAGAACGCGACCATGGAAGTCGCCTATCCCGACACGCTGGTCGGCACCGACTCGCACACGACCATGGTCAACGGCCTGTCCGTGCTCGGCTGGGGCGTCGGCGGCATCGAGGCTGAAGCGGCCATGCTCGGCCAGCCGCTGTCGATGGTGCTGCCCGAAGTCATCGGCTTCAAGCTCTCCGGCAAGCTCAAGGAAGGCGTCACCGCTACCGACCTCGTGCTCACCGTCACGCAGATGCTGCGCGCGCGCGGGGTGGTCGGCAAGTTTGTCGAGTTCTTCGGGCCCGGACTCGCACATCTGTCCATCGCCGACCGCGCCACGCTCGGCAACATGTCGCCGGAATACGGCGCGACCTGCGGCTTCTCGCCGGTCGACGACGACACCATCACCTATCTCAAGAACACCAGCCGTTCCGCCGACCTCATCAAGCTGGTCGAAGCCTATTCCAAGGCGCAGGGCATGTTCCGCACCAAGACCACGCCCGATCCGATGTTCACCGACGTGCTCAAGCTCGAGCTCGGCACGGTCGAGCCGTCGCTCTCCGGCCCCAAGCGCCCGCAGGACCGCGTGCCGCTCAAGGACGTCAAGGCCGGCTTCACCGTCTCGATGGACAAGGAGTTCAACAAAGGCGGCGAGCTGAAGAAGCGCACCCCCGTCGAAGGAAAGAACTACGATCTCGGCCACGGCGACGTCGTCATCGCCGCGATCACCTCCTGCACCAACACCTCCAACCCGAGCGTGATGATCGGCGCCGGCCTGCTCGCCCGCAAGGCGGCGGCCAAGGGCCTGACCGCCAAGCCGTGGGTGAAGACCTCGCTCGCACCGGGCTCGCAGGTCGTCGCCGAGTACCTTGAGAAGGCCGGCCTGCAGAAGGACCTCGACAAGCTCGGCTTCAACCTCGTCGGCTTCGGCTGCACCACCTGCATCGGCAACTCCGGCCCGCTGCCGCCGGAGAATTCGAAGGCCATCAACGAGGGCGATCTGGTCGCCGCCGCGGTGCTTTCGGGCAATCGCAACTTCGAAGGCCGCGTCAACGCCGACGTGCGCGCCAATTATCTCGCCTCGCCGCCGCTGGTGGTGTCCTACGCCATCGCCGGCTCGATGTATGTCGACATGCAGAAGGATCCGCTCGGCACCGACAGCAAAGGCAAAAAGGTGTTCCTCAAGGACATCTGGCCGTCGAACAAGGAGATCGGTGAGTTCATCGCGAAGAACGTCACCAAGCAGATCTTCGCCAAGAAATACGCCGACGTGTTCAAGGGCGACGCCAACTGGCGCAAGATCGCCGTCAAAGGCGGCATGACCTACGACTGGGACAAGAAATCCACCTACGTTCAGAACCCGCCTTACTTCGTCGGCATGAAGAAGCAGCCGAAGCCGCTCGAGGACATCGTCGATGCCCGCGTGCTGGCCTTGCTGCTCGATTCGATCACCACCGACCACATCTCGCCGGCGGGCTCGATCAAGATCGATTCGCCGGCCGGCAAATATCTGGTCGAGCACAAGGTGAAGCCGGCCGACTTCAACCAGTACGGCACGCGCCGCGGCAATCACGAAGTGATGATGCGCGGCACTTTCGCCAACATCCGCATCAAGAACCAGATGATCCCCGGCGTGGAAGGCGGCCTCACGGTCCACTACCCGTCCAAACAGCGCATGCCGATCTACGACGCGGCCATGAAGTACAAGGCCGACAAGGTCCCGCTGGTGGTGTTCGCCGGCAAGGAATACGGCTCGGGCTCCTCGCGCGACTGGGCGGCCAAGGGGTCCGTGCTGCTCGGCGTCCGCGCGGTGATTGCGCAATCGTTCGAGCGCATCCACCGCTCCAACCTGGTTGGGATGGGCGTGATGCCGCTGGTGTTCGAGGAAGGGACGTCCTGGCAGACGTTGGGCCTGAAGGGCGACGAGCAGGTCACCATTCGCGGCCTGCACGGCGAACTGAAGCCGCGCCAGCGGCTGATCGCGGAGATCGTGTCCGGCAACGGCACGCTCAAGCGCGTCCCGCTTATTTGCCGCATCGATACCTTGGACGAACTGGACTACTTCAAGAACGGCGGCATTCTGCAATACGTCCTGCGTCAATTGGCGGGCTGACCCGCATTTCAGTTTGACCGTGGCGCCCTGCCCCTCACCGCGAAGTGAGTGGCAAGTGATTGACGAAGCACCCTATAAAGCGCGTCGTCAGCCGGGGGGCATTGTGGGATCGACATGACTAAGCGCCACATCGCCTTCGCCGCCGCCCTTATGACCCTCTTCGCCGCCGGCGAGCGCGCATCGGCCGAGCCGCGCGCGGTCATCGAGCTCTTCACCAGCCAGGGCTGCTCGTCCTGTCCGGCCGCCGACAAGCTTATCGGCGAGCTGGCGCGTGACTCGTCGGTGATCGCGCTGACCCTGTCGGTCGATTACTGGGATTATCTCGGCTGGAAGGACACGCTGGCGCTGCACGGCCATAGCAACCGCCAGCGCGCCTATGCCGAGGCGCGCGGCGACCGCGAGATCTATACGCCGCAAGTCGTGGTCAATGGCGTCAAGCATGTGCTCGGCAGCGACCGCGGCGCCATCGACAGGGCGATCGCGCAGACGCGCAGCAGCGCCAGTCCGCTGACAGTGCCGGTTACCGTGAGCGTCGCCGACGGCAAGGTCAGCGTGAACGTGCCGGCCGCGCAAGGCGAGCAGAAGGGTGGCGAGGTCTGGCTGTGCCCGGTCAGCGGGAAGGTCGCGGTGACCATCGTGCGCGGCGAAAACCGCGGGCGCACCATCACCTACAGCAATGTGGTGCGGCGCTGGGTCAAGCTTGGCGACTGGAACGGCCAGGCGCAGAGCTTCGCGATGCCGGTGGCCAATCTCGGCGGCGGCGACTACGCGCTCGCCGACATCGACCGGGTGGCCGTTGTCGTGCAGAGCGGCGGCGCCGCCAAGCCAGGCCTCATGCTCGGCGCGGCTACAGCCAATCTGCGCTGATTTTCCTGAATTATGCGGTCCTGAACAGCCGCGCCTGCGCGTCGAGCAGCGCCCCGGCGACGCCATGCGCGTCGGCGACCGCCTCGCGCATCAGCGAGAGCGCGGTATAGCGCGGCGGATCGACCTCGCCGACCACGCTGCCGAAGTCGAACTTGAGATCGGCCTCGAACTTGCGGGCGAGCTGCTGCATGCGCCGGTTGTCGGCGAGGCAGTGCATGGCAAGCGACTTGACGCCGCGGTTGCGCGCCGAAAGCAGCGTGCGCTCCAACAGCGCGCTGCCGACGCCATGGCTCTGCCAGGGCGCTTCGATCGAGAAGGCGACCTCCGCCTCGCGCGAGAACATGCCGCCGATGTGGCGCAGCTCGGCCGCTCCGCGCAGCACCCCGTCGACGAAGAAGCCATGCACGACCACGCCGAGCTCGTCAGCGGTTTCGGCATGGCGGGCGATCGTCTCGTCGGCGAGGGTGCCGGAAAAGCGCCGGTGCCGGCTGTCGGGGTCGAGCCGCAACAGGTGGTCGCGGTAGGCGCCCGTCTCGCCAATCCAGAGTTTGCGGACGGTGCCGCCGTCGGGCAGTGGCTCGTGCATATCGGGTCTCCTGAACGTCATGCCCTGCCTGGTCGCGCTTTGCCTAACCGCGGGGCCCGAATCGGCCTGCCGCCGCGTTCGGAATGTATATGGTGCATTGCAGCAGGATTGCGATGGCGGGGGCGACCTGCGGGAACCCTGTTGCGACGAAACTGCATGGCTTCCAGAGGGTTAATCCGAATTGCTGCACCCCATGCTGCACAATGTTGCAGCAATTTTTGCAGCAATGCTGCATTTGCGCTGCAGCATTTGTGCAGGCCAAGTGCAGCAAAATGTGGCTGAACTAGCGGAAATGGACCTTTTGCCGCCCGATGGGTGGCTTTGATCGATTTACAGACGGCCCGCTTCCTCCTAGGTCTCGCAAGCCGACCCCGCCGATTCCGTAAGCCCCCATGTCAGAGACCTTCAGCGCGCGCTACGCGGCGCTCGTCGCCGCCGGGAAGATCGAGGCCGATCCTGGCCAGGCGGATCTCGTGCGCCAGCTGGACCGGCTGGAGCAGCGCCTCCAGGAGCACCGGCTGGCGCAGAAATCGTCGTCGCTTGGCTGGCTGTTCGGCAAGCGCGAGAAGAGCGCGCCTCCGCTCAAGGGCCTCTACGTCTACGGCGAGGTCGGCCGCGGCAAGACCATGCTGATGGACCTGTTCTTCGAAGCCACGGCCGTGCGGCGCAAGCGCCGGGTGCACTTCCACGAGTTCATGTCCGACGTTCATGAACGCGTGCACACCTACCGCCAGGAAATGAAAAACGGCGAGGCCAACCACGACCCCGTCCAGCGCGCCGCAGCGGCCATCGCGGAGGAAAGCTGGCTGCTTTGCTTCGACGAATTCCACGTCACCGACATCGCCGACGCGATGATCCTCGCCCGCCTGTTCACCCGCCTGTTCGAGCTCGGCGTGGTGATGGTGGCGACCTCCAATCTGGCGCCGTCCGACCTCTACAAAGACGGCTTAAATCGCGCACTTTTCCTGCCGTTCCTGGCGCTTCTGGAAAAGCATTGCGCCGTGGTGCGGCTGGAAGCGCGCGCCGATTTCCGGCTGGAGAAGCTCACCGGCGTGCCGACCTGGTACGTGCCGCCGGACGCCAAGGCCGAGGCGGCGCTCGACGACGCCTGGCGGCGGCTCGCCGACGACCACGGCGCGCCGCACGAGCTGGTGGTGAAAGGCCACATCGTGCGCGTGCCCAAGGCGGCCATGGGCGTGGCGCGCTTCTCGTTCGAGGATCTGTGCGCGCAGCCTTTGGCGGCGGCCGACTTTCTCAAGATCGCGCACGAATTCCACACGATCCTGATCGACCGAATTCCGGTGATGGATTTCGCGCGCCGCAACGAGGCCAAGCGCTTCATCATCCTGGTCGACACGCTCTACGATCACTCGGTGAAGCTGCTCGCTTCGGCGCAGGCGGAGCCCGACGAGCTGTACGGCGGTACCGAAGGCTACGAAGCCAACGAGTTCAAGCGCACCGCCTCGCGCCTGATCGAGATGCGCTCGCAGGCCTATCTCGGCCTGCCGCATGGCCCGCGCCAGGCCCAGGATATCGGCTGGTCGGACAAGATCGTCGAGACTTGAGTCCCGCGCCCGAAAATTTCCGTCGCACCGCCGCGCCATATCCATTGCGCACTGCACAATCGAATCCCGCCGCCAAGCCGCTGTGCAGCAACGGAAAACGCTGGACAGGGCCGGTTCGATGCGCTGGTATTATGTATACATGATACCAGACCCGGTGAGACGTCGCGCCTTGTCCGCTCCGGTCTAACGGGATAACCACCACGCGGCCGCACTCCGCGGCAGCAGCAAGCTCGAGAGTTTTCCCACCATGGCGCGTAACAAAATCGCGTTGATCGGCGCCGGCCAGATCGGCGGCACCCTCGCCCACCTCATCGGCCTCAAGCAGCTCGGCGATGTCGTGATGTTCGACGTCGCGGAAGGCATTCCGCAAGGCAAGTCGCTGGATATCGCCCAGTCCTCGCCGGTCAACCGGTTCGACGCCAAGCTTTCCGGCACCAATAGCTACGACGCCATCGAAGGCGCCGACGTCTGCATCGTCACCGCCGGCGTCCCCCGCAAGCCGGGCATGAGCCGCGACGACCTGCTCGACATCAATCTCAAGGTGATGGATCAGGTCGGCTCGGGCATCAAGAAATACGCGCCAAACGCTTTCGTCATCTGCATCACCAACCCGCTCGACGCCATGGTCTGGGCGCTGCAGAAGAGCTGCGGCCTGCCGCAACAGAAGGTGGTCGGCATGGCGGGCGTGCTCGACTCGGCGCGCTTCCGCTATTTCCTCGCCGACGAATTCAACGTCTCGGTCGAGGACGTCACCGCCTTCGTGCTTGGCGGCCACGGCGACACCATGGTGCCGCTCACGCGCTACTCGGCGGTTGCCGGCATCCCGGTCCCCGATCTGGTGAAGATGGGCTGGACCACGCAGGCGCGCGTCGACGAGATCGTCAAGCGCACAGCCAATGGCGGCGCCGAGATCGTCAACCTGCTGAAGACCGGCTCGGCCTTCTATGCGCCGGCGGCTTCCGCCATCGCGATGGCCGAAAGCTATCTGCTCGACAAGAAGCGTGTGCTGCCCTGCGCGGCGTACCTCAACGGCGAATACGGCCTCAAGGATCTCTATGTCGGCGTGCCGGTGGTGATCGGCGCCAAGGGCGTCGAGCGCATCGTCGAGGTCGATCTCAATAGCAGCGAGAAGGCCGCCTTCGAAAAGTCGGCCGCCTCGGTGCAGGGCCTGATCGAAGCTTGCAAGAAGATCGCGCCGAATCTGGCGTGAGTGAATGCCTGTCCCGGACGCGGTGCAGCGCGAAGCGGTGCACCGCTGATCCGGGACCGTAACGATCCCGGGTCTGCAGCGCATCACTTCGTGCTGCGCTGCGCCCGGGAAAAGCCTAGGGGAAACGCCGCATGAACATTCACGAGTATCAAGCCAAAGCTGTGTTGCGTGAGTTCGGCGTGCCGGTGCCGCGCGGCGTTCCCGCTTTCAGCGTCGAGGAAGCGCTCAAGGGCGCGCAGGAGCTGGGCGGCCCGGTATGGGTCGTGAAGGCGCAAATTCATGCGGGCGGCCGCGGCAAGGCCGGCGGCGTCAAGGTGGTCAAGTCCATCGATGACGTGAAGAAGGAAGCGACCCGCATCCTCGGCTCGACGCTGGTCACGCACCAGACCGGCCCGGCCGGCAAGAAGGTCAACCGCCTCTACATCGAGGAAGGCTCGGCCATCGATCGCGAGTTCTATCTGTCCGCGCTGATCGACCGCGAGACCTCGCGCGTCGCTTTCGTGGTTTCCACCGAAGGCGGCATGGACATCGAGCAGGTCGCGCACGACACGCCCGAAAAGATACTCACCTTCTCCGTCGATCCGGCCACCGGCCTCATGCCGCACCACGGCCGCTACGTGGCGCAGGCGCTCAAGCTGACCGGCGATCTCGCCAAGCAGATCGGCGACATGCTGCCCAAGCTCTATGCGGCTTTCACCAGCAAAGACATGAGCATGCTGGAGATCAACCCGCTGGTGGTCACCAAGGACAACAAGATCATCTGCCTCGACGCCAAAGTCGGCTTCGACGGCAATGCGCTCTACCGCCATCCCGACATCGTCGCGCTGCGCGACCTCACCGAAGAGGACGAGAAGGAAGTCGAGGCGTCGAAATACGACCTCAACTACATCGCGCTCGACGGCTCGATCGGCTGCATGGTCAACGGCGCCGGCCTCGCCATGGCGTCGATGGACATCATCAAGCTCTACGGCTCGGAGCCGGCGAACTTCCTCGACGTCGGCGGCAGCGCCACCAAGGAGAAGGTGGCCGCCGCGTTTAAGATCATCACCTCGGACCCGAACGTGAAGGGCATCCTGGTCAACATCTTCGGCGGCATCATGAAGTGCGACGTCATCGCCGAGGGCGTGGTCGCCGCGGTGAAGGAAGTCGGCCTCAAGGTGCCGTTGGTGGTCCGGCTGGAAGGCACCAATGTCGATCTCGGCAAGAAGATCATCGCCGAGTCCAAGCTTAACGTGACATCGGCCGACGACCTCGACGATGCCGCGCAGAAGATCGTCAAAGCCGTGAAGGCGGCGGCGTGATGATAGCCCGTCGCTCCAGCGGCAGTGAGTCCTCACCTCCCCCTGAAAGGGGGAGGTCGGCTCGCGTGGCGAGACGGGTGGGGGTCAAACAGCCAAGCCGATTTGATCGAACTGGCGTGAAGACATTGCTGGCGCGAAAGCTGCGACGCAATTTTACGGACGCCGAAATGCGAGTTTGGCAGAAACTGCGCAACAAGCAGCTTGGCGTCGACTTCCGCCGGCAGCATCCGGCCGATTCTTTCGTTCTCGATTTTTACGCGCCATCGCTTCGTTTGGCTGTCGAATTGGATGGCGGCCAACACGCATCGTCCACCACAAGTGTTTTAGACGCAGAACGCACGCGATGGCTTGCGGAACGCGGCGTAACGATGCTGCGCTTTTGGAATTCCGATGTGATGCAAAATCTGCCGGGCACGCTGGAAGTGATTGCGGCCAAGGTCGCAGAGCTTCAATCGTCCGGAATGACCCCCACCCGGCGCTGGCGCGCCGACCTCCCCCTTTCAGGGGGAGGTGACCGGAGCTAGTTGCATGTCCGTCCTCATCGACAAGAACACCAAGGTCATCTGCCAGGGCTTCACCGGCAAGAACGGCACCTTCCATTCCGAGCAGGCCATCAAGTACGGCACCAAGATGGTCGGCGGCACCTCGCCGGGCAAAGGCGGCGCGACCCATCTCAATCTGCCGGTGTTCGACACCGTGGCGGAGGCGCGCGCGAAGACCGGCTGCGACGCCAGCGTGATCTACGTGCCGCCGCCGGGCGCCGGCGACGCCATCTGCGAGGCGATCCAGGCCGAGATCCCGCTCATCGTCTGCATCACCGAAGGCATCCCGGTGATGGACATGGTCAAGGTGAAGCGCGCGCTGTCGGGCTCCAAGTCGCGGCTGATCGGGCCGAACTGTCCGGGCGTGATGACGGCGGGCGAATGCAAGATCGGTATCATGCCGGGCAACATCTTCAAGGCCGGCTCGGTCGGCATCGTGTCGCGCTCGGGCACGCTCACCTATGAAGCCGTCTTCCAGACCAGCCGCGAAGGCCTCGGCCAGACCACGGCGGTCGGGATCGGCGGCGATCCGGTCAAGGGCACCGAGTTCATCGACGTGCTGGAGATGTTTCTGGCCGACCCGAAGACCACCTCCATCGTCATGATCGGCGAGATCGGCGGCTCGGCCGAAGAAGACGCCGCGCAGTTTTTGAAGGACGAAGCCAAGCGCGGCCGCAAGAAGCCGATGGTCGGTTTTATCGCCGGCCGTACCGCGCCCCCGGGCCGCCGCATGGGCCATGCCGGGGCGATCATTTCCGGCGGCAAAGGCGACGCCGAGTCCAAAATTGCGGCAATGGAATCGGCCGGAATCAGGGTATCACCCTCGCCGGCCCGGATCGGGAAGACGCTGGTTGAAGTACTGAAATCCTGATTCAGTCCTTAGGCTTTTGTAGACTTACAGACGCCATAAATAGCGATAAAAGTACCCAATCCGCCGGTTAGCCCCTCGTAGGGCCCGACCGGCGGTCAAAACGCGCCATTTTAGCCGCGCCAAGGACCTTTCCGCCATGTCCCGCCAGGACGCCAACGCTGCCTTCGCCCGCACCTCCTTCCTCTACGGCGCCAACGCCGCCTACATCGAAGACCTCTACGCCCGCTACGAAGCCGATCCGGCCGCGGTCGACGCCGAGTGGCGCGATTTCTTCCAAAGCCTGAAGGACGACAAAGCCGCCGTCGTCAAAAGCGCGCAGGGCGCCTCCTGGCGCACGCCGCACTGGCCGGTGCGCCCGAGCGACGACCTGGTCGCCGCGCTCGATGCCAACTGGGCCGAGACCGAGAAGAAACTCGGCGACAAGATTTCCGCCAAGGCCCAAGCCAAGGGCGTCGAGCTTACCTCCGCCGACGTCATGCAGGCGACGCGCGATTCCATTCACGCGCTGATGCTCATTCGCGCCTACCGCATCCGCGGTCATTTCCACGCCAAGCTCGACCCGCTCGCGCTCGAGCCGGAGAAGAACGAGGAGGAGCTCGATCCCGCCTCCTACGGCTTCACCGAAGCCGACATGGACCGCAGGATATTCCTCGACAAGGTGCTCGGCCTCGAGTTCGCGTCCATGCGCGAGATCGTCGCCATCCTGCGCCGCACCTATTGTCAGACGATCGGCGTCGAGTTCATGCACATCTCCAATCCCGCGCAGAAAGCGTGGATTCAGGAGCGCATCGAGGGCCGCGACAAGGAGATCACCTTCACCCGCGAGGGCAAGCGCGCGATCCTCAACAAGCTGATCGAGGCGGAGGGCTTCGAGAAGTTCTGCGACGTGAAGTTCACGGGCACCAAGCGCTTCGGCCTCGACGGCGGCGAGGCGTTGATCCCCGCGCTCGAACAGATCATCAAGCGCGGCGGCAATCTCGGCGTGAAGGAAATCTGCCTCGGCATGTCCCACCGCGGCCGCCTCAACGTACTCACCCAGGTGATGGGCAAGTCGCACCGCGCGCTGTTCCATGAGTTCAAGGGCGGCTCGGCGACGCCGGACGAGATCGAAGGCTCCGGCGACGTGAAATACCACCTCGGCGCCTCGTCGGACCGCGAGTTCGACAACAACAAGGTTCACCTGTCGCTCACCGCCAACCCCTCGCATCTCGAAATCGTCGATCCGGTGACGCTCGGCAAGGTGCGCGCCAAGCAGGACCAGCACGGCTGCCCGCCCGACGACCGCCGCGCGGTGATGCCGCTTTTGATCCACGGCGACGCGGCCTTTGCCGGCCAGGGCGTGGTGGCGGAATGCTTCGGTCTGTCGGACCTGAAGGGCTACCGCACCGGCGGCTCGCTGCACTTCATCGTCAACAACCAGATCGGCTTCACGACCTACCCGCGCTATTCGCGCTCGTCGCCCTATCCGTCCGACGTCGCCAAGATGATCGAGGCGCTGATCTTCCACGTGAACGGCGACGACCCGGAAGCGGTGGTGTTCGCCGCCAAGGTGGCGACCGAGTACCGCATGCAATTCCAGCGGCCGGTCGTCATCGACATGTTCTGCTACCGGCGCTTCGGCCACAACGAAGGCGACGAGCCGTCGTTCACCCAGCCGCTGATGTACAAGAAGATCCGGTCGCATCCGAGCATCACCGACATCTACGGCAAGAAGCTGGTCGCCGAGGGCGTCGTCACCGAAGGCGAAGTCGAGAAGATGCGCGCCGACTGGCGCTCGCGCCTCGAAGCCGAATATGAGGCGGGCGTCGGCTACAAGCCGAACAAGGCGGACTGGCTCGACGGCCGCTGGGCCGGCATGAAAGCCGCGCGCGACGCCGACGACCCGCGCCGCGGCAATACCGGCGTCGATATCGGCCTGCTGAAAGAGATCGGCGGCAAGATCACCAAGGTGCCGGAGGACTTCCACGTCCACCGCACCGTGCAGCGCTTCCTCGACGCGCGCGCCAAGGCGATCGAGACCGGCGAGGGCATCGACTGGGCCACCGCCGAGGCGCTCGCTTTCTGCACCCTGCTGAAGGAAGGCCAACCCGTGCGCCTGTCCGGCCAGGACAGCGAGCGCGGCACCTTCTCGCAGCGCCATTCGGTGTTGTTCGATCAGGAAACCGAAGAGCGGCACACGCCGTTCAATCATCTCGGCGAGCCGCAGGCGCGCTTCGAGGTGCTCAATTCGAGCTTGTCGGAAGAAGCCGTGCTCGGCTTCGAATACGGCTACTCGACCGCCGAGCCGACCACGCTGACGTTGTGGGAAGCGCAGTTCGGCGACTTCGCCAACGGCGCGCAGGTGCTGTTCGACCAGTTCATCTCGTCGGGCGAGCGCAAATGGCTGCGCATGTCCGGCCTGGTCTGCCTGCTGCCGCACGGCTACGAGGGGCAGGGGCCGGAGCATTCCTCCGCCCGCCTCGAGCGCTTCCTGCAGATGTGCGCCGAAGACAACATGCAGGTGGCGAACTGCACGACGCCGGCGAACTACTTCCACATCCTGCGCCGCCAGCTCAAGCGCGAGATCCGCAAGCCGCTGATCCTGATGACGCCGAAGTCGCTGCTGCGCCACAAGCGTGCGGTCTCGCGGCTCGACGAAATGGCCGCCGGCACCTCGTTCCACCGTTTGCTGTGGGACGACGCGCAGCTTTTGCCGAACGAGAAGATCAAGCTCGTTTCCGACGACAAGATCCGCCGCGTCATCATGTGCTCCGGCAAGGTCTACTACGACCTCTACGAGGAGCGCGAGAAGCGCGGCATCGACGATGTCTACCTGCTGCGCGTCGAGCAGCTCTATCCGTTCCCGACCAAGGCGCTGGTGGCGGAGTTGTCGCGCTTCAAGCAGGCCGAAATGGTCTGGTGCCAGGAAGAGCCGCGCAACATGGGCGCCTGGTTCTTCGTCGACGTGTTTTTGCAGTGGATCCTGAACCAGATCGGCGCCAAGCATCGCACCATGCGCTATGCCGGCCGTCCGGCCTCAGCCTCCACCGCCGTCGGCCAGATGTCGAAGCACTTGGCGCAGTTGAAGCAGTTGCTCGACGAGGCGCTGGGGTAATTACGAGCTGTCGTCCCCGCGAAAGCGGGGACCCAGTCATCACCGGCAGAGCGATCGTGCACCGTCGGTGGTTACTGGATCACCCGCCTTTGCGGGTGATGACGGCGGAGCAAGTTCAAGTGAACGGACAATCATCATGACAGACATACGCGTGCCCACCCTCGGCGAATCGGTGACCGAAGCCACCGTCGGCAAATGGTTCAAGCAGCCCGGGGATCCCGTCGCCGTCGACGAGCCTCTGGTCGAGCTGGAGACCGACAAGGTCACGCTGGAAGTGCCGGCGCCCGCCGCCGGCGTGCTGGGCGATATCGCCGCGCAGAACGGCGTCACCGTCGCGGTCGGCGCGCTGCTCGGCTCGATCAAGGAAGGTGCGGCGGCGGCAAAGCCTGCGGCCATGAAGCCCGCGCCGACCGGTACACCGGACGAGAAGACCAGCACGACCAGGCCGATCGGCGCCGGTCCAGAGGTGCCGCAGCCACGCGCGGCCGCCTCCGGCGGCTCGCAAATGCCGCCGCCGCCGTCGGTGCGCAAGCTGGCTGCCGAAAGCGGCGTCGATCCGTCGAAGGTCGAAGGTACGGGCGTGCGCGGCCAGGTGCTCAAGGGCGACATGCTCAACGCCATCGAGCGCGCCGCCGCGGCGCCGACGCCGGTCTCCACGCCGGTGCAGATGCGCGCGCCGTCGCCCGCCGACGATGCCGCGCGCGAGGAGCGCGTGCGCATGACGCGCCTGCGCCAGACCATCGCGCGCCGCCTCAAGGACGCGCAGAACACCGCCGCCATGCTCACGACCTTCAATGAGGTCGACATGAGCGCGGTGATGAAACTGCGCGCCGAGTACAAGGACCTGTTTGAGAAGAAGCACGGCGTGAAGCTCGGCTTTATGGGCTTCTTCGTACGCGCCTGCATCCAGGCGCTGAAAGACATCCCGGCTGTCAACGCCGAGATCGACGGCGCCGACCTCGTCTACAAGAACTACTATCACATCGGCGTCGCCGTCGGCACCGAGAAGGGGCTGGTGGTGCCGGTGGTGCGCGACGCCGACCGGCTCTCGCTCGCCGGCATCGAGAAGAAGATCAACGATTTCGGCAAGCGCGCGCGCGACGGCCAGCTCAAGATCGACGAGATGCAGGGCGGCACCTTCACCATCTCCAACGGCGGAGTCTACGGCTCGCTGATGTCGACGCCGATCCTGAACGCGCCGCAGTCCGGCATTCTCGGCATGCACAAGATCCAGGAGCGGCCGGTGGTCGTCGCCGGCAAGATCGAAGCGCGCCCGATGATGTATCTGGCGCTATCCTACGATCACCGCATCGTCGACGGCCGCGAGGCGGTCACCTTCTTGGTGCGCGTGAAGGACGTACTTGAAGACCCGGCGCGGCTGATGCTGGATCTTTGACTTCTTAATCCCTCCCCTGAAAGGGGAGGGTCGCCTCGCGAAGCGAGGCGGGGTGGGGTCATCGCGCAAAACTTTCGACCCCCACCCGCTCGCCGCTTCCGCGGCTCGCCGCCCTCCCCCTTGCAGGGGGAGGGATAAGAAAGCGGAGCATTTTTCTCATGTCCTACGATCTCATCGTCATCGGCACCGGCCCCGGCGGCTATGTCTGCGCCATTCGCGCGGCGCAGCTCGGCCTCAAGACCGCGGTGGTCGAGAAGCGCGCCACCTTCGGCGGCACCTGCCTCAATGTCGGCTGCATCCCGTCGAAGGCGCTGCTGCACGCCTCCGAGCTGTTCGAGGAAGCCGGTCACAGCTTCGCCAAGATGGGCATCGGCGTCGGCACCCCCAAGCTCGATCTCAAGGCCATGCTCGCCTTCAAGGACCAGGGCGTCGACGGCAACGTGAAGGGCGTCGAGTTTCTGCTCAAGAAGAACAAGGTCGATGCTTTCCACGGCGCCGGGCGCGTCGCCGCGCCGGGCAAGGTCGAGGTGAAGGGCGCCGACGGCAAGACGCAGACGCTCGAGACAAAGTCCATCGTCATCGCCACCGGCTCCGACGTTGCGCGCCTAAAGGGCATCGAGATCGACGAGAAGCGCATCGTGTCCTCCACCGGCGCGCTGGCGCTCGCCGACGTGCCGGGGCATCTGCTGGTGGTCGGCGCCGGCGTCATCGGACTCGAACTCGGCTCGGTCTGGCGCCGCCTGGGCGCCAAGGTCACCGTGGTCGAGTTCATGGACGGCGTGCTGCCGGGCATGGACGGGGAAGTGCGCAAGCAGGCCCAGCGCCTGTTCGAGAAGCAGGGCATGGCCTTCAAGCTGTCGTCCAAGGTGACGGCGGTGGACACTGCCGGCAAAAAGCTGAAAGCCAGCGTCGAGCCGGCCAAAGGCGGCGCGGCGGAATCAATCGAGGCCGACGTGGTGCTGGTCGCCATCGGCCGCGTGCCCTACACCGAGGGCCTCGGCCTGAAGGAAGCCGGCGTGAAGATGGACGAGCGCGGCCGCATCGCCGTCGATCACTATTATGCGACCAGCGTGCCCGGCATCTGGGCCATCGGCGACGTCATCGCCGGGCCGATGCTCGCCCACAAGGCGGAAGACGAAGGCGTTGCGGTTGCCGAGATTCTCGTCGGCCAGGCCGGCCACGTGAATTACGACGCCATCCCGAACGTGGTCTACACCTATCCGGAGATCGCCACCGTCGGCAAAAGCGAGGAAGAGCTGAAGGCCGAAGGCCGCGCCTACAATGTCGGCAAGTTTCCGATGACGGCCAACGGCCGCGCCAAGGTGAACATGACGTCCGACGGCTTCGTGAAGATACTTGCCGATGCCAAGACCGACCGCGTGCTCGGCGTGCATCTCATCTGCGCCGACGCCGGCAACATGATCGCGGAGGCGGCGATCGCGATGGAGTTCGGCGCTTCTGCCGAAGACATCGCGCGCACCTGCCACGCGCATCCCACCTTGCCCGAGGCGGTGAAGGAAGCCGCCATGGCGGTGGCCAAGCGCGCGATTCATATGTGAACTTGCCCAAAGCACAGCGCGCTCCCTCCCCTTGAAAAGGGGAGGGTCGGGGTGGGGATCGAGGAGCGGGTTTCCGGCAAAGATTGATCCCCACCCGCCGCGCCGCGCGCGGCGACCTCCCCTTTTCAAGGGGAGGTTGCCTGCGGCACGATACGAAATACAAATTCGGGGAGAAACGTCATGGCCAAAGGCCACAAGGACAAAGTCGCCGTCATCACCGGGGCGGCCAGCGGGCTGGGTCAGGCCTTTGCCAAGCGCCTTGCTGAAGACGGCGTCGACATCGCCGCCGTCGATCTCGGCGACGCCGCGGCTACCGTGAAGGCGGTGGAGGCGGCGGGCCGCAAGGCGGCAGCGTTCAAGTGTGACGTGTCGTCGCCCGATGCCGTCACGGCGATGGCGGCGGACGTCCGCAAAATCTTTCCGCGCGTCGACATCGTCGTCAATTGCGCCGGCATCTTTCCGCAGATTCCGCTGGAGAAAGTCACTTACGCCGAGTGGCGCCGCATCATCGGCACCAATCTCGACGGCACGTTCCTGGTCAGCATGGCCTTCGTCCCGGACATGAAGGCGCGCGGCTGGGGCCGCATCGTCAATCTGTCATCGAGCACGGTCGGCGCGGTGGTGACGGGCTTCGTGCCCTATGTCACCAGCAAGCTCGGCATCGTCGGCTTTACGCGCGCGCTGGCGTCCGAACTCGGGCCCTTCGGCATCACCGTGAACGCCATCCAGCCCGGTCTCACCATGACGCCCGGCGCCACCTCGCGGCCGCCGCGCGCGGGCTTCGCCACCATGGACGAGGAATTTGCCGACGTCGCCAACCGCTTCCAGGCGATCAAGCGGGTCGAGACGCCGGACGACCTCACCGGCGCGGTCTCTTTCCTCACCAGCGACGATTCGGCCTTCATCACCGGCCAGACGCTCAACGTCGACGGCGGCCGCGTGCGGTCCTAGCCTATTGACTTAAATCCCAGAACGTGCTGACCTTGCCGAGTCGGCCCTTCGGCGTGCGCGTCATGAGGTGCGCGGCGCGGGTCAGACGGCGGCGCCCGACAATAGCGCCGCAGGTGGAGCGTCGGGAGGCGCAGGGCCCTTCGCCAAAGGGCCCGCGCGTCTCGCCAGACGCGCGGGCGGGGCTCGCACCCCCGCCCAAAGGGCGCCGTAGCGCAGCGCCCTGGCGCCTCCCGGCGCTCCATTTCTCTTCGGAGAAAGGAAAAAGGGAACGGCCTTCCCCGGGCCTTCGCAAAGAACAGGGGCGATGGCGCTTGCCCGCCGAACCGCTCAGGCCGCGCTCTTCCTGCCCCACAGCCGCGCCGTGGCGATGTCGGCGCCTTCGCGCAGCGACTTGAGTTTGAGCCACACCGCCGGCTCGATCACCCATTCCCGGTTCGTGAAGGTGCCGAAGCCGCAATCGGTCGAGGCGATCACGCGCTCGCGCTCGCCGACCGCGGCGACCGCTTCCTCGATGCGCCGCGCCACCACTTCCGGATGCTCGACGAAATTGCTGGTCGTCTCGATCACCCCGGGAATGAGCAGCATGTCCTTCGGCAGTGGGTGCTTCTTGAAGGCCGCGTATTCATGCGCGTGGCGCGGGTTGGAGAACTCGATCGACAGTGCGCCGACCTGGGCCTGGTAGAGCGCCGGCAGGATCTTCTCCAGCGGCACGTCGTGGATGTGCGGGCCTTCCCAGTTGCCGTAACAGACGTGCAGCCGCACGCGCTCGCGTGGAATGCCGGCGATGCCTTCGTTGATCGCCTGCACGTGCCGTTCCACCGCCTTGACGAAACCGGCGTCGTCGAGGTCGCGGTACATCATGGTGCGGTCCATGGCGAGGTCGGGCGCGTCGATCTGCAAAATCAGCCCGGCCATATGGATGGTCTGGTACTCGTTCCGCATCTCGCGCGCGATCGCGCTCAGGTACTTGTCCTGCGAGCCGTAGAAGGCGTCGAGCATGGTCGACGAAATAATGCCGGGCGAGGGCGCCGTCATGAACATCTCCGAGAACTTGCCCTCGGCGATCGTCTTGAAGCGCGCGATCTCGCTCTCCAGCGGCTTCACGTCGATGTACTTCAATTCACTCTGGCACTCGGGCGCGTTCTGCTGCTTGCTGACCTGCGGGAAGCGCCGAATCAGGCTCGCCACCAACTCGGGGAATTCCTCGAATTCGCGCCCGCGCCGCCGCTTCGACACGCCGGCGAAGCCGCGCATGCGCTGCGGCACATAGGTCTGGAAGCCGACGCGCTGCTGCTCGCCGTCATTGCCGATGTCGATGCCGGCCGCCGCCTGCTTGCCGACCACATGGCGCACGGCGTTGTCGAGCTCGGCCGCCATCTCCTTGGCGTCGAACGGCTGGCCGGCTTCCTGCCGCACCAGCAGGTCGGACAGTTTGTCGTTGCGCGGCAGGCTGCCGACATGGGTGGTCAGAATGCGCTCCCGGCTCGGAATCATAATTCGCGGCTCCACTTGCTGCCCGACATTGCGGCGTTTCCTGTCCCTCTGCATAATAAGCGCCGCCTCGGGAGGAAACACAATGACAATGGCCGACACGCAAACGGCCCAGCCAGACGCGCCTGCCGCAATGGGCGCGGTCCCACGCGATTACAACTTCGCCGCCGACGTGCTGGCGATGAATCTCGCGGCCGGCCGCGCCAACAAGCCGGCTTATATCGACGCGCGCGGCACGCATACCTACGGCGCGCTTGCCGACCGGGTTGCGCGTTTCGGCGCCGCGCTGCGCGGCCTCGGCATAAGGCGCGAGGAGCGCGTGCTGCTCGCGCTCACCGACACCATCGATTGGCCGACCGCGTTCCTCGGCTGTCTGAAGGCCGGCATCGTCGCCGTGCCGGTCAACACGCTGCTTACCGAGGACGATTACCGCTTCATGCTGGCCGACAGCCGGGCGAAATGCCTGGTGGTCTCGGAAGTGCTGTTTCCGAAATTCGAGAAGATCATCGCGCAGAGCCCGGACCTCGAGCACGTCATCGTCTCGGGCGAAACGCCGCACGGCTACCGCCTGTTCGAGGACGTCATCGGCGCCGACGAGCCGGAGGACTACACCGCGCCGACCACGTGCGACGACATGGCGTTCTGGCTCTACACCTCGGGCTCGACCGGCAAGCCGAAAGGCGCGGTGCATTGCCACGCCAGCCTCAAGCTCACCGCCGACCTCTACGGCACGCCGGTGATGGGCCTGAAGGAAAGCGACGTCGTACATTCCGTCGCCAAGCTGTTCTTCGCCTACGGGCTCGGCAACGCGCTTACCTTCCCGCTCTCGGTCGGCGCCACGACCGTCCTGAACGCAGAGCGGCCGACCCCCGATGGCGTCGCGGCGCTGCTGCGCAAATATCCGATCACCGCCTTCTTCGGCGTGCCGACCTTCTACGCGGCCTTCCTCAACAGTCCCAACGCGCCGTCGAAGGCGGAAGTGAAACTGCGCCGCTGTCAGTCGGCCGGCGAGGCGCTGCCCGAGGAAGTGGCGAAGAGGTTCTTCGAGCGCTATGGCGTCGAGGTTTCCGACGGCCTCGGCACCACCGAGATGCTGCACATCTTTCTCACCAACCGGCCGGGCCAGAACAAGTACGGCACCACCGGGAAGGGGGTTCCCGGCTACGAGATCAAGCTCATGGGCGAAGACGGCCAGCCGGTTCCGCAAGGTGAAATGGGCGAACTCTACGTGCGCGGACCGACGGCGGCGGTGATGTACTGGAACAACCGCGAGAAATCGCGCGACACGTTCCGCGGCGAATGGACCCGCTGCGGCGACAAATACATCGAGGACGCCGACGGCTACTACGTCTGCTGCGGCCGCGCCGACGACATGCTCAAGGTGTCGGGCATGTATGTCTCGCCTTTCGAGGTTGAGGCGGCGCTCTCCTCGCACCCGGAGGTGCTGGAGGCGGCGGTGGTCGGCTGGTTCGACGACCAGCGGCTGGTGAAGCCGAAGGCCTTCGTGGTGCTGAAGGTGCCGGACAAGGCCACCGAGGAGCTGGTTCAGGCGTTGCAGGAGCACGTCAAGCAGAAGCTCGCGCCGTTCAAGTATCCGCGCTGGATCGAGTTCCGTGTCGACCTGCCCAAGACCGCGACCGGCAAGATACAGCGTTTCAAGTTGCGGGCGGAAGGGCAGCTGTGATTTTCCTTGTCATCACCGGGCCGCCGCGAAGCGGCGTGACCCGGTGATCCCGCTTAGGCGGGCACAGTGCCTTCCTAAGCGGGATGGCCGGGACAAGCCCGGCCATGACAATCGAGAGTACGAATGCCTCTTTCCGACTCCGGCTTCCTCACCATCGGCTCGCAGCGGCTCGAATACCGCATGATCGGCCCACGGCCGGACCAAGCGCCCACCATCGTCATGCTGCACGAAGGCCTCGGCTGCGTCGGCCTGTGGGGCGACTTTCCCGACAAGGTGCAGCAGGCGACCGGCCTCGGCGTCTTCGTCTATTCGCGCGCCGGTTACGGGCAATCGAGCCCGGTCACGCTGCCGCGGCCGCTGACCTATATGGAGGACGAGGCGCGCGACTCCGTGCCGGCGCTGCTCGACGCCATCGGCTTTAAGCGCGGCCTTTTGTTCGGGCACAGCGACGGCGCCTCCATCGCGGCGATCTATGCCGGCACGCATGAGGATCACCGCATCGGCGGGCTGATCCTGATGGCGCCGCACTTCTTCACCGAGGATATAAGCATCGCTTCCATCGAGGAAGCGCGCATCGCCTACGAGACCACCGACCTGAAAGCGAAGCTCGCGCGCTGGCACAAGGACCCCGACAATGCCTTCAAGGGCTGGAACGGCGCCTGGCTCGATCCCGACTTTCGCAAGTGGGACATCACGGAACAGCTCGCCTATATCCGCGTGCCGATCCTGATCGTGCAGGGCGAGGACGACCAGTACGGCACGGTGAAGCAGATCGAGGCGGCGCAACAGGAGTGCTACTGCCCGGTCGAGGTGGCGTTATTGCCGGGCGCCAAACACTCGCCGCAGCGCGAGGCGCCGGAGGCGACGCTGAAAGCGGTCGCGGACTTCACCACGCACGTGGCTAAGATCAACGGCTGGACTGTCACGGCGTAGTTCTTCCTTCACCTCTCCCCGTAAACGGGGAGAGGGAAGAAAGGCTGCGGCATAAAAAATGGCCGGGGACTTGCCCCGGCCATTTTAATCTCGTCGGTGCGAAGCGCTTACTCCGCGGCCTTGCGCGCCCCGGCGCCGTGGGCCGAGACGATGTAGTCCATCGCCGCCTGCACGCCGCCCTTCTTGATCGGGATGCCGGCGAGCGACAGCGCCATCTCGGTGATGCCGAGCGCGCCGATCAGCATGCCGTCGTTGATGTCGCCGAGGTGGCCGATGCGGAAATACTTGCCCGCATATTGGCCGAAGCTGGCGCCGTAGGAGATGTTGAAGTTCTCCAGCGCCAGCGCGCGGAACTTGTCGGCGTCGTGGCCTTCCGGCAGCAACACCGCGGTGATGGTCGGCGAAACCTGGCTGATGTTCTTGTTGAGGTTCTCCAGGCCCCAGGCCTTGACCGCGCGGCGGGTGGCTTCCGCCAGCCGCTCATGGCGGGCGAACACGTTGTCGAGCCCTTCCTCGTGCAGCATTTCGATGCCGGTCGCGAGGCCGTGCAGCATCTGCGTGCCGGGCGTGTAGGGGAAGAAGCCGACCTTGTTCATGTTCAGCATCTCGTCCCAGGCGAAGAACGACTTCGGCATCTTGGCGGTCTTGTTGGCGGCGATCGCCTTGTCGCTGATTGCGTTGAACGACATGCCGGGCGGCATCATCAGGCCCTTCTGCGCGCCGCCGACCGAGACGTCGACGCCCCATTCGTCGTGGCGGTAGTCGGCCGAGGCGAGCGAGGAAATGGTGTCGACCATCAGCAGCGCCGGATGGCCGGCGGCATCGATCGCCTTGCGCACCTCGGCGATCGGCGCCAGCGCGCCGGTCGAGGTTTCGTTGTGCAGGATGCAGACGGCCTTGATCTCTTTCGCCTTGTCCTCGCGCAGGCGCGCTTCGATCGCCTTCGGATCGGTGCCCTGGCGCCAGTCGGTCGTGATGAATTCCGGCTTGAGGCCGATGCGCTCCGCCATCTTCTTCCACAGCGTCGCGAACTGGCCGGTCTCGACCATCAGCACTTTGTCGCCGGGCGACATGGTGTTGACCAACGCGGCTTCCCAGGCGCCGGTGCCGGTGGCGGTGTAGATGATCACCGGGTTGGTGGTCTTGAAGATGGTCTTGATGCCGTCCAGGCAGCGCTTCGCCAGCTTGGCGAATTCCGGACCGCGGTGGTCGATGATGGGGGTGTCCATCGCGCGCAAGACGCGGTCGGGCAGCGGCGAGGGCCCCGGGATGTGCAGGAAATGACGCCCCACCGGACGCGAGGAATTCTGAGCCATAGGCAATCGCTCCTAATCGCGGCAGCTGAAGGGATTTTCGTGGGTCTGGCCACGGGCCCGTCCCGGCCTTGGGGAGCGGTGCTTGTGGCGTTGAACTATGAATGCAACATTGCGGTCAAGCGGTTTTCCGCACAGCAAACAAACCCCTATGCATAGGCCGGAAAAGCCCGAAAAGCCCCGAAATGGACGGAAGCCGTGGCGGTAGTGCGGCCCGGGCTTGAAAGGCGGCTGAAGGCCGAGCTGACGGGGGATGTGCGCTTCGACCGCTTCAGCCGCGGGCGCTACGCGACCGACGCATCCCATTACCAGATCATGCCGTTGGGCACGGTCACCCCCCGCACCATCGAAGAAGCCGATCGGGCGATAGCGATTGCCAAGGCGGAAGGCGTGACCGTGCTGGCGCGCGGCGGCGGCACCTCGCAGAGCGGCCAGACCGTCGGCGAGTCGCTGGTGGTCGACTGCTCGAAATTCCTCACCCGTATTCTCGATCTCGACGTGAAGGGGAAGCGCTGCACGGTCGAGCCCGGAATCGTGCTCGACGATCTCAACCGCCAGCTCAAAGCGCACGGGCTGTGGTTTCCGGTCGACATCTCGACCTCCTCGCGCGCCACGCTCGGCGGCATGGCCGGCAACAATTCGTGCGGCGGCCGCTCGCTGCGCTACGGCACCATGCGCGACAACGTGATCTCGGTCGAAGCGATCCTGGCGGACGGCACGCTCGGCCATTTCGGCCGCATCGGCGGCAGCCTCAACGACGTGCCGCCGCCGCTGCGGCCGCTGGTCAAGGACCTGCTCGCGATCGGCGCGCGCGAGGCGTCCGAGATCGAGGCGCGTTTTCCCAAGGTGCAGCGCCGCGTCGGCGGCTACAATCTCGACGCGCTGGTGCAAGGCGCGTATCTTGGCAAGAACGACGTCAACCTCGCGCATGTGCTGGTCGGCTCGGAAGGCACGCTCGGTTTCTCGACCCGCATCGAATTGAAGTTGGCGCCGCTGCTCGGGCGCCGCGCCGTGGGCGCCGTCCACTTCGGCAGCTTCTACGAGGCGATGAATGCCGCGCAGCATCTGGTGCGGCTGAAGCCGATCGCGGTCGAATTGATCGACCGCACCATGATCGAGCTGGCGCGCAAGATTCCGATCTTCCAGCCGACGCTGGAGCGATTCGTGCGCGAGACGCCGGAGGCGGTCCTGCTGGTCGAGTTCGGCGAGGACGACCACGAGGTGAACCTGCGCCTGCTGCGCCAGCTCAAGGAGCTGGTTGGCGACCTTGGCTTCGGGTGGGACAAGCCGGGCGCCAAATGGGGCGGCGTGGTCGAGGTGCTCAATCCGGAACTGCAAGCCGCCATCACCGAGGTGCGCACGTCAGGCCTCAACATCATGATGTCGATGAAGGAGGAGGGGAAGCCCGTCTCCTTCGTCGAGGACTGCGCCGTGCCGCTCGAGCACCTCGCCGACTACACCAGCCGCCTCACCGCGATCTTCGAGAAGCACGGCACGCGCGGCACCTGGTACGCGCATGCGGGCTCCGGCTGTCTGCACGTGCGGCCGATCCTCAACCTGCGCCAGGAAAAAGACGTCCACGCCATGCGCGCGATCGCGGAGGAAGCCTTCGCGATGGTGCGCGAGTACAAGGGCTCGCATTCCGGCGAGCACGGCGACGGCCTGGTGCGCTCGGAATTCAACGAGCCCATGTTCGGTGCGAGACTGGCGCGGGCGTTCGAGGACGTAAAGGATCGTTTCGATCCGGACGGCCTCTACAACCCCGGCAAGGTGGTGCGGCCGCCCAAGTTCGATGACCGCAGCCTGTTCCGCTACAAGCCGGACTACCGCGGCGAGAACATCAAGACGGAGCTCGACTGGTCGGCGTTCCCGGGCGCCGGCGGCGGTTTCCAGGGCGCGGTCGAGATGTGCAACAACAACGGCGCCTGCCGCAAGTTGGCCGGCGGCGCCATGTGCCCGAGCTATCGCGTCACGCGCGACGAGCGCGACGTCACGCGCGGTCGCGCCAACACCTTGCGGCTCGCCGTCACCGGCCAGCTCGGCCCGGACGCGCTCGCTTCCAAGGAAATGGCCGAGACGCTTGCACTGTGCGTCTCCTGCAAAGCCTGCCGGCGCGAATGCCCGACCGGCGTCGACATGGCGCGCATGAAGATCGAGGTGCAGGCGGCGCGCGTGAAGAAACGCGGCCTGTCGCTGCATGACCGGCTGATCGGCTATCTGCCGCGTTATGCGCCCATGGCCGCGAAGCATCCTTATTGGTTCAACCTGCGCAACGACAGTCCGGTGCTGCGCCGCGCCGCGGAAACTTTCGCCGGATTTTCAAGCCGCCGCAGCCTCCCGAAATGGCGCAAGGACATCTATCGCGACCGCTCGGACTGGCGCTATCCGCCTGCCGGCAGCAAGGCGCCAGTGCGCGAGGTCGTCTTGTTTGCCGATACCTTCAACCGCTACTTCGAGCGCGAAAACCTCGACGCCGCGCTGAACGTGCTGCTGGCCGGCGGCTATCATGTGCACGCCGCGCTGCCCAAGGACGGCCATGACCGCCCGCTCTGTTGCGGCCGCACCTTTTTGTCCGCCGGCCTCGTGGACGAAGCGCGCAAGGAAATGCAGCGCACGCTCGATGCACTCGCGCCCTTCGTGGCGCGCGGCGTGCCGGTGATCGGGCTGGAGCCGAGCTGCCTGTTCTCGTTCCGCGACGAGGTGCCGGCCTTGCTCAAGGGCGAGGCGGTCGACGCGTTGGCGGCGAACGCGCTGCTGCTGGAGGAGTTCCTCGCGCGCGAGCAGAAAGCTGGCACGCTTAACCTGCCGCTCACGCCCTTGCCGAGGAAGGCGCTGCTGCACGGCCACTGCCACCAGAAGGCCTTCGACGCCATGGGAGCGGTGGAAAGCGTGCTGCGGCTGGTGCCCGAGCTTTCGGTCGAGACGGTGGAGTCGAGCTGCTGCGGCATGGCCGGTTCGTTCGGCTACGACGCCGCCACCATCGACGTCTCGCTCAAGATGGGCGAGCTGTCTTTGCTGCCGGCCGTGCGCAAGGCGCCTGCCGATGCGCTGGTGGTGGCCGACGGCACCTCCTGCCGGCATCAGATTCATGACGGCGCGCACCGCGAAGCACTTCACATCGCGCGTGTGCTGGAGATGAGCCTGGCGGCGGGCTGACTCTCGATTGTCATGCGCGGGCTTGACCCGCGCATCCCGCTTAGTTGGGCAACGTGCCTTCCTAAGCGAGATGGCCGGGACAAGCCCGGCCATGACAGAGCTACCGCATTTTAGCCGCGTTCAGAACCGCAGGTTCAGCCCGAGCGTCACCCACTGGGCGTTTTCGCCCGTGATGTTGTGACCCCAGATCACGTCGACGTCGATGTTGTCCATGGGCGTGACGCGTAGGCCGACCTGCGCCTTCGGCTGGCGGATGGAGTTCGGCGCCGGCGGCGCGTCTTCCTCGACGGCCGGCAGGCGGCCGTATTGCCCATAGACCTCGCCGATCAGCGTGAAGGGCTTCATGAAGCTCCACTCGAAGCCGGCGCCCCAGGTCGCGTAGTGGATCTTGGCGACGTTGTCGTACAGCCAGCCACCGTTGACATTGATGCGCAGCGTCTCGGTCGCCTGAAAGGTGACCGGCACGTTGATAAAGCCGCCGGTGTTGGCGCCGTTGAGCAGATCCCAGGTGCTGCCGCCGGCGATGCCCAGGCCGAAGGGATGGCCCTCGATCGGGATGATGTTGGCCTTGCCCTTCAGCGTGCCGCTGGTGCCCCAGACGCCGTCGGCGCGCGAGCGCTGCACCTGCGTGCCCAACTCCACCGGGATGCCAAGGTTGGCCACGCAGGCCGCAAAGGCGACGGCGATCAGGTCATGGTTGGTGGCGAAGGAGGCCCAGGATTCGACCTTGCAGTCGCCCGGCTTGCCGATCTCGACGTCGTCCACCGCGAAGGCGCCGTTGGCTGCCTGCCCGGTCCGTGGCGCCAAGACGAGCGCGAGCAGGACCAGCCAAACCGACGCCTGTCGGCCCTGCTTTGACGCCAGCCCCTCACTAAAACCGATTTGCATTCCGCCCCACTCGCCCCGCAGGCATCCAGAATCGCAAAGTGATCACACTTTGCCCGAATGCTAATCGCAAATTGGAATGAATAAAAATAGTTTGTGCAAGCAGAATGACCCGCCCGGAGGGGACAGCCGGGCGGGTCGCGATCGGCGCGGGGATGGACGGGGGCTGACGCCGATCGATGGGGGATTGGGTCAATACGGGACCGCGTCGCAGACCTTGACCACGCGCAGGTTGCCCCAGCGGTCGTAGCGCTCAACGTAGCGGCAATCCCGGTAATAGGCCGGCGCGGCATAGGCGCTGGAGGCGGCGGCCGCGCCGATCAGGGCGCCGGCGGCCAGACCGATGCCGAGGCCGACGCCAAAGCGCGGGCGGGCCTGGGCTTCGCCGCCCGCGGCGGCAAGCGCGGTGGCAAGCGTAAGGGCGACGAGGGCGGCGGCGAAGGTTTTGGACTTGGTCATGGCTGGCTCCATCCGGTTGAATGCGAGGCGGCCGGTCCGGCCGCTATAGCCATGGGTCGCAGCGGGCGCGCAAAAGGTTCAAAGGCCCCGCCGGGGCCGGTTGTCGGGCCGGGGCAGGGGATGACAAAGTGAGGCCATGAAGAAACAGGCATCGGTTCTCTTGGCATTCGCCGCCGCGCTGGGCGCCGCGCAGGCGCAGCCGCTCGACAAGGTCCGCTTCGGCACCAACTGGGTCGCCCAGGGCGAGCACGGCGGCTACTACCAGGCGGTCGCCGACGGCACCTACCGCAAATACGGGCTGGACGTGGAGATCGTCCCGGGCGGGCCGAACGTGAACAACCGAATCCTGCTGCCGGTCGGCAAGCTCGACTTCTTCATGAGCGCCAACACGCTGCAATCCTTCGACGCAGTCGAGCAGGGCATCCCCACCATCGCGGTGGCGGCGAGCTTCCAGAAGGACCCGCAGGTGTTGATCGCCCATCCGGGCAAGGCGGAGAAATTCGAAGATCTCAAGAAGCTCACGCTCTTCGTATCGAAGGAAGGCATGGCCAGCTACTTCCAGTGGCTGAAGGCCGACTTCGGCTTCGACGAGTCGAAGGTGAAGCCCTACACCTTCAACCCGCAGCCCTTCCTTGCCGACAAGAATTCGGCCATGCAGGGCTACGTCACCTCCGAGCCCTTCGCGGTCGAACAGGCGGGCGGCTTCACGCCGAAGGTGTTCCTGCTCGCCGATCACGGCTTCAATACGTACTCGACGCTGATCGAGACGCGCCGCGACCTGGTCGAGAAGCGGCCCGACCTGGTGCAGCGCTTCGTCGATGCTTCGGCCATCGGCTGGTACAACTACCTCTATGGCGACGCGCGGCCGGCAAATGCGCTGATCAAGAAGCACAATCCGGAGATGAGCGACGCGCTGCTCGCCAACTCGATCGTCAAAATGCGCGAGTACGGCATCGTCGATTCCGGCGACTCGGAAAAGCTCGGCATCGGCGCCATGACCGACGCGCACTGGAAGAGCTTCTTCGACAAGATGGTGCGCGCGGGCGCGCTGAAGGCGTCGCTCGACTACAAGCGCGCCTACACGCTGCAATTCGTCAACAAGGGCGTCGGCGTGGAGCTGCGGCCGAAATGAATTCGCCGGCGCCGGCCGTCGTCTCGCTGCGCGGCGTCGGCAAGGCGTTCGAGAGCGGCACGGTCGCGCTCGATCGTTTCGATCTCGATGTCGGCGCGGGCGAGTTCGTCGCGCTGCTGGGACCGTCCGGCTGCGGAAAGTCCACCGCGCTGCGCATCGTCGCTGGGCTAAGCGTGGCGTCGAAAGGCACGGTGGCCTGGCCGGGCGGCGCCGGACGCATCGGCTTCGTGTTCCAAGAGCCGACACTGATGCCCTGGGCCGACGTCGCCGCCAATGTGCGGCTGCCGCTCAAGCTCGCGCATATGGACGACGCGGCCGCGGATGCCGCGGTGGCGCGGGCGCTGGCGCGCGTGGGACTCGTGGACTTCGCGCGCGCTTATCCGCGCGAATTGTCCGGCGGCATGAAGATGCGCGCCTCGATCGCCCGCGCGCTGGTCACCGAGCCCGATTTGCTGCTGATGGACGAGCCTTTTGCCGCGCTCGACGAGATCACGCGCTTCAAGCTCAACAACGATTTGCTGGCGCTGTGGCAGGAGCTTCGGCGCACGGTCGTTTTCGTGACGCATTCGGTGTTCGAGTCGGTCTATCTCGCGCAGCGCATCGTGGTGATGACGCCGCGTCCCGGCCGCGTCTTCACCGAGATCGCCATCCCGGCGTCCTATCCGCGCGACGAACGTTTCCGCACCTCGGCGGAATATGCCGCGCTATGCCGGCGGGTGGCGGAAGCCTTGCAGGGCGCGATGGAGGCCGCCGCATGAAGGCGCGCGCGCTCCGTATTGCTTTGCCGCTGCTGGTGCTGGCCTTCGTGCTGCTGGCCTGGGACCTGGCCGTGCGCGCCTTCGCCATCCCGCCTTATGTGCTGCCCGGCCCGGGCCTCGTGCTCGCGACCTTGATCGCCGACGCCGGGCTGCTCGGGCAGTCGCTGTGGGTGACGCTGGCGATCACCTTCGAAGGCTTCCTGCTGGCGGCCGTCGGCGGCATCGCGCTGGCGGTCGCCTTCAACCAGTGGCGCGCAGTCGAATATTCGCTCTATCCCTACGCCGTCATCTTGCAAGTCACGCCGGTGGTCGCCGTCGCGCCGCTGCTGCTGATCTACCTGCCGCAGCCGCTGGCGGTGCTGGCCTGCGCCTGGATCGTCGCCTTCTTTCCTGTGCTCGCCAACACCACGCTCGGCTTGAATTCGGTCGATCATAATCTGCTGGCGTTGTTCGACCTGTACAAAGCCTCGCGCTGGCAGGTGCTGTGGAACCTGAAGCTGCCGGCGGCGCTGCCGCAGATGCTGGCCGGCCTGCGCATTGCCGGCGGCCTGTCGCTGATCGGCGCGGTGGTGGCGGAGATCGCGGCCGGCTCGGCCGGCGCCGGCTCGGGGCTGGCCTACCGCATCGCCGAGTCCGGTTACCGGCTCAACATCCCGCGCATGTTCGCGGCGCTGCTGCTCTTGTCGCTCGCCGGCGTCGCGATCTTCTTTGCGCTGTCGTTGCTCTCGCATTTGGCGCTGCGCCGCTGGCACGAAAGCGCGCTCAGGCGCGAGCTCTAGTGGTCCGATTCTAACATTCGCATCCCGTCTGTGGAGGCACTTTTGCGAATGTTAGAATCAAAGGACCACTAGCAAGTTATTGTGCTAGTGGAGCTTTGGATTTGACGTTCGCTTAAGATATTCGCGGCTAGCGGGTAGCGAACGTCAAATCCGCTCCACTAGCCGTAGACGCGCGTCATCATCCCGAGCAGCGCCATCACCACGACCACCTCGATCAGGCTGCGGTGGAAGCGGAAGGCGAGCACGGCGGCCACCGCGGCCAGCAGCGCGGCTTGCTTGTCGAGCGCCAGCGGATCGAAGGCGAACCAGCGCAGCGGCCCCCAGCGCACTTCGGTGACGTGGCCAAACAGCACGTGCAGCGCGAACCAGACCGACAGATTGAGGATGACGCCGACCACGGCCGCGGTGATCGCCGCCAGCGCGCCGGAGAGCCGGTGGTTGGCGCGCAGCCCTTCGACGAAAGGCGCGCCGGCGAAGATCCACAGCATCGACGGCACGAAGGTCACCCAGGTCGTCATCGCCGCGCCGAGCACGCCGGCGGCGACCGGCGAGAACGGCGCCGCGTCGCGAAAGGCCGCGAGAAAACCGACGAATTGCGTCACCAGAATGAGCGGCCCCGGCGTGGTCTCGGCCAGGCCCAGGCCGTCCACCATCTCCGGCGCGGTCATCCAGCCGTAGGTCTCGACCGCCTGCTGCGCCATGTAGGCGAGCAGCGCATAGGCGCCGCCGAACGACACCACCGCGAGCTTGGAGAAGAACACGCCGATGGCGACCAGCACATGCTGCGGGCCGAAAATAATGGCCGCGAGCGCGACCGGCGCCCACCACGCCAGCAGGCCGAGCACGGCGGCGAGCGTGAACTGCCGCCAGCGGTCTTTGGCCGGCGGCGGCACGCTTTCGGCCTTGGCGGAAAGGCCGAGCCGGCCCGGCGCCTTGCGCGCCACCACGTATCCAATCGCGGCCGCCGCCGCCACGATCAGCGGGAAGCCCAGGTCCAGAAAGAAGATGCCGACGAAGGCGGCCGCCGCCAGCCCGAGCAGCAGCGGGGTCTTGAGCGCGCGCCGGCCGATGCGGATGAGCGCCTCGATCACGATCACCAGCACCGCGGCCTTGATGCCGAACAGCGCGCCCTCGATCAGCGGCACGCCGCGCCCGAGCGCGTAAAGCAGGCTCAGGCCCAGCATCACGAAGGCGCCCGGCAGCACGAACAGGATGCCGGCCGCCAGCCCGCCGCGCACGCCATGCATCAGCCAGCCGAGATACGTGGCGAGCTTCTGCGCCTCCGGGCCCGGCAGCAGCATGCAGAAATTGAGCGCATGCAGGAAGCGCGCCTCGTCGACCCACTTTTTCTCGTCGACCGTGACGCGATGCATCATCGCGATTTGCGCGGCCGGCCCGCCGAAATTGATGCACCCGATCTTCAGCCAGGTCTTGAAGGCCTCGCCGAAGGTCGGGCGGGCGGTCGCGTCAGGCGTGGTCATGTTTCCTCACGCGGCCTTGGCCGGCCAGTTGTGGCGTTCCTCGGCGGCGAAGCGCAGCCAAGCGAACAAAGCATCGTAGACCATGAAGCCGCGGTCGAGGAGGCCATGATCGTCGTCCCCGGCCAAGGCCGACAGGCCGAGCGAGACGGCGTGCAGTCCGGCGGCCTCCGGCGCGAAGTCCGGCCGCGCGGTGTCGGCGCCGCGCACGATCAGCGCCAGCCGCGCCAGCGACGGCTCGCCTTCGAGGCCGAACAGCTTGAGCATCGTATCGAACGAGCAGCGCTCGCCCTCGTGGCTCAATTCGACGTTCTTGATGTCGAAGGGAACGGCGCCGGTCTCGCGCGCGACATTCTGCACCTGGTCCGGATCGACGAACAGGATGCGCGCCTGGCTGTCGAGGAAGCGCTTGATCAGCCACGGGCAGGCGATGCGGTCGATCTTGGGCCGCCGCCGCGTCACCCAGACGCTCGGGCGCTTCGGCGCCAGCCGGTCGAGCTCCGCTTTGGCGACGAAGGGCAGGCCCGCCTTGGCCCAGGCTTCGTAGCCGCCTTCCAGCACGCGCGCATCGACGCCGTCGGCGCGCAGCTGCGCCACGGCGCTCTGGCTCATTTCATGGCCGGCCTTGCAGGCGAGGACGAGCGGGCGGTCGAACGCGTCCGCCCATGCGCGCGCCTTGGCGGCCTCGCGCCAGACGGCGCCAGGCAATAGATGCGGCGATGGTGCGTAGGCGTCGGGCCGCCGCACGTCGATGAGTTGCGGCGCGTCGCGCGTCGCCAGCGCGTTCCAGAGATCTTTTGCTGAGATGGAATAGCTCGGAGACAGCATGGGTCCCCTCCGTGAACGAAGGAGACGGTGCTTGGGCCCGCGAGCCTGGAAGCGCGGGGCGACCGCCGTTGGCCCCACTTGGAAAAGCTAGCTCAGCCGCTCATCGCGGACAAGCCTGCGGGCACGACCAGCGACGTCCCGGCGATCAGCAGCATGACGAGAACGGCTTTCCGAAAGGCCGCATCGTCGAGCTTTCCATAGAGCGCGACGCCGGCCCACAGGCCGAGCAGCAGCGCCGGCAGGCCCAGCAGAAAAAGCTTGAGGATGTCGGCGTTGAACAGGTGGCCCGACGCCGCAAAGGTCAGTGTCGTCATCGTCATGGTGATGAACAGCACCGGCTGAAATATCGCGCGCTGCGCATCTTTCGGACCGCCGCCGAGCTGGACCCAGATCGTGCTGATGACTCCGCCGAGACCGGTGAGGCCGCCGAGCAGTCCGTTCAAGACGCCGATGCCGGTGTCGACGGCGGCATTGGACTTTATCGGCGCGACGCTCGGCCGAGCGAGATTGTAGGTGCTGTAGGCGACCAGCAGGACGCCGACGCCCGTGCGCACGTGCGCGGGATTGAGATAGGTCACCAGATAGGCGCCGGCCGGGACGCCGACGGCGCCGCCGACGACGTAAGGCAGGATCCGCCGCCATTGCAGCGCATGGCGGACCTTCCATATCCCGTAGCTCTGGTTGACCACGCCGCAGGCGGCGATCAGCACCGCCGCTTGCAGCGGCGTCATGATGTGCAGCCAGACGCCCGACACCACGAGGCCGGCCGCAAAGCCGGTCAGGCCGCTGGTGAAGCCGCCGCAGAAAGTCGCGGCGAGAAAAAGAGTCATACTCAGTCCATCCATAGCGATCGCTCCCAAGGAGAGAGGGCGCAGCGCTTGGATGAGTGTCATCTGACGGGGAGGCGGCTTGGTCCCCGAGCTTTGATTGTTTTCGAATGTTAGTTCGTAAGCAACAAAGGTCCCCTCCGCGAACGAAGGAGACGGTGCTTGGGCCGGAGCCTTGGGAAATGCGGGGCGACCGCCGTTGGCCCCACAACTGAAACATATCGCGGTTGGCCCGCCGCCACAAGCGCCCGCTCAGCGGAAGGGCGAGAACGGCACCACCAAGGTCACACCAGACACCAGCAGCAGCACGAGGATCGCCTTGCGGAAGGCGGCTTCATCCACGTGGCCATAGAGCTTCATGCCGCTCCACGCGCCCAACAGCAGCAGCGGCAGTCCGATCAGGAATGTCTTGACCGTCGGCACGGTGACCGCGCCGGCGATGCCGAGCGAGGTGATGCTCATCAACAGCGTGGCGAGGATGACCGGCTGGAACACGGCGCGCTGCACGTCCTTCGGCCAGCCGCGCATCTGGCACCAGATGGTGACGATGACGCCGGGCAGGCCGGTCAGGCCGCTCAGCAGACCGTTGAGCACGCCGGCCGTCAGGTCGGCCGGCACGCCGACGTGCAACGGGTGCACCCTCGGCCGCAACAGGCCGTAGGTGCTGTAGACGATCAGCAGCACGCCGATGCCGGTGCGCATGTAGGCCGGGTCGATGCGCGCGAGCAGCATGGCGCCGATCGGCACGCCCACCGCGCCGCCGACGACGAACGGCCACATGTGCTGCCAGCGCAGCGCATGCCGCAGCTTCCAGGTTCCATAGCTTTGCAGGAACAGGCCGCAGCCGACGATGATGGTCGCGGTCTGCAGCGGCGTGAACAAATGCAGCCAGACCGGCGATACCACCAGGCCCAGCGCGAAGCCGGCGAAACCGCTGACCAGGCCGCCGACGAAGATCGTGACAAGGAACAGTGCGAGCTCAAATCCATCCATCGGTCGCCCCGGCAGAAGTGACCAGCACCTGGATGGATGGCTGCCATCTCAAGGGAAGGCTGTTTTTCCCCGCTGGCGGGAGTATAGCAACCGAACGCACGAACTCAATTCATCCGATGGGCGGCACCACCTTCTCAGCAAACGAGATTGCGCAACAGCGCCGGAACCGCCTCATTGGCATCGGCCTGATGTGCTGCGCGGTCGGCCTGTTCGCCGTGCTCGACACGACGGCGAAATATCTCAGCGTCGAAATGGCCATTCTGCAGATCGCGTGGGCGCGCTACACGGGCGCTTTCGTGCTGACGCTGTTCGTGTCGAACCCGATTACCCAGCCGAACCTGCTGCGTACCGGCAATCTCAAGCTGCAGATCCTGCGCGCGGTGTTGCTGGTGGCCTCGACCGTGCTGAACTTCATGGCGCTGCGCTACATGCAGCTCGACGAAGTGCTTTCGATCATCTTCACGTTCCCCTTCATCGTCGCCATCGCCGCGGGCCCGCTGCTCGGCGAATGGATCGGCTGGCGGCGCTGGAGCGCAATCTGCTTCGGTTTTGCCGGCGTGCTGGTGATCACCCGGCCGGGCTTCGGCGCGGTGCACCCGGCCGCCCTGTTCTCGCTGGCCGCGACCATCTGCTACGGCATCTATGCCGTGCTGACCCGCATCGTGTCGCGGGTCGATTCCAACCAGACCTCGCTGTTCTACAACAATTTCATCGGCGCACTGCTGGTGCTGCCGGTGATCCCCTTCGTCTGGCAGGCGCCGGCGGACTGGACGGTCGCGCTGCTCCTGGTCGCCACAGGCATCCTGGGCAGCCTCGGGCATTTCTGCCTGATCGCCGGCCACCGGCTGGCGCCGGCCTCGGTGCTTTCGCCCTTCATCTACACCCAGCTCATCTGGGTGGTGATTTTGGGCTATGTGGTGTTCGACCACGTGCCCAATGGCTGGACGATCGCCGGCGCAACCATGGTGATCGGTTCCGGCCTCTATCTGCTCTACCGCGAGCGGCAGGTGGGCAAGAGCACGACCAGCGAAAGCGTGGTAGAGGGCCCGCTGGAATAGAGAGTTGCGGGGCCTCGTTCATCGGGGCTAAGTTCCCGCCCTCAATACGGATTTCGGCCCCCATCGAGGAATGACTATGGCAACAGCGAAGGACCGGGCGCCGGCCCCGGCCGCCTTGGGCTTGAACGACGATATCGGCGAGGAAAAGCGTTTGGCCCTGTACCGCTCGCAAATACGCCTGCGCGAGGCCGAGCAGCGCGCCTACGACCTGTTCCTGCAGAATCTGGTGAAGGGCACCAGCCACCTGTCGCTCGGGCAGGAGGCGATTGCTGCCGGCTTTGCCGAAGCCATGCAGAAGGGCGACCTCAGTTTCTGCACCTATCGCGGCCACGCCCATACGTTGGCGCGCGGCGTGCCGGTCGAAAAAGTCTTGGGCGAGCTGATGCAGCGCGACAACGGCCTGATGCGCGGCAAGGGCGGCTCGATGCACCTCACCTCCGAAGAGCATGGTGTCATGGGCTCCTACGCCATCATCGGCGCGCATCTTCCCATAGCGTGTGGCGCCGCCTGGCGCGCGCAGTACAAGGGGCACAAGGACGTGTCGGTCTGTTTCTTCGGCGACGGCACCACCAATATCGGCGCCTTCCATGAGGCGCTCAATTTCGCCGCGGTGTGGAAGCTGCCGGTGGTCTTCGTCTGCGAGAACAATCTCTACATGGAATACACGCCGATCGCCGACGTGACGGCAGTGCCGCAGCCGGCGGCCGACCGCGCTTCCGCCTATGGGCTCGAGCGCATCCTGATCGACGGCAACGACGCCGACGTGGTCTATCGCACTGCGCAGAAGGCCTTCGCCAAGGCGCGCGCCGGCGAGGGTCCGTCGCTCATCGAATGCATAACCTACCGTCACAGCGGCCATTCGCGCGCCGACCCGGGCAAGTATCGCCCCGAGGGCGAGCTGGAGAAATGGAAAGAGCGCGATCCGATCAAGATCTACCGCGAGCGGCTGAAGCAATTCGGCATCAGCGAGGACCAGATGTCCGACATCGACACCGAGGTGCGCAAGGAAGTGGATGACGCGACCGAGGCCTGCAAGGCCGCGCCAATTCCGCCGGTCGACATCCTCACCACCGACGTCTACGCCGACGGCGGCTGGGCCTGGAGAAACTGATATGCCGGAAATCACCTATCGCGACGCGGTGATCCGCGGCATCGCGCAAGAAATGGCGCGCGATCCCGACGTCGTGTTCCTCGGCGAGGACGTGGCGAAAGCCGGCGGCGTGTTCAAGGCGACCGTCGGCCTGTACGAGCAGTTCGGCCCCTTGCGCGTGCGCGACACCCCGATCTCCGAGCAAGCAATCCTGGGCGCCGCCATGGGCGCGGCCATGACGGGCTTGAAGCCGATCGCCGAGATCATGTTCTCGGACTTCATTGCGGTGTGCTTCGACTACATCGCCAATGAATTCCCCAAGAGCCGCTACATGTCGAACGGCCAGACCAAATGTCCGTTGGTCGTTCGCACCGGCAACGGCGCCGGCTCGCGCTTCGGCGCGCAGCATTCCCAGAGCGTCGAGAACTGGTGCATGATGATCCCGGGGCTCAAGGTCGTCGCGCCGTCGTCGCCGCGCGACGTCATCGGGCTGCTGGCCGCCGCCGTGCGCGATCCCGATCCCGTGATCTTCTTCGAGCACAAGTCGCTCTACGCCACCAAGGGCGAGGTGCCGGACGGCGAGATCGTCGACACGCTCGGTACCGCCAAGGTTCTGCGTCCGGGCAAGGACGCCACCATCCTGGCGTTGGCGCTGATGGTGCCGCGCGCGCTGGAGGCGGCCGAGAGGCTGAAAGCCGAGCACGGCATCGACGCCGAAGTGGTCGACGTGCGCTCGCTGGTGCCGCTCGACATGCAGACGATCCTGGGCTCGGTGGCCAAGACTCACCGGCTGTTCACCGTGGAAGAGAACCCGCGGCTGTGCGGCTGGGGTGCCGAGATCGTGTCGATCGTGGCGGACGAGGCCTTCTACGAGCTCGACGGCCCGCCGGTGCGCATCACGACGCCGCACATTCCGCTGCCGGCAGCCGACAACCTGGAAGACATCGTGTTGCCGACGCCGGATCGCATCGTCGAGACGGTGAGGCGGAGTTTGGAGAGCTGAGTTTGCGTGTCCCGGATGCGATGCAGCGCGAAGCGGTGCATCGCTGATCCGGGACCGTCACGGGTTGTTATGGTCCCGGTTCTGCAGCGCACCGCTTCGCGCTGCGCTGCGCCCGGGACACGAAGAAGGAAACGCACAATGTACGAGAACCTCCTCGCCAACGTCCCGACCGACCTCTGGATCGGCGGCAAGTGGCGCAAATCCTCCGACGGCGGCCGCTTCGACGTCGTCGATCCGGCGACCGAGCGCAAGATTGCCAGTGTGGCGAGCGCGACGGTGGATGACGCCATCGCGGCGGTGGACGCCGCGCAGGGCGCTTTCGAAGCATGGGCGGGCCGCAAGCCGCGCGAGCGCGGCGAGATCCTGCGCAAGGCCTACGAACTGATCATGCGCGACGCCGAGCGCTTCGCCAAGCTGATCACGCTGGAGAACGGCAAGGCGCTGCCGGACTCGCGCGGCGAGGTCGCCTATTCGGCCGAGTTCTTCCGCTGGTACGCGGAGGAGGCCGTGCGCAATATCGGCCAGATCTCGATGGCGCCCGCTTCCGGCGCGCGCATCGTCGCGCAGCACAAGCCGGCGGGCGTCGCCGTGCTGGTGACGCCGTGGAATTTCCCGGCCGCGATGGCCACCCGCAAGATCGGCCCGGCGCTCGCCGCCGGCTGCCCGGTGGTGCTGAAGCCCGCCTCCGACACCCCGCTCACCATGCTGGCGCTGATGCCGGCGCTGGAGGAGGCCGGCGTGCCGGCCGGCGTGGTCAACGTCATTCCGTCGCGCTCCTCCGGCAAGGTGGTCAGCGCCATGCTGCACGATCCCCGCGTGCGCGTCGTCTCCTTCACCGGCTCGACCGAAGTCGGCCGCAAGCTGCTGCATGAGGCGGCAGACCAGATCCTGAAGCCGGCGATGGAATTGGGCGGCAACGCGCCCTTCATCGTATTCGAGGATGCCGACATCGACGCCGCCATCGACGGCGCCATGATTGCGAAAATGAGGAACATGGGCGAAGCCTGCACGGCTGCGAACCGCTTCTACGTGCACGAGAAGGTGCACGACGAGTTTGCGAAGAAGCTCACCGCCAAGATGGCGGGCCTGAAGATGGGCAACGGCCTCGACGAAGGCGTCGCGCTCGGGCCGCTGGTCAACAAGGAAGGCCGCGACAAGGTCATCGAGCTGGTCGACGACGCCGTGTCCAAGGGCGCCAAGGTCCTGACCGGCGGCAAATCGCCGGACGGACCGGGCTTCTTCTATCCGGCGACCGTGCTCACCAATGTGCCGGACGGCGCCAAGATGCTGAGAGAGGAAATTTTCGGCCCGGTCGCCTCGATCCAGACCTTCAAGGACGAGTCCGAGGCGATCAAGCGCGCCAACGACACCGAATACGGGCTGGTGGCCTATCTCTACACCAAGGATCTCTCGCGCGGCATGCGCGTCTCCGAGAAGCTCGACTTCGGCATGGTCGGCCTCAACCGCGGCCTCGTCTCCGACCCAGCGGCGCCGTTCGGCGGCACCAAGCAGTCCGGCCTCGGCCGCGAAGGCGCGCAGGAAGGCATGAAGGAGTTTCTGGAGACGCAATACGTGTCGGTGAGCTGGTAGGTTTCGCAGTCTTGTCATGGCCGGGCTTGTCCCGGCCATCCCGCTCAGGGAGGCAAGGCTATGACACGATAATCGGGATCACCGGGTCACGGCGCTGCGCGCCGGCCCGGTGATGACAAGGAAGGGATTGATCGCGTGGACGTCCTGATGCCGCAGCTCGGCGAGACGGTCGCCGAGGGCAAGATCGTGAGGTGGTTCAAGTCGGCCGGCGACGCCGTGAAGCCGGGCGACAACCTGTTCGAGATCGAGACCGACAAGACCTCGATGGAAGTGCCGGCGACCTTTGCGGGCACGCTGTCGGCGATCAATTTCCAGGTCGGCGAGGTGGCCAAGGTCGGCGCCGTGGTGGCGGTGATCGCAGGTGCGGGCGGCGCGGTGGCTACGCCCGTCGCGGCAGCTCCTGCTCCGAGCGCATCCCAACCTGCGTTCGTTCCCACGAAAGCGGGAACCCAAGGTGGCAGGGCACAGAGTCAGGAAGAACCGGGTCCCCGCTTGCGCGGGGACGAACGGGGTGCAGCTTCGTTCGCGTACCCCAACATGGACCCGCTTCGCGAGGTCCGTACACCCGAGCGCAATTTCGGACCCGCCCGCATCGGCGGTGCCACGGTGACGCCGCTGGCCCGCCGCCTCGCCGGCGAGCGCGGCATCGGCCTTGCTCAGATCAAGGGCTCCGGACCGCATGGCAGAATAGTCGCGGCCGATGTGGAGAAGGCGTTGCCATCGCGCGGCGCCACCATGGCGACCGGCGCCAGCGCCGCGCAGGTGAAGGCGCTGTTCGAGGGCGTCGCCTACGAGGAAGTGCCGCTCGACTCCATGCGCGCAACCATCGCGCGGCGCCTGGTCGAGGCCAAGCAGACCATTCCGCATTTCTATCTCACCGCCGATATCGAGATCGGCCGCCTGCTGGCGATGCGCGAAGAGGCCAACGCCGCCGCGCCACCCCTCCCTAACCCTCCCCCGCATAGCTCGCCGAACGGCGAGCGTTCGCTCGCCTATGCGGGGGAGGGAAGGGTGGGGGCGCCCGCCTTCAAGCTCTCGCTCAACGACTTCATCATCAAGGCCTGGGCGGCGGCGCTTATGCGCGTGCCGGCCGCCAACGCCGTGTGGGCGGAAGACCGGACCTTGCGCTTCGCGCATGCCGACATCGGCGTGGCGGTGGCGCTCGACGGCGGCCTGATCACGCCGGTCGTGCGCAACGCCGACGTGAAGTCGCTCACCGCGATCTCCGCCGAGATGCGCGACCTGGCCGAGCGCGCGCGCGTCAAGAAGCTCAAGCCCAACGAATACCAGGGTGGATCGACCGCGATCTCCAATCTCGGCATGTACGGCGTGCGCGAGTTTGCCGCCATCATCAATCCCCCGCACGCCACCATCCTGGCGGTCGGCGCGTCGCGCCGCGCCCCGGTCGAGACCGAAGACGGCGGCGTGAAATTCGTCAGCCAGATGACGGTCACACTGTCCTGCGACCATCGCGTGGTCGACGGCGCGCTCGGCGCCGAACTGCTGGCGGCGTTCAAGTCTCTGGTCGAAAAACCCGTCACCTTTCTGGTCTAAAGGAGTTTGCTCATGGCTGCCGAAAAGCCGGACGTTCTGCTGGTCGGACACAAGAAGCCGGTGATCGTCGGCGGGCTCGAAGGCAATGTCACGCTGCACAAGCTGATCGACGCGGCCGACAAGGACGCCTTCCTGAAGCCGATTGCCGACAAAGTACGCGCCATCGCCGTGTCCTACACCAGTGAGCGCATCGGCCCGGAATTCATGCAGCGCTTCCCCAAGCTCGAGCAGATCTCGAGCTTCGGCGTCGGCTACGACCACATCGACGCCAAATGGGCGGGCGCGCACGGCATCGTCGTCACCAACACGCCCGACGTGCTGAACGAGGAAGTGGCCGACACCGCGCTCGGGCTCTTGCTCTGCACGGTGCGCGAATTTCCGCAGGCCGACCGCTATCTGCGCGCCGGCAAGTGGCTGGAGAAGGGCTATCCGCTGACCAAGGCGACCTTGCGCGACCGCACCGTCGGCATGGTCGGCATGGGCCGCATCGGCAGGGCCATCGCGCGCCGGCTGGAAGCCTTCGGCGTGCCGGTCGTCTATCACAGCCGCAAGCCGCAGGACGGCGTGAGCTACAAATACTATCCCAAGCTCGTCGACATGGCGCGCGACGTCGATACGCTGATGGTCATCGTGCCGGGCGGCGCCTCGACGCAGAACATGATCAATGCCGAGGTGCTCAAGGCGCTCGGGCCGCGCGGCATCCTCATCAACATGGCGCGCGGCTCGGTGGTGGACGAGCCGGCGCTGATCCAGGCGCTGAAGGACCGCACCATCTATTCCGCCGGCCTCGACGTGTTCGCCAAGGAGCCGCAGGTGCCGAAGGAGCTGATCGAGATGGACCACGTCGTGCTGTTCCCGCATCTCGGTTCAGCCAGCGAGGCGACGCGCGCGGCGATGGACCGGCTCGTGGTCGACAACATCCTGGCATGGGCGGCAGGCAAGGCGCCGCTGACACCGGTGCCGGAAACGCCGCCCAAGCGCTGAGGGGGCGGTCAATCGCGGGGTCAGACATGGTTCGCCTCGTTACCATCGCCTTTGCCGCGGTCCTGCTTGCCGCGCCGCCGGCGCGCGCGCAGGCGCCCACGCTGGGCGATGCCGCGCAAGGTATCCTTGGAAGCTGGGAATTCTCCAACGCCGACCGCGACAAGCGCTGCACCGCGACGTTCAAGACCGACCGCACGGCCGTGGGCTACAAGGTCGAGTTCGACGCCGGTTGCGGCGCGTTGTTTCCGCTGGTGAACGAGGTCGCCGGCTGGGTCTTTCCGGACAACGACCTGTTGCGCCTGCTCGATGCGCAGGGCCGCGCCCTGGTCGAGTTCAGCGAGGTGGAGACCGGCATCTACGAGGCGCCGACGCCGGGCGTCGGCGTGCTGTTCCTGCAAAACGCCGCCGCCGCCGGGCCGACGCCGAAGCCGCCCGCCGAGCTTGCCGGCGACTGGACGATGCGCCGGGGCAACGCGATCCTGTGCGCGCTCACATTGTCGGCAAATCCCTCCGGCGACGCGCTGGCGCTCGCCGTGAAGCCCGGCTGCGCCGCCTCGGTTGCGCAGCTCAACTTTGCGCAGTGGCGTCTCGACCGCGACGAGCTGATGCTGGTGCCGGCGCGCGGCAATCCCTGGCGCTTCGAGGAGATCGACGGCACCACCTGGCGCCGCCTGCCGGAGACGGCCGATCCGATCACGCTGGTAAGGCAGTAGATGCTGCTTACCCTCCCCACAAGGAGGAGGGTAAAGAGCTCAGATCAGCTTCAGCCCCTTGAAGCTCGCGTGCCCTTCCTTGCCGACGATGATGTGGTCGTGCACGGCGATGCCGAGAGGCTTGGCCACCTCGATGATCGACTGCGTCATCTGGATGTCCGCGCGTGAGGGCGTCGGGTCGCCGGACGGATGGTTGTGGACCAGGATGATCGCGGTCGCCGACAATTCGAGCGCGCGCTTGACCACCTCGCGCGGATAGACCGGCGTGTGATCGACCGTGCCGATCTGTTGCACTTCGTCGGCGATGAGCTGGTTGCGCTTGTCGAGGAACAGCAGGCGGAACTGCTCTTTGTCGGCATAGGCCATGGCCATACGGCAGTAGTCGAGCACGCTCGACCAGGATGACAGCACCGGCCGCTTCTGCACCTGGCCTTTCGCCAGCCGGCTCGCCGCCGCCTGCACGATCTTGAGCTCATCGACGACGGAATCGCCGACACCCTTGATCTCCTTCAGCCGCGCGCGCGGCGCCGCGATGACTTCGGCGAAGGAGCCGAATTTCTGGATCAGCTCCTTGGCCAGCGGTTTGACGTCGCGCTGCGGGATGGCGCGGAACAGCAGCAGTTCGAGCAGTTCGTAGTCGCTGACGGAATCCGGCCCGGCCTCGCGGAAGCGGCCGCGCAGGCGCTCGCGGTGGCCGTGGTAATGCGGCGCGGATTCGGCGAGCCCGTCGCTTTCCTCAGCTTCAGCCTGATATTTGTCCGCCATGCCGCGCCGCCCGCGTTACGCACGGCATGATTGTAGTCGAGTTGTATCGTTTGGACGAGGGTGGAATCAGCCGCGCTTGTAGGGCGGCTTGTCGAGCCCGGCCGGCGAGAAGGTGAACACCTCGACGCCGATTTCGGTCACCGCCACGGTGTGCTCGAACTGGGCCGACAGCGAACGGTCGCGGGTGACGGCGGTCCAGCCGTCGGACAGTACCTTCACGTGCGGGCGGCCGAGATTGATCATCGGCTCGACCGTGAAGAACATGCCGGGCTTGAGCACGATGCCTTCGCCGGGCCGGCCCACGTGCACGATGTTGGGCTCGTCGTGGAACAGCCGGCCGAGGCCGTGGCCGCAGAAATCGCGCACCACGCTCATGTGCTGGGCTTCCACATAGGTCTGGATGGCGTGGCCGATGTCGCCGGTGGTGGCGCCCGGCTTGATCACGTTGATGCCGCGCATCATGGCTTCGTGCGTCACCTCGACCAGCCGCTCGGCCCGGCGCGGGACCTCGCCGATCTGATACATGCGGCTGGAATCGCCGTGCCAGCCGTTGAGGATCAGCGTCACGTCGATATTGACGATGTCGCCGTCCTTGAGCGGCTTGTCGCCGGGAATGCCGTGGCAAACCACATGGTTGAGCGAGGTGCAGGTCGACTTCTTGTAGCCGCGGTACATCATGGTCGCCGGCAGGGCGCCGTGATCCATGGCGTAGTCGTAGACGAGCTTGTCGATGCGCTCGGTCGGCACGCCCGGGCCGACGTGCTCGGTCAGCATGTCGAGGCAGCGCGCGGTCAGCTGCCCGGCCTTGCGCATGCCCTCGAAGGCGGCGGAGCCGTGAATCTTGATCTGGCCGGTTTTCCGGAGGGGGGCGACTGCGGCGTCGACGTAGGTCATGGCCCCAATTTAGGGATTGGGGGAGGCAGCGGCAAGTTAACTGTCATCACCGGGCCGGCGCGCAGCGCCGTGACCCGGTGATCTCGCTCAGGAAGGCACTGCGTCCCTAAGCGAGATGGTCGGGTCAAGTGTCACAGCCGGGCCGGCCGAAGGCCGGACCCGGTTGCCCGGCCATGACAATGTTTGGAACTACCCGACCTTCCCGCCCAGCTCGTCCTCGATATGGGCGCGGATGATCTCGTCGAAGGTCTTTTCCACCCGGAAGCCCAGCGAAAGCGCGCGCTTCGGGTCGAAGCGGCGCGGCCAGCCGGCGACGATGCGCTCGACCAGCGCGTCAGGCGCCTTCCGGATCCGGGCGGCGACACGATCGCCGGCGACGCGCCGCAGCGCCTCGATCTGCTCCCCGACGGTGCAGCACACGCCCGGCATGGTCAGGTTGATGCGGTCCCCAAGTTGCTCGCGCGTGAGCCCGGCCGCATAGATGAGAAAGCCGACCGCGGAGCGCGGGCTGGCGTGCCAGTGCAGCACGCTCTCGGCCACCGGCAGCAGCGCCTCCTGGCCCGCGAGCGGCTCGCGAATGATGCCGGAGAAGAAGCCGGAAGCCGCCTTGTTCGGCTTGCCCGGCCGCACGACGATCGAGGGCAGGCGGATGCCGACGCCTTCCAGGAAGCCGCGCCGCGTGTAGTCGGCGAGCAGCAGCTCGACCATGGCCTTCTGCGTGCCATAGGAGGTGAGCGGCGTGAGATGGAAGTCGTCCGGAATGGCCTCGGGGAAGGGCGCGCCGAACACCGCCAGCGACGACGTGAAGATGACCTTCGGCGTGTAGCCTTCGGTCTTGCGGATCGCTTCCAGCAGCGCGCGGCTGCCGTCGAGATTGACGCGGTAGCCTTTTTCGAAGTCGGTTTCCGCTTCGCCCGAGACGACGCCGGCGAGGTGATAGATCACCTCCGGCCGCTCCGAGATGGCCTTTTCCGCGACGCCCAGGTCGGCGAGGTCAGCCGCGCGCGTCTTCACGTGGTCGGAAAAGCCGGCCGGCCGCACCGGCGCGACGATGTCGATCAGCGTCAATTTCTCGACCGGCTGGCCGGCGAGCGCGCGGTCGATGACCAGCCGCTCGGTCAGCTTGCGGCCGATCATGCCCGCCGCGCCGGTGATCAGGATGTGCATGCTGCGTCCTTACGTTTGCGCGTGATCTTATCCGAAAACCGGTGTCCACTTTTCGGGATCACGCGCCCTTCTTTTCGTCCGCCGGCTCGAAGCGGTCGATCTTACGCAGATCGGGGAACATGGCCATCCAGGCGGCCGCGACCGCGAGCGAGCCGATGCCGCCGATCAGGACCGAAGCCACGGCGCCGAACCATTCGGCATTGGCGCCGGCGCGGAACTCGCCCAGCGTATTGGACGAGCTCACGAACAGCGAATTGATGGCGCCGACGCGGCCGCGCATGCCGTCCGGCGTCTCGATCTGCACCAGCGAGTAGCGGATGACGACGCTGACCGCGTCCGAGCCGCCGAGCACGGCCAGCGCGACGAGCGAGAGCGGGAACCAGGTCGATACCGCAAACACCGTCGTCGCCACGCCGAAAATGGCGACCACCAGGAACATCCAGGCGCCGACATAGCGCTCGATCGGGTGGTTCGACAGCAGCACCGACATCGCCAGCGCACCCACCGCGGGCGCGGCGCGCAACAGGCCGAGCCCGGTTGGGCCGACGTCGAGGATGTCCTTGGCGTAGATCGGCAGCAGCGCGGTGGCGCCGCCGAGCAGCACGACAAACAGGTCGAGCGTGACGACGCCGAGCAGCCGCCGCCGCGTGCGGATGTATTCGAAGCCGGCCATGACGGACGCCAGCGTCGTCGGCTCGCGCAAGGCGGGCAGGCGCGTCACCCGCAACAGGCTCACGCAGACGATGGCGAGCGCGAATAGCGCCAGGCAGACGACGCTCACCGTCACCGGGCTTACCGCATAGATCAGCCCGCCAAGCGCCGGTCCGGCGATGACGGCGGTCTGATTGGCGGAGGCCCAGGCCGCGATGGCGCGCGCGATCAGCGGCGCCGGCACGAGCGAGGGCACCAGCGCATGCGCGGTCGGCAGCTCGAAGGCGCGCGCGCAACCGATCAGGAAGACCGCGATAAACAGCAGGTTCCGGTCGAGCGTGCCGGTCGCCGTCGCAACGAGGAGCACCAGCGCGGCGACGGCGTAGATGCCTTGCGCGAAACGCACGATCAGCCGCCGGTCGTAGCGGTCCGCGGCGTGCCCGATCAGCAGGGTGAACACGACCGCCGGCACGAACTGGATGAGGCCGACGAGCCCCAGATCGAAGGCGCTGTTGGTCAGCTCGTAGAGCTGCCAGCCGATGGCGAGCCCAAGCATGTGAAAGCCCATGGTCGAGGCCACCCTGGACAGCCAGAAGAAGACGAAATCCCGTTGCCGCATGAGCCCGGCGGTCGCCGCGGACGCTTCGCTCATGCGCCGGCACCGTTCATCGTGCTCAGGCTTGCAATCTGCCGCCCATCGGAAAAATTCTCCGGCGCCAGCCAGCGTTCGAAGTTCGCCTTGCGCAGGGGCCATTCGCCATCGAGCATGGAGAAGATCGCGGTGTCGCGGTTGCGGCCTTTGGCGACCATCTGCTGGCGCAGGATGCCTTCGTAGACGAAGCCGTAGCGCAGCGCGGCGCGCCGCGACGCCGCGTTGAGCCAGTGGCATTTCCACTCGTAGCGCCGGTAGCTGAGTGTCTCGAAGGCATAGCGTGCCAGGAGATACTGCGCCTCGGTGCCGAGCGGCGTGCGCTGCAGCGCCGGCGCATAGACGATGTGGCCGACCTCGACGACGCGCATCGCCGGACGGATCTCCATCAGCGTTGCGATGCCGAGGCAGCGCTCGTCGGGCGCGACGATAGCGTAGGAGTAAGGGTCTTCGAGCGGCACCCGCGTCTTCACCCAAGCGGCAAACTCCGCCGCGCCGGCGAAGGGCCCGTATTGCGACATGTAGGTCCACATCGCGTCGTGGCCTTGCACCGCCTCCCACAGCGAGGCGGCGTGCCGGGCGTCGAGCTTCTCGACGCGCCCATAGCGGCCTTGCAGCACGACCGGCTCCGGGCGTCTGGCTGGCGTGGCGTCGACCGGCGCGCCGATCGGCTGGCCGGTCTGCGGATGGCGGTGCTCGCTCACGGCTTCGACCGCTTGGCGCGGTCGTCGTGGAAAAAGGCGTTGAGCTCGGCGTTCGAAATGACGCCGGCGAAACTGTCGAACGTGCCGCGTTCCGCGATATCGCGCGCCGACCGGATGAAGGCGTGCATGGCGGCGCGCGCGAGCGTACCGCCGACACTGATGCGGCGCACGCCCATGGCCTCGATGTCCTTCACCGTGAAGCCGAGCGCGGCCGACATCAGCAGGTTCACCGGCTTGGGTGCCACCGCCTTCACCACGGCCTCGATCTGCTCGCGCGTCTTGATGCCGGGGGCGTACAGGCAGTCGGCGCCGGCGTCTGCAAAGGCCTTGAGCCGCCGGATCGTCTCGTCGAGGTCCGGGCGGTTTCTGATGAAGCCTTCGCTGCGGGCGGTGAAGACCACGCCGCTGCCGGTCTTGTCGATGGCCGCGCGCGCCGCGCGCACGCGCGCCAGCGCCGTGTCGAAATCGTAGAGCGGGTTGGCGTCGTCGCCGGTGGCGTCTTCGATCGACAATCCGGCGACGCCGGTTTCCACGCACAGACGCACGTTCTCGGCCACGCCGTCCGCGTCGGCGGCATAGCCGGCCTCGAAGTCGGCGTTCAGCGGCACGTCGGTCGCCGCGGCGAGCTCGCGGCAGTGCGCCAGCACCATGTCCCGGCTCACGTCGCCGTCGGAATAGCCCTGGGCATGGGCGTAACCGGACGAGGTCGTCGCCAGCGCCTTGAAGCCGAGGCCCTGGAGATAGCGCGCGCTTCCGACATTCCACGGATTGGGAATGACGAAGCAGCCGCGCTCGTGCAGGGCGCGAAAGGCACTTCGCTTTTCAGCGGGCGAAATGGAAGCCATGGTCAATGATCCCGGCAAAGGAGAGGGCGCAAGCGTGCCACGATTGCGCTCGGCAGGACAATGCCATTAGGTGATGCAATCATCAGTGCGGTTCATGCGTTTGTGCATCGGTGCCCTGCGCTTGAGTTCGCGGGCCGCACATTGAGGGAGGATGCCTTGGACTGTGTCGATTTCGATGCGCTCGAGGAAGCGGCGCGTGCGAAGATGCCGCCGGCGTCGTTCGCGTTCTGTGCCGCCGGCGCCGACGACGAGATCAGCGTGGCCGAGAGCATCGCGGCCTGGCGCGCGCTGCGGCTGCGCCCGCGCGTGCTGCGCGACGTCACCGCGATCGACACCAGCGTCACGTTGTTGGGAGACGCCAATCCCTCGCCGATCCTGGTCGCGCCAACCGGGCGCCACAAGTTGTTCCATCCGGAAGGCGAGGCGGCGACCGCGCGCGGCGCCGCGGCCGCCGGTGTGCCTTACGTGATGGCGAGCTATTCTAACGTGCCGATCGAGAACGTGGCGGCCGAGCGCAAAAAGGCGCCGCAATGGTTTCAGCTCTACTACTGGCCGGAGCACAAGGAGGTTGAAGCGTTGATCGACCGGCTGGCCGCCGCCGGCTTCAGCGCGCTGGTGCTAACCGTCGATGCGCCGGTGTCGGGCTGGAGCCCGCGCGCTGCGCGCGAGCAGCACGAACCGTCACCCGAAATCCGCAACATCAACATGCCCGGTCAGCCGATGGCGCGCACGGCCTATCATCCGGATTTCGCCGGCAGAGTGGTGCATCCGGCGACCTGGCGCGAGCTGGAGTGGCTGGTCAAGCGCTCGCCGATGCCGGTGCTGGTCAAGGGCGTGCTGCGTGCGGACGACGCTGCGCAGTGCGCCGAATGCGGCGCCCGCGCCGTCATCGTCTCCAACCACGGCGGCCGCCATCTCGACACGACGGTCACCACCGCCGCGGCGCTTCCCGAGATCGCCGCCGCGCTCGCGGGCAAGGCCGAGGTCTATGTCGACGGCGGCATTCGCCGCGGCACCGATATCCTCAAGGCGCTGGCGCTTGGCGCGCGTGCAGTCCTGATCGGCCGCCCGGTGATCTGGGGTCTCACCGTGGATGGCGCCGCCGGCGTCACCGCCGTGCTCGAACATCTGCGCATCGAGCTCGTCCGCGCCATGCAGCTTACCGGCACCGCCAGCCTGGCGGAGGCGACCTTTGACCTGCTGGCGCCGCAACAGCGCGTGTAACCCGGTGCGCGTTCGATTATTCCGACACTGCAAATGTGATCGTGCGCCGCGCCGCCGCCCTTGCGCCGCCGTCGTGGTGCGCTACAGCAAGCGCCTTCGCCTCCCGAAAGGTGCCGCCATGCCGTCCCTTCCGCTCAAGCTCCTCGCAGCCGCCGTCGGTATCGTCGTAGCCACCGCCGCGCAGGCCGACGCCGCGCCGCGCAAGGCGAAAAAGAAAGGCGTGGCCACCGCGACGGCCTCGACCGTCACCTCGCCGTCGCGCTACCGCAACGGGTCGCTCTACCGGGCGGGCCCGGTCTATAACGGCAACGACTATATCGGCGACGACCCCGATCCCTTCATCCGCTATCAGCTCTTTCGCGACATGTCCCGTTACGGCGGCGACCCCTGACGGCGGGCCATCGCGGCCGATTTGATTTTCAGCATCCGATCGGGTGAACTGCGCCGCGAATAGGGGCGCGGATCGTGGTGTGGAATCTCCTCGTCGGCGGCGCGGCCGTCAGCCTCGTGAATTTCGCCATTCACGGCGTGATGACCGCCGTGATCGTCGTCGCAACGCGCCACACCGCCCGCGTGACGAGCGAAAGCCGCATGTTCGTGCGGCTGGCAGCGCTGCTGACCATCACGATGGTAACCCTGATGTGCACCCACGTGATCGAAATAGCGGTGTGGGCATCCTACTACGCCGTATCGGGGTTAGTCGTGAAAGGTGCAGGATTGTTCGAGTTTGCTTTTGAAAACTACACCGCGCTCGGCTACGGCGACGCGCTACCGCCCGAAGAGGCCCGCCTGATCGGCCCGATCACCTCGCTCAACGGCGTGCTGCTGATCGGTTGGTCGGTGGCGATCATTTTCGAGGTCATGCGCATGGCCGAGCTTCAGTTCGGCCACCGGCGCTCCTAGGGATCGCCCGATTGACGCGGGCCGCCGCCGCCCGGCAAGATCGCCCAAAACCAGCGAGGAAACGCATGCTCAAGACCATCGCGGCCTTCGACCGCATCGGCGAGGAAAACGCTTTTGCCGTGCTCGCCCGCGCCAACGCGCTTATCGCGCAGGGCCGCGACGTCATCAACCTCGGCATCGGCCAGCCCGACTTCCGCACGCCCGAGTTCATCGTCGAGGCCGCAATCAAGGCGCTGCGCGACGGCCACCACGGCTACACGCCGGCGAACGGCATCCCGCCGCTGCGCGAGGCCGTGGCCGCCGACCTGCACAAGCGCTTCAAGGTCGAGGTTTCGCCCGACAGCGTGATGATCATGCCCGGCGGCAAGCCGACCATGTTCATGTCGATCCTGATGTTCGGCGAGCCGGGGGTCGAGATCATGTATCCGGATCCGGGCTTTCCCATCTATCGCTCGATGATCGAGTTCACCGGCGCGACGCCGGTGCCGGTGCCGATCCGCGAGGAGAACGGCTTCGCCTTCTCAGCCGAAGAGACGCTCGGCCTGATCACGCCGAAGACGCGGCTGTTGATTCTCAACTCGCCGGCCAATCCGACCGGTGGCGTCACCGGAAAGGCTGAAGTCGACAAGCTCGTCGCCGGCCTCGAGAAGTGGCCCAACGTCGCCCTCATGTCGGACGAGATCTACGACCACATGGTCTACGACGGCGAGACGCATGTGTGCCTGCTGTCGTACCCGTCGATCCGCGACCGGCTGATCCTGCTCAACGGCTGGTCGAAGACCTATGCCATGACCGGCTGGCGGCTCGGCTACGCGGTTTGGCCGGGCAAGCTCTACGACTACGCGCGCAAGCTCGCGGTCAATCTGCACTCCTGCGTGAACGCCTCCGCGCAATATGCCGGCTTGGCGGCACTGAAAGGTCCGCAGGACGAGGTGCATAAGATGATCGCCGAGTTCGACAAGCGGCGCAAAGTCGTGGTCGAGGGCCTGAACAAATTGCCCGGCGTGTCCTGTGCCACGCCCAAAGGCGCCTTCTACGCCTTTCCCAACGTCAAGCGCACCGGCTGGAAGGCCAAGGCGCTCGCCTCCGCGCTGCTGGAAGATGCCGGCGTCGCCATTATCGGTGGGCCGGACTTCGGCATCCTCGGCGAAGGCTACGTGCGGCTGTCTTACGCCAACTCGACTGAGAACATCCTGAAGGCGCTCGGCCGTATGGGCGAGTTTTTGGCCTCAAGGAAAGCTGCGTAAGCTTCTAGGCCGGAAACGGCGAGCGTGGCGGCGGCGGCGCGTCATTGCCGCCGTCCTGGTCCTTTGGCGGTTCCGGCTCGTCCTCGCGCGCCATCTCGTAGATCACGCGCGCCGGTCCCGGCTTCGGGATTTTGACGCCTTGGTGCGCAAGCGTGTCCCACAGCGCCAGCAGCACATCGCTCTTGACATTGACGACGCCGGCGGCGGGGTCACGAATCCAGAACCATAGCTCGTATTCGATCGAGGTCGTGCCGAAGGCGGCGAGCATACACTGCGGCGCCGGCTTCTTCAGCACGCGCTCGATGCCGGTTGCCGCCTCCACCGCGGCATGGATCGCCTGGCGTGGGTCGCTGTCGTAGGTGGTGTTGAACTTGACGAACAGCCGCACCAGATCGCTCGAATAGGTCCAGTTCGCCACGCGCTGGGTGATGAAGTCTTCGTTCGGAATCAGGTATTCGCGGCCGTCGCGCGTGTCGACCGAGGTGTAGCGCGCGCCCATGTTGCCGACGCGGCCGAAATGGTCGCCGACCGAGATCACGTCGCCCGGCTTGATCGACTTGTCGGCGAGCAGGATGATGCCGCTCACCAGGTTGGACACGATCTTCTGCAGGCCGAGGCCGACGCCGACGCCGACCGCGCCTGTGAAGAAGGCCAGCGCCGACAGGTCGATGCCGACGGTCGACAGCACGATCACGATCGCGAAGGTGACGAGCACCAGCCGGACCAGCTTGCTCATCAGCACCTGAATCGACGGCGTCAAATCGGTCGAAGCCTGCAGCCGGCGGTCGAGGAAGTCGCCGGCCGCGCTGGCGAGCCACAAAGTCAGCATCAGCAGCACGCTGGTCTTGATCACCAAGAGGGGCGTGATGCGCAGGCCGCCGAACATGATGCCGACCGAGTTGAGCGCGGCCACCGTCGGCTCGAGCAGGTCGAGGATGCTGAGCGCCGCGATGCTCCAGGCCGAAATTGCCACCAACCGGTACACGAACTGATTGCGGATCAGCCCGGCCACCAGTGCGATCACGACCCAGGCTGTGGCGAGGCTGCCGGCGACGCCGAGCAGGTAGGAGGCGCTCGGCCAGGTGATCGACAGCATGATGCCGCGCAGAACGGCCAGTGCGAGCACGAATATGATAGTCGCCAGATTGGCAAGCAGCAGTCCGGCGAGCTTCTGCAGCAGCGGCGGCCAGCGCGTGCTCAGGGCGGCGACATCGACGCGACGGCGGAGCATGCGGGCGGCCGCCGTGCCGAGCACGGCGGCGAAGAAGATCATACCGAACTGCAACAGCAGACGGACCGAAGTCAGTTCCTGCCCGACCGCATGCAGGGCATCGGCGATCGTTGCGGTCAGTTGCTGGACGTCGTCCATGCGCGCGCTCCGGCCGAGCCCCCGTAGAAATCGCCACCGAACCGGATCAATATCAAATTCAGGCCGCCGCCGGGCATTCGGCACAGGTGGCTGCAAGGGGTTATGCACATGTACGACCGGGGTTTGTCGGAAGAGCAGCGGATGATGCGGCAGAGCTGCCGCGATTTCGTGGACGAAGTGGTATTGCCTTTCATCCGCGAGAATTGGCAGCGTGAGTGGTCGATGACTCCGGAGGACCGGCTTCCCGCCAGCATCCTGGGAGAGGCCGAGAAGATCGGCATCCGCGCGCTTGGCGTGCCGGAGGAGTTCGGCGGCATCGAACTTGAGAAGGGCGCCGAGGTTTCCACCTTCGCCATGATCGCGGAAGAGATCGCGCGCGGCGATTCAGGTCTGGCCGACAAATTGGTTCAGAACTGGAAGGTGTCGGTGCTGCTGCGACAGTTGGCCCCGCGCCATCTGCAGGAGAAATGGTTCAAGCGCCTGGTCGAGGACCCGCAGTTCCTGATGGCGCATTGCCTGACCGAGCCGCGCGGCGCCTCCGACCGCTGGCTACCTTACAACGTGCCGGAAGCGGCGATGCAGACCAAGGCGGCAAAGGTCAACGGCGGCTGGGTGATCAACGGCCGCAAGCAGTTCATCTCCAACGGCTACGACGCCGGCCTATACGTCGTCTATGCCAACACCAATCCCAAGGTCGGGATGCTGCAGGGCACCTCCTCGTTCCTGGTGCCGCGCGACACCAAGGGCTTCACGGTGGCGCGCTGCAACGAGACGCTCGGTTGCCGCTTCATGAACAACGGCGAGATGGTGTTCGAGGACATGTTCGTACCCGACGATCACCTGCTCGCGCAGGACGACGCGCTCGGCAAGGCCGGCATCTACTTCCGTCCCGGCAAGATCATCCAGGCTGCGAAGAATCTCGGCGTCGGCGTGCGCGCCTTCGAGGCGACCGCCGATTATGTGCAGAATTACGTGCAGGGCGGCCGCATCCTGATCAAGCATCAGGCGGTGGCGCTGCGGCTCGGCGACATGGCGACGCGCATCGAGGCGGTGCGCGCGCTCACCGAGCGCGCGGCGCGCGCGGTGGACGACAACGCTCCTGAGGCCGAGGTGCTGTGCAACATGGCCAAGTTGTTTGCCTCTGAGGAAATCATGAAAGTCGCGCAGCACGCGGTCGAACTGCACGGCGGCAACGGCGTCATGCTCGACTTCGGCATCGAGAAGGTTCTGCGCGATGCCATCATCTTCCTGCATATGGATGCGACGGTCGACATCTCCAAGTTCAAGATCGTTAAGAACATGTTCCCGCAGACGGCGGGAAAGTATGCGGGACCGGAGTGATTTACCGAACCACGAAGCGGAACCCCACCAGCACGATCGCCAGGCCGGCGAGCTGCGGCCAGCTCGGAACGGCCCCGAGCGCGAGATAGCCGACGATCAACGAGAAGCCGGGAACCAGCGCCGGGAAGGTGGCGGCGCGGCCGGCCCCGAGCAAGGTCACCGAGCGCGCGAACAGGTAGATCGGCAGCGCGCCGGCGAGCAGGCCCTGCACCACCGCCTGCAGCAGGTTCTCCATCACGCTCATCTTGAACATGGTGTCGAACCCGATGAACAGAACATACATCGGCGCAAAGACCAGCACCGACAACGCGCCCACCACCGCGGCCGCGCGCGTGCCAGCAACGCGCCATTGCCGCAGCAGCGTGCCGAAGATCGCCCAGAACAGCCCGGCCATTGCAAACAACAGGTCGCCGCCGAGGCCATGGCTGCCGATGGTGCTGATCGATTCCGCGCCGAACACCACCAGGCCGGCGATGATGGTCGCGCCGCCGATCATTCGCGGCGTTGTCAGCTTCTCGTTTAACAACAGCGTGGCCAGCAACAGGCCGAACAGCGCCGCACAGGCCGGCTGGATGGTGGTGCCGTGGCCGAGCGGCACCAGCACGAAGCCGGTATAGGCGAGCATCGCCTGCACCGGTCCGGACAGTACGGTCAAGATCAAACCACGGCCCCAGCCGATGCCGCCGAGCTGGATTGCGCCGGCGCGCAGCGCCAGCGGGATCAACAGCAGCCCGGACCAATAGAAGCGGTGGAAAGCGAGATCGGCCGGCGCGAAACCCACCGACACCCCATGTTTTGCCGCGACGAATCCCGCGGCCCAGCCGAGCGCTGCGCCGGTGCCGCACAGGGCGCCGATCAACACGCCTGAGAACCTGGACGGCGCGGTTTGCGTCTTGTCGTTCACGGTTCTGCCTTGGGCGGCGTCCCGCATGTCGGGACGCTGCAAAGGCCGGACGCAGCGGCCCGGCAGGTGACTAGCACAGGCCTGATACTCTAGGATCGCGCCCGAAGTCTATTTGCCAATCGAAAAGACAAACTACAACGGGATGGAAAGCTCATGACGAAGTCGCGCAAAGTCATCATCACCTGCGCCGTAACAGGCTCGATTCACACGCCTTCGATGTCGCCGCACCTGCCGGTGACGGCGCAGGAGATTGCAGACGCGGCAATCGGTGCAGCCGAAGCTGGCGCTGCGGTCGTCCACCTGCACGCCCGCAACCCGCAGGACGGCCGGCCCGACCAGTCGCCGGAGGCCTTCGCCCCCTTCCTCAAGGTCATCAAGCAGCGCTCCAACGTGGTGGTGAACATCACAACCGGCGGCGCGCCCACCATGACCGCGGAAGAACGCGTGAAGCCGGCCGCCACCTTCAAGCCGGAGGTGGCCTCGCTCAACATGGGCACCATGAACTTCGGGCTCTACCCGATGATCCCGCGCTACAAGGGCAAGTTCAAATACGACTGGGAGGAACCCTATCTCGAGCGCTCGAAGGCCGGCATGTTCAAGAACACCTTCGCCGACATCGAATACATCCTCACCACCTGCTCCGAGAACGGCACGCGTTTCGAGGTCGAGTGCTACGACATCGGCCATCTCTACACGCTGCGCCATTTTCTCGACCGCGGCCTGATCAAGCCGCCGGTTTTCGTGCAGTCGGTGTTCGGCATCCTCGGCGGCATCGGCGGCCACCCGGAAGACGTGGTGATGATGAAACGCACCGCCGACCGCCTGCTCGGCGATAATTACCACTGGTCGGTGCTCGGCGCCGGGCAGAACCAGATGCGGGTGGCGGCCATCGCCGCCTCCATGGGCGGCAACGTCCGCGTCGGCATGGAGGACTCGCTCTGGATCGGGGCCGGCAAGCTCGCCGAGTCGAACGCCCAGCAGGTCATGCAGGTGCGCAAGATCCTCGAGGGCTTGGGCCTCGAAATTGCCTCGCCCGACGACGCGCGCGAGATCCTCAGCCTCAAGGGCGGAGACAAAGTGAACTTCTAGAAGCGTGGCATATCGCGCGGTTACGAACGCCTCGCAGCCCTGTTAGGGTTGCGGGCGTTTCCCTTGAAGAGAGGTTCCCGCGCGGATGCCGCATCATACGCCCCTGGTCTCGACCGTGGTTGTCGGCCTGGTGCTGGCCTTCATCCTGGGCGCGCTGGCGCAGCGCGTGCGTATCTCCCCGCTGGTCGGGTATCTGCTCGCCGGCGTGCTGATCGGCCCGGCGACCCCGGGCTTCGTCGCCGACATTCAGATCGCCAACGAGCTGGCCGAGATCGGCGTCATCCTGCTGATGTTCGGTGTCGGCCTGCACTTTTCGTTCAAGGATTTGTTGTCGGTCAAGGCCATCGCCGTGCCCGGCGCCGTCGCCCAGATCGCGGTGGCGACCGCGCTCGGTCTGGGGCTGGCCGTCGCGCTCGGCTGGACCGTGGGCGCGGGCCTGGTGTTCGGGCTCGCGCTGTCGGTTGCCTCCACCGTGGTGTTGCTACGCGCCTTGCAGGAGCGGCGGCTGATCGACACCGAGCGCGGGCGCATCGCCGTCGGCTGGCTGATCGTCGAGGACCTGGCGACTGTGCTGGCGCTCGTGCTGCTGCCGGCGCTGGCGCCGATCTTGAAAAGCGGCGTGTCGGGTTTCGATCTGCAAACGCTCATGCTCCCGATCGCGCTGACGATCGGCAAGGTCGTGGCCTTCGCCGTCCTTATGCTGGTCGTCGGCCGCCGCGTCATTCCCTGGGTACTGCATTATGTCGCCCACACCGGCTCGCGCGAGCTGTTCCGCTTGTCTGTGCTGGCGATTGCGCTCGGCTGCGCCTATGCGGCGGCGACGCTGTTCGACGTCTCCTTCGCGCTGGGCGCCTTCTTCGCCGGCATGATGATGGCCGAGTCCGAGTTGAGCCAGCGCGCCGCGTCGGAAACATTGCCGCTGCGCGACGCCTTCGCGGTGCTGTTCTTCGTCTCGGTCGGCATGCTGTTCGATCCGGCGATTCTGTTGCGCGATCCATTGCCCATCATCGCCACCCTTCTGATCATCGTGATCGGCAAAACGGTTGCGGCGTTCCTGATTGTGCGGCTGTTCCGCTATTCAAACGCGACAGCGCTGACGATTTCCGCCAGCCTCGCCCAGATTGGAGAATTCTCGTTCATCCTCGCGGGTCTCGGCGTCAGTCTGCAATTGCTGCCCGAGCGTGGCCGCGATCTCATCCTGGCGGGGGCCATCCTCTCGATCCTGCTCAACCCATTGGCCTTTGCCGCGCTCGACCGTTGGCTGGCGAAACCGGCGGCAGCGAAGCCGGCGGAGACCGGCCCCGATACCGCCGCGCCTGCGCCGGCAGAGCCCAGCCGCGAGCCGGTCCCGGCGACGGCGCTCTCGCACCACGTGGTGCTGATCGGGCACGGCCGTGTCGGACGCTTCGTTACGGCGTCGCCAAACCCGGACATCGGCCCTCTGTTGATCGTCGAGGAAAATGCCGACCTCGCAGCGCAGGCCCGCACCGCGGGCCGGGAGGTCATCCGGGGCAACGCGGTCAATCCGGAGGTTCTCGCGGCCTGCAATCTGCCGGGCGCGCGTTTTCTGCTGGTGGCGGTGCCCGACGCCTTCGAGGGCGGCCAGATCGTTGAGCAGGCCCGCAAGCTCAATCCGGCTCTCCCGATCGCGGCCCGTGCGCATTCGGACGACGAAATCGAGCATCTGAGGAAGCACGGCGCCACCTATGTCGTCATGGGCGAGCATGAGATGGCCAAGGCCATGTTGGCGTTGATTGCGAATGTCCCCTTCGGGAAGGTTTCCAGTTAGCCTTGATAGCTATTGCGTCAACCGCGCATTGCTCTTCCGAATAAATCGGGGATAGTGCGCTTATGGGCGCACTGGATTCGGTCAGTATTGCCATCCTGCTCGGCAGCCTGCTGGTCCTGGCCGGCATCCTGTCGAGCCTGATCGCGCTGCGTTTCGGCGCCCCCTTGCTGCTGGTCTTCTTGTTGGTGGGCATGCTGGCCGGCGAGGGCGGCCCGGGCGGGTTGAAGTTCGACGACGTGGGCATGGCCTATACCGTCGGCTCGATCGCCCTGGCGCTGATCCTGTTCGACGGCGGATTGCGCACGCGGTTGACGACGTTCCGCAACGTCCTCGCGCCATCGATGCTGCTGGCGACGGTGGGCGTCATCGTCACCGCGCTGGTGATCGCACCTGTCGCCAAGCTGACGCTCGACATCGGCTGGCTGCAATCCTTGCTGGTCGGGGCGGTGGTTGCCTCGACCGACGCGGCGGCGGTATTTTTCCTTATCAATGCCGGTGGCCTGCGCCTGCGGCCGCGCGTGCGCGCGGTGCTCGAGGTCGAATCGGGCACGAACGATCCCTTCGCCATCTTCCTGACGCTGCTGCTGATCCAGATGCTGCTGATCGGCGACGGCAGCTTCTCGACCGCAATCCTTTCGCTGTTGCGCGAAGCCGTTCTGGGCTGCGTCATCGGCTACGCCGGCGGCAAAATCATCGCCTGGGTGCTGAACCGCTTGACTTTGGCGCAAGGGATGCATGCGCCGTTCGTGGCGGTGAGCGCGCTGGTCGTTTTCGCCCTCGCCAATGCGGTGCACGGCTCGGGCTTCCTTGCCGTCTATCTCGCCGGCCTCGTTGTAGGCAACGAGAAGACGCGGGCGCATAACTCCGTCATCGTATTTCTCGACGCCGTCACCTGGCTCGCGCAGATCGTCATGTTCGTGCTGCTCGGCCTGCTTGCCTGGCCGCACCGCCTGGCGGACAGCTTGTTAGGCGCGGTTGCCGTCGCGCTCGTGCTGATGTTCGTCGCGCGTCCGGCGGCGGTGTTCCTGTGCCTGGCCCCGTTCAAGTTCCCCTACAGGGAGAAGATCTTCATCTCCTGGGTGGGCTTGCGTGGCGCGGTCGGAATTTTCCTCGCCTCGATTCCCATGCTGGTCGGCCTACCGACGGCTTACCTGTTTTTCGACGTCGCCTTCGTCGTGGTGCTGCTATCGCTGCTGGTGCAGGGCTGGACGGTCGCTTTTTCCGCCCGCAAGCTCAACATCTCCTTCACCCATGTCGAGCCAACGCCGAGCCGCGTCGAGCTCGACCTGCCCGGCCAGTTGGCGCGCGAGATCGTCGGTTATCCGGTATCCGCCAAAAGCCCGTTCTTGCGGCGCGGCCTGATCCCGAATTGGGCGCGGCCGACGCTGGTCATCCGCAACGAGGAAATCCTCACCCCGGCGGAAGCCGCGCCGGTGCGCGAAGGCGACTACGTCTATCTGCTGGCGCCGCCGGAGAAAGCGCAGGCGCTCGATCGTTTCTTCGTCGAGATGCCGCCGCCGGCCAAGCCCGACCCGGCGCTGCTCGGCGACTTTTTTGTGCCGGGCACGGCGACGCTCGGCGCCCTTGCCGACATCTATGGGCTGCAGGTCGCCGCGGACCACACCGACGTGACGCTCGCCGCCTTTTTTGTCGAGTATCTCGGCCGCCCGGCCAAGCTCGGCGACATCGTCGTGCTCGGCCCCATCGCGCTGCTGGCGCACAAGGTCGACGGCACGACGGTCACCACAGTCGGCCTGCGGCTGGCCGAACCGGAAGAGCCCGCCACATGGAGCGGGCGCCTCAAGGCGTTCGTGGACCGCTGGAAGGAGAAGCTCGGCTAGTGCGCGCGGCGCGCCAGCGCCGGGCCGTGCTGCACCAGCCAGGCGCCGCCGAACAGCACGCCGGTCCAGAACAGGTCGCCCAACATGGTCTTCTCGAGGAACGGCAGCGCCGCGATGTAGCACTGCGTCAGGCCCTGCGCGTTGAGCGGATACATGCCGCTAAAGGCCCAGACCGCGCCGTTCGAGAAGGCGAAAAACAAGAGCGAGCCGGCGACCATGGTGCCGACGACCGGCAGCACGCCGCGCCAGCGGCGCGTGAAGATGCCGAGCACGGCCGGGATCGCGATGGCGGCGAAGCCGACCGCCTGGATGCGCCAGTCTTCGCCCGGCAGCGCCACATCGCTCAGCACCATCGCCAGCACCGGCACGACCACGGCCAAGGCCGGGATGCGCAGCATGCGCGCGGCGAACAGGCCCGAGGCGGCGACCGGCAGGAAGCCCGGCGCGTGCGGCAGCAGGCGGGCTGCAACGCCCAAGGCGATCAGGAAGGCGATGAGGATAAGATCATTGCGGATATCGGCGCGGCTCTTGTCGGGCAGCATTGCGGTCGGTCCTTGTGAGGTCGCCAAGTCGACCTCTTGGTAGCATGTCCGGGCAGCGGATTCGACCCGTTTTCGACCCTATTCAGAGGGCCGCATACCCCGGCTTTCAACCCATTCGGCAACGATTTGCGCCAGGGCGTCGAGCCCGTCGGTGAGCGCCGCCGGCCCCGGCTGGAGAATCAAGGGCGACTTGATCTCGCGCAGCCAGCCTTCCGCTACCGCCGGAACCGCGGCGAAACCCGGCCGCGCGGCCACCTTGGCCGGCACGAACTTTTTGCCGCACCAGGAGCCGATGACGATCTCCGGCGCCGCCGCGATAACCTGCGCGGGCGTAACGATGCGGTCCTTGGCGTTCTTAGCGGCCGACAGCTCCGGGAACACCTCGATGCCGCCGGCGGCTTCGATCAGCTCCGACACCCAGCGGATACCGGAGATCATCGGCTCGTCCCATTCCTCGAAATAGACGCGGGGGCGGGCGGAGCGCCGCGCGCTTTTGGCGCGCACGGCCGCCACGCGCGCTTCGAGGGAGGCTGCCAGGGTGTCCGCCTTTGCCGCCGCGCCGACCAGCGCGCCGAGCGTGCGGATCATGGCGAAGATGCCGGCGAGGTCGCGCTGGTTGAAGGCGTGCACGGCCACGTTGGCGCGCACCAGGTCGGCGACGATGCCGGCCTGCAGATCGGAAAAAGTCAGGACCAGGTCCGGCTCCAGCGCCAGGATCTTCGGCACGTCGGCAGAGATGAAAGCCGAGACACGCGGCTTCTCCTTGCGCACGCGGGGCGGGCGCACGGCGTAGCCCGACACGCCGACGATGCGCGCCTCCTCGCCGAGGAGATAGAGCGTCTCTACGGTCTCTTCGGTCAGGCAGACGATGCGGGCGGGTGGGAACATGGCCGCAGTGTACCACTGTCATCACTCGCGAAAGCGGGTGATCCAGTACTCAACGGTTCTCGCGAGGAATTGACGATCAGGCGTTACTGGATGTCCCGCCTGCGCGGGGCATGACGGTCGGTGGGCCCACCGCCGCCACCTTACCCGCCTCCAGCATCACCACGCGCGTGGCGATGCGTCTCACCTCGTGGGCGTCGTGGCTGACATAGATCATGGGGATGCCCGCGTCGTCGCGCAGGCGTTCGAGATACGGCAGGATTTCCTGCTTGCGCGCGGCGTCGAGCGAGGCGAGCGGCTCGTCCAGCAGCAGCAGGCGCGGGCGCGCGAGCAAGGCGCGGCCGACCGCGACGCGCTGGCGCTCGCCGCCGGACAGCTTGCCCGGCCGCCGCGCTAGCAGATGGCCGATGTCCAGCAGCTCAACCACATGCGCGAAGGCCTGGGCGTCGGCGGCATGGCCGTTCATCCAGCGGCCGTAATCGAGATTGTGTTTCACCGACAAATGCGGAAACAGCCGGCCTTCCTGGAACACGCAGCCGATGCGCCGCTTGTGCGCCGGCACGTCGATGCGCGCGTCTGAGTCGAACAAAGTCTCGCCGTCGAGCGCGATACGCCCGCGGTCCGGCTTCATCAGCCCGGCGATCATCGCGATGAGGCTGGTCTTGCCGGTGCCCGAGGCGCCGAACAGCGCGGTGACGCCGCTCTCGCTCGTGAACGCCGCGTCGAGCGCGAAGTCCCCCAGTCTCTTTTCCACCGTGACGGTCAGCATGGTCATTCTCCATGCAGCCGTTTGGCGGCGCGGCGCGCGAACCATTCCGACGCCATCAGTGCGCCGAGCGATATGGCGATAGAGACGATGACGAGATCGAGCGCGGCGGCGTCGCCGCCCGGTACCTGCGTCAGCGTGTAGATCGCGGCCGAAATGGTTTGCGTTTCGCCCGGGATGTTGGAGACGAAGGTGATGGTGGCGCCGAACTCGCCGAGGGCGCGCGCGAATGCCAGCATCATGCCGGCGATGATGCCGGGCAGCGTGAGCGGCAGCGTCACCGTGGCGAACTTCCACAACGGACCGGCGCCGAGCGTCGAAGCGGCATCCTCCAGCCGGCGGTCGATGGCCTCGATCGACAGGCGGATCGCGCGCACCATCAGCGGGAAGGCCATCACGCCGCAGGCCAGCGCCGCCCCGGTCCAGCGGAACGAGAGCACGATGCCGAAAGTGTCGGCGAGGAACGCGCCCACCGGCGCCTTGCGGCCGAAGGTGACGAGCAGCAGATAGCCGGTCACCACCGGCGGCAGCACCAGCGGCAGGTGCACGACGGCGTCGAGCAGCGCCTTGCCCCAGAACTTCTTGCGCGCCAGCACATAGGCGATGGCGATGCCGAAGGGCAGCGCCACCACGGTCGACACCAGCGCGATACGCAGCGAGAGCGCGACGGCGGTCCATTCGTCGGGGGTGAGGTCAAGCATGAAAGGAGTCTTGCCCCGGACGCGGTGCAACGTGCAACGCTGCACCGCAGATCCGGGGCCGTTCCAGATTCGGAGTTTGCGGTGGTCCCGGGTCTGCGTCGCAGCATTGCATGCTGCGCCGCGCCCGGGACACGAGCGCGAAGGTGGTGTTGGTCATCACGACACCGGTTTGCTCAAAAAGCTGAAGCCGTATTTCTCGAAGATCGCCTTGGCCGCCGCGCCGCGCAGGAAATCGAGATAGCGGGAGGCTGCGGCTTTGGCCGCCGCCGTCGCCGCCACCGGGTAGACCACCGGCGGGTGCGCGCCTTCCGGAAACACGCCGACGATCTTCACCTGCGGCTCGATCCTGGCGTCGGTTTCGTAGACGATGCCGACCTGCGCCTCGCCGCGCGCGACGAAGGCGAGCGTGGCGCGCACGTTCTCAGCCTGCGCCAGCTTCGGCTCGGCCGACTTCCAGGCGCCGAGCTTCTCCAGCGCGGCTTTGGCATAGATGCCGGCCGGCACCGCGCGCACGTTCGCCACCGCGACGCGGCCGCTGCCGGCGAGGGCGGCGATGTCGAAGCCGTCGACGATCTGAACATTGCCAAGCTTGGCATCGGTCGCCGCGATCAGCACGAGTTTGTTGCCGAGCAGATTGATGCGCGTTCCGGTCTTGAGCAGATTCTTTCCGGCGACATAGTCCATCCATTGCAGATCGGCCGAGATGAACACGTCCGCCGGCGCGCCCTGTTCGATCTGCTTGGCGAGCGCGGAGCTGGCGGCATAGCTCGCCGTGACCTTGATCCCGCTGGCTTTGGTGAAGGCGGCGTTGGCGTCGTCGAGCGCGTTCTTGAGCGAGGCGGCGGCAAAGACGGTCAGCGTCTCCTGCGCGGCCGCCGGGACGGCAAAGGCCAAAAGCAGGCCGAGGATGGCGGAAAGCCCGGCTAACATGGCGGTTCTCCTCGGGCGCATAGGCGCGCCGATGGGGTGGCTCTAAGGGGAAGACCGATGGTCGGAACCGCCGTTCCGGCTAGCACGCGGGCGCACGCACGGTGCCCCGCGGATCGAGAGCGATAGTAGCAAGTCTGAGGCGCTCGCCGCAACTCGCCTCTGCGCGCGCAACGCGAAAGATCAACATCACACTCACCGCGTGCGGCCGCGCGCTGAAGGACGACATCCTGCCTTATGCCGGCAAGATCAATCGGCGCGCGACGCGCGGCATGAGCGCCGACGAGATCGGACAACTGCGCGGGCTGCTGGCGAGGCTCATCCAGAACCTGGAGCGCTGGACCGCGCCCGCCCGGGCTTCGCAAAAATCGAAAGCAGGGTTGCGGCTTTGCGCATTGCCGGGCGAACGCGCTTCGCGCATGGTCTGTGCTGCTTCGTCAGCCCGCCGGGTTATTTCACGTGGATTCATTGCCGATCGTTGCGGCCACAGCCGCGGCCTACCTGCTCGCCGGGCTGGTCAAAGGCGTCATCGGCCTCGGCCTGCCGACGGTCGCCATCGGGCTGCTCGGCCTGCTGATGACGCCGGCGCAGGCGGCCGCGATCCTGGTGGTGCCGTCGTTGGTCACCAATGTCTGGCAAGCGGTGGCGGGCGGCGGCGCACTGGCGCTGGCGCGGCGAATGTGGGCGCTGCTGGTTGGCATCTGCATCGGGACATGGATCGGCGCCGTGCTGCTGCCGAACGCCGCCAGCGGCGAGGCGACGCGCTGGCTCGGCGTCGCGCTGGCCGTCTACGCCGGGCTCGGCCTGTTCAACGTGCATTTTTCGGTGCAGCCCCGCGCGGAGAGCTGGGTCGGCATGATCGTCGGCATCGCCACCGGCGCCATCACGGTGGCGACCGGCGTCTTTGCGATACCCGGCGTGCCCTACGTCCAGGCGCTCAAGTTAGAGCGCGACAAGCTGGTGCAGGCGCTCGGCCTCTCGTTCACGGTCTCGACCGTGACGCTCGCCGCCGCGCTCTCGCATGCCGGCGAGATTCATGCAGGCCTCATAATTCCTTCGATTGGCGCGCTTGTCGCGGCCGCTCTCGGCATGTGGCTCGGCCAGATCGTCCGCCGTCGCGTGAGCCCGGCCACGTTCCGCCGGTATTTTTTCATCGGCCTGCTCGTGCTCGGCGCGCACCTGGCGCTGCGCGGCCTGCTGTGATGGACTGGAACTGCTTCGAAGCGATCGGGGAATAGCCCATGAAAATCGTCGACCTCTCACATGTCATGAACGTGCACACGCCCGGCTGGGTCGGCTACGCCGGCAACAAGATGTACTACGCGCAGAACCTGCAGACGGTGCGCATCGTCGCTCAGCGCATCGACACGGCGCTGCATGTCGGCACCCATTTCGACGGCGCCATGCACGCGACCGACAATCCGAAGGGCGACATGGCACATCTGCCGCTCGACTACCTCTGCAACCGCGGCGTCGTCGTCGACATCTCAAAGCACATGCACGACTGGGCGGTGATCACGCCCGAGATCATCGAGTCGGCGGGCGCCGACATCCGCGAAGGCGACATTCTCATCCTGCACACCGGCTGGCACCGTCACTACGAAGGCCAGCCGCAGCAGGATCTGGTGAAGTACTTCTGCTACCACCCGGGCCCCAACCTCGACACGCTGCACTGGATGCTGAAGAAGAAGATCAAGTGGTGGGCGATGGACACCGGCTCGTGCGACCACGCCATGAACACATCGATCCGCACCATGCGGCCCGACCTCGCCGAGGAGTTCACCAAGAAGCACGGCAAGACGCCGGGTGAGTTCTTCGGCACGTTCGAATACACGCACAAGCGTTCCGGGCGGAAAGTCACCGCCGACGTGTTTCCGTTCCACAACTGGGCGTTCCAGGAGGGCCTGCTGCACGCCGAGAATCTCGGCGGCGACATCGAGCTGATGCTCGGCAAGCGCTGCCTGATCGGCGCCTTCCCCTGGCGCTACGAGGGGCTGGAAGGCTGCCCCTGCCGCATCGTGTGTTTCCTCGACACCGATGACTCGGTAGAGGCAGTGGGCAACGCGGCGAAGGCGATTTTGGCGCCGCGCTGATCCTGTCATTCCGGGGCGCGTACGAAGCACGCGAACCCGGAATCCAGAAAGCAGGGCAACGAGTGTGGCTGGATTCCGGGTTCCGCCCTGCGGGCGGCCCCGGAATGACAGCGAGTTACCCCCGAGCTAACCTCGCATCCGCCTGCTGCGTCTGCAGCGTGAGCTGGATCGCCTCGCGCAGGGTGCCGTAATCGCGCGCGTCCCACTGCGCCACGTGGATGTCGGCGAGCAATTTCGCCGACTTGCCGAACACCGCGATGCGGTCGCCGACGGCGATGGCTTCTTCCAGTTGATGGGTGATCAGGATTGCGGTCGAGCCGCATTCGCGCGCCAGCGCCAGGAATGTATCGCGCAATTCCGCCGCCGTCACCTCGTCGAGATGGCCGAAGGCCTCGTCCGCCAGCATGATGTCGGGCTGCACCGAGAAGGCGCGCGCGATGGCGACGCGTTGGCGCATGCCGCCCGACAGCTCGTGCGGATAGGCGTTGGTGAAGGCCCCTAAGCCGAGCTTGTTGAGCCAGGTCAGGGCGCGCTCGCGCTGCTCTTCCTCCGGGAGGCCGATCAGCTCGAGCGGCAGCTTGGCGTTGTCGAGCGCGGAGCGCCAGGGCAGCAGGCGGTCCTGCTGGAACACGGTCGCCATCTTGCCGCGGAAGTAATCGAAATCGCTGGACGGGCTCTTGTCGCCGACCATGATCGAGCCCTCGGTCGGCTCCTCCAGCCCGATCATCAGGTCGAAAAAGGTGGACTTGCCACAGCCGGTCTGGCCGACAATGGCGATGACTTCCTTGGGCGCGATGGTGAGGTCGAGGCGGTCGATGGCGACCACCGCCTGTCCGGTGGTGGTCTGCCGGAACACCTTGCGCAGGCCGCGCACATGGATGGGGGGAGGGCCGTTCTTGCCGGTCATGCGCGCCACCTTTCCTTCTTACCCTCCCCCCTCGTGGGGAGGGTCGACGCCCGAAGGGCGTCGGGGTGGGGGGCTCTTTTTAAAGCAAGGACCCCCACCCCCGACCCCACCCCACAAGGGGGAGGGGAGCAGAAAAGCCCAGCCTTGCTTCTCATGCGCGCCACCGCAGCAGGCGATGCTCGACGCGCGCGACGATGGCTTCGAGCAGGAACAGCAGCGCGACCAGCACCACGGTCCAGGCGAAGACGTCGGCGACCGAGAACAGTTCCTGCGCCACCGAAAGCTGATGGCCGATGCCGGTCACCGCGCCGACCAGTTCGGCGATGGTGACCACACGGATCGCCAGGCTGATGTTCACCTTCCAGCTCGTGAAGATGGTCGGCACGATCGCCGGCAGCATCAGCTTGATGAAGAACTGAATGGAGGTCGGCCGGAAAGAGCGCATCATGCTGCGCAGCTCGCGCGGCACGCTGCGCATGGCGTCGAGCGTGTCGACCAGGAATACCGGCCCGCACACCACCACCAGCACGAAGCCGATGCGGAATTCGACGCCGGGAAACCACAGCACCGCGAACAGGATCCACGACACCACCGGCACCGCCATTAGGATGCGGATCATCGGGTGCAGGTACTTTTCGAGCGTGTCCGAGCGGTACATGGCCATCGCCAGCGCGAGGCCGAGCACGAAGGACGCGATCAACGCCGCGATGACGCGCGCCAGCGTCACCGCGATGTCGACCGGCGTGATGGTCGTGATGGCCTTTGCGATGCGCGCCAGGCTGGGAATCGCGAACGGCGGAATGCCCAAGTACGGCGCCAGATAAGACAGCGCCTCCCAGCAGACGGCAAAGACGAGCAGGGAGACGAGAGTCTGTCTCGGAAAGGTCAGGACCGGGACAGACTCTGCATGCTCCTTAGGGGGCATAGATGATCTTCGCGTCTGGCATCTTCTCGTAGAACCCGGCCTTCACCGCGCGCTCCATCATGTCGGTGATGGTCTTGCGGGTTTCGGGCTCCCACGCGGGCTTGATGATCATCGCCAGCCGCTTGCTCGCCAGCGCGGCGGTCAGGATGCCGGGCGGCAGCTTGAGCGTCTCGTTGGCGATCTTGTCGGCCTCGGCGGTGTTGGTCTCCATGAACTTCGCCACGTCCTGCAAGGCCGCGACCAGCATTTTGGGGGCGTTCGGGTTCTTCTGGATCGCGTCGGCGCGCATGGCGGTGACGATTTCCCAGCCGTCCTGGCCAGTGATTTCCTTCCAGCCCTGGGCTCCGTTGAAGATGATGTTCCAGTTCGGGTTCTGTTTGATGATGATGCTGGCGAGCGGCTCGATCACCAGCGCGGCATCGACGCGGTCGGCCTCAAGCTGTGCGCGCGCGACCGCGAAGTTGGCGTTGACCACGGTGATGTCCTTGCCGAGGTCGACGCCCTTGGCGTTCAGGTAGATCTTGGTGACCTGGAATTGCGAGCCGCCCATGTCGACCGCGAGCTGCTTGCCCTTCAGGTCCATCAGCGACTTGATCTGCGGGTTCTTCGCAAAGATCACGAGGTCGGCGAGCGTGAAGCCGGTGCCGATGATGCGCACCGGCACGCCTTCCTGGTAAAGCTTCTGCAGGATGGTCGGGCCGCCGATCAGCACGTCGGTCTCGCCGGTGGCGAAGGCCGCGTAGAACGCCGAGATCGACGGATAGGGCCTGGCGTCGAGCTCGAAGCCGTTTCTGGCGTCGAAGCCCTTGGCTTTCATGATGTTCCAGACCAGCGGGTTGAACACCGGCAGCGTCAGGCTGGACACCTTGATGACCGGCTTCTGCTGCGCCTGCGCCGGGACGGCGGCAACCGCGGCAATCGCGCAGGCCGCGATGACGGCAAGAGCACGTCGGGATATCGTGAGCATGGTAGCCTCCCCCTGATGTTCAGGCGCGGTCATTGCTCGCCGCGCCATTCGGTTTGCATTTCGCCCGGCCCCGGACGAATGCGCAATCGATTGTTGCGGACCAACGCGCGCGCGATGCCCGCGCACGTTGCGCCCGGTCGGACCGCCTTTCAGACTTTACTCCGGTTTCGTTTGTGTGCAAATAATTGGCGGCCGGCCGACCGGAGCAGAAGATGCCGCATATTGCCGCGCGCGATGGCACTCGGTTGTTCTACGAAGAAGTAGGGCAGGGCTCCGCCGTTGTCTTTGTGCATGAATATGCCGGCGACTATCGCACCTGGGAGCCGCAGATGCGGCATTTTGCCCGCTCCCACCGCTGCGTCACCTATAGCCAGCGCGGCTATCCGCCTTCCGACGTGCCGACCGATCCCACGCGCTACAGCCAGGACCTCGCGGTCAGCGACGTGATCGCGCTGATGGATGGGCTCAAGATCGACAAGGCGCATGTCGTGGGCCATTCGATGGGCGCGTTGACCGCGCTGCTGGTCGGCATCCGCCATCCCGGGCGCTGCATCAGCGTGACAGCGGCCGGCTGCGGCTACGGATCGAGCCCCGACCGCGCCATCGTGGAGCAGGGCCGTGCGCAGTCGCGCGAGACGGCGGCGATGTTCGAGACCGAGGATTTCAAAACGGCGGCGGCGAAATACGCCGACGGCGCCACGCGGCAGACGCACAAGAACAAGGACCCGCGCGGCTTTGCCGAATTCGCACGCATGCTGGCCGAGCATTCGCCGGTCGGCCACGCGCTCACCATGCGCGAGGTGCAGGCCAAGCGCCCGACGCTGTGGGACCTGGAAGCCGAGTTGAAGAAGTTCTCGCCACCGCTCTTGGTGCTGGTCGGCGACGAGGACGCCTGGTGCCTGGATGCCAGCATTTACCTCAAGCGCACCGCGCCGACGGCGGGCCTCGTGGTCATACCGCGCTCGGGGCACACCATCACCAGCGAGGAGCCGGCCGCGTTCAACGCGGCGGTTGCCGACCTGATCGCCGCGGCCGAGGCCGGCCGCTGGATGTCGCACAGACCGCACAGCTAATCGAATTCAACGGAGGAATTGCGATGGATCTCAAACTCAAGGGCAAGACCGCGGCGGTAACCGGCGGCTCGGAAGGCATCGGCAAGGGCATCGCGCTCGCGCTCGCCAAGGAAGGCGTCGACGTCGCCATCTGCGCGCGCCGCATGGAGCCGCTCGAGGCCGCCGCCGCCGAGATCGCCAAGGCGACCGGGCGCAAGATCGTCGCCATCCCGGCCGACCTGCGCAAGGACGCCGACGCCAAGAACTTCATCGAGCAGGCGCACAAGGCGCTCGGCCGCATCGACATCATGGTCAACAATGCCGGCTCCGCCGCCGGCGGCGTGATCGAGCACCTGACCGAGGATGACTGGGAAAAGGGGCTGCAGCTCAAGTTCATGGGCTACGTGCGCTGCCTGCGCTACGTGCTGCCGATCATGCGCAAGCAGGGCGGCGGCCGCGTGGTCAACCTGATCGGCAATGACGGCGTGAAGCCGTCCTACTGGGAAATCTGCCCAGGCGCGGCCAATGCCGCGGGACAGAACCTGACGCTTTCGCTCGCCGGCCAGTACGGCAAGGACAAGATCTCCTTCGTTGCGGTCAATCCGGGCCCGGTGCGCACCGAGCGCTGGGCCGGGCTGGTCGACGCCATGGCGCGTGACATGAAAATTCCGCGCGCGGAAGCCGACACGCTGGCGCCGGCCTCGATCCCGATGGGCCGCATCGCCGAGGTCGAGGAGGTCGCCAACCTGGTCGTCATGCTGGCGTCGCCATTGATGGAAATGGTCAACGGCACCATGATCGAAATCGACGGCGGCCAGGACAAGCCGCTGATGGACCGCTTCCGCGACAAGAACCGTTCGTGATGGAGAGGCGCGATGCAAACGATCTTTGAGAAGGTGATGCCGCCGAAGACGGGTCTCGCCGTCGAGGTGAAAGTCGGGCAACGCTTCCGCGTGACCGATCTCGAAGGCAAGCAGGTGGTGGACATGGCGATCTTCAATCTCGCCAACCTGCGTGAAAAGCTGTCGACCTCCTACTCACGCACGCGCTACGTACCGGCCCCGGGGCAGCCCTACATCCCGCGCGACAAGCTGCTCGCCGGCGATACCCTGATGTCCACCATCTGCCGTCCGATGATGAAGATCATCGAGGAGACCCCCGAGATCAAAGGTATGCACGACACGCACAACCGGATGTGCAACCGCTTCCTCTACGAAACCTTCGGCTTCGGCCCGCGCGACGGCTGTCACGAAATCATCTCCAAGGCGATCGCGCCTTACGGCCTGCTGCCGGAGGACGTGCCGGACACGATGGACCTGTTCATGAACTACCATCACGACTGCGAGCAGGGGCGCTGGCATATCGGCGAGCCGTGCTCGAAGCCGGGCGACTACATCGAGTTCGAGGCGATGATGGACGTGCTGATCGGGCTGTCGAACTGCCCGCTCGACGTGCTCAATGCGTGCAACGGCTACAACTGCACGCCGGTCAAAGTGACTGTTTTCGCAGCAGAAAGCGCGATGGCTTGATGATACATCGGGCAGCCGGGCAACTTGACAAGCAAGAGAGTCGAACAGACTATTTGTATACAAACTATTCGCCGCGTGTGCGGCGGAACGCAACGTTCTAAAGGGTCAACAGGCGCGTATCCGCATCGGACGCGGGTCGGCCGATACGCAGGGGGAGCTCAGTCATGAACACGATGCGTCCCGTACTCTACTTGGCGATGGCCGGTGCCTTTGCACTCGGCCTTATCCGACCAGCCGACGCGCAGAACACCATCAAGATCGGCGAGCTCAACAGCTACAAGATCCAGCCGCAGTTCCTCGACCCCTACAAAAAGGGCTGGGAAATGGCGGTCGACGAGGTCAACGCCAAGGGCGGCGTGCTCGGCAAGAAGCTGGAAGTGATTTCGCGCGACGACGGCGGCAACCCCGGCGACGCTGTGCGCGCCGCCGACGAACTGGTGACGCGCGAAGGCGTCAACATAATCGCCGGCACGTTCCTGTCGCATATCGGCCTCGCGGTCACCAATTTCGCCGGTCAGAAGAAAGTGTTCTTCCTCGCCGCCGAGCCGCTGACCGACAAGATCACCTGGCAGAACGGCAACCGGTACACCTTCCGCCTGCGCCCCTCGACCTACATGCAGGTGGCGATGCTGATTCCGGACGCGGCGGCCGCCAAGAAGAAGCGCTGGGCGTTGGTCTATCCGAACTTCGAATACGGCCAGTCGGCCGCGGAAAACTTCAAGGCAATGCTGAAGAAGGCGCAGCCCGACGTCGAGTTCGTCACCGAGCAAGCGCCGCCGCTCGGCAAGGTCGATGCCGGCGCGGTGGTGCAGGCGCTCGACGATGCCAAGCCGGACGCCATCTTCAACGTGCTGTTCGGCGCCGATCTGTCGAAGCTGGTGCGCGAGGGCAACACCCGCGGCGTGTTCAAGAACCGCACGGTGGTGAGCCTGCTGACCGGCGAACCGGAATATCTCGATCCGCTCAAGGATGAATCCCCGGTCGGCTGGATCGTCACCGGCTATCCCTGGGACAAGATCAAGACTCCGGCGCACACCGCCTTCGTCGACGCCTACAAGAAGAAGTTCAACGATTATCCGCGGCTCGGTTCGATCGTCGGCTATGCGACCTTCAAATCGCTCGCCGCCGGCATCGCTAAGGCCGGCTCGACCGACACCGAGAAGCTGGTCGAAGCGTTCAAGGGTCTGAAGCTCGACAGCCCGTTCGGGCCGTTCGAGTACCGCGCCAGCGACCATCAGGCCACCATGGGCGCCTATGTCGGCAAGATCGCGATGGAAGGCGGCAAGGGCACCATGGTCGACTTCAAGTATGTCGACGGCAAGGACGTGCTGCCGGGCCCCGAAGAGGTGAAGAAGCTGCGGCCGGCGTCGGCGAATTAAACTGAGCCTCGCCCCGAACTCGTTTCCCTCTCCCCATACTTATGGGGAGAGGGTGGCGAGCCGCGAAAGCGGCGAGCCGGGTGAGGGGCGTCTATTCACGTACAGGCCCCTCACCCGCCTCGTTCGCTCCGCTCACTCGGCACCCTCTCCCCGCAAGCGCGGGGCGAGGGAACGAAAGCAAGGGGAGAGGGAAAGAGTGCAAGCGGCACTTCCCAGATGACCCTCAGTGCATTCCTCTTTCAGGCGCTCAACGGGCTCGCCAGCGCCTCGGGCCTGTTCTTCATCGCCGTCGGCCTGTCGCTGATCTTCGGCGTCACCCGCATCATCAATATCGCGCATGGGTCCCTCTATATGTTGGGGACCTACATCGCCTATTCGTTCGCCACGCGGATCGGCGGCGGCCTCGGCTTCTGGGGCGGCATCGTCGCGACCGCGCTCATCGTCTGTGTGCTCGGCGCCCTGATTGAAATTCTCCTGCTGCGCCGAATCTATCGCGCGCCCGAACTGTTCCAGTTGCTGGCCACTTTCGCGCTGGTGCTGGTGATCAATGACGCGACGCTCTGGCTGTGGGGCTCGGAGGATCTGCTGGGACCGCGCGCGCCCGGCCTGCGGGGTGCTGTCGAGATTTTCGGCCGCCAGCTGCCGAGCTACGACCTCTTCCTGATCGTGATCGGGCCGGCGGTGCTGCTGGTGCTGCACTTCGCGCTGGCCAAGACGCGCTTCGGCCGGCTGGTGCGCGCGGCGACGCAGGACCGCGAGATGGTCGGCGCGCTCGGCGTCAACCAGGCAATCCTGTTCACCTCGGTGTTCGCGCTCGGCGCCGCGCTCGCCGGCCTCGGCGGCGCGCTGCAGGTGGCGCGCGAGCCCGCGACCTTGGCCACCGATCTCATCGCCATTGGCGATGCCTTCGTGGTGGTGGTGGTCGGCGGCATGGGCTCGATCACCGGCGCCTATCTGGCCGCCGTGATCATCGCCGAGGTCAAGGCACTATGCATCGCCATCGGCGTGGTCGATTTCGGCTTTATCACGGTCAACTTCTCCAAGCTCACGCTGGTCGCCGAATTCCTGGTGATGGCCGGCGTGCTGATCGCGCGGCCTTACGGGCTGCTCGGCCGGCCGCAAGGCGCGGTGCGGTCGGTCGCCGAGGCCGAGGATCCGATCCGCCCGGCCGCACCGGGCTTGAAGGCGCTGGCGGTGGCCGTGCTGGCGCTGCTCATGGGCTTGCCGCTGCTGGCGCAGGCGTCGCCCTATCTGCTCGTGCTCGGCATCGACGTGCTGATCGCCGTGATCTTCGCGACTTCCTTGCACTTCATTATGGGTCCGGGCGGCATGCATTCGTTCGGTCATGCGGCCTATTTCGGGCTCGGCGCTTACGGCGCGGCTTTGATGGTGAAATGGCTCGCCGTGCCGATGGGGCTGGGATTGGTGGCGGCGCCGCTGATCGCGCTCGCCGGCGCGCTGCTGTTCGGCTGGTTTGCCGTGCGCTTGTCCGGCGTCTACCTCGCCATGCTGACGCTTGCCTTTGCGCAGATCGTGTGGGCGGCCATGTTTCAGTGGGAAGGCTTCACCGGCGGCTCCAACGGCGTCATCGGCGTGTGGCCGCCGCCGCCGTTCAACAGCGCGGCGGTCTACTACCTGTTGACGCTGGCGATTGCCGTTATCGCCGTGCTGCTGCTGCGCCGCTTCCTGTTCGCGCCCTTCGGCTACGCCATGCGTGCGGGCCGCGACTCACCCTTGCGCGCTGAAGCCATCGGCATCGACGTCAAGCGCGTGCATTGGCTCGCCTTCGCCATCGCCGGCGGCATCTGCGGCATCGCCGGCGGTCTGTTCGCCTTCGCCAAAGGCTCGATTTCGCCGGAGACGATCCATGTCGGCCGCTCGATCGACGGCCTGGTGATGGTACTGCTCGGCGGCATCCAGACGCTGACCGGCCCGATCGTCGGCGCCTCCGTGTTCGCCACGTTGCAGGACACGGTGATGCGCCAGACCGAATACTGGCGCGCGCTGCTCGGCCTCATCATCCTGCTGCTGGTGCTTGCCTTCCCGCAGGGCATCGTCGGCGCGGTCGCGCAGATTTTCGGCCGGAGGCGCTCGCCATGAGCGTGCTCGCGGTCAAGTCATTGTCGAAGTCCTTCGGCGGCGTGCACGCCGTCAACCAGGTGAGCTTCACTGTCGCGCGCGGTGAGTTTCTCGCGCTGATCGGGCCGAACGGCGCGGGCAAGTCCACCTGCTTCAACATGATCAACGGCCAGCTCGCGCCCGACTCGGGCGAGATCCTGTTCGAGGACAAAAACATCGCCGGACTCGCGCCGCGCGACATCTGGCGGCTCGGCGTCGGGCGCACCTTCCAGGTCGCCGCCACCTTCGGCTCCATGACGGTCGTCGAGAATGTGCAGATGGCGCTGATCTCGCACGGGCGCGAAACATATGGGCTGTGGCGGCCGGCCGCGTCGCTGCACCGCGAGCGTGCGATCGACCTGCTGGCTCAGGTCGGCATGCGCGAAGCCGCCGACCGGCCGAGCCGCGAGCTCGCTTATGGCGACGTGAAACGCATCGAGCTCGCCATCGCGCTCGCCAACGAGCCGCGCCTGCTGCTGATGGACGAGCCGACCGCCGGCATGGCGCCGCGCGAGCGCAACGACCTGATCAAGCTGGTCAAGCAGCTCGTGGTCGAGCGCGGCATTTCCGTGCTGTTCACCGAGCACTCGATGGACGTGGTGTTCGCTTATGCCGACAGGATCATCGTGCTGGCGCGCGGCCGGCTGATCGCCGACGGCGACGCCGCTGCGATCCGCGAGAACCCCCAGGTGCAGGAAGTCTATTTCGGCACCGGCAAGACCTTCGCGCACGCGCAAGGGGCGGCGCCATGAGTCTCAAGCCGATGCTCGCGGTCGAATCCTTGAGCGCCTGGTACGGCGCCGCGCGCATTCTCTACGACCTGAACTTCCACGTCGCGCGCGGCGAGGTGGTGGCGCTGATGGGCCGCAACGGCGCCGGCAAGTCGACCACGCTGAAGGCGATCATGGGCCTGATCGCACAGCGCCAGGGCAGTGTGCACTTCAACGGCGAGGACGTCTCGCGCCTGAAGCCGTTCGAGATCGCGCGCCGGGGCCTCGGCTTCACGCCGGAGGACCGCCGCATCTTCGTCGACCTCACGGTGATGGAGAACCTCGACATCGGCCGCCAGCCACCGCGCACGTTCCCGGACGGCGCGGCGGCGCCATCCTGGACGCCGGAAAAACTGTTCACGCTGTTTCCCAACCTTGCTGAAATGCCGAACCGCCTGGGTGGCCGCATGAGCGGCGGCGAGCAGCAGATGCTCACTGTGGCGCGCACGCTGATGGGCAATCCGCTGCTGGTGCTGCTTGACGAGCCGTCAGAGGGCGTCGCCCCGCTGATCGTAGAGCAGATGGCCAACACCATCGTCGAGCTGAAGAAGGAGGGCTTATCGATCCTGCTCTCCGAGCAGAACATCCATTTTGCCCGTCTGGTGTCCGACCGCGTCTACGTGCTGGAGAAAGGCCAGATCCACTGGCACGGCACCATGGCACAACTCGATACCAATCAGGACGTGCAAAGAGCGTATTTGACGGTGTAACTCTGCGGAAAGCCGGATTTTGTTGGATTTTTCGGGCCTAAGGAAGATAGGGCTTTCGCCCGGGCGGGTTCCCGGTCATGATTTCTCACCTGATGAAACTCGGGGTAGTGTTGGCGCAGTGGGGGCAGGCATGCGGCGAGACAAGTTCAGCGTCGTGACCGCCCCGACGGAGGCCGCCGAGGCCGGCCGCTATGTGCTCGACGAGCAGGTCGGCTTCCTGATCCGCGTGGCCATGCAGCGCCACACCTCGATCTTCACCTCGCGCATGATCGAGGGGCTGACGCAGACCCAGTTCGCCGCGCTGGCCAAGCTTTACGAAGTGGGGGCGTGCTCGCAGAACCACCTCGGCCGGCTGATCTATCTCGACGCCGCCACCATCAAGGGCGTGGTCGATCGCCTGGGCGTGCGCGGCTTCGTCAGCGCGCTCAACGATCCGAACGACCGTCGCCGCCGCGCGGTGGCGCTCACCGAACAAGGCCGCGCGGTCACCGAGGCGGCGATGAAGGTCGCCGCCGAGATCACCGCCATGACGCTGACGCCGCTGACGGCGGAAGAGCAGCGCACGGTGGCGCGGCTGTTGAAGAAGCTGGGCTGAACCTGAATTCGATTTCAGTTGTCATTCCGGGGCGCGGCCGCCCAAGTCGGCTTTAGCCGACTTGGGCACCATGGCTACCGATCTCGGGTAAACCCGAGATCGGTGGCCGCGAGCCCGGAATCCATAGCCCCGGTGTTGCGGAGTATGGATTCTGGGTCCATCGCTTCGCGATGTCCCGGAATGACCGGGATGCGATTTACCACAACCCCTTGAGCCGCCCGCCGTCGGTGTTGAGCGAGACGCCGGTGATGTAGCTCGCCCGCTCCGAGCACAGGAACACGGTGGCGTTGGCGAGCTCCTCCGGCTTGCCCATGCGGCCGAGCGCGTTTTTCTTGGCCGCGACCTTGCGGGCCTCGGCTTCCGACGCCACACCGAACTCCTTCTTCATGCCCTCGGTGTTGCGCACCCACAGATCGGTCGCCACCCAGCCCGGGCAGATGGCGTTCACCAGCACGTTGTCCTCGCCGAACTCGGTCGACAGCGACTTGGTCAAGTTAAGCAGCGCGCTGTTGGTCATGCCGCTGCCGAACATGTACGGATCGGGTTCCTTGCCGGCGCCGCCGATGGTGTTGACGATGCGGCCCCACTTCTGCGCCTTCATCATCGGATAGACGGCCCGGATCGCACGCATGAAGCCGAACAGCTTGGTGTCGAGCTGCGTCTGCATCTCCTTGTCGTCAAACGCCGCGAAGCGGCCGGAATACATCTGGCCGGCGTTGTTGACGAGAATGTCGACGCTGCCGAGCTTCTGCTTGGCGAACGCGACCATTTTCACGATGTCGGATTCCTTCGTCATGTCTGCAACGACGCCGTGCACCTCGCCGCCGGTGCGCTTGGCCAGATCGTCGCACGCCTTCTTGAGCTTTTCTTCTTTGCGGCCGGTGATCACCACGCGCACGCCTTCTTCGAGGAACACGCGGGCGGTTTCGAAGCCGATGCCGCTCGAGCCGCCGGTGACGATCGCCCGCCGCCCTTTGATTCCCAGATCCATTTGCCCACCCCCGCTGGCTTGACGCTCCTGTCGTGACCGTCAAGTATCTTTGATCGATCCGTCGATGGCCAGAACGATTGCAGCAAGGAGATGCCGGTGTTCAAGTTCGGCGACGCGACCGTCACGCGCATCGAGGAGGTCTACGGTCCGACCTACCCGATGTTGCAGCTGTTTCCGGAAATGACGGAAGAGGATTTTGCCAAGCACGGACATTGGCTCGCCCCGCATCACTACGACGCCGAGCAGAAGCTGGCGAAGCTCTCCGTGCACAGCTGGCTCTTGCAGATCGGCGGCAAGAAGATCCTCATCGACTGCTGCTGCGGCAACAACAAGCAGAAGCCCGGCCGGCCGTTCTGGACCGACCTGAACACGCCCTATCTCGAACGGCTGGCCGCGGCCGGCGCGCGGCCGGAGGAAATCGACATCGTGATGTGCACGCACCTGCATCACGACCATGTCGGCTGGAACACGCAGCAGCGCGACGGCAAATGGGTGCCGACCTTCCCGAATGCGCGGTACGTCTTCTCCAAGCCCGACGTCGATTATTTCTCGGCGATCGACGCCGACCCGAAGCAGGGTCCGGCCGAGCTCGGCACCTTCCGCGAATGCGTGGTGCCGATCCTGGAATACGGCAAGGCCGACCTGGTGAGCGGCGGGGCGCACCGGCTCAACGACTTCATCGAGATCGACTCGGCGCCCGGGCATTCCCCGGGCCACGTCGTGTTCAAGGTCGAGAGCAACGGCGAGAAGGCCGTGTTCATCGGCGACGTCTGGCATCACCTGATGCAGGTTTATCGCCCGGAGTGGAATTTCCCGAAGAACTCCGATCCGGAGCAGGCGCGCGCCAGCCGCCGCAAGATTCTCGATCATTGCGCGGCGAGCGGCGCGCTCGTTTGTCCCGGCCACGTCGGCCTGCCCTTCGCCGGCCGCATCGAAAAGACGCAGGACGGCTACAAGCCGGATTTCCCGGCCTAACCTTTCGGCCACCATGCGGTTTGTGCGGCGAGCTCGGGCCAGCCGATGGCGCGGCGGGCGCGTTGTGCCGCTTCGTCGGCCGGCAGTGAAGCGTCCCATGCGGCGCCGGTGAAGCGCTGGCCGGTGACGCCGTTCGAAGCCTCCGACATTAGCCAGCGGATCGGCGGGCCCATGATCTCCGGCCGCAGCATCTGCTCGCGCCGCCAGCCGGACCCATCGGCGATGAACGGTGTGTCGGTCGGCCCGCCCGGCACCAGCACATTGACGGTGATGCCGGTGTCCTTGAGCTGCTCGGCCCACACGGCCGACATCGATTCCAGCGCCGACTTGGTGGCGCCATAGGGCAGCACGCGCAGCATGGTGCGGAAGCTGGTGGTGTTGTTGACGACGCGGCCCCAGCCTTGCTTGCGCATCGGCGCCAGCACGGCGCGCATCAGCAGCAGCGGCGCGCGCACATTGACGGCGAAGAAGCGGTCCCAGATTTCCGGCGTCAGCTCCTCGATGGTCGGGATGTTCTTCTCGGCGTCGTCACGCAGGGAACTCGGGCCGATGCTGGCATTGTTGATCAGGCCTTCGATGCGGCCGAAATGGGCGATGGTCTTGGCGACGGCTTCGGCGCATTGCGCTTCCGCCGCGAGGTCGGCCGGCATGGGAAGGAAACGATCGCGATGGCCTGCGACGGCCGCGGACAGCCTTTCCAGCGCGCCTTCGTCGCGGTCCACCGCCGCGACCGCATGGCCGGCCTCCAAGAGGGCGAGGGTCATGACCGTGCCAAGGCCGCCGGCGGCTCCGGTCAGCAGCACCACGCGGCTTTTGTCATTGGCGGCCATGCGCGCCTCCCTGCCGGCCAAGCCTAGCAGGACAGCTCAGCGCCCGGCCATCAGGGCCTTCAGCCGCTGCGGGGTGACCGGCAGGCGTGTCACCGCGCCGGGGCGCTGGAGTGCGTCGTCGATGGCCGAGGCGATCACCGCACCGACCGGGTTGGCGCCGCCTTCGCCCGCGCCCTTGAGGCCGAGCGGATTGAGCGGGCTGGGCGCGTCTTCCGATATGAGCACTGAAATATCGGGCACTTCGCGCGCGGTCGGCATCAGGTAGTCGGCGAAGGTGACCGACAGTGGCTCGCCGCTCTCGTCATAGGCGAACTCCTCGAACAGCGCGCCGCCGATGCCCTGCGCCAGCCCGCCGGCGATCTGGCCTTCCACCAGCTTCGGGTTCACCGCTTTGCCGATGTCGTAGGCGATGACGTAGCGCTCGATGGTGACGCCGCCGGTCTCGGCATCGATCTTCACCGCCGCGACATGCACGCCGTAAGGATAGACCATGTGCGCGGCCTCGAAGGTGTCCTCGGCGCTCAAGCCCTCCGACACCTGCTGCGCCAGCGCCGCCAGCGTCATGCTCGGCCCGCCGCCGCTGCGCACGATCTCGCCGCCGACGATGTCGAGCGCGCCAGCGTTCGTCTGCATCAGCGGCGCGGCCGCCTGCAAGGCCTTTTCGCGCAGCTTGACGGCGGCGAGCCGCGTGGCCTCGCCGCACATGACGGTGACGCGCGAGGCAAAGGCGCCCATGCCTTTGGCGATGCGGTCGGTTTGGCCGTGCACCACGTTGATGTCCTGGTAATCGACGCCGAGCGTGTCGGCGCAGATTTGCGCGATCACGGTCTCGACGCCCTGGCCGATGGAGGCGACGCCGGTGACCACCTCGACGCGGCCGTCGCGCTTGACGTCGATGCGCACGGTGTCGAAGGGACCGAGCCCGCTCTTCTCCACGAACATGCCGACGCCGCCGCCGACCTTCTCGCCTTTGGCGCGGCGCATCTTCAGCTCGGCTTGGAGTTTGTGCCAGCCGGCCGCCTGCAAGGCCTTGTCGAGCAGCAGCGCGTAGTCGCCGGAGTCGTAGACGATGTGCGTGCCGAGCGTCTCGAGGCCGAGATTGTACGGCATCGCGCTTTTGCCGATCAGGTTGCGGCGGCGGACCTCGACCGTGTCGATGCCGACTTTCGCCGCGATGGCATCCATCAGGCGCTCGCGCACGAAAGTCGATTCATAGCGGCCCGGCGCGCGGTAGGTGCCGGCCGGCGTCTTGTGGGTGAGGCGAATGTGGCCGGCGGCGCGATAGGCCGGCACGCGGTAGGGGCCGGGCAGCATGGCGGCGGCGAGGTCCGGCACGGTGGCGGCATGCGTGCGCATGTAGGCGCCGTTGTCGTGGAAGAATTCATCGTCGATGCCGAGGATACGGCCTTGCGCGTCGATGGCGGCGCGGACGCGGTGCACCTGGTCGCGCGAGTGATTGGCGGAGATCAAATGCTCGCGGCGGTCCTCGATCCATTTGATCGGCCGCTTGAATTTGAGCGCGGCGGCGCAGACCAGCACGTCCTCCGGATAGAGCTCGCCGCGGATGCCGAAGCCGCCGCCGACATGGCCTTCGTAGAGCTGCACCGAATTGATGTCGCGGCCGAGCATCTTCGCGATCTGGTCACGATTCCAGTGCGGCACCTTGGCGGCGCCGTGCATTTCCAGCACGTCGCGCGCTTCGTCGTAGCGGGCGACGGCGCCGCGCGTCTCCATCGGTACGCCGGAGTGGCGGCCGACCGCGAGTTCCACTTTGACGACCGCGTGCGCATCGCGGAAGGCCGCTTCAATGTCGCCGTAGGCTTTGCGCACCACGCCGGGCTCGGTGACGGCAAGCGCCAGCGGCGCGATGTCGAGCGCAACCAGGTCGGCGGCGTCTTCGGCGAGATAGGGATCGTCGGCAAAGACGACGGCGACCGGTTCGCCGACATAGCGCACGACGCCGTCGGCCAGCACCGGCTGCTGGTAGGGCGTGAGCCCTTCGATGCGGGTGAGGCGGAAGCCGATGCGCGGGATGTGCGCGACATCCTTGTAAGTCCACACCGCATGCACGCCGGGCAGCGCCAGCGCGGCGGCGGCATCGACCGAAATGATGTTCCCGTGCGCCACCGGCGAGCGTACCACGCGCATGTGCCACTGGCCGGGGAAACTGACGTCCGCCGCGAAGCGCCCTTGCCCTGTCAGCAGCGGCCGGTCTTCCAGGCGCGGGACGGAACGGCCGATGAATTTCTGTTTCTCAGGCATCGCGAGCGTCGATCTATACTCCGCTCATTCCCGCGCAAGCGGGAATCCAGCGCTGGGTCCCCGCTTTCGCGGGGACGAGCGGTTGAAGCCTCACTTCCGCATCTCCTTGGCCGCGGCGCGCACGGCCTTGATGATGTTCTGGTAGCCGGTGCAGCGGCACAGGTTCGACGACAGCACGTCGATGAGGTCGTCGTCGCTGATGTCGGGTTCGCGCTCGAGCACGCCCACCGCCAGCATCAGGAAGCCCGGCGTGCAGAAGCCGCATTGCAGGCCGTGGTGATCCATGAAGGCCTGTTGCATTGGATGCAGCGTGTCGCCCTTGGCGAGGCCTTCCACTGTGCGGATCTGCTTGCCCGCCGCCTGCGCGGCGAACATCAGGCAGGAGCGCACCGGCTCGCCGTCCACGATCACGGTGCAGGCGCCGCAGACGCCGTGCTCGCAGCCGATATGCGTGCCGGTCTGCCCGCAGTCCTCGCGGATGGCGTCGGCCAGCGTGCGGCGCGCCTCGACCTTGATGGCGTGGTCGCGGCCGTTGATGGTGAGGGTGATAGACGATTTTTCAGTCATCTTGGTCCGCCGTAGCCGCATGTACTGCTGTCATGCCCGCGAAGGCGGGCATCCAGTAAACGTAGGCGCTTGTCGTAACGAGAGCGCGGTGCGTACTGGGTCCCCGCCTTCGCGGGGACGACGTCTGAAAATGTTGCGGGCTCATGCGGCCCCCGCCTTGCGCAGCGCCGCACGCACGCGCTGCGGCGTCGCCGGCATCTCGTCGATGACGATGTCGAAGGGACTGAGCGCGTCGTTGATGGCGTTCACGATCGCCGCCGGCGCGCCGATGCAGCCGCCTTCGCCCAGCCCCTTGGCCTTGGTGATCGATTCCGTGCTCGGCGTCTCGATGTGGTGCAGCTCGATCTCCGGCACCTCGCGCGCCGTCGGCGGCATGTATTCGGCGAGCGTCGCGGTCAACGGGTTGCCGCTGTCGTCGTAGACGATCTCTTCCAAGAGCGCGTTGCCGATGCCCTGCGCGATGCCGCCGTGCACCTGGCCGTCGGCGATCATGGGATTGATGATGCGGCCGGCGTCCTCGGCGACGAGAAATTTCTCGATTCGTGTACGGCCGGTCTCGACGTCCACCTCGACGATGGCGACATGGCAGGCGTTCGAAAACGTGCCGGGCGGGTCGTAGGTGCCGCTCTCGCTCAGGCCGGGCTCGATTTCGCCCTTGAAGCGGTGCGTCTGCGTGTAGGCTTCGCGCGCCATCTTGGCGATGGATACCGTGCGGTCGGTACCGGCCACCTTGGCCTGGCCGTCCTCCAGCACGATGTCGTCCGCTGCGGCTTCCAGCATGGTGCTGGCGATCTTGATCAGCTTGGCGCGCACTTTGCGCGCCGCGATCAGCGTGGCGCCGCCGGAGATCACCAGCGAGCGGCTGGCGAAGGTGCCCCAACCGTAAGGCGCCGTGTCGGTGTCGCCGTGAATGACCTTGATCTTGTGCGGCTCGACGCCGAGCTCGTCGGCGATGATCTGCGCCAGCGTGGTGCGCAAGCCCTGGCCGTGCGGCGAGGAGCCGATGCGCGCCTCGATGAAGCCGGAGGGATCGACGCTGACATGCACCGTCTCCCAGCCGGGCGTGATCGCCATGCCGCGCGCGGTAAAGGCCGGGCTGCCGTAGCCGGTGCGCTCGGAGAACGTCGCAAAGCCGATGCCGAGGTAGCGGCCTTGCTTGCGCGCTTCCGCCTGCCGCTTGCGGAAGGCGGGAAGGGCGGCATGCTCGACCGCCATCTCCAGCGTCTGTTTGTAGCTCGCCTCGTCGAACTTGAGGCCGGCGGCGGAGACATAGGGGAATGTCCCGATCAGGTTCTTGCGGCGGATGTCGACCGGCTCCAGGCCGAAGGCGCGCGCCGCCTTGTCCATCAATCTTTCCAGCGCGAAGGTAATGACTGGCCGCGATACGCCGCGATAGGCGGCCATGGTGCAGGTGTTGGTGATGGCGCCGCGCGCGCGGCACTCATACTGGCGAAAATCGTAAGGCCCCGGCATTTCCGCCATCGCCATCAGCGGCTCGACGCCGGAGGTGGTGGGAAAGCAGGAATAGGCGCCGATGTTGGACAGCACGTCGGCCTTGAGCGCGAGCAGGCGGGCGTCCTTGTCGAAGGCGCCTTCCAGCGCGATGGTCTGGTCGCGCGAATGAAACGAGGCGATCAGGTTTTCGCGCCGGTCCTCGGTCCAGGCGACCGACGATTTGAGCTTGCGCGCCAGCCACACCAGCACGACGTATTCGGCGCAGAGCGACATCTTCTGGCCGAAGCCGCCGCCGACGTCGGGCGCGATCACGCGCAGGTCCGATTCCGGCATGCCGAGCACGTCGGCGATCGCGGTGCGCATCAGATGCGGCATCTGCGTGGTGCAGGTGAGCGTCACGCGGCCGGTTGCCGCGTCGTAGGCGGCATGGGCGGCGCGCGCTTCCATCGGCGTGGCGTTCTGCCGGCGCGAACGCGCGTCGACCTTGACGATCTTGTGCGCGCCCGCCCAGACGCCGTCGAAGCCGTCGGTCTTGATGCGGCCTTCGAGGATGACATTGCCGGGCGCTTCGGCGTGGATTTGCGGCGCGCCGGACGCGACCGCGGCGCGCGCATCGACCACCGGTGTGGCGTCGCCGATGACGAGCTCGACAGCGTCGGCGATGTCCTCGGCCTCTTCCTCGCTCGCCGCCACCACCGCGGCGACCGCCTCGCCGACGAAGCGCACTTCGCCGTCGGCCAAAATCTGCTGCGGCACCGGCCGGTAGCTGAACTTGTGCAGCATGGGCAGGATCGGCTTCACGCCTTTGAGATCGGTGGCCGTAATCATGGTCGCGCCTTGCGGCGCCTTGACGCTTTCGATCTTGCCGGCGGCGGACGGGCTGCGCAGGAAGCGCACCCAGTGCGCGGCGGGCAGGTCGGCGGTGAAGCGGCCCTGGCCGGTGACGAGCGCGGGGTCTTCCAGACGGCGGATGGCGCGGCCGACCCACTTCAGGCCGGAACCTTTGGTGTGCTGTTCGCGCGCGCTCATCTGTTGGAATGCTCCAGCGCCCGGCGCACCACGGCGCGCACCAGGTCGCGGCGATACTCGGCGCTGGTCTGATGATCCTCCATCGCCTCGACAGCGTTTGCCGCCGCTTCGGCGGCGGCGCGGAAGGCTTTATCGCCGGGCGGCTGGCCGTTGAGCGCGGCTTCGGCTTGCGCGATGCGCCTGGGGAACGGCTCGGCGCCGCCGACGCCGACGCGCGCTTCGGCGATCTTGCCGCCTTGCAGCCGGTAGGTGACCAGCGCCGCGCTCATGGCGAAGTCGCCGGCGCGGCGGCTGAACTCGTTGAAGCCGAACTTGGTATCGGGCGAAAGCAGCGGCAGGCGCACCTCCGCCAGCAGCTCGTCCTCCGCCAGTGCGGTCGACATGATGCCGGCAAAGAATTCGCGCGCCGGGATCGGCCGCTCGCCGCGCGTGCTGCGGGCGACGATGGTGGCGTCGAGCGTCGCCGCGGTGAGGCACCATTCGGAGGAGGGGTCGGCATGCGCGAGGCTGCCGCAGAAGGTGCCGCGCATGCGGATCGGGTAATGCGCGATGTGGCGCGCGACAAAAGTCAGCAGCGCGCCGAGCGGATTGCCGACCACCGACTTGTGAAACGCGCCGTGGCGCACGCACGCGCCGATCGAAAGCGTCGTGCCGTCGCTGGCGATCCGGTCGAGGCCGTCGATCTCGTTGATGTCGACCAGATGTGCGGGTTTGGCCAGCCGGAACGCCATAATCGGCACCAGGCTCTGCCCCCCGGCGAGCACGCGGCCGTCTTGCGGTGCGACTTGCGCGAGGATCTTCACCGCCTCGTCGAGGGTCTTCGGCACGTGGCGGATGAACGGCGCGGGTTTCATGGCTTGCACCAATAGCGCGGTCGGAAAGCAGCCGGATCATGCCGTGTCGGGGTCGCGGGCGACAGCCGCACCCCGCGGGCATGAGTTTGTATGTGTGCAAACGATAGCGTCCGCGCCCGGATTGTCAAACGGGGCGGGGCTAAGTGGCGCTAATGTGAGCGCCTTCTTCCAGCCGGATGCCAGCGCAATCGCGCGCTACCACTTGACCTCACGCCAACGGTCGAAGCGTTCGCGAACCGCCGGCGCAAGCGCGGCCGGGCCCAGCCGCTGCATCAGCGTGTGCCAGCCGTCGGCAGCAGTGACGAGCGTGTCCGTAACGGCGTTGCCCGGCAAGTCACGGACGAAGGCGCGGATGCCGCGCGAGTCGAACAGCGCGAAAAGCGCGAAAGCCACGAGCATGGCGACGGCGGCGCGCCGCGCCTGCACGGCGCTGTCGTCCGTGCCCGCCTCACGGGCTTGCGCGGGCGCCGGCTGCAGGCTGCGCGAGCGACGCTGCCAAAAGCTCTTCTTGCGTTCCGGATAGGCAAGCGTCTCGTCGACCATGGGCTGTCCTCTAAAACTGGAAATAGACAAAGGGCGCGACGCCCTGCGGCCCGATGGTCTGAATCGCCAGCAAGCCACCGCCGAGCATGAGACCAAGCATCCAGGCCGGCAGATCGCGCGCCCGCTCGGCGAGCCGCTCAATGCCGTTGCCGGACAGAAATTGCACCGCCACCGCGCCGGCAACGAGCGCGAACAGGAACGGCGTCAACAACCGCGGGCCGCCTTCGAACGCGAACATCGTCGCGAAATAGGTGAAAGCGGCTTCCAATTCCGGGCTTCGGAAAAAGACGGCGGCGAGGGTGAACAGGTGGAAAGTAACGAGCCATCCCATACCGGCGGCGAACAGCGCCACGGCCGGCGTCGGCGTGGGCTGCGCGGCCGCAGCGGCGGCGCCGAGTGCGTTAAGCCGCGGCCGTGCCGTTCGCCAAGCGTGCCAGCGGCCTTTGATGAAGCGCTCGAGCCCGAGGCCGACGCCATGGATGGCGCCCCAAATCACGAAGGTCCAGTTGGCGCCGTGCCAAAGCCCGCCCAGCAGCATGGTGAGAAAAATATTGCGGTACATGCGCCAGCCGGCGTCGCGCTTGTCGCCGCGCAGTGCCCGGTAGAGATAATCGCGCAGCCAGGTTGAGAGCGAGATGTGCCAGCGCTGCCAAAGCTGCGTCAGTGAGGTGGCGGCGAGCGGACGATCGAAATTCTTTCGGAAGCGGAAGCCGAGCAGGGCGGCGGCGCCGATGGCGATGTCGCTGTAGGCCGAAAAATCGCAATAAACCTGCACCGCATAGCCGTAATGGGCGGCGATCAAGTCGACGCTGCTCGCCTGCTCCGGCGCGGCGAAGACCGGATCGACCAGGTCGGCGGCGAGATAGTGCGCTACCACGGTCTTCTTCAGCATGCCGTTCAGGATGAGCAGAAACCCGGTGACCACCGCGCCGCGGCTCAGCTCAGGCTCTTTGTCGAGTTGCGGCAGGAAATGCGCGGCGCGCACGATCGGTCCGGCTACGAGCTGCGGAAAGAACGAGATGTAGAGGAACAAATCGACCGGCGAACGTACCGGCCGGATATGGCCGCGATAGACGTCGACCAAGTAGGAGACGCCTTGGAAGGTGAAGAAGGAAATGCCGATCGGAAGCACGATTTCCAGGAACGGCATGTCGCGCTGGAGTCCGAGCGCCAGCGTAAGATCGGTCAGGCTGTCGATGAAGAAGTTGTAGTACTTGAACAGGCCGAGCACGCCGAGATTGGCGGCTACCGCGGTCGCCATGATGCGGTAGCGCAGGCGCTCGCCGCGCGTGCCAGCGAGTGCGAGCCCGGCGGCATAGTTGAAGGCCGAGGAGCCGGCGAGCAGGGCGAGGAAGCGCCAGTCCCAGTAGCCGTAGAAGAAGTAACTGGCGCCGAGCAGCATCAGCTTGCGCGCGCTTGCGCTGGCGCGCAACGACCATGCCGCGACGAAGACCGCGAAGAAGAACAGCGCGAATTGCGGCGTTGGGAACAGCATCAGAGGCCTCCGCGGGTCTCGTGTGCGGTATCAGCGCAGCCCGACCGCGCGCGCGACGTGGTGGGCGAACAGGAGCCGGCCGGCCTGCGTAAAGTGCATGCCGTCGTCTTCGCGCAATTGGCGCTTCACGCCTTCCAGGCTTTGTCCGAATGAGGAATAGGCGCCATCGGGAGTGAGAAACTTGTTCCAGATGTCGACATAGGCGAAGCCGTGACGTGCGGCCTGACGCCGGTAGACGCCGTTCATCACGCGATAGGCAGCGCTCAGCTTGTCCGCGCGCACGGCCGGCAGCCCGACCCAATAGACCTTTGCGCGTGAGCGCTTCACCGTGTCCATGAAATGAGCGACGCGCCGTTCGTATTCGGCCAGCCAAGGCCGTGATAAGGGATCGAGGCGAGTTCCATTGACGCGGATCGGTTGGCGGTCGTTGCCGCCGATGACGACGACGATGGCGTCGGGATTCTGGTGTTTGAGGAAGTCGCGCACCGTGCCGTTCCAATTGAAATATTCGGTGCGCACGAGGCCGGTGGCGAAGCGCGTCTGGTCGAGCACGCGCACGTGCGGCCTGCGCTCGAACAGGTCCTGCAGGCCGCGCTTGAGATCGTTGGCGACGGAGTCGCCGATGACCGCGACGTTCATGGCCCGCGCGCGGGCCGAAAGGTCGATGACTCCGGCATCGGCTGGGGCCGACAACGCAAGCGCACTCATCAGGGCGAGCGCCCAGGCACGGATGCCGGTTGGTGTGATGCGTGCGGTGACGCGGGTAAGGTTCGGTGTCATGCCGAAGCTTTCTCCCTCGTTGAAAACTGCAATCGAAACGTCGCCCCGACCGCACGCTACCGGCGGAAAAAACGCGGATAAACTTAATGTCCTTGTTTAATAGCCCTATGCTTAATCGCGAGAGTGCGCGTTTTCAGCGTAAACGGGCGTCGTCGGATTGGGTGCGACATTCCGTCCGCTAAAGTTCCTTCCCCCGATGGCAAGGCCGCGCGGATCGGCTAGGCTCCTTGAAAATACGACTCAACTCGGGAGGCGACGATGACGGTACTGCTCGTGGCGTTCGGCTCGCTGGCGGCAATCTGGCTGATCGTGTTGATCGGCGCGCCGATGTTCGGCTCCGACCACTAATCCGGCACAGCGGCTTTTAACGATCGCGTTAGCGACGCTAGGCCGGACAGCTCACGGCTGCTTGCGGCAGGCGTTTTGCGCGTCGATGATTTCGATCGAGGCGGCGAGCGAGAGATTCAAATAGGCGCCGGGTCCTTCGATCGGTTGAACGGCAACGATCTTGGTCGCGTCATTGGGGTCGTACAGCAGCCGGCAGGCCGGCGTCAGGATGACCTCCTGCGGATCGAGCCTGCCCGGCACCCAGCCCGGATAGCCCTCATAGACGTATTTCATGTCTTTCATGAAGACGCGGAGGTAAGCGCTGCCCTTCGCCGCCGCTACGGCGTCCGGCGTGCGCGCATCGAGCATCTGCATCGTGTGGGTCGAGACGTGCGTGAGCATCAGGTAGAAGGGACTTCGGGCGTCGGAGCGCTGCCAATCGATCACCAGGTTCGCGGTCCGCAACACGACCTGTTTGTTTTGCAGGTAGGCGGCGCACAGTCCGACCGCGAATGCCACGACGGTCAGTCCGATAATCTCGCCCGGTCTATAGAATGTGGCGGCAAGACCGCCGGCGGCCGGCAGGGCCGCCGCGGCGCTGCCCTCATTGACCGTTTTTGCATAAAGCCGTCGCGGAACGGCGATCAGCAAGCGCCAGACATAGATATTCGCCACGGTGAAGAAGACGAGCAGGATGACGAAGTAGAATTCCGTGACCTTGGTGTCGCTGAATTCCAGAAACAGCCAGGTTGCGATAATGCCGTGGAATACCGCGATGGTCGCTTTGAATGCTTCGGCGAACTTGTCCATCGCCGCGGCGCCCTCAATTCAGACAGCATTGCGCCGAGCAGCCGCCCGAGCCGCAGCGGCAGGCTGGCGCCGGGCAGGTGCCATAGGAATATCCGTATGGCGCGAATAATTCCGGTATCAACTTGTACTGCGAAGGCTGCTGGGCAAGCGGCGTCTTCGAGAAAACCGGTTGCCCCGTCTTGCAGAACAGCCCTGTCGCCGATTTTGGATCCGAGCAATCGAAAACCGGCGACGCGTCCTGTTGCGCGCTCGACTGGATCGGGGCAATCGACAAAAATATTAAGGCGGCGACCAACTTCCAGCGCATGACATCCCCCGATGCACATTGAAGTCAGCGGATGGAGTATGGCACCCGGGCGGGAGATAAACCAGGGGTTGCTGGCTTGGCGGGCGCCTTTCGTTGCGGCGCCGGTACCAGCCACCTTGCAGTGCGAGATACCGGACGGTGGGCCGCGCCATTGGCCCCGGCGCCGGGGCCGGCCTATGACTAAACCATGAGCATCAGCGATACCGAAGTCGTTATCGTTGGCGGCGGCGCGGCCGGCATTGCCGCCGGCCGTCGCCTGACCGACGCCGGAATCGACTGCGTCATCGTCGAGGCGCGCGACCGCCTGGGCGGACGGGCCTGGACCGTCGACAACGGCTTCGCGCTCGATCTTGGCTGCGGCTGGCTGCATTCCGCCGACCGCAATCCTTGGAGCATGATCGCGCAGGCGCAAGGGCGCACGATCGACAAGACGCCGCCGCCGTGGACGCGGCCCTCGCTCGAAACCGGGTTCCCGCTCGCCGACCAGCGCGCCTTCATCGCGGCGCTGCATGCTTTCCACGATCGCGTCGGCGCCGCTGCGCGGATGGAAAAAGATATCGCCGCCGCCGCCGTGCTCGAAACGGGCGGGCGCTGGAACGGGCTGATCGGCGCGGTCGGCAGCTTTATCAGCGGCGGCGAGCTCGAGCGGGTGTCGGCGCGCGATTTCGACAACTATGCCGACACCGAAGTGAACTGGCGCGTAGTGGAAGGCTACGGTGCGACGATAGCCGCGCACGCGCGCGGGGTGCCGCTCGCACTCGGCTGCGCCGTCACGCGCATCGACCATTCCGGCCGGCGCCTGCGCGTCGAGACGGCGCAAGGCGCGATCGCGGCGGACCGCGCCATCGTCACGCTGCCGAGCACGGTGATCGCTGAAACGGAGGATCTGTTCTTCCCCGCGCTGCCGCAGAAGACGGAAGCCGCCGCGGGGCTACCGCTCGGCTTGGCCGACAAGCTGTTCATCGCGCTCGACCACGCCGACGCGTTTCCGCCCGACAGCCGGCTGTTCGGCCGCACCGATACGAGCGCGACCGCGGCCTATCATCTGCGCCCTTTCGGGCGGCCAATGATCGAAGTCTTTTTCGGCGGGCGGCTCGCCGCCGGCCTGGAGCAGGAAGGCGAGCGCGCCTTCTTCGATTTTGCGCTGGCGGAACTCACCGCGCTGCTGGGCGGCGATTTCGGCAAGCGGCTGAAGCCCGGGCCGATGCATCTATGGGCCGCCGATCCGTTTGCGCGCGGCTCGTATTCGTTCGCGCTGCCGGGCAAGGCCGCGTGTCGGGAACAGCTCGCAGCGGCGGTCGACCGGCGCATCTTCTTTGCGGGCGAGGCCTGTTCCACGCACGACTTTTCGACCGCGCACGGCGCTTATTTTACGGGAATTGCCGCCGCCGAGCAGGCGATCGCGGTATCCAGTGCGGGCGCCGCATAAAACAGCCATTATTCTTTGTTGAAACGCGCTGCCTTTACTCTATTTTTATGTTGAGGAAACGCCTTGTGGCCGGGGGGACAAGGATGACGGCAACGCGCTCGCTTCTGAAAACATGTCTTGTTGCGTGCCTGATGGGCACGCTGCCGGCGATGGCCGGTGAGACTCAGCGGCCCGACAAAGTTTCATTCTATTTCGCCGCGCATGCCGACGACTGGCAGCTCTTCATGAATCCGACCGCGTTCCAGGACGTGATCGAAGACGCGGCCAAGACGGTGTTCGTGCACGTGACCGCCGGCGATGCTGGGCTCGGCGTCGGCATGGGCGGGCGCAAGCATCCGCTGTTCCTGGCGCGCGAGAACGGCGCCGAGCAGGCGGTGCGCTTCATGGCGGACGCCGACGACAAGCCGTCCGAGAAGCTGGTCGCGGCGATGACCTTCAACGGCCACACCATCTACCGCGTCGGCTATCGCAACACGGTGAGCTATTTCCTGCGCGTGCCGGACGGGCACTGGTCGGGCGAGGGTTTTTTCGACACCGGCTACCAGTCGCTGCAGCGCCTGAACACCGGCGCCAACAACGTGCTGCGCGCGGTCGACGGCTCCGCCACCTATCGCGGCTGGGACGATCTGGTGAAAACGCTGCGTGCGATCATGGACTATGAGCGTGGCAGCGCGGCGCAGGTGCAGATCAACATCGCCGAACTCGACACCCGCATCAACCCGCAGGACCACTCCGACCACCTGATGACGGCGAAGGCCGCGCTCGACGCCACCAAGGACCTCGCCTGCGTGCGCCGCGTGTCCTATGTGGACTATGCGAGCTCCAAGCTGCGCGCCAATCTCGGCCCGCGCGAGCGCGACATGGAGAGCTCGGTGTTCGCGGTGACGCTTGCCGGCGTGCAGGCGCTCGACCACCCGACCTCGTGGCAGCACTACGACAAGTCCTTCGTCGGCCGGAACTACTTCCGGGTGCGCGAGGGCAAAGGCCGTTGTACGCCGGCCAAAACGGAAATCGCCGCCGCGCCGTAGCGATTGGAAAATCCATAGGTTTCGCGCCTTGGCCGTGCGCCGGACCCCTTGACCCAAATCAAGGCTGCGGTCGTGCGCGCGGCGCATATTTTGCAACTATTTCCGTCTTTGCTGGTTTTCGTCTGCATTCATCGCGCCAACCGTGGCCGGTTTCATGCGCTATGTCGAAGTTCCGCTCGCCCTTGAGACCCGCCGCGTCGTCTCGCTCGACGCGTTGCGCGGTTTCAACTTCGTTTGGATTTTGGGCGGCGAGGGCGCCATTCTCGCGCTTGCCGCCGTGCTGGACAACAAGGGCCCCGTTTTCGAGGCGCTCGGCGATCTCCTGCGCACGCAGATAACGCATGCGGAGTGGGAAGGCTTCACTTTCTACGACCTGGTCTTTCCGCTCTTCATCTTCATCACCGGCGCGGCCATCGTGCTGTCGCTGCCCAGACTGGTCGAGCGCGAGGGCCGGGCGCAGGCGCATCTGCGGGTGATCCGGCGCGCACTGCTGCTCTATGGGCTCGGCATCATCTATTACGGCGGCATCAGCCAGCACTGGGACGACATTCGTTATGTCGGCGTGCTGCAGCGCATCGCTGCCTGCTACCTGATCGCCTCGCTGCTGTTCCTGAGCGTCGGCCGGCGCGGGCTCATCGCCACTTTCGCCGCGCTGCTCGGCGGCTACTGGGCGCTGATGACTTTCGTGCCGGTGCCCGGTGTCGGCGCCGGCTCGTTCGCGCCCGACGCCAACCTCGCCAACTGGATCGACCGCAATTATCTGCCCGGCCGCCTGTGGGACGGCATGCGCGACCCTGAAGGCCTGCTCAGCACGCTGCCGGCGATCGGCACCTGCCTGCTCGGCGTCTTCGCCGGCCTTTTTCTGCAGGACGAGCGCGTGCCGCGCGAACGGAAAGCGTTGTGGCTCATCGGCGCCGGCTTCGCGCTGATTGCGGCCGGCACTCTGTGGTCGCTGCAATTCCCCATCATCAAGGCGATCTGGACCTCGTCTTTCGTGCTGGTCGCCGGCGGCTGGAGCGCGATCCTGCTCGGCGTCGCCTATCACGTCATCGACGTGTGGGGGTACAAGGGCTGGGCCACCGTGTTCACGTGGATCGGCGCCAATGCTATCGTGCTGTATTTCATCAACGGCGTCGTCGGCTTCGTGCCGTTCGCGCAGCGCTTCGTCGGCGGCGACCTGGCGACCTGGTTCGATGATACGGTGACCGAAGGCACGGGCGGCCTCATCATGCACCTGCTGGCGCTGACCTTCGTCGTCGCGCTCGCCGGCTATCTATACCGCCGCAAGATCTTTTTGCGGGTATAGGCTGAAGCTACCGCCAGCTTGATTCAGGTCAATCCAGCGGAAAAGGGGCTCGCAAACTATCGCGAGGAAATTCGGGGTTTGTTGTTCGGCATTGGAGGTGCGACATGCGTTCGGTTGCGGCCGTCAAGCGTAAGAAAGTCCCCGAATTGTCCGCGGAGAAGCCGCGGCCCATCGAATTGCCACGGCCTCCGCGCACGGCGGAAGCGGTCTTGCAGCGGCGCGAGTTCGCCTCGCTGATGCGTTCAATCAAGTCGCTGGTGCACCAGTTGCCTTAGGCGATCAACTCCCGACCTTCAGCGCCGACACCAGGCCGCGCAGCGCGGCGACGGTGGACGGCGCCACGCTCTTTCCCGTACGCGGGTTTTCCGACGGTACGTTCTCGATCGTCATGGTGAAGCGCATGGCGTCGGCGTCGACCGTGATGGTGTGCGTGTTGCGCGTCACCGTCGGGTCGGCCCAGATCTCCAGCCTGGTGCGGTCGGGACCGACCCCGGCGAGGCTGAGCGCGGCGGCGACATTGACGTTGGTCGGAAAGCCGCGCGCGCCCTCGCGCGCCGAGCCGTCGAACACCTTGCGCGGCTCTTTGAGGCCGGCGAGCGTGATGTTGCGCTCGCGCAGATAGGGCGCGCCTTCTAGCCCGGCCGGCGGCTTGCGCGTCACCATTTTCACCGAATGGATGACGCCTTCGGCGGCGGCGCGTACCGCGTCGAGGCCGATCAACGCGCCGGTCGGCACCACGATGCGCGCGCTTTTCTGCTTGGCGCGTTCGATCAGGTCGCCGTGCTCCAGCAGCTGCGCCACCGACAGCGGCATGAAGATGCGGCCTTTGTCGATGGCGGCGATCGCGACCTCGCGGAACAGCGCGGGCGGCAGGCACTCCACCACCACGTCGCAGTCGTCGGCGAGCGCCTCGGGCGTGCGCAGCGCAATCATATCGCCAATCTGCGGCAGGTTGCGCCGCGCTTTGTCGGCGTCGCGCACGGCGACCGCGGTCAGCGTCATGCCGGGCACGGCGCCGTCAATGAGCCGGCGCGCGACGTCGAGGCCGACGGCGCCGAGGCCCGCGATACCGACGCGGATTTCCTTTTTCACGCAACGCTCCTCATTGTCATTTCTTCCATTCGTCCAGTTTCCACCCGTCCGCGGTGAAGCGATAGTTCTCGCCGGCCTTCTCGATGCGGTCGCTCGGCTTGGCGCTGATGCCCCAGTGGTCGAGCCGGCCCGCCGGCCAGGTCCATTCCTCCGGCGTGCGCGGGCGGTAGCTGTCGTCGATTTGCTGCATCTCGGCAGTGTATTCGACCGGCAGGTCCTCGGGGCCGAGGAAATAGCAGAACACATTGTTGCCGGGCCCGTGGCGGCCCGGACCCCATTCGATGGGACGGCCGTCGTCGCGCATGCGGCCGGCGCCGCGCATCACCGCGTCGAAGTCGGGCAATTCGAAGGCGATGTGGTTGAGCGTGGTCCCGCCGGAGAAGCCGAGCACCACGCTGTGGTGGTCGGCGTTGCAGGACAGGAAACGCATCTTCTTGGTGGTGTCGGTGAGGCGGAAGCCGAGCCCGTCGCGCAAGACCGCGAAGGTCGCCTCCGGGTCGCCGTTGTTGAGATTGATGTGGCTGATCTTGCGCGGGCGGTCCGGCTGGTCGGCGCCGTCGGCGTGATCCTTGACGCCGCACACCACCGCCATGTTGCGGCCTTCCGGGTCCTTGTAGCCGAAGCCGTAGTCGCCGTGCGGCTGCTTCAGCGGGGCGGGCCTTTCGATCGTCTTGATGCCATGCGCGATCAATTGCGTATGCAGCGCATCGACGGTGGCGCGGTCGGCGGCGTCGAACACGACGCGGATGAGGGCGGTGCGCGGCGTCTGGCGGATGCTGAGAATATGGTGGAAGACACCAGAGCCGCGCAGGTAAGCGACGCCGCTTTCTTCGCCCACGGGCAGCAGCTTCCACGCCTCTGTGAAAAAGCGCGTCATGGCCTTGGCGTCGGTGCAGGCCAGCTCGACGCTGCGCAGCGCACGCACTCTCGCCGTCATCAGTCCACTCCCAGGAAACGCGCGGCGTTGTCGTGATGCAGCAGCTTCACGTCGCCGTCGGACAGGTGCAGCGCCGCCACCGCCTCGACCGGATGGCGCTCGTGGATGTCGAAAGGGAAGTCGGTGCCGAGACAGAGCTGGCGCAGGCCGAACAGCTGGATCAGCTGGTGCAGCGTCGGCGCGTCGTAGACCAGCGTGTCGTAATAGAGCCTGCGCGCGTGCTCATAAGGCGATGCGCCCATCAGCGCCGCGAAATCCTTCTTGATCGACCAGCCATGCGCCAGCCGCGGCAGGATCGAGGCGAAAGCGCCGCCGCCGTGGCTGAAGGCGAGTCTCAAACGGGGATGCCGCGTCAGCGTGCCGCCGGTGATCAGCGAGGCGATGCTGTAGGCGGTCTCCAGCGGAAAGCCGATATAGGCCATCAGCCCCGGCGGGCCGACGATGCGCTCCTTGCCGGACGGATGCAGCGCGTGCACGAACACGGCCGCGCCCAGTTCTTCCGCGGCCGCAAAGAACGGCTCGAAGCGCGCATCGCCGAGCGGAACGCCGTTGACATTGCTGCCGAGCTCGACGCCGCGGAAGCCGTCGCGCATCAAGCGTTCCAGCTCACGCGCGGCGGCCTCCGGGTCCTGCATCGGCACGCCGCCGAGGCCGATGAACTTGTCCGGCGCGCGCGCCACCATGGCGGCGATGGTGTCGTTGACGTGGCGGATGAGCGGCATGGCGTCGTCAAGCGGCAGCCAGTACGACAAAAGCTCCGGCATCGGCGACAGCACCTGGCGCGCGATCTTCATCGCCGCCATCGCCTCGAGCCGCCGCTCGATGTCCCAGCATTCGTCGGTGACGGTGCGGAAGTTCTTGCCGTCGATCATCACGTTCTTGTGGTGGCAGTCGTGCGCCGCCGCCATCGACGGCCACTGCTGGCCGCCGTGTTTGCCGGCATAAGCGGGAAATTCCGCCGGCACGATGTGGGTATGGATGTCGATGGCGTGGGTCATGGGGCGTCGGGCAGCAAGGAGCCTTCGATCGCGCGCGCGGTGCCGCGGAATTCAGCGATCGGCGTGCCGTCCTGCCGCGTCACGCCGATGTCGTAGATGCCCGAACGGCCGGCGCGCTGGCGTTCGGTGGCGTGCGCGCTCAGCCGGTCGCCTTTCTGCGCGGGATTGAGATAGCTGATGCTGCAATGCTGGCCCACCATGCGCTGGTTGTGCGAGTGGCAGGCATAGCCGAAGGCGGTATCGGCGAGCAGGAAGATGTAGCCGCCATGCGCGGTGCCGTGCCAGTTGGCCATCGCGTCGGTCACCGTCATTGCCAGCACGGCTTCGCCGGGCGCGACCGACACGATCTCGATTCCGGCGGCGCGGCTGGTGGCGTCCTCGGCCCACATCGCGTCGGCGCAGGCGCGGGCGAGCGACACGGCGTCCATCAGGCGCGCCCCTTGCGGCCGGTGAAGTTGGGCTTACGCTTCTCCATGAAGGCGCGCACGCCCTCGGCGTAATCGGGCGTCAGGCTTGCCGCGCGCTGGAGGTCGCGCTCGAGGTCGAGCTGGGCGTCGAGCGAATTGCCGGCCGAGGCGTTGAGCGCCTGCTTGATCAGCGCCAGCCCCTGCGTCGGCGCGGCGGCGAAGTGCTCGCACAGCTTGCGCGCCTCGTCCGCCAGTGCGGCGTCGTCCACGCATTTCCAGATCAGGCCCCACTGCTCGGCCTTTTCCGCCGGCAGCGGCTCGGCCAGCAGCGCCAGCCCGCGCGCGCGCGCGTCGCCGACCAGGCGCGGCAGCGCCCAGGTGCCGCCGGAGTCGGGGACCAGCCCGATGCGGGCGAAGGCCTGCACGAAGCTCGCCGAGCGCGCCGCCAGCACGATGTCGCAGGCGAGCGCGATATTGGCGCCGGCGCCGGCGGCGACGCCGTTGACGGCGGCGACGACCGGAAAGGGGAGCGCGCGCAGCTTGCGCACCAGCGGATTGTAATGCGCCTCCAGGGTGCCGCCGAGCACGACCGTCTCGCCTGGTTTGGCCAGGCGGTCGTTGAGGTCCTGACCGGTGCAGAAGCCGCGGCCCGCGCCGGTGATCATGAGTGCGCGGCAGCTCTCGTCGGCCTCGGCGTCCTCGATCGCCTTCTTCAGCGCGGCGTGCATCGCCTCGTTGAAGGCGTTGAGCTTGTCCGGCCGGTTGAAGGTGATGACGCGGTAGCCGGGGCGTTGTTCGGAGAGGATGGGTTGGTCGGTCATTGCATCGTCCCCGGCGGCTTGTCATGGCCGGGCTTGTCCCGGCCATCCCGCTTAGTTGGGCACCGTGCTCTCCTAAGCGGGGTCGCCGGGACAAGCCCGGCAACGACAGTGTTAAACGTTGTGCAGCGCGCCGCAATCACCGTCCGAGAAACTTGTCCAGATCGCCGACTTCCTTTTCCTCGCCCTCGACGTCCGCCGCGATACGCTCGTACAGCCGCGCGGCCGCTTCCAGCATGGCGTGCTCGGGCTTGTCCTTCCCGACGAAGCCGGCGATCTCGTCCAGCTCCGCCACCCAGCGATAGGCCTTGGAATACATGGCCGGGATGTTGCCCGACAGGTATTTCAACAGGTCGGGCCGGCTTTCGGCGAGCTCGGCCTTGAGCGCCTCAGCCGAGCCGTTGCGCGTCGCCGCCAGCAGCATGGCGGCGCCGAGCGCCGTGAAGCCCTTGGTGATGCCGGCATAGGACATCTTGAGCGCCGAGGCCGCGGTGACCGGCCCTTCCAGCACGCGCACGATCAGCCCGTGGTCGTTGAGCCGCGCGAGGTCGTGCGCGGCCGCGCCGGAGGCGTAGATGTGCGTATTCGTCGAGCCGGGCTTGGGCGGTGGACCGATGATGCCGGCGCCAACGAAGGGGCAGCCGGTGGTGGCGATCACCTCGGCGATGCCTTGCATGCTCGTCGGATTGACCGCGTTGCAGTCGACATAGACGGTCTTCTTGTTGGATGCGCGCAAGGTAGGCGCCAGCCGCCGCGCCAGGCCGAGCGCCTCGCCCGGCGGCACGATCGACAGGAAGAAATCGGCCTCGCTCAATTGCGTCTCGCCGACCGGCAGCATGCCGGCCTCGCGCGCGCGTAACGAAGTCGCCTCGCTGCGGCCGGCGAGCGAGGTGAGCACGGTCACCTTATTCTCGGCGAGACGGCGGCCGATGCCGGCGCCCATGCTGCCCGGCGCGACAATGGCGACGGTCGGGGTCATCAAAAACACTCCAGCACGCGCTTCTTTTTTCACCTCCCCCTGCAAGGGGGAGGTCGGCACGCGAAGCGTGCCGGGTGGGGGTCTATTCTATATCGCATGTCCCCCCCCCAGAACCACCCCCATTAAGGGGGGGGGTACGAAGGGGGGTTGCTCGTATGAATTCACGATCCGGTCACGCCGCCGTCGAGGTTGATGCTCTGCCCGGTGACGAAGGCGGCCGCGTCCGAGGCCAGGAACAGCGCGGCGCCGACCAGGTCCTCCGGCACTTCCGCGCGCGGGATACACTGCATGGCGACGATGCGCTCCTTCTGCTGCGGCGTCACCGTCTTGCGCTCGATCTCGGTGAAGGTCGCGCCCGGCAGGATGGCGTTGACGGTGATGCCGTCGGGCCCGAGCTCGCGCGCCATCGACAGGCTCATGCCGGACAGCGCCGCCTTGGTGGCGATGTAGTGCAGATAATTCGGCCGCCCGAGCCGCACCGCGCCGGAGGCGATGTTGATGATGCGGCCCCATTTGGCGCGCCGCATCGCCGGCAGCACGGCGCGCGCGCACAGGAACGGGCCGGTGAGGTTGACGCGCAGCACGCGCTCCCACTCCTCCAGCGGGATCTGATCGAAGGGGCGCATTTCCAGGGTCGAGAAGATGCCGGCATTGTTCACGAGAACGTCGATGCGGCCGTATTCGTCTTGGACGATTTCGATCATCTCTTTGATCGAAGCTTCATCGGCGACGTCGGTGGTCACCGCCAGCGCCTGGCCGCCGGCCCTCATGATTTCCGCGGCCACCGCAGCGGCCTTGCTTTCGTTCAACTCGGCGATGACGGCGCGCGCGCCGGCCGTCGCGAAGGCCTTGGCGAAGACGCGGCCGATGCCCTGGCCCGCGCCGGTGACGATCACCACGCGGTCCTTGAGCGACGGGAAGACGATATTTTGCAGGTCGGTCATGCGGCGTTCTTTCGTGCGTGTTCTTCCAGCGCCGACCGCGCATTCCACGGCGTCCACCAGGGCTTGATCCCGAGGTCCTCGGCGATCACGCCGGCGCTGATATAGCCGGCGCCGCCGGAGATGGCGCCGCCCGGATGGCCGGCCGAACCGGCGTTATAAAGGCCGTCGATCGGCGAGCGGTAGCCGAAGTGGTTGTACATCACCTGGTCGGCGTTGAAGGCGCCCATGAAGATGTCGCCCTCGCGCATATTGGGCAATTCCTGGACGTATTCCTGTCCGGTGTAGATGTAGCGCCCGAGCACGTTCTTCGACGTCATGTTCGGGCACACCTTGGCCCAGGTATCGAGAATCTTGTCGGCGAACTCTTCCTTGAAGTCCGCGTAGCTCTGATCGCCGATGTCGGGATCGATCGGCAGCACATGCCAGGCATAGGTCGTGTGCTTGCCTGGCGGCGCCTGCGTCGGATCGAGTAGGCTCAGGGGACCCGCACCGAACTGGATCACCTTCGGCACGCGCCCGGCCTTGGTGTCCTCGTGCGCGGAGAACAGGTCGTCCATCGTCTCCGCGCCGATGCTCCATTTCTGCACCCGGTTGATGTTCGGATCGAATTTCTCGGCGGCGAAGCGCGGGCTCTCGTTGAGCGCGAGGTGCAGCCCGTACAAGCTCCACTTGGTGTACTGGAACTTGTCGAGCTTGGCGCGGTAGGCGGCGGGGAGCTGTTCGCGGCCGACCAGCTTCTCGAAGGTCTGGTGCACGTCGATGGTCGAGGCGACGAACTGCCGCGCCCGCACGGTGCGGCCGTCGGCAAGCTCGATGCCTGTCGCCTTGTTGTTCTCGATGATAATGCGCGCGATGTTCACCTGCGGCGCATAGGTGCCGCCGGCGGCGATGAAGCTTTCCATCAGGCCGCGCGCCAGGTTGAACGAACCGCCCTGGCAGAGCTGATAGCCGCTCTCCAAGTCGAAGGCGCGGATGACCGAGCCCATCGGCGAAGTCTTGGACGTCGTGTCGACCAGCCAAGTGCCGAACAGCGACACCTTGAACAGGAAGAGCAGGCGGACGTGCTCGTTCTCGAACAACTCACGCACCACTTCGAGCGGTTCGCGCGCGGCGACTTCCAGGAATTTCCGGCCGAGCGCGGTCTTGGACAGCAAAGCCTCGCGCTCCGCCTGCGGCAGCGGCTCGGAATAGCGCTCGGGCAGGAAGATTTCCGCCGTGATCTTCTCGGCAATCTCGTTCCATTCGCGGAAGGTCGCGGCGTCCTTCTTCGAGAAGCGGGCGAGGTTCGCCACCGACTCGTCGAGATTGCGGCCGAGCACCAGCGCCGAGCCGTCGGCATGCGCCTGGCCCAATTCGTAGCGCGGCGTGATGTAGGTGACGCGCTCGTCGAGCCCGAGGTCCTTGAACCAGGGGGTCTCGCTGATGTGGAAATGATTGATCGAGTGCAGGTTGTGGTAGAAGCCGGGCAGCGTCACCTCGCGTGTGCTCAAGCCCCCGCCATAGGTCAGCCGCCGCTCCACCAGCAGGATCTTGAGGCCGGCGCGGGCCAGATAGGTTCCGAGGATGAGGCCGTGATGGCCGGCGCCGATGACGATGCCGTCATAGGTCTTTTCGAGTGCTTTCGACAAAGTTCTGAGTTCCTGGTGGGGGAGGCGGGGGCGGTACAGTGCCGGTCGCCCGCGCCGCCGGTCAATGGTCCACGCGGATGGCTGGTATTCGGGTCATTTCGCGGCGTCCGCCGTTCCCGTGGAAATATAGTTCGCGCCCGCCGTGCAAGGCTGCGGATGGACCTTTTGGCGGCGATGCCGGTACAGTAGTATCCAACGCCAGGAAAAAGGCCGGAACGGCCTAGGGGAGGTTCACATGCGTAAAACTTTATTGGCGGCAGGCGCCGCACTGATGCTCGCCGCGGTCCCGGCCGCGGCCCAGAACAAAACCGTCAAGATCGGCTTCGTTTCGACCTTCAGCGGTCCGGTTGCCGTCATCGGCAACGACATGCGCAATTCGTTCGAGCTCGCGCTCGATCATCTCGGCCGCAAGATGGGCGGCCTGCCGGTCGAAGTGATCTACGAAGATGACGGCTTCAAGCCGGAAGTCGGCAAGCAAAAGACCGAGAAGCTGATCGAGTCCGACAAGGTCGACTTCATCGTCGGCTACATCTGGTCGAACGTGCTGCTCGCTTCGGTGAAGCCGGCCTTCGATTCCAAGACCTTCCTGATCAGCGCCAATGCCGGCCCCAACCAGCTCGCCGGTGAACTGTGCTCGCCCTATTTCTTCTCGACCTCGTGGCAGAACGACCAGACGCCGCAGGCGATGGGCCTCTACATGAACCAGAAGGGCGTGAAGAGCGTCTTTCTGATCGGCCCGAACTACGCCGCCGGCAAGGACATGCTGGCCGGCGTCGCCTCGACTTTCAAGGGCAAGGTCGTCGGCCAGGAGCTGACCACCTGGCCGTCGCAGCTCGACTTCTCCGCCGAGCTGTCGAAGGCGAAGGCCGCCAAGCCAGACGCCATCTTCGTGTTCTATCCGGGCGCCGCGGGCGTGCAGTTCTTGAGCCAGTACGCGCAAGCCGGCCTGAAGGGCACCATCCCGCTCTACACCGCCTTCACCATCGACGAACTGTCGCTGCCGCGGCAGAAGGAGCTCGCGCTCGGCGTACCCGGCGCGCAGCAATGGGTGAACGACCTGCCGAACGAGCAGAACAAGAAGTACGTGGCCGACTACGTGAAGAAGTATCCCGGCCTCAAGCCGTCATTCTACGGCGCGCAGTCCTATGACGCCGCGATGCTGGTCGCCTCGGCGGTGGCCGCCACCAAGGGCAACCTGTCCGACAAGCCGGCGGTGCAGGCGGCGCTGAAGAAAGCCGACTTCAAGTCGGTGCGCGGCAACTTCAAGTTCGGCAACAACCACTTCCCGATCCAGAACTTCTATCTGCAGGATGTGGTGAAGCAGGGCGACGACTACGTGCTCAAGACCGTCGCCACCATCGTCAAGGACAGCCAGGACAGCCATCACGGCAAGTGCCCGATGAAGTGATTGGCGGGCTCGACACGGACGGCGGCGGCGCGTGAGGCGCTGCCGCCGTTTGCTTGTCGGGGGTTACAGCCGCTCCTTGTGAATTGGCATGACTTTGGCATGATCGGCGCGCCATGACGCTATTCATCGAGCAATGCCTGAACGGCTTGCAGTTCGGCCTGCTGCTTTTCCTGCTGGCGGCCGGGCTGACGCTCGTCTTCGGCATCATGGACCTCGTCAACCTGGCGCATGGCTCGCTCTACATGGTCGGCGCCTATTTCGCCGCCACCTTCGCCGCCTTCACCGGCAGCTTCGTGCTCGGCGCCGTGCTGGCGCTGGTCGCGACCCTGCTGGTCGGCATGGCGGTCGAGGTGATCGCGATGCGAAGGCTCTATGGACGCGACCATCTCGACCACGTGCTCGGCACCTTCGGGCTCATCCTGTTCTTCGATGAATCGGTGCGGCTGATCTGGGGGCCGGCCGGATTGTCGCTGCCGCTGCCGCCCTGGCTCAACACGTCGGTGCAGATCCTGCCCGGCGTGCACTATTCCGCCTACCGGCTCGCCATCATCGTCGTCACGCTGGCGGTCGCGGCCTTCCTCTATTTCCTGGTGATGCGCACGCGCATCGGCATGCTGATCCGCGCCGGCGCGTCCAACCGCGAAATGGTCGGCGCGCTCGGCGTCAACATCAAGCTGCTCTACACGCTGGTGTTCGGGCTGGGCGCCGCGCTCGCCGGGCTCGCCGGCCTGATGCAGGCGCCGATCCTCACGGTCGAGATCGGCATGGGCGAGAAGATCCTTATCCTCGCCTTCGTCATTACCGTCATCGGCGGCATTGGCTCCATCCGCGGCGCGCTGGTGGCGGCGATCTTCGTCGGCTTCATCGACACGCTCGGCCGCGCCTTCTTTCCCGACATGCTGCGGCTGATGTTCACCAAGGAAGTGGCGGCGACCGCCGCGCCCGCGCTGTCCTCCATGCTGATCTACCTCTTGATGGCGATCGTGCTGATCGTGAAGCCGGAAGGCCTGTTTTCGGCGGGCAATCGATGACCGCCAAGCTCACCGTCCGCAATGTCGTGGTGGCGGCGCTGCTGATCGCGCTGGCGCTGCTGCCGGTCTATGCCGAGTTCGGCGGCAACCGCTTCGTGCTCACGCTGTTCACCCGCATCGTCATTCTCGCGATGGCGGCGGTGAGCCTCAACCTCATCCTCGGCTTCGGCGGCATGATGAGCTTCGGGCACGCCGCCTATCTCGGCATCGGCGGCTACGCCGTCGGCATATTGGCGCACGAGGGCGTCACCAGCGGCTTCGTGCAGTGGCCGGTGGCGCTCGCCGTCAGCGCGCTGTTCGCCCTGGTGATCGGCGCGCTGTCGCTGCGCACGCGCGGCGTCTACTTCATCATGATCACCTTGGCCTTCGCGCAGATGGCCTACTACATCGTGTCGGGCCTTGCCCGCTACGGCGGCGACGACGGGCTCACCATCTACAAGCGCAGCCAGTTCTTCGAGCCGCTCAATCTGTCGAGCAAGGTGCAGTTCTATTACCTCTGCCTGGCGCTGCTCTATGGCTCGGTCTATGTCGTGTACCGGCTGATCAATTCGCGCTTCGGCCTGGTCATCCAAGGCGCGCGCTCGAACGACACCCGCATGCGCGCGATCGGCTTCCCGACTTACCGCTACAAGCTCGCCTGTTTCGTCATCGCCGGCACGATGTGCGGCCTGTCGGGCGCGCTGCTCGCCAACCACACCGACTTCGTCTCGCCGGCAATGATGTATTGGACCCGCTCCGGCGACCTCATCATCATGGTGGTGCTCGGCGGCATGGGCTCGGTCGCCGGCCCGGTGTTCGGCGCGGTGGCGCTCTTGGTGCTGGAGGAGGTGCTGTCCAGCATCACCGAATACTGGCAGATCATCCTCGGCCCGCTGCTGCTGCTGGTCGTGCTGTTCGCGCGCGGCGGCATCGACGGCCTGCTGCGGCAGGCCGGGCCGAAGCCCGAGCAAAAGGTGCACCAATGAGCGCGCTGCTGCAGGTCGAAAACCTGGCCAAGCGCTTCGGCGGCATCATCGCCACCGACGACATCGTGCTCAATGTCGCGGCCGGCGAACTGCACGCGGTGATCGGCCCGAACGGCGCCGGCAAGACCACGCTTATTGCCCAGCTCTCCGGCCAGTTGATGGCCGATTCCGGCCGCATCCACTTCGAAGGCCACGACATTACGCGGCTGCCGCCCTACAAGCGCAGCGCGCTCGGGCTGGCGCGCTCGTTTCAGATCACGTCCTTGTTCCTCGACTTCAGCGTGCTCGACAACGTGGCGCTGGCGGTGCAGGCCCGCGCCGGGCACTCTTTTCATTTTTGGCGGGATGCGCGCACCGAAACGGCGCTACGCGAGCCGGCGCGCGCGGCGCTCGCCCGCGTCGGCCTCGACAAGCGTGCCGACTGGCCGGCTTCCGCGCTCAGCCACGGCGAGCACCGCCAGCTCGAGCTGGCGATGGCGCTCGCCGGCTCGCCGCGCATGCTGCTGCTTGACGAGCCGATGGCCGGTCTCGGCCCCGAGGAATCGGCGCGCATGGTCGACATGCTGCGCGCGCTCAAGAAAGAGCTGACCATTCTCCTGGTCGAGCACGACATGGAAGCCGTGTTCGCCTTGGCCGACCGCATCACCGTGCTGGTCTATGGTCGCGTCATCGCCTCAGGCAAGCCGGACGAAATCCGCAACAACGCCGCCGTGCGCGACGCGTATCTGGGCGAGAACGAGGGCGCCGGCCATGGCTGAGCCCGTCCTCGAGGTCGGCGAAATCGAGACCTGCTATGGCCTGAGCCAGGTGCTGTTCGGCGTCTCGCTCGCCATCGCGCCGGGCGAAATGGTGACGCTGATGGGTCGCAACGGCATGGGCAAGACCACCACCGTGCGCTCCATCATGGGGCTGACGCCGGCGCGCGCCGGCCGCATCCGCTTTCGTGGCGACGACATCCGCGGCCTGCCGGCCTACAAAATCGCGCAGCGCGGCATCGGCCTGGTGCCGGAGGGGCGCCAGATCTTCCCGAATCTGTCGGTGCGCGAGAACCTGGTGGCGACCGCGGTCGCGCGCGACGGCGGCGAGTGGACGCTGGATAAGGTCTACGCGCTGTTCCCGCGGCTGGCCGAGCGCGATAGCAGCATGGGCAACCAGCTCTCGGGCGGCGAGCAGCAGATGCTGGCGGTCGGCCGTGCGCTGATGACCAACCCGCATTTGCTCATCCTCGACGAGGCGACCGAAGGCCTGGCGCCGCTGATCCGCGCCGAGATCTGGCGCTGCCTGGCGCGGCTGAAGGAGACCGGCCTGTCGATTTTGGTGATCGACAAGAACGTCGGCGCGCTGATGAAGGTCGCCGACCGGCATTTCTTCATCGAGCGCGGCCGCGTGGTGTGGACCGGCTCCTCGCCCGAGCTCGCCGCCGCTCCGGACGTGCAGCATCGGTATTTGGGGGTTTAGCGACGAGACTGTTTAGGAGCGTGCGAAGGCAATCAGACCGGCAAGGTCGTGATTGTCAGCGGCCTTAAGCGCACCGATGTAAGCGCGTCGTGTTTCGTCCGCGGTGTGGAGACGGCCGCCGCCCCAGCTAAAACGAGGCTGCCTCTGTCTCACCGCTAAAACGTCAGCCATCAGGCGCGACCATCGGCCATTGCCGTTCGGAAATGGATGAATGAAGACAAGCGCATGATGAAAGCGTACGGCAACTTCGTCCGCCGGAAATGTTTGTTGCTCGATCCAATAACGGACATTGTCGAAGGTTTCGTAGAGGCGCGTCCGAATGTGGTCGTGCTCGACTCCGATATTCTTGTTTGAGGTGCGATATGTCCCTGCCCAACGCCAGACATCGTCGAACATGCGGCGGTGCAGGCCACGTGCGAAGGTTTCGTTGATTGGATCGCGCTTGCGGCTAAAAGCCCACACGTCGGCCGCGAGGATGTTCTGCTGCTCCAGTTCGTTCAGCTCGCGCCGAAGCGTGACATGAGAAGGGATGATTCCTTCTCGCTCCTCCGGGGTCAGGGGGGTCGCGTCGTCCCGTTCGTCATGAAGTCCATTCACGGCTCGTCCCAAAGGCGCGCCGGCCGGCGAAGCAGTTCTTCGACGAGACGTCGCTCTGCTTCCTTCCGCGAAGCCGGGTGCTGAACTTCCTGATCTTCCAGCCGCATGGTCTGTTCGACGGCGGCGAGCTTTTCTCGGGCAATCTGAGAAGCGCGTTCTTCGATGGTCCGGGTGAGAGGTTTAACCGGAACGAGGGCGTAGACGAGCCGGCAGCCTAGAGCTTCCGCCACGCGCTCCAGGCTCTTTAGGGTGATGTTGCCCGCGGCTTCGCTTTTCTCCAATTCGGTGAGGCTTGGTTGCTGCATACCCAGGCGCTTGGCCAGCTGCCGCGTAGTCATGCCAAGGGCGTCGCGAATGACTCGAATCCAGCCGCGAGGTGGTCGGGGCACATCGGAAAGCGGCTTAAGCTCTGCAAAGCGTAGCGATAGTTGTTGGGCAGGGGTGTGCATATGATAGAATATATCCTATCAATACCAATAATGTCAATAGCCTATACCCTATTAACTTAGGCTATTTTGATAGGATATAAGCTATCAAATTTTATCTCACTCCGCCGGCTGCGCTGCCGGCGGCCGCCGCACGAAGCTCGGCGTGGCGCCGCCCAGTTTCCGGTGCAGCTTGTCAAGCAGCAGGTAGATCACCGGCGTCGTGTAGAGCGTCAGGATCTGCGACACCAAGAGCCCGCCGATGATGGTGATGCCGAGAGGCCGCCGTAGCTCGGAGCCGGGGCCGATCGCGATCACCAGCGGCAGCGCGCCGAGCATCGCGGCAAGCGTCGTCATCAGGATAGGCCGGAAGCGCTCCAGGCAGGCTTCGTGGATCGCGCGCTCCGGCGACAGGCCGCGCCGCCGTTCGCCTTCGAGCGCGAAGTCCACCATCATGATGCCGTTCTTCTTCACGATGCCGATCAGGAGAATGATGCCGATGAAGGCGATCACCGTCAGCTCGGTGTTGAACAGTTGCAGCGCCAGCAGCGCGCCCAGCCCCGCCGACGGCAGCGTCGAGATGATGGTGAGCGGGTGCGCCAGGCTCTCGTACAGCACGCCGAGCACGATATAGACCGCGATCAGCGCCGCCAGCAGCAGCAGCGGCTGCGCGCCGGCGCTCTGCTTGAAGGCCTGGATGTCGCCGGAGAAATCGGCGCGGATGGCGTCCGGCATGTGCAGTTCGGCCACCGCCTGCGAGATCGCCGCGGTCGCGGCCTCGAGCGTGGTGCCGGGCGCGATGTTGTAGGTGATGGTGGTGGAGGGGAACTGGCCCTGATGGTTCACCACCAGCGGTGCGATGCCGCGCTCGACCTTCGCCACCGCCGACAACGGAATCTGTTCGCCGCCGTTGCCCGGCACATAGATGTGGCTGAGGTCGGTCGGGTCGCGCTGGAACGGCCGGTCAACCTCCAGCACCACGCGGTATTGGTTGCGCGCCGCGTAGATGGTCGAGATCTGCCGCTGCGAGAATGAATTGTTGAGTGCGCTGTCGATATCCTGCACGCGCACGCCGAGCCGCGCCGCCGCCGGCCGGTCGATGCTGATGCTCGCCTGCAGGCCGCCTTGCTCGCGGTCGGTGGTGACGTCGACGATGCCGGGCAACTGCTTGACGCGGTCGACCACGCGCGGCACCCAGGTTTGCAACGCGTCGATATCGGCGCTCCAGAGCGTGAACTGGTACTGCGAGTCGCTCTGCCGCCCACCCATGCGCAGTTCCTGCGCCGGGAACATGAAAACGCGGATGCCGGGTATGGTGTTGAGCCGATTGCGCAGGCGCGCCACCACGACCTGCGTGCTGAGATTGTTGCGCTCGGCGAGCGGCTTCAGGCTGATAAACAGCCGGCCGCGGTTGATCGAGCCGCCGCCCGGGCCGCTGCTGCCGACCGAGGAACCCAGGCCCGCCACCGCCGGGTCGGCGAGCACGATGTCCATCGCCTGAAGCTGCAGTTTTTGCATGGCCTCGAAAGAGATGTCGGTGGAGGCCTGCGTGCCGCCGAAGATCAGCCCGGTGTCGTCCTGCGGGAAGTAGCCCTTCGGCGTGTTGATGTAGAGGCCGACGGTGAGCGCGATGGTGGCGACGAACACGATCATCGCCGCCGCCCGCTGCTCGATCACGAAGGAAAGCGTGCGGCCGTAGAAACGTATCATGCGCGAGAGCACGCCTTCGACGCGGCGGTCGAGCCACGTCTCATCCTTGCTCGGCGGCCGGCGTACGAAATAGGCGCAGATCATCGGTGTCACCGACAGCGACACGAAGGTCGAGACGGCGATGGCGAAGGCGAGCGTCACCGAGAACTCGCGGAACATGCGGCCGACCACGCCGCCCATAAACAGGAGCGGAATGAAGGCGGCGATCAGCGACACCGAGATCGAGATCACCGTGAAGCCGATCTGCCGCGCGCCGGCGAGCGCCGCGCGCAGCGGCGACAGACCCTTCTCCAGATTGCGGAACATGTTTTCGATCATGACGATGGCGTCGTCGACCACGAAGCCGACCGAGACGGCGAGCGCCATCAGCGACAGGTTGTCGATCGAGAATCCGGCCGCCCACATCGCCGCGCAGGTGCCGGCGAGCGACAGCGGCACGGTGACGCCGGCCGCCGCCGTCGGCGCGCCGCGGCGCAGGAACAGGAACACCACCAGCATCACCAGCAAGATGGTGGCGGCGAGCGTGAGCTGCATGTCGCGCACGCTGGCGCGGATGGTCTGCGTGCGGTCGGTCAGTACCGAGATGTCGAGCCCGGCCGGCACCCACTGCTTGAGTTCGGGCAGCAGGTCGTAGATGCGGTCGACCGTCTCGATGACGTTGGCGTCGCCCTGCTTGGTGATGATCAGCAGCACCGAGGGCTCGCGGTTGAACCAGCCGGCGGAGCGGCTGTTGCGCACGCTCGGGCGGATCGAGGCCACGCTCGACAGCCGGATCACGGTGCCGTCCACCGTCCTCACAACGACGGGGTCGTATTCGGCAGCGGTGCGCAGCTGGTCGTTGAGGCCGATGGTGACCGCCCGCTGAGCGCCGTCGAACGTGCCGACCGGCCCGGTAGCGTTGGTATTGGCGATGGCGGCGCGGACGTCCTCCATCGACACGCCCATATTGGCGATGCGGGTGGGATCGACGCGCACGCGGATCGCCGGCTGCTCGGAGCCGGCGACGGTGACGTCGGCGACGCCTTCCACCTGGGAGAGGCGCTGCGCGATCACGCTGTCGGCGGCGTCGTAGATGGCGCTGGCCTGCATGGTCTTGGAGGTGAGCGCCAGGATCAGGATCGGCGCGGCCGCCGGGTTGAACTTGCGGAAGCTCGGCAGCGTCGGCATGTCGCCGGGCAGATCGCTGAGCGCCGCGTTGAGCGCGGCCTGCACGTCGCGGGCGGCGCCGTCGATGTTGCGCGAGAGGTCGAACTGCACGGTGATGCGGCTGGAGCCGAGCGAGGAGGTCGAGGTCAGTTCGGTGACGCCTGAGATTTCACCCAGGCGCCGCTCCAGCGGCGCGGCCACGGTCGCCGCCATCACGGCCGGGTCGGCGCCCGGCCGGCTGGCAGAAACGCTGATGGTTGGGATCTCGACGCTCGGCAGGCTGGCCACCGGCAGGAAGCCGTAGGCGACCGCGCCGACCAGGAACAGGCCGACCGCCATCAGCGTGGTGCCGATCGGGCGCGCGATGAACGGCCGCGAGAAATTCATGGCCTACTCCGCGGGGCCGGGGAGGACGCGCGGCGAGGGGGCCAGCCGCGCGCGCAGGCGCTCCATGTAGAGGTAGATCACCGGCGTGGTGTAAAGCGTGAGCAACTGGGACAGCAAAAGCCCGCCGACGATGGTAATGCCGAGCGGGTTGCGCAGCTCCGAGCCGGTGCCGCTTTCGAGCGCCAGCGGCAGCGCGCCGAACAGCGCGGCCAGCGTGGTCATCATGATCGGGCGGAAGCGCAGCAGCGCCGCCTGCACGATCGACTCCTCCGGCGACAGGCCCTGCTTGCGCTCGGCCTCGATGGCGAAGTCGATCATCAGGATCGCGTTCTTCTTCACGATACCCATCAGCAGCACGATGCCGATCAGCGCGATCACCGACAGGTCATGGCCGAACAGCATCAGCGCCAGCAACGCGCCGACGCCGGCGGAGGGTAGTGTCGAGAGAATGGTGAGCGGGTGGATGAAGCTCTCGTACAGCACGCCGAGCACGATGTAGATCGCGATCACCGCGGCCAGGATCAGCCACGGCTCGCCGGCGAGCGACTTGGCGAACTCGGCCGCCTCGCCCGAATAGGTGCCGGTCACCGAGGCGGGCATGCCGATCTCGCGCTGCGCCGCGTCGATCAGTTTGACGGCGTCGGACAGCGCATAGCCCTGCGCAAGGTCGAAGCTGATGGTGACGGAGGGAAACTGCTCCTGGTGCGCGATCGCGAGCGGCGCCGAGGTCGGCACGAATTTCGCGAAGGCCGAGAGCGGCACCTGATTGGAGCCGGTCACGGCGTTGGGCGTCGCGCTGACGTTGGTGTTGGTCGTGCCGGCCGCGGTGTTGCCGGCGGTCGCCGCCGTGCCGGTCGAGGTGCGCGCGCCGGTGACGTAGAGCTGCGACAGCGACGCCGGGTCCTGCTGGTAGCGCGGCTGCGCCTCCAGGATGACGCGATACTGGTTGGCCTGGCCGTAGATGGTGGACACCTGGCGCTGGCCGAAGGCGTCGTTGAGCGTGTCGGTTACGCTCTGCATCGACACGCCGAGCCGCCCGGCGCGCTCGCGGTCGACGTCGACGCGCACGCGCGGTCCGCCTTCCTGCGCCTCGGAGGCGACCTCCTGCAGCGCGCCGTCGTTGCGAAGACGCGCCACGAGCTTGTCCGCCCACTGCACCACCTCGGCGCGGTCGGTGCCGACCAGCGTGTACTGGTACTGCGCGCGCGACACGCGCGTCGAAATCTGGATGTCCTGCACAGCCTGGAAATAGACCGTCATGCCGGGGATGGGCGCGACCGCCTGCTTCAGGCGCGCGACGATCTCCTCGACATGGGCGTCGCGATCGTTGCGCGGCTTGAGCGCGATTTGCAGCCGCCCGGCATTGGGCGTCGCGTTGAGCGGGCTGACGCCGATGACCGAGACGACGCCGGCCACGTCGGGATCGGCGCGCACGGCCGCTTCCACCTGCTGCTGGCGCCGCCGCATCTCGCCGAAGGACACGTCGGTGCCGGCCTCCGTCACCGCGACGATCAGGCCGGTGTCCTGCAGGGGCAGGAAGCCCTTCGGCATGGCCACGTAGAGCAGGACGGTCACGGCGAGCGTGACCAGCGTCACGATCAGAGTGGCAAATTGCCGCCGCAGCACCCAGCGCAGGCTGCGGTCGTAAAATTCCACGGCCCACTCGACCAGAGCGGTGAAGCGCTGCAGCAGCGGGTGGGGCATGCGGGAGCCGGCCTCGGCGTCGCGCTGGCGCAACAGGCGCGCGCACATCATCGGCGTCAGGGTCAGCGACACGACGGCCGAGGCCACCACCGCGATGGTCAGCGTCAGCGCGAACTCGCGGAACATGCGGCCGACCAGACCCGTCATGAACAACAGGGGAATGAACACCGCAATCAGCGACAGCGTCAGCGAAATGATGGTGAAGCTGATTTCCTTGGCGCCGCGCAGGGCCGCCTGCATCGGGCTCTCGCCTTTCTCCATGTGGCGCACGATGTTCTCGATCATCACGATGGCGTCGTCGACCACGAAGCCGGTGCCGATGGTGAGCGCCATCAGCGACAGGTTGTCGAGCGAGAAGCCGGCAAACCACATCACGCCGAAGGTCGCGATCAGCGACAGCGGCAGCGCCACGCCGGCGATGATGGTGGCGCGGATGGTGCGCAGGAAAATCAGCACCACCAGCACCACCAGCGCGATCGACAAAACGAGCGTGAACTGCACGTCGTTGATCGAGGCGCGGATGGTGTCGGTGCGGTCGTTGACGATAATGAGTTGCGCCGCCGCCGGCATCGCGCGCTGCAGGCGCGGCAGTTCGGCGCGCAGGCGCCTGACCGTGTCGATGACGTTGGCGCCGGGCTGGCGCTGCACGTCGAGCACCACGGCGGGCTCGCCCTTGTACCAGGCGCCGACCTTGCTGTTCTCGAGGCCCTCGACCACGTCGGCGACGTCGGAGAGCAGCACCGGCGCGTTGTTGCGGAAAGCGATGGTGATCGCCTTGTAGGCCGCCGCGCTGGCGAGCTGGTCGTTGGCGGCGATGCTGTAGGACTGATGCGCGCCGTCGAGCGAGCCTTTCGGCCCGGCGACGTTGGCGCCGACGATGGCCGTGCGCAGGTCCTCCAGCGCGATGCCGTAGGCGGCCAACCGCGACAGGTCGGCCTGGATGCGGATCGCGGGGCGGATGCCGCCCTGCACCGACACGTGGCCGACGCCGCTCACTTCCGACAGCCGCGGCACCATGATGGTGTCGGCGATGTCGCTCAGCTCGCGCAGCGGCACCGTCTTGGAGGTCAGCGCCAGCGTGATGACCGGCACGTCGGCCGGGTTCACCTTGGAATAGAGCGGCGGGTAAGGGAGGTTTCTCGGCAGCGACGAGCCGGCGGCGTTGATCGCCGACTGCACGTCCTGCGCGGCGGCGTCGATGTCGCGGTTGAGGTCGAATTGCAGCGTGATCTGGCTGATGCCGAACGAGCTCGACGAGATCATCGCCGTCAGCGACGGAATCTTGCCGAACTGGCCTTCGAGCGGCGAGGTCACCAGCGCCGCCATGGTGTCGGGGTTGGCGCCGGGAAGCTGCGTGGTGACCTGGATGGTCGGAAAATCCACCTGCGGCAGCGCCGACACTGGCAGCCACAGATAGCCGAGCAGGCCGCCCAGCATCGTCGCGACGCCGAGCAGAGAAGTGGCGATCGGGCGATGAATGAATGGCGAGGAGACGCTCATTGGCCCGCGTTCGGCCGCCGCCGCTGGCCGCCTTCGCCGTTCTGGCGCGGTCCGCCTTGCCGCGCGCCTTGCGGACGCGCCGCCGGCGCGCCTTCGGCGCCGCCCACGGTGACCTTGGCGCCGTCGGTGAGGCGGGCAAAGCCGGTGGTCACCACGCGCTCGGGCGGCGTCACGCCGCTTGCCACCACCGTCTGCGTCTCGTCCTGCTTCTGCACCTGGACCGGGCGCATGACGACGCCGTTGTCGTCCTGCACCACGTAGACGAAGGTGCCGTTCGGCCCGCGCTGCACCGCGCCGGTCGGGATCGTGACTACCTGCTGCAGTGTGTTGATCAAAAGCCGCACGTTGACGAACTGGCCGGGCCACAGCTTGAGGTCCGCGTTCGGGAAATCGGCCTTCAGCCGCACCGTGCCGGTCGAGGCGTCAACTTGGTTGTCGACCACCACTAACGTGCCGCTGTCGATCACCTCGCCGGTGTCGGAGCGCATGGCGTCGACGGAAAGCGGCCCCTTGGCGAAGGCGGCGTTCACTTCGATGATGTCCTGCTGCGGCAGGTTGAACAGCACCGAGATCGGCTTGAGCTGGGTGATGACGACGATGCCGGCCGTGTCGGACGCGCGCACGATGTTGCCTTCGTCGACCTGGCGGATGCCGGTGCGGCCGTCGATGGGCGCGCGAATAGTGGTGTAATTGAGCGTCGCCTGCGCGCTCTCGACCGCGGCCTGGTCGGCCTGCACCTGCGCGGTGTATTGCGCCACCAGCGCGCGCTGGGTGTCGAACTGCTGGCGGTTGATGGCGTTGCTGGCGGCGAGCTTCTCGTAGCGGTCGAGGTCGTTCCTGGCATTGGCGAGCAGCGCCTCGTCCTGCGCCTTCTTGGCCGCCGCCTGGTCGTAGGCCGCCTTGAAGGTGGCCGGATCGATGCGCGCCAGCACGTCGCCCTTCTTGACGTCCTGGCCTTCCTTGAAGGCGACCTCGATCAGCTTGCCTTCGACCTGCGGGCGCACCGTCACGGTGTTGAGCGCGCGCACGGTGCCGACCGCGTTGATGTAGACCGGCACGTCGGCGCGGGCGGCGTTGGCGGCGAGCACCGGCACCGGGCCGGTCGCGCCGGCAAAGCGTCCGCGAGGTTGTTGCGGCGCCGGGCTGCCGCCGAACACGTAATAAAGCGCCGCCGCGGCGCCGATCAGCACCACGCCGATGGCGACGGCGCGGCGCCTGCGCGTGCCGGTCGTCTGGCGCAGCTTTTGCGGCAGCTCACCGTGCATTCGACGCCTCCACCGGCAGAGGCCGCCAGCCGCCGCCGAGCGCCTGATAGAGGCTCACCACCGCCTGCAGATGCGCGAGCCGCGCCTGCACCAGCGTGTCGAGCGCCTGATACAGCGTTTGCTGCGTTTGCAGCACGGTAACCAGGTCGATGGTGCCTTCGCTCAAGCGCTGCTCGGAAATGTCGAAGGCGCGGCGCGAGCTCGCCACCACGTCGCGCTGCAGGCGCTCGCGCAGCGCGGTCTGCCGAATGGCGTCGAGCGCGTTCTCCACGTCGGCGAAGCCGGAGATCACCGCCTTGCGATAGGTTTGCAGCAGCTCGTCCTGCCGGCCCTTCTGCAAATCGAGATTGCCGAGCAGGCGGCCGCCTTCGAAGATCGGCTGCGTCAGGCCGGCGGCGGCGTTGTAAAACATCGATTCAGGCCGCAGCAGCGTCTTGAGCACCGCGCTCTGATAGCCGCCCTCGCCGGTGAGCGTGATGCTCGGCAGGAATTGCGCGCGCGCGTTCTCCACGTTGGCATTGGCGGAGGCGAGGTTGGCTTCGGCCTGGCGGATGTCCGGCCGCTGCGTCAGCAGTTCAGACGGCAGGCCCGGCGTCACGCGCGGCACGGCGATGCTGTTGAGCGAGCCGCCGCGCACGCGCACGCTTTCCGGCGAGCGCGCCATCAGCACGGCGAGCGCATTACGGTTCTGCGTCAGGGTCTGCTCGAGCGGCGGAATCGCCGCGCGCAAGGTGGCAACCACGCTCTCCTGCTGCGAGGTTTCGAGCGCGGAGGCGGTGCCGGCGTTCACCCGCTGCTGGATCAGGTTGAGCACGCGGCTCGCGCTTTGCAGGTTGTCGCGCGCGACGCGCAGGCGGTCCTGCGACGACAGCACCAGGAAGTAGGCATTGGCCGCGCTCACGACGGTGGTCAGCCCGACCACCTCGCGGTCGAAGCGGCTCGCCACCGCAAGCTCTTCAGACGCGCGCAGCGCGGAGCGGTTCTTGCCCCAAAAGTCGATCTCGTAGCTCGCCGACAGCGAGGCCGAGAGATTGTCGCGCTCGGAGCTGCCCGACGACGTCCCGCTGCCGCCCAGCGTCTGCGAGGAGCGCGAGCGCGCCGCGCTGCCGTCGAGATCGACCGCCGGCAGCAGAGCCGCGCCGGTGATGCGCGCCTGCGCGTCGGCCTGCACGATGCGGGCGACCGCGGCCGCGACGTCGAGATTGGCCTCGCGCGTCTGCTCTATGATGTCGGTCAGTTCGCGCGAGCGGAAGCCGCGCCACCAGTCGAGCGGCGGCGTCGCGATTTCTGCCGCGCGCGGATTTTTCGGCCCGTTGCGGTAGGCCTGCGGAATGTCGAGCCCGGGCTCGGGGGGATCGCCGGAAAGCAGGCAGCCGCCGAGCGGCAGCGTCAGGCAAAGCGCTTGCAGCATGGTCAAAAACGGGCGTCCTTGGCGTTTCGTTCCCGCCCCCGCGGCGCCCCGCGCCCTCGATCCGCAACGCATACGAAAAACTTTCTGGCTTACTGAAAACCCGGGACTTACCCGGACTACCTTGGTGTGCTTGCGGTTCGCCGTCCCGGCGGCCAGTCGGCCACCGCCTTGCGGCCCGCCGGCGACATCTTGGCCGTCGCGTCGGCGAACACGTCTTGCAGGATCTGGTCGAAGCTCTGCCGCGCCGCGCGCGTCTTCGCCATCGCCGCGCGCGTAGCCTCCGGATTGTAAGGCTCGGCCCGCATCGAGGCACGGATCTCGTCCTGGGCGCCGCGGTATTGTGTTTGCGCGCCTTCCAGCGCGCCGCGCTTGCCGTCGAGCTCGGCGCGCAGGATGGCGGCGTCGGCCGCCGGCAGGCTGGCCGCCAGCCGCTCGACGCGCACGAACACGTTGCGGTCCCAGGTTGGCGCCGGCGCTGGACGTATTGCCATTGCGATCGCGATGCCGATGAAGAACAAATTGAGCGCGAGCGATCCCAGCAGCAGCCAGCGCATGCCGCTGCGTGCGCGCGCCGCCGGAACGAAATGGGTGGCGCTCATTGGCGTGCTCCGCCGAAAGGTTCGGCCTCGAAGATCGAGCCGAAATCCCGGCTCGCCGACATGAAGGGCGCGTCGAGCTGGTCGAACGGCCGGTCGAGCCCGGCGATGCCGACCATGAAGCCGGCGGCGGCGCAGCAGGCGAGCGCGGCCATGCGCGGCCAGGATGGCGCGAAGTCCCACTTGAGCAGAATGCCAGGAAGCTGGCGCAGCGACATCTTCTGCCGCGGCAGCGGGCCGGCCAGCCGCTTGAGCACGCGCGCGGCCGCTTCCGCGTCCGCCTGCGAAGGCTCGCGCTTCAAGGCGCCTTTGAGAAGTGTTTCGAACTGCTCGTTGTTCATCTAGCTATCCTCATCCAGTACATCGCCCAGCGCGCGGCGCAGGTTCTGCTTGCCGCGTACCAGGAGCGTTTCTACCGCCGACACCGACGTGCCGAGCACTTCCGCCACCTGCGCATTGCTCATGCCCTCCGTATAGGTGAGCACGATCGCGCTGCGCTGGCGCGCGGGCAATTCCTCGATCGCCGCCGCGAGCAGACGCTCGCGTTCGTCGGCTTCCGCCTTCTCGCCGGCGCTGGCGCCCGGATCGACGATCTCGCCGGCCGCTTCCAGCGCCACCCAGGGTGTGCGCCGTTTGCGGTCCAAGCACAAATTGACCACCACCCGGGTGAGCCAGGTGCGAAACTGCGCCAGCGGCTGCCAGCGCGGCGCGTGGCGCCAGACCCGCAGCATGGCTTCCTGCGCCACGTCCTCGGCGTCGGCGCCGTTGCCGAGGATGCGGCGCGCAAGCGCCACCATGGCCGGGACATGGCGGCGGGCAAGCGCGCGGAACGCGGGCTCGTCGCCGCGCGCGACCCGGGCCATGAGCGCTTCGTCGCTGTCATCCATTGCAATGGGGCAGCCGACATCGGGACATCCCGCGCATTGTAGTCCTCAGCCTGTCCATTGAACGTGCCGCACCGCCGAAACCTGTGCCGCCGGGAAACCGGGGAGAGCGGGGATAAGCCCGGCCGGTACCGGGTTAACCCATTGATTTACCGTGGATTGGCGACCCGCCGCCGGGCCGCCTGCTCCAGGCCCTTTACCAACCGGTAGACCGCCTTGCAGTTCGGCACCGGCACGCCCAGCCGCTCACCCTCCCTTACGATGAAGCCGGTCAGCTCGTCGATCTCGGTCGGCGCCCCGCGCGCGATGTCCAGCGCCATGGAGCCGGCGTGCTTTGACATCGGCAGCAGCCCGGCGCGCGTCTTCTCCACGAACTCCATGGGCGGGAAGGCGAAGTCCCCACCGAGCGCCTTGACCACCGCCATGCACTCGGCCGCCATGTCGTCCATCAGCGCCCGCATCTCGGGCGCGTCGTAGCGCGCGGCATTGTCGCCCATCATCAGCGCGCCGAGCGGGTTGAGCACGCAGTTGAACACGAATTTCGACCACACCGCGCCCATCGGGTCGGCCAGCGCCTCGGCCGGATAGCCGGCGGCGGTGAGCAGGCCGGCGAGCGGGCGGATGTCGTCCACGCTGCCCCGCACCGGGCCGAGCCAGGTCTTGCCCTCGATCAGGTTCTCGATCTCGCCCGGGCCGATATAGCGCCCGGCATTCATGGTGACGCCGCGCACGACGGCCGCGCCCGGCGCGCCGAGCAGCATCTCGGCATTGCCCATGCCGTTCTGCAACGTGACCAGCATCGGATTGCCCGTCAGCACGGGCCGCAGTTGCGCCAGCGCCTGCGCGGTCGCGCTCGATTTGATCAGGAAGATGACGGCGTCGAAAGTTTCGCCCTTGAGCGCGGCGGCATCGGCGGTGGCCGCGATGTGGGCGACGCGCGGGCTCTTGCCCGTGATGCGCAGCCCGCGCGCGTTGATCGCGTCGACGTGCTCGCGGTTGGCGTCGTAGGCGCTGACCTTGGCGACCCCCGCCAGCGCCGACGCGAACAGGGCGCCGATCGCGCCGCAGCCGACGATGAGGATGTGGGACGGCATGGCATCTCCGCGCGGGTCGCGCATGGACGAAATCGCCCAACTCTGTCAAATGGGGCGATCAGAAACAATCAACCGCCATACGGGAGGAATGCAAATGGACAAGGCAATGTACGACAAGGGCATGGCGATGCGCCGCAAAGTATTGGGCGATGAGTATGTCGACCGCGCCGTCGCCAATACCGACGACTTCAACCGCAAATTCCAGGACATGCTCAACGAGTACTGCTGGGGCCTGACCTGGACCGACGAGGACCTCAAGCCGCGCGATCGCTCGATCCTCAACCTCGGCATGATCGCCGCGCTCGGCCGCATGCACGAGTTCGAGGCGCATTTCCGGGGCGCGATGCGCAACGGCGTCACCGAGAAGGAGCTGTCGGCCATCCTGCGCCAGGTCGCGATCTATTGCGGCTTCCCGGCCGCCGTGGACGCCCACCGTGTGGCCAAGCAGGTGCTGGCGGCGGCCAAGAAGCCCTGAGCGCAAGGCTCAGCACCGCATCAAAGCTGCGTGACGTTGCGGGGCGGGCGAGGCCGAAAAACGTCGGCTTCCCTGCGCCCTGTGGCGTATTTGCATCGCCGGGGCGACCGTGAAGACTGGGCCTACAAAGCCCTATTATTGTCTTGAATGTGCCTTCATCCCGGGGCATCCCAAGGCGCGACCGGGGGCGGGGGACACTTCCAGGCCCATTTTCGAGCCTTCGTCCCGCTGTCGGTTACGGGCGGCGGCCGGTTTCGGAACATGGCCTGCGCGCGCAGAATGTCAGGGAAGGCCGTGATTCGGACCGATCTGACCCGGTTTTGAAGGTGAGACGCATGATCCGCCCTTTCTCCGCTTTGCTGCTGGCTTTGCCGGCCGTATTGCTCGCTTTGCCGGCGCAGGCGCAGACCACCCGCGCCCCCGGCAGTTCTCGCGGCGCCCCGCCGGATGCGGTCTATGAGGACCGCCTGCCGCCGCGCGGCAGCTGGATTTTCGACGACGAAGACGACGTTCAATACGGCCGCGGCCCGCGCCGCGTGCAGCGCCCGCTCGGGCCGCCCAGCCGCATCCTGCCGGAAGAG
>JALHRB010000006.1 GCA_022841665.1 Pseudolabrys sp.
CGCGCGCTCGGCCAGGCGGCGCGCGGCGCCGGTCGGCGCATGCGCGGCGGCGGCAAAGCCGTCCCAGCGCCACAGGTCGCCTTCCGGCGATACCAGCCGTTGGCCTGGCTTCAATTGTGCGGAGAGACGCGCGCCGTCGGCCTTGTCGACGACGCCGATCTGGCTCAGGCGGCGCGCCAGCTCGTCGGGCGCGGCCACATGTTTGGCGAGCGGCTCGGCGCCTGCCGGCAATGCCGGGTCGGTTGCGTCGATCGCCGCACCCGCCCAGCGCATCGGCGAAGACGGATCGACCGGCGCGTCGAGATCGTCGCCGAGGGCTGCGCCTAGCGCCTTCTCGTAGCCCTTGTCGACCGCGACGCTGTCCATCACCGGCGGCCACAGGTTCTTGGTGTCGACCGCCAGCACCTTGGACAAGGTCTTGGCTTCGGTCTCCAGCCGCTGCACCTTGCGCTCGGCTTCGGTCAGCGGATTGCGCGTGGCTTCCAGCGCCTGCCGCGCGGCCGCATGCGCGGCCTCGGCCGCGAGCGCGGCGGCATCGGCGGCGGCAACGGCCGCCTGCGCTTCTTCCGCCGCGCGGGCGAGCGCCGCGAGGTCCGGCCCGTCGGTCGCTTGCAGCGTGGAAAGCTCGCGCTCGATCTCGCCCATCTCGGCCGACAGACGCGCGGCGCGCTCGCCTTGCGCGCGCATGGCGCCCTCGAGCTGATGGCGGCGCGCGGTCAGGTCGGCGAGCCTGGCGGTGAGCTCGGCGAACACCTTCTCGACGGCGTTGAGCGCGCCGTCGGCTTGCGCCACGCGTGCGTCGACGCCGGAGCGGCGGCCGGCATTCTCGCGCGCCTCGGCGCGGATGGCTTCCTCTTCCGCCGCGAGGCGGGCGAGCGCTTCCTCCGCGTCGGCGGCGAGCCGCTGCTCGCGGGCGCTGTCGGCGGCGAGCTGCACCAGGCGCGTGTCGAGCTCGGCGATGCGGTCCCTGGCGCGCTGCTCCTCGCGGTCGAGGTCGGCGAGCGCGACGTTCAGGCGATGCAGCGCCGCGCCCGCCTTGGCCTCGGCCTCGCGCAGTTCCGGCAGCCCGGCGGCGACCAGCGCCTGCCGCTTGGAGGCTTCCGCTTCCGCCGCGGTGCGCTCGGCGACGTCGCGCAGGCCGGCATCCTTGGCGTGCTCGGCTTCGGTGACCTCGATCGAGGCGGCGCTCCAGCGCAGGTGATAAAGCGTGGCTTCCGCCTTGCGCACCTGCGCCGACACGGTGCGGTAGCGCACGGCCTGGCGCGCCTGCTTCTTCAGCGCGTCCATCTGGCCGGCGAGCTGGCCGATCACGTCCTCGACGCGCAGCAGGTTGTTCTCGGCCGCCTTCAGGCGCAATTCGGCCTCGTGCCGGCGCGCATGCAGGCCGGAAATGCCGGCGGCTTCTTCCAGCACGCGGCGGCGCTGCTCGGGCTTGGCCTGGATGATCTCGCCGATGCGGCCCTGATGCACGAGCGCGGGCGAGCGCGCGCCGGTGGAGGCGTCGGCGAACAGGATCTGCACGTCGCGCGCGCGCACGTCGCGGCCGTTGATGCGGTAGTTGGAGCCGCTCTCGCGCTCGATGCGGCGCGCGATCTCCAGCATGTCGGTGTCGTTGAAGGCGGCCGGCGCGGAGCGCTCGGAATTGTCGATCGTCATCGCGACTTCGGCGTTGTTGCGCGCCGGCCGCGTGGTGTTGCCCGAGAAGATGACGTCGTCCATCGAGGCCGCGCGCATGGATTTGTGCGACGACTCGCCCATCACCCAGCGCAGCGCTTCGACCAGATTGGATTTGCCGCAGCCGTTCGGCCCGACCACGCCGGTCAATCCTGGCTCGATCAGGAAGTCGGTCGGTTCGACGAACGACTTGAAGCCCAAAAGGCGCAGCCGTGTCAGCTTCATGCTTCAGGTCTCACGTCCCACGCGGGGAGTGAACAGACCGTCGCCCCGTTGGGATTTTGCATTGAACAAAAGGTCAGTCGGTACGGGCGCTTTTAAGCCCTACAGTCGAGTCGCCCGCGGGCCGCGTTGGCCGGGAGAATGAACAGCCGGGCCCGCTTGAGCAACACCGCTTCGCGAATCGGTGGCGGTTTTCCAGACCTTTCGGGGAGGCGGGCGGCGAAATTAGGGCAGTTCCCGCGCAAAAACGCCATGGATTGTCATTCCGGGGCGCGCGCAGCGTGAACCCGGAATCCAGCAAAGTGGATGGCGGTTGCTTCTGGATTCCGGGTCCGGCCCTTTCGGGCCGTCCCGGAATGACCTGATTACGACTTGATCAGCGGGTCGACGATTTTGGCCATTTCGTCGATCGACAGCGCGCCGGAATAGAGGCCGCCATTGATGATCAGGGTCGGGGTCGACTGCACCTTGAAGGTGTTCATGGCCCGCTGGCGCACCGCTTCGATGCCGTCCAGCACCTTCTGGTTCTGCAGGCAGGCGTTGAACGAGGCCTCGGTGAAGCCGGCCTGCTTGGCGATCGCCATCAGCGGCGCGATCGGCTTCTCCACCACCCAGGTATTCTGCTGCACCAGCAGCGTGTCGATCAGCGCGAAATACTTGGCCTGGTCCTTCTCGCCGGCGCAGCGCGCCAGCATGGCGGCGGCGGCGGCGAGGTTGTCGAGCGGGAACTCACGGAAGATGTAACGGACCTTGCCGGTGTCGATGTAGCGCTTTTTCAGTTCCGGAAACGTCGTCTCCTGGAAACGCGCGCAGTGCGAGCAGGTCATCGAGGCGTATTCGATGATGGTGACCGACGCCTTCTCGTTGCCCAGGACCATGTCGGGCAGGCCGGTCGGCTTCATCAGTTCCGCGTCCGGGATCGTCCGCTGCGGCGCGGGCGCCGTTTGCGCAAAGGCAGGCGCCGGCAGGCCGAAAGCGCCGGTGGCGAGCGCTACCGCGGCGGCGCCCTGGCAAAGTTCGCGTCGGGTGATGTGCAACTGACAACTCCGTAAGGCTGAAAGCCGGCTACTGGCTACTTGGATGCGAGAATTGTGGCAATGGGGGGTCGGTCCGCCAAGTGGGCGGGCAGGCTCACTTTCCTTTGATCGAGGCCCCGAGCCGGGCCAAGGCCTGGCGCAAGGCCTCGTCCTCGACCTGGGGCAGGCTTGCGGCCAGGCGGGCGGTCGCCGCGGGGTCCGGGCCGGCCAGGGGCTTCTTCGGCTCCTTCCGGCGCAACGGCGCCTGGCGCAGCGCGATGCGGCCGATCGCCTGCCAGCCGAAGAAGCGGTTCACCCGCTCCAAGATGACCGCCGACAGATGCTGGATCTCGAGCGCCGCCGGCCCCTCCACCCGCAGCACCAAGGTCGCCGGTTCCGCCGGCGCGTCCTCGGAGGTCGGCCGCGGCCAATTGATCTTCATCGGCTCCGAGTGGGCCGCCACCTCCGGCCCGACGATGTCGGCCCAGCGCGACAGGATTTCCGTGTTGGCGAAGCCCTGCTGCTTGAACGCGCCGGTCAGCGTCGCGCCGAGCAGGTCGGACAGCGGCCGGGGAAAACTGCGCGAGGGCTTGCTCATCGGACCTTGTCTCGTGCCATCGTGGCCGCATGACGGTAGCAGTCCGCCTGTCCCGGCGAAAGAAAGCGCAGGCGCCCGACCCGGAAGCGCTGCTCGCCTGGTACGACCGCCACGCCCGCGTCCTGGCTTGGCGCATTGAGCCTTGGCGCGCGCGGCGCGGCACGCGGCAGGACCCGTACCGCGTCTGGCTGTCCGAGATCATGCTGCAGCAGACCACGGTGCGAACGGTCGGGCCCTATTACGCCAAATTCCTGGCGCGCTGGCCGGACGTCGCCGCGCTCGCAGCCGCCAGCCTCGACGACGTGCTGCGCGCCTGGGCCGGGCTCGGCTATTACGCGCGCGCGCGCAATTTGCACGCCTGCGCCGTCGCGGTTGCCGAACGCCACGGCGGCGTCTTCCCCGACACGCTCGAAGCCTTGCGCGCGCTGCCCGGCATCGGCGACTACACGGCGTCGGCGGTGGCGGCCATCGCCTTCGACGCGCCGGCAGTGCCGGTCGACGGCAATGTCGAGCGCGTGGTGACGCGCCTCTTCGCCATCGACGAGGCGCTGCCTTCGGCCAAGCCGCGCATCAAGGAGCGTGCGCTCTCGCTGTTGCCGCCGCGCCGCTCGGGCGACTTCGCGCAGGCGCTGATGGATCTGGGCGCCACCATCTGCACGCCGAAGAAGCCGGCTTGCGCCTTGTGCCCCTGGAACGACGCGTGCGTGGCGCGCGCTTTGGGCACGCAGGAGACCTTCCCGCGCAAGGCGCAAAAGCGCGAGGGCCAATTGCGCCGCGGCGCGGCCTTCGTCGTCTTGCGCGCCGACGGGTGCGTCTTGCTGCGCACGCGGCCGGACAAGGGCCTGCTCGCCAAGATGACGGAAGTGCCGGGCAGCGTGTGGTCACACGACTTCGATGCAGACGCCGCGCTGGCGGCCGCGCCGCTGAAAGCCAAATGGCGCAAGCTGCCGGGCCTCGTGCGCCACGTCTTCACCCATTTCCCGCTCGAACTCACGGTGTACTTCGCGCAGGTCCCGCGCGCGGCCAAGGCGCCGAAGGGCGCGCGCTGGGTCGAGCTTGCCGAAGCCCACGCCGAGGCTTTGCCCACCGTCATGCGCAAGGTGCTGGCCCACGCATTGGAGAAGTAGAATGTCCGAATGGTCGCCCAGCCTGCGCTATCCCGACCCGCTGGTGGTCTCGCTCGACAAGCGCTTCGACAAATACCGCCTGCCGCTCGCCAGCGTCGAGCGGCTGTGGACCGGCGCGCGCTGGAGCGAAGGCCCGGTCTGGTTCGGCGACGGCCGCTACCTGCTGTGGAGCGACGTGCCCGGCGACGTCATCCGCCGCTTCGACGAGGAGACCGGCGCGGTCACCGTCTTCCGCAAGCCGTCCAACAACGCCAACGGCAACACGCGCGACCGGCAGGGCCGCCTTATCACCTGCGAGCATCTCACCCGCCGTGTCACCCGCACCGAATATGACGGCCGCATCACCGTCCTCTGCGACCGCTTCGAGGGCAAGCGGCTCAATTCGCCCAACGACGTGGTGGTAAAATCGGACGGCTCGATCTGGTTCACCGATCCGCGCTTCGGCATCCTCGGCAATTACGAAGGCGAGACGGCCGAAAGCGAACTGCCGATGAACGTCTATCGCGTCGATGGCTCAACCGGCGGGGTCACGCTCGCCGCCGACGGCATCGAGGCGCCCAACGGGCTCGCGTTTTCGCCGGACGAGACGAAAATCTACATCGTGGAGTCGCGCAGCGAGCCGCGCCGCATTCTCGTCTACGACGTTGTCGGCGACAAAATCTCCAACCGCAAGGCGCTGATCGACGCCGGCCCGCAGGGCTCGCCCGACGGCTTCCGCGTCGACGTCGATGGCAATCTCTGGTGCGGCTGGGGCATGGCGCCGGAATTGGACGGCGTGCGCGTGTTCACGGCGCAGGGCGAGCCGATCGGCCACATCGCGCTGCCCGAGCGCTGCGCCAATGTCTGCTTCGGCGGCCGCTTGCGCAACCGCCTGTTCATGGCGGCCAGCCACTCGCTCTACGCGCTCTATGTGAACACGCAGGGCGTGGCGGGCGGGTGAACGGCACACCGTCATGCCCGGACTTGTGCCGGGCATCCACGTCTTGTGGTTTTCGCCGCGCTTTAAGGCGTGGATGGCCGGGACAAGCCCGGCCATGACGAGAACAGCGCCTCCGGAGTAAGACTACCCCAGCGCCGGGATGCCCGCCGCCGCCGCCAGCATGGCGTTCTCCGCGCGCTCGACCTCGCCCGGCCGCGCCCTCTGCCGCGCCAGCGCCTTCTTGTTGATCTTGCGCGTGGCGATGCCGTTGAGCTTCTTGTCGGTCGCCTTCTCTTCCTTGAGGTTCATGGCCAGGAGCTTGGCGACGTCGTTGTGGCCCAAGAGCTTCGCCCACGACACCAGCGTGCCGTAGCGCGTGATCTCATAGTGCTCGACCGCCTGCGCCGCCGCGATCAGCGCGGCGTTGAGCACCATCTTGTCGTCCACCTCGCTGGCGATCTCGTTGGCCTCGTCGATGATGCCGTCGATGGCCGGGCACTTGGTGCCCTTCGGCTCTTGCTTGAGCAGCTTGAAGGCGCGGTCGAGCCGCTTGATCTGGCCCTTGGTCTGCTTGAGGTGGGTGCGGAAGCCCTTCTTCAGCTCGGCGTCGGAGGCCTTCTCCACCATGTCCGGCAGCGCCTTCTCGATCTGGTGCTCGGCATAGTAGATGTCCTGCATCGAGTGCATGAACAGGTCCTTGACGTCGTGGATCTCCGATGAAAACCAGCCCATGGTTTCGCCTCCCGTTTGAGGGTTGAATTCTTTCGGATAATCCGGCGGGCGGGCCCCGGGTTCCCAAAGGCCGCGAAGATCGCTAGGGAATTGCCCGCGACAAACTTCCAGGGAGCGAACATGAGCATCCAGCGTCACGAGGTCGGCGCCCGCATGAGCAAGGCGGTCGTTCACGGCAACACGGTCTATCTGGCCGGCATCGTTGCCAACGAGCCCAAGGGCAAGTCGGTCACCGAGCAGACCAGGGACATCCTGGCGCAGATCGACGGCTTCCTGGCCAAGGCCGGCACCGACAAGTCGAAGCTGCTGTCGGCCAATATCTGGATCACCGACATGGCCAATTTCGCCGAGATGAACGCGGTCTGGGACGCCTGGGTGTCGCCCGGCAACACCCCGGCCCGCGCCACCGTCGAGGCCAAGCTCGCCACGCCGGACTACAAGGTCGAGATCATGGTGGTGGCGGGCAAGTAATCCTCATTGTCATCACCGGGCCGCGCCGAAGGCGCGTGACCCGGTGATCCCGATCAGGAAGGCAGTGCGTTTCTAAGCGGGATGGCCGGGACAAGCCCGGCCATGACAACTCTGCCGGAGAATTTGACATGAGCGGCCCCGGCATTCTCGCCATCTTCAACGACTGCAAGGCCGGCCGCGAGGCCGAGTTCGAGGCTTGGTTTCAGGGTGAGCACCTGCTGGAGCGCCTTGCCGTGCCCGGCTTCCTGTTCGGCCGGCGGCACCAGGCGATCTCCGGCAGCGCCGGCTATTTCAACTTCTATGTGGTCGAAAGCCCGGCCGTGCTGACCTCGAAGCCCTATCTCGCGCGCCTTGACGACCCGACGCCGATGACCAAGCGCATCATGTCGGAGGTCTTCATCAACGTGAACCGCACGGTCTGCCACCGCGTGGCCCGGCGCGGCGGTTTCCGCGGCGCCTATGCGGTGACCGCGCGCTTCTTCGGCGCCGAGCCGGACATCGGCGCGCTCACGGCGCGGCTCGACGCGCTGGTGCAGGATGCGGCTATCGCCGGCGGCGAAATCTGGCAGGCGGTCGATCCCGCAGGCCAGCCGGTGTCGGAGGAAGAACGCCTGCGCGGCGGCGACAAGAAGATCAAAGGCGCGCTGATGGTGGATACGTTGCGGCAGGCCGAGGCCGAGGAATTGGCCGGCCGCCTGTCGAAGGAATTGCCCGGCGCCGACATAGGCCTCTTCCGCGTGCTCTGTTCGCTCGGCAACGGGGCGGCCTGAGCCATGCAATCGCTGATGCCGCTCGCCGGAGAGATCGCCGCGCGCCTGATCGCGCGCAAGGAAACGGTCGCCGTCGCCGAGTCCTCCACCGGCGGCCTGATCGCGGCGACGCTGCTCGCCGTGCCCGGCGCGTCGGCCTACTTCGTCGGCGGCGCGGTGGTCTACACCAGGACGGCGCGGCTGGCGCTGCTCGGCGTCGGCGACGCCGACATGGCCGGCTTGCGGCCGTCGACCGAGGCCTATGCGCTGCTGATTGCCCGGCGCATGCGCGAGCGGCACGGCGCGGCCTGGGGGCTGGGCGAAAGCGGCGCCACCGGCCCGAGCGGCAACCGCTATGGCGATCCGGCCGGCCACACCTGCATGGCGGTGGTCGGCAGCATCGAACGCGCTGTCACGCTGGAAACCGGCAGCAACGATCGGCAGGCGAACATGGACGCCTTTGCGCGACGCGCGCTTGAGCTTTTTTACGAAGCGATATCCGCCCGCAGCTGACCGGCGCGCAAGCCGCTACTCGGCGTCCGCCATTTCCGCCCGCAGCTGCGCGCGGAAGTCGTCGATGACTTTGAGCCCCTTCGGCGTCTCGATGTGCCAGAAGGTCCAGCCGTTGCAGGTCAAGCGAAAGAGTTCTTGAACTTGCAAATAATAGTAACATATACGATACTAATCAAATGCAGGTGCTCGAATATCTGGACGGCGCCGGGCGAAGTCCGTTTCGCCTCTGGTTCGATCGCCTGGATGCAGTGGCGGCCGCAAAAATCACGATTGCAGTCGCGCGCATCGGACAAGCCAACCTGTCGAACGCAAAAGGAGTGGGCGCGGGCGTGCTGGAGTGTCGCGTCGATTCTGGCCCTGGCTATCGAATCTATTTCGGCCGCGACGGCGAAGCACTGGTGATTTTGCTCGGCGGCGGCACCAAGCAGAGGCAGCAAGCCGACACGCAACTGCGCAAGCCCGCTGGGCCGACTACAAAAGACGAAAGAAGGAGGCGTGATATGGCGCTGACACGGGATTTCAAAGACACGGTGAAGGCGCGCGCGGAACGCGATCCGAAATTCCGAGCGGCGTTGCTCACGGAAGCGGTCGAGCAGATGCTTTCCGGCGATGTGGATACCGGCAAAGCCGTGCTGCGCGACTACATCAATGCGACCGTCGGCTTCGAGCGCCTTGCGCGCGAGACCGGCACGCCGGCGAAAAGCCTGATGCGCATGTTCGGCCCCAAGGGCAATCCGCGCGCCGACAACCTCTTTGCGGTGATCAGCAGGTTGCAGAAAGTGTCGGGGTTGCGTCTTGGCGTCGCTGTCGCGCGCTAGGCGGCTGCCGGCAAGCCGCTACTCGGCGTCCGCCATTTCCGCCCGCAGCTGGGCGCGGAAGTCGTCGATGACTTTAAGCCCCTTCGGCGTCTCGACGTGCCAGAAGGTCCAGCCGTTGCAGGCGTCCAGGCCTTGCGCCACCGCGCCGATCTTGTGAATCGAGCCGACGCGATCGCCGAGCGACAGCGCGCCGTCGGCGCGCACCAAGGCCTTATGCCGCTTCTTGGCGTCGGTGAGCCTGGCGCCCGGCGCGACCAGCCCGCGCTCGATCAGCGCCGAGAACGGCACGCGCGGCGCGTCGCGCGCGGTCATGAACGGGGCCAGCGTCGGCGCCTCCAGCGGCTGCGTCGCGTCGATGCGCGCCTGCGCGGCCTTGGCATATTTCGTTTCACGCTCGAACCCGATGAAGCGGCGGCCGAGGTGCTTGGCCACCGCGCCGGTGGTGCCGGTGCCGCTGAAAGGATCGAGCACCAGGTCGTCCGGCCGCGATGACGACAAAATCACGCGCGCCAACAGCGCCTCCGGCTTCTGCGTCGGGTGCAGCTTCTTGCCGTCGCCGCCCTTGATGCGCTCCTCGCCGGTGCACAGCGGAATGGTCCAGTCCGAGCGCACCTGGATGTCCTCGTTACCGGCTTTCAGCACCTCGTAATTGAAGGTGTAGCCCTTGCCCTTGGCGTCGGGCGACGCCCAGATCAGCGTTTCGTGCGCGTTGGTGAAGCGGCGGCCGCGGAAATTCGGCATCGGGTTCGACTTGCGCCAGATCACGTCGTTGAGGATCCAGAAGCCGAGATCCTGCATGATGGCGCCGACGCGGAAGATGTTGTGATAGCTGCCGATCACCCAGATGGTGCCGGCCGGCTTGAGCACGCGCTGGCAGGCCTTCAGCCAGTCCTTGGTGAAGGCGTCATAGGCGGCGAAGCTGGCGAACTTGTCCCAGTCGTCGGTGACGGCGTCGACATGCGAGTCGTCCGGCCGCTTCAGGTCGTTGGCGAGCTGGAGATTGTACGGCGGATCGGCGAATACCAGATCGACGGACGCCGCCGGCAGCTTGGCCATTTCGGCGACGCAATCGCCGGCCAGGATGCGGTGCGAGCGAGCGGCATCGGAAACTACACGGGGCGCCCGTGAGGGCGCCCCGCGACGCGACACAACCATGACTCAGGACTCTGACTCAAGGACGACGCGGTCGGCGACGCGGGACCTACAACCGACTGCTCTGCACTATGGCCACCCAAGGTGAAAAAACTGTTTATGGTCCGCTCGTCCAACTCGGCAAATTCTGCCTATTTCACCGGGGCTTAATGGAACCTGCACGGGCTGGGCGCGCGCGTCGAAACGCCCTGCCGCGCGTGCCAAAAAAGTGCGAAACATGCGCTTCTTTTTCGAAACCTGCGCGTTCACGTGCGGGTTAGGATCGTCTCGCGGAGAGTGACAAGAAATGCGCTGGGAAGATTTCCGCCGCAGTGACAATGTCGAGGACGACCGCGACGGCGGCGGCGGTTTTGGCGGCGGCGGCTTCGGCCTGCCGATCGGCGGCGGCGGTCTCGGCATCGGCACCGTGATCGTGCTCGGCCTCCTCGGCTGGGCGCTCGGCATCGATCCCTCGATGCTGATCCAGACCGCCGAGGTCGCGACCGGCGGCCGGTCGCAATACGAGCAGCCTTACCGCGAGAACACGACGCGCAGCGGCGGCGCGCCGACGGACCAGATGGGCCAATTCGTTGCCGCCGTGCTCGGCAACACCGAGGACGTCTGGAGCAAGATCTTCCAGGAGAGCGGCCAGCAGTACCGCCCGCCGCGCCTGCGGCTGTTCTCAGGCTCGGTGCAGGGCGGCTGCGGTTTCGCGCAATCGGCGATGGGGCCGTTCTACTGCCCGACCGACCGGCGCATTTATCTCGACACCTCGTTCTTCCGCGACATGCGGGCGCGGCTTCGCGCCTGCAGCGGCAAGGCCTGCGAATTCGCCGAGGCCTACGTGATCGCGCACGAAGTCGGCCACCACGTGCAGAATCTGCTGGGCATTCTGCCGAAGGCGCGGCAGGCGCAGGGCGCCGCCGGCAGCAAGGCGGAAGCCAACCGTATCCAGGTGCGCGTCGAATTGCAGGCCGACTGCTTCGGCGGCGTCTGGGCCTATCACTCCAACCAGCGCTGGAAGTCGATCGAGCCCGGCGACGTGGAGGCGGCCTTGCAGACCGCGTCGGCCATCGGCGACGACCGCCTGCAGCAGCAGTCGCGCGGCTACGTGGTGCCGGACGCCTTCACGCATGGCTCCTCCGCGCAGCGCCAGCGGTGGTTCACCATCGGCCTGAAACAGGGCAAGGTGTCGGCCTGCAACACGTTTTCGGCGGCGCAGCTATGACGCGGTGCTTATCCCTCCCCCTGCAAGGGGGAGGGTGGCGAGCGCAGCGAGCCGGGTGGGGGTCCCAATCGAAACGGATCAGGTAAGCTGACCCCACCCCGCCCGGCTCGCAAAGAGCTTCACCGGGCGACCCTCCCCTTTCAGGGGAGGGATAAGAAAGGAAAGCTATGCCGGGGATCGATCAATCCAAGCAGTTCGTGCCGCTCAAGATCGCCGTGCTGACGGTCTCCGACACGCGCGAACTGGCCGACGACAAGTCGGGCAACACCCTGGTGGAGCGCATCCGCGAGGCCGGCCACGTGGTGGCCGAGCGCGCGATCGTCAAGGACGACGTCGAGGCGATCCGCCAGCGCGTGAAGGCCTGGATCGCCGACAAGTTCATCGACGTCATCATCAGCACCGGCGGCACCGGCTTCACCGGCCGCGACGTCACGCCGGAAGCGGTCGAGCCATTGTTCGAGAAGAAGATGGACGGCTTCGGCGCGCTGTTTTTGATGGTGAGCTATCCCAAGATCGGCACCTCGGCGATCCAGACGCGCGCCACCGCCGGCGTCGCCAACGCGACCTACATCTTCTGCCTGCCGGGCTCGCCCGGCGCCTGCAAGGACGCCTGGGACGAGATCCTGGTGCACCAGCTCGACTACCGCTACCGGCCCTGCAATTTCGTGGAGATCTTGCCGCGGCTCGACGAGCACATGCGGCGGCCGAAGTCACGCACGCAATCAGGCTAAGTGGGAACCGGTTAGCCGCCCGGATTGCGTGCCAACAAAAATAGGCGCGACGGCTTAATCTTTCTTACCTCCCCCTGAAAGGGGGAGGTCGACGCGCGCAGCGCGTCGGGTGGGGGTCAATCTTCTCTCAATTCGCGCGCCGACTTGGACCCCCTCCCTGACCCTCCCCCTTTCAGGGGGAGGGGACAAAGAGGCCGCGTAGCAAACATCACAACTCCAAATCCCAGAACTCCGCCACCACGTCCTTGCCCCAGCTGTGTCGCTTTTCGCTCGAGGTCAGCGTGAACCCCGCCTTTTCATAAACGTGGCGCGCGGCGGTGAGCACGCTATGCGTCCACAGCGTGATCTTCTTGTAGCCGGCGGCGCGCGCGAAGCGGATGCATTCGTCCACCAGCCGTCGGCCCAGCCCCAGCCCGCGCCCCTTCGGATCGACCAGCAGCAGGCGGATGCGGGCGACTTCGTCTGAGTCCTTCACCAGCATCACGCAGCCGACATTCTCGCCGTCGAGCTCGGCGATCCAGCAGCGCTCGCATTTAGGATCGTTCTTGTTGGCGTAGTCGGCGACAATCTGCGCGCACAGGCCCTCGAACGGCTCGCCCCAGCCGTATTCCTGGCCGTAGCACTCGGCGTGGCGCGACACGATCCAGCCGAAGTCGCCGGCGCGCGGCGGCCGCAGCAGCGGCTGCGTGGGGGAGGGTTTGGCCTCGCCGTCGAGCAGCGTTTCGATCGTCGCCATGGCGGCGACCAGCCGCGCCTGGTCGGCTCCGGACAACTTGCCGAGCATGTCGGCTACGTCCTGGTCGGAGCGGCTTTCCATGGGCGCGAACATCTTGCGCCCGCGCGCGGTGAGCGAAAGGTGGCTCTGGCGCGCGTCCTTGGCGGAGGTCTTGCGCGCGATCAGCCCGCGCTTCTCGAAATTGCGCAGCACGCGCGACAGGTAGCCGGCATCGAGCTCGAGATTGCGCGCGATGTCGCTCGCGGTCGGCCCGTCGCCGTGCGAAATCTCGTACAGCACGCGCATCTCGCCGAGCGAGTAGGGGCTGTCGAGATAGGTTTTGCGCAACACGCCGATCTGCCGCGTGTAGAAGCGGTTGAAGCGGCGGATCGCCGCGACGCGTTGCCCTGCGGCCGCCATGGCGGCAGAGTTGGCCAATTACTTGACTTAGTCAAGTATCGTCTTGGCGGTCAGCGCGGCGGCGCGGCGGCGCGGCGCCGGCGGCCAGCATCGCGATGCGGCGGCGGCCGAGCTTCCTGAGCAGCGCGGCTTCGCTGTCGGCCCGGTCGGGGTGGCCGCCGAGCGTCTCGTACAAGCGCCGCGCGATCAGCAGGCCCTGCTCGGGACGGGCGCCGCCGCCGAGCGCGACCCGCAGGATCGCCAGCACTTCCGAGAGGCCCGGCCGCAGCACGTCGCCGACCGCGGGTGGCCGGAAGACTCCCGCCTTGGCGGCCCCTTCCAGCATGTCGGCACTGGCGATGAAGCGCTCCGCCGCCGCGATCCAGCCGGGCTCCAGCACCGTGCCGACGCGCAGGAACAACAGCCAGGGCGAGCGCGCGCCCGCCGCCGCCGCCCGCAGCCGCTGCGCCAGCGGCGCGTCCGACGCCATGAAACGGCAGCCGGCGATATCGGCCACCTCGGCCGTGGCGTCGCGCGAGCCGGCGTCCGCCACGATCACCTCGGCCACCAGGCCGGCGGTCGCGCCCGGCACCAGCGCGGCCAGCGTCGGTACCAAGGTGCGTTCCGATTCGTGGGTGGCGATGATGGCGGTGAGCATGGAACCGTGGCGGGACGAATGAGGTTGCACCATATCATGTGGGCACCGAACCGACGCCCACGAGATGAAGGCAAAGATGCCTCATTTGTTGGCGTGTCAGAAAATGTTCTTGTTATGTTCTTGAACGAAAGATAGGGTCCCGGCCATGGCTCGACACAACGCAGCCCAGAAACGCCCGCCGGCGGGTGAGCTGCCCTCCTCGCCGGCGGGCGCCTATGACGACGTCAGCGAGTTGCTCGGCGTCGTCGTCGACCATGAGCGCCGGCGCGGGCGCGGCGCGCAGAGCAACGCGGCCGGCCGCTACGAGCCGCTGGCGCGCGTCGCCTTCGACGACGGCTGGCGCTCGCTCGAGGAGCTGCCGCCGTTCAAGACCACGGTGCAGACCGATGCCACGCGCAAGATCGTCACGCGCAACGAGTCGCCCGACATCGGCTTCGACCGCTCGATCAATCCCTATCGCGGCTGCGAGCACGGCTGCGTCTACTGCTTCGCGCGCCCGACGCACGCCTATCTCGGCCTCTCGCCGGGGCTCGACTTCGAATCCAAGCTGTTCGTGAAGCCGGAAGCGGCCGAGCTGCTCGAGCGCGAATTGTCGGCGCCCGGTTACAAGCCGGCGGTGATTGCCATCGGCACCAACACCGATCCGTACCAGCCGATCGAGCGCAAATACCAGGTGATGCGGCGCATCCTCGAAGTGCTCGACCGCGCCGGCCACCCCGTCGGCATCGTCACCAAGTCTGCGCTGGTGCTGCGCGACCTCGACATCCTCGCGCGCATGGCCGAGCGCAAGCTGGCCAAGGTCGCGCTGTCGGTGACCACGCTCGACGCCGAACTGGCGCGCAAGATGGAGCCGCGCGCGGCGACGCCGATGCGGCGGCTGGAGACATTGCGGCGATTGGCGCAGGCCGGCGTGCCGACGACCGTGATGGTGGCGCCGGTGATCCCCGCGCTCAACGACATGGAGATCGAGCGCATCCTCGAAGCCGCGCATACCGCCGGCGTGCGGGAAGCGGGCTACGTGCTGCTGCGGCTGCCGCTCGAAGTGCGCGACCTGTTCCGCGAATGGCTGATGGCGAACTATCCCGACCGCTATCGCCACGTGATGCAGCTCGTGCGCGACATGCGCGGCGGCAAGGATTACGACTCGACCTGGGGCACGCGCATGAAGGGCACCGGGCCTTACGCCTGGATGATCGGGCGGCGCTTCGAACTCGCCTGCGAGAAGCTCGGCCTCAACGCCGCGCGCGTGAACCTCACCACCCAGCATTTCCGCGCGCCGAAGGCGGGCAGCGAGCAACTGAGCCTGTTTTAGGCGTTGTCATGGCCGGGCTTGACCCGGCCATCCCGCTTAGGCGGACACTGTGCCCTGATAGGCGAGGTCACCGGGACAAGCCCGGTGACGACAAAGCCTTGGTGGACATCCCCGTAGTCCACAGCGGCCCCGAGTTTCGTTGACTTCACCGCCCCTGCCGCGCACTCATCGCGGCATGGCCAAGAACGCCAAGCCCACCCCGCGCCTGCCGCTGAAGGAACCGGTGCTGCGCCCGAGCTTCCGGCGCGAGCGGCGTCACTTCAAGAGCGGCGTCTGGCCGATCGCCGGCTGCGACGAGGCGGGCAGGGGACCGCTCGCCGGCCCGGTGGTGGCGGCCGCCGTGGTGCTCGATCCCGAGCGCATCCCGCGCGGCCTCAACGACTCCAAGAAGCTCGACGCGCAAGCGCGCGAGAAGCTCTACGAGAAGATCTGCGCCAGCGCGCAGGTGGCGGTCGCCTTCGGCTCGGTCGAGCGCGTCGACCGCGACAACATCCTGCGCGCCTCGCTGTGGGCGCTGGCGCGCGCCGTGAAGGCTTTGCCGGTCAGGCCGAAGCTCGTTTACGTCGACGGCAACATGAAGATCGATTGCGGCTGCGATTGCGAGGCCGTGGTCTCGGGCGACGCGCTGGTCATGTCGATCGCGGCCGCCTCCATCGTCGCCAAGGTCACGCGCGACCGGCTGATGACGCGGCTCGGCCTGGCGCATCCCGGCTACGGCTTCGAGCGCCACATGGGCTACAGCGTGCCGGAGCATTTTTCGGCGCTGGCCAGGCTGGGGCCGACCATCCACCATCGCAGGTCGTTTGCCCCCGTGGCGGCCAAGCTGGCCGCGCTCGGGAGCGTGTCGGACGAGGTGGTCGCCGAGTTGTTGCCTCTTTAGGCGGCGAGCTTTATTCCTCCTCGCCGGGCTGTCGCCTTGTCTGGGGCCGATGCATTACGTCTCCCTGCTCATTGAATTCCTGCGCGGCCGCCCGGCGGTCGTGTTCTGGGCCATCGCGCTGACGCAAGGCGTGCTGTGGACTTTGGTGCCGGCGCTTTTCTACAGCGCCCCTCCGGGGGAGGTGCCGCTGTTGCTCGCAATCGGCCACGAATTCGTGCTCGGCAGCTATCTCGGGCCGCCGCTCGCCTTCTGGCTCGGTGAGATCGCCTTTCGGCTCGGCGGCATGTTCGGGCTCTACGCGCTGGCGCAAGCCTGCATCGTCGTCGCCTACTGGGCGGTGTTCTCGCTCGGCCGCCGCATCGTCGGCACGCGCCACGCCGTGCTCGGCGTGCTGCTGATGGTCGGCATCTCCGCCTTCACGGTGCCGAGCCCGAATTTCGGGCCCTCGATCCTGGCGGCGCCGTTCTGGGCGCTGGCGCTGCTGCACTACTGGCGCGCGGTCGGCGAGAACGACCGCGGCTATTGGTTCCTGCTGGCGCTCGACCTCGGCCTGCTGCTGCTGTCGAGCTATGTCGGCGTGATCCTGCTCGTGTTGTTGATGTTGTTCACGCTGGCGATGCCACGCGGCCGCCGCGCGCTCAAGCATGTCGAGCCGTGGATCGGGCTCATGCTGTTCGCCATCGTCGTGTTTCCGCACGCCGCCTGGTTGTGCAAGATGTACGAGATGGTACTCGCCGGCCTCAACGACGGCATCGCCGCCCGCCTGTCGCCCGGCGCGTGGCTGGCGCTCACGGTGGTACTCACGCATCTCGGCCTGCTGCTGCTGGTCGTGCTCGCCAGCGGCTGGCCGCGCAAGCGGCATGAGCGCGCGCCGGAGATCGACCGCAATCCGGTCGAGAACTACGCGCGCATCTACGTCTATTTTTTCGCGCTGGCGCCGGCGCTCATCGCCATCGTCATTGCCTTTGCCGGCAACCGGCTCGGCCCGCTCGAGCGCATCGCGCCTTTGGTCGTACTGTCGGGACTTGCGGTGGTGCTCGCCGCCGGCGAGCGCGTGATGCTCTATCGCGAGCGGCTGGTGTCGTCGGCCTGGCTCGGCTTATTGCTCGCGCCGCCGGCGCTGGTCGTATTCGGCATTGTCTTTCTACCCTGGCTGGCGCGCACCGATCTGGCGATCGCGCAGCCCGCCAACGCACAGGGCCGCTTCTTCTCGGAGAGCTTCCAGCGCCGCACCGGCAAGCCGCTCACTTACGTCACCGGCGACATGCGGCTCGCGCCGCTGGTCGCGCTGGCGAGCCCGAGCCGTCCGCATGTCTATTTCGCCTGGGCGCCGGAGCGCAGCCCGTGGGCGAGCCCGGCCGACATCCGCGCGCAAGGCGGCGTGCTGGTGTGGCCCGCGACCGACAGCGCCGGCACCCCGCCGGCGGAGTTGAAGGCGCAATTCCCCGAGATGGTGCCGGAGGTGCCGCGCTCCTTCGCGCACGCGGTGCAGGGCTTCCTGCCGCTCATCCGGCTCGGCTGGGCGGTGATAAGGCCGGCGCAACAGTAGCGACGTCAGTGATAGCTCTCTCCTTCGCGCACCTTGCCGCGGAACAGCCAGTACACGAACACGATGTAGCCGAGGATCAGCGGTAAGAGCGGCAGCGTGCCGATCAGCATGAAAACTTGCGTCGCCGGCGCGGCGGCGGTGTCCCAGATGGTGAGCGACGGCGGCACCAGATAGGGGAAGACCGAGATCACCAGGCCGAGATAGCCGAGCAGGAACAGCACGATCGACGCGAAGAACGGTGGGCCGTCGCGTCCGGCCTCGAGCCAGCGCCAGGCCATGAAGGCTGTGAAGGCGGTCACCACCGGCACCGGCCACAGGAAATAGAAATTCGGCAGCGAGAACCAGCGCGCGGCGATGCGCGGCTCGACGATCGGCGTCCACAGGCTCACCCCGGCCATGAAGACCAGCACCAGCAGCAGAAACACCTTCGCCTGCCAGCGCGCGCGCACGGCGACGCGGCCTTCCGTCTTCATCACCAGCCAGGTGGCGCCCAGCAGTCCGTAGCCCGCGACCAGCGCGACGCCGCAAAGCAGGCCGAACGGCGTCGCCCAGTCGAACGAGCCGCCGGCGAAGGCGCCGTCGCGCACCTTGATGCCGTCGATCAGCCCGCCGAGGATGACGCCCTGCGCGAAGGCGGCGAGCGTCGAGCCGGCGGTAAAGCCCACGTTCCAGAATTTCTTGCTTTGCGACACCGTGCGGAATTCAAAGGCGACGCCGCGGAAGACGAGCGCCAGCAGCATGACGATCACCGGCAGATAGAGCGCCGGCATGATCACCGCGTAGGCTTGTGGAAAGGCGACGAACAGGCCGCCGCCGCCGAGCACCAGCCAGGTCTCGTTGCCGTCCCAGAACGGCGCCACCGAGCGCATCATCTGGTCGCGCTCGCGCTCGTTCTCCGCGAAGGGAAACAGCACGCCGATGCCGAGATCGAAGCCGTCGAGGATCACGTACATGGCCACGGCTGCGCCGATAATGCCGGCCCAGATCAGCGCGAGATACCATTCCACGGCGGCCTCCTTCGCTAACGTCTCCGGATCGCTTCGCGCCCGGCATCGTGCGCGGCGGAAATCGGCCGGCCCGGAACTTGTTCGGGGTCGTGCGTCTCGCCGGCGCGCGGGCCATGCGCGATCAGCCGGTTGATGTAATAGATGCCGAACGAGAACACGACGCCATAGGCGAGCACGAACAAGGCAAGCGTGCCGGCGATGGTGGCGCCCGGCACCGGCGAGGTCGCGTCGGCGGTGCGCATGATGCCGTAAACGACCCAGGGCTGGCGGCCGCTCTCGGTGACGACCCAGCCGGCGATGACGGCGACGAAGCCGATCCACCAGCTTTGCGCCATCACGCGCAGATACCAGGTGTGCTCGAACAAGGTCCCGCGCCACCACAGGAAGGCGCCGAGCAGCGCCGCGGCGATCATGAAGAAGCCGATGGCGAGCATGATGCGGAAGGCGAAGAACACGAGCTTCACCGGCGGCCGCTCAGAGGCCGGCACACTGCTTAGCCCCTGGAACAGCCCGTTCATGCGGTGGGTGAGAATGAGGGAGGCGCCCTTCGGGATCGACAGCTCGAAACGGTTGACGCCGTTCACCTCGTCAGGCCAGGCGAAGATGTGGAAATCGCCGGGCTTGGAGCCGTCCCAATGCGCCTCCATGGCCGCGACCTTGATCGGCTGATGCTGGAGCGTGTTGAGGCCGTGCTGGTCGCCGATGACGAGCTGTAGCGGGGCGAGGATGGCGGTGAGCCCGATCGCCATGCGCATCATGGTGCGGCCTTCGGCGACATAACGGCCGGCGAGCAGATAGCGCGCGCCCACCGCCAGCACCACGAAACCGGTGGTGAGATAGGCAGCGTTGAGCATGTGCGCGAGGCGGTATGGGAAGCTCGGATTGAAGACGATCTGGAACCAGTCGAGCGGGAAGGCGATGCCATTCCGCATCTCGTGGCCGGCGGGCGTCTGCATCCAGCTGTTGGCCGCCAGGATCCAGAACGCCGATATGGCGGTGCCGACGGCGACGATCGCCGCCGACAACGTATAGAGCCAGGGCGGCACGCGGCTGAAGCCGAACAGCAGGATGCCGAGGAAGGTCGCCTCTAGGAAAAAGGCGGTGAGCACCTCGTAGCCGAGCAGTGGCCCCAGCACGTTGCCGGTGGCGGCCGAGAAGCGGCTCCAGTTCGTGCCGAACTGGTAGGACAGCACGATGCCCGACACCACGCCCATGGCGAAGGATACGGCGAAGATCTTGGTCCAGAACCGCATCAGGTGCTGGAAACGCTCCTCGCCGGTGCGGATCCAGACGACGCCGAGGGTGGCGATATAGGCGGAGAGCCCGATCGTGAAGCTCGGGAAGATGATGTGGAATATGATGGTGAAGGCAAACTGCAGGCGGGCCAGCAGGACGGGATCAAAATCCATCGCGAACTCCATTCGCGTGCTTCCCCGCGCAGACCTTAGACCGCGCCCCGGAACTTGACCATAAAGCCCGGCGGGCTCCGGCGTTCCATGGCTGCGATAAATCGAAGCAAGCGGCGCTATCCACAGACGTCGCAGGCGTCCCTGCCGCGCGGGCGCGCGGCGAGATAGGCTGGCGCTCCGGGGAGTCATCGAGGGGGCGAAAGATGGCCAATCAAGCCAAGCACGGGGCGGCGCCATTGGCCGCCATGGTCGAGCGTTATTTCGGGCTCAAGGAGCAGGGCACCGACATCCGCACCGAGTTCATCGCGGGCGTCACCACCTTCCTGACGATGGTCTATATCGTCTTCGTCAACCCGGCGATCCTGTCAAAGGCCGGCATGGACCCGGGCGCGGTGTTCGTCGCCACCTGCATCGCCGCGGCGGTGTCGACTTTGGTGATGGGGCTTTACGCGAATTATCCGATCGCGCTGGCGCCCGGCATGGGGCTCAACGCCTTCTTCGCCTTCACCGTGGTGCTCACGTACAAATATACCTGGCAGCAGGCGCTGGCCGCCGTGTTCTGCTCGGGCGTCATCTTCTTCCTGATCTCGGTCTTCCGCATCCGGCAATACGTGATCGACGCGATCCCGCAGAACCTGAAGCTGGCGGTCGCCGCCGGCGTCGGGCTTTTCCTCGCCATCATCGCGCTGGAGGAAGCCAAGCTCGTGGTCGACCATCCGGCCACGCTGGTGACGCTCGGCAATATCCGCGCCTGGGAGCCGATCCTGATGCTGCTCGGCTTCGTCATCATCGCGGCGCTCAACGCCCGCCGCGTCATGGGCGCCACGCTGATCGGCATTGTTGTCGTCGCCCTGATCGGGCTGCCGCTTGGGCTGGCGAAGTTCACCGGTGTCGTGTCGATGCCGCCGTCCATCGCGCCGACCTTGCTCCAGCTCGATTTCTCGCGCATCGGGGAGGCGACTTTCCTGATCGTCATCTTCTCGATCCTGTTCGTCGATGTCTTCGACAACGCCGGCACGCTGATCGGCGTCACCCACCGCACCGGCCTGATGAAAAACGGCAAGCTCGCGCGCATGAAGCAGGCGCTGATCTCGGACAGCTTCGCCGCCATGTTCGGCTCGCTGATCGGCACTTCGACGACGACGAGCTATATCGAGAGCGCGTCCGGCGTTTCGGCGGGCGGGCGGACGGGCCTGACGGCGGTGTTCGTCGCGATCTTCTTCCTGCTCGCGTTGTTCTTCTCGCCGCTCGCAGGCATGATCCCGGCCTATGCCTCGGCCGCGGCCTTGCTGTTCGTCGCCACGTTGATGGCACGGGGCTTAGCCGATCTCGCCTGGGACGACATCACCGAAGTCGCGCCGGCGGTGGTGACGGCGATCACCATGCCGCTGACCTATTCGATCGCGACCGGCATCGGGCTCGGCTTCATCACTTACGCGGTGGTGAAGGTGCTGTCAGGCAAGGTGAAAGAAGCCTCGCCCGCGGTGCTGGTGCTGGCGGTGCTGTTCGCGATCAAGTTCGCGGTGGCGGGGTAGCAGGCCCAGGTGTGCTGGGCGCAGCGCAGCGCGTCAGCGGTGCGCTGCAGACCAGGGAACGTAAAGGCGGAGGTTTAAACGGCCCCGGATCTGCGGCGCATCACTCCGCTTACGCTTCGTGCTGCGCCGCGTCCGGGGCACGAGGTTTGCCCAGCGCCTTCTTGATCGCCAGGAAGTCGCGCCAGGCGAAGCGCTTCTGCAAGGGGCTGCGCAAGAGGAACGCCGGGTGGAAGGTCGGCATGGCGCGGATTTCGCGCTTGCCCGTGTTGAAGGTGAACCAGCGCCCGCGCGTCTTGGTGATGCCGTCCTTGATGCCGAGCAGCGTCTGCGCCGACGGGCCGCCGAGGCACACGAGGATGTCGGGATCGGCCAGCTCGATCTGGCGCGTGATGAAGGGCAGGCAGATCGCCGACTCCTGCGGCGTCGGCGTGCGGTTGCCGGGCGGCCGCCAGGGCACGATGTTTGCGATATAGACCGAAGTGCGATCCAGTCCGATCGCCGCCAGCATGCGGTCGAGCAATTTGCCGGAGCGGCCGACGAAGGGCAGGCCCTCGATGTCCTCGTCGCGGCCGGGCGCTTCACCGACCAGCATCACGCGCGCGCCGGGTGTGCCGTCGGCGAAGACGAGTTGGGTGGCGGTGGCCTTGAGCGCGCAGCCGTCGAATTTCTCCAGGATGGCGCGCAACTCTTCGAGCGTGGCCGCGCTGCGCGCGGCTTCGCGCGCTTCCATGGCGGCGGCGTCGGGCGCGGGAGGTGCCGCGCGCTGCGGCATGTCCGGCACCGTCGGCGGCGGTTGCGGCGCGCGAGCGGGCCGCGGTGGCACTTCGACGGCCGCGAAGCGATCGACAGGTTCCTCGCCGACCAGCGCGTCGGCGCCGGCCTCGATGTAGAAGTCGAGCAGTTCGCGCGCCGGCTTGTCGCGGGACGGGGTCATGACCGAAACCAAACACCCGAGCCGCAGCGCATGCAAGCGAGAACCGCCGACGGTGGACTACGCCATTATTCGGCGGCCTGCGCCGGCAGGTTCACCACTTCGCCGCGTGCGGGATAGTTCTTCTCGATGACGAAGTCGATCGCCCCCAGCAAATCCGCGAATTGCGGCCGGGCGAACGGCATCGTCTGAACGCTCGCGCAATAAAGCGTACGGTCGGGCTTGATCAGGAAAAGGCCCGGCTCGTTGAAAAGGCTGGTTTCCTCGATGCCGGCCGAGGTCATGCCGCGGCTGGTCGAAATCCACAGGCCGTAGGCGCGGGCCGTCCGCAGATTGAGACCATAGCCGATGCGCAGTTTCGGCAGGCCCCATTCCGGCTTGGTGCGCTCGCCACGTTCGGCATTGTCGGCGGAGATCGCAACAACCGAGACGCCGCGCTTCTCGAATTCCGGCAGCTTGGCTTCGAGGTCGGTCAGTTGCTTGCGGCACTGCGGGCAGTGCAGCCCGCGATAGAACACGACCAGCGTGAAATTTTTCGGGGTCTCGGCGGCGAGGTCGAACCGGCCTCCGCCGGCGAGCGCGACGGAGAGTGGCGGCACGGGCTGGCGCGGCACCAGCGGCTGAATATCGGAACGCATACGAATCCTCCCTAACTCATGATGTGATTGGCGGCTCTTGCCCCGCCTTTCCGCCAGCATAGCGGGTGAGGCACGGCGGCCCAGCGCAAAGGGCTTCACGAATGGGTGAGGGCGCTTGCCAATTGTCACAGCCTGAAAATCGTGAAAGACATCGGCTTGCCGCCACCGAATGCACGCGCATTCCCGCACCCGAGCAGGGGAACGCATGAGCCAGCCAGAGTTGCCAACCCGCGAAGCGATGGAGTTCGACGTTGTGATCGTCGGGGCGGGGCCTGCGGGGCTCGCCGCCGCGATCCGCCTCAAGCAGGTCAATCCCGACATCAACGTCGTCGTGGTGGAGAAGGGTTCCGAGGTCGGCGCCCATATCCTGTCCGGCGCGGTCATCGATCCGGCCGGGCTCGACCGCCTGCTGCCGAACTGGCGCTCCGAGGACAGCCCGATCAAGACCGCGGTGAGCGACGACCGCTTCTATTTCATGACGCAAGCCGGCCGCATCCGCCTGCCGAATTTCGCCATGCCGCCGCTGATGGGCAATAACGGCAACTACATCGTCTCGCTCGGCAGCGTTTGCCAGTGGCTCGCCAAGAAGGCCGAGGCGCTCGGCGTCGAGATTTATCCGGGCTTTGCCGCCGCCGAAGTGCTGTTCGACGACAACGGCGCCGTCGCCGGCGTCGCCACCGGTGACATGGGCATCGGAAAATCCGGCGAGCCGAAGGACTCGTTTACCCGCGGCATGGAGCTGCGCGCCAAGTACACGCTGTTCGCCGAAGGCGCGCGCGGCAATCTCGGCAAGCAGCTCATCGCCAAATTCGGCCTCGGCGACGGCCGCGAGCCGCAGAAATACGGCATCGGGCTGAAGGAGCTCTGGCAGGTCGCGCCCGACAAGCACCGCAAGGGCCTGGTGCAGCATTCGTTCGGCTGGCCGCTCGACGGCACGACCGGCGGCGGCTCGTTCCTCTACCACTTCGACGACAATCTGGTGTCGGTCGGCTTCGTGGTGCACCTGAACTACAGCAACCCGTATCTGTCGCCGTTCGAGGAATTTCAGCGCTTCAAGACGCATCCTGCGGTGCGCGAAACGTTCGAGGGCGGCAAGCGGCTGGCCTACGGCGCGCGCGCGCTGACCGAAGGCGGCTACCAGTCGGTGCCCAAGCTGACCTTCCCCGGCGGCGCGCTGATCGGCTGCAATGCTGGCTTCATGAACGTGCCGCGCATCAAGGGCAGCCACAACGCGATGCTGTCCGGCATCCTGGCGGCGGAAGCGGCTGCGGCCGCGCTGTCCGGAGGGCGCGCGCATGACGAACTCGCGGATTACGACGGCGCGTGGCGCTCCTCGCCCATCGGCAGGGACTTATGGCGCGTGCGCAACGCCAAGCCGCTGTGGTCGAAGCTTGGCACTTTTTTAGGCATCGCCTTGGGCGGCCTCGACATGTGGACCAACGCGCTGGGCTTCTCGCTGTTCGGCACGCTCAAGCACGGCAAGCCGGATCATGCCACGCTCAAGCCAGCAGCCGAGTGCGCGCGCATTTCCTATCCCAAGCCCGACGGCAAGCTCACCTTCGACCGGCTGTCGTCGGTGTTTCTCTCCAACACCAACCACGAGGAAGACCAGCCGCCGCACCTCAAGGTCAAGGACATGGACCTGCAAAAGCGGTCCGAGCACGACGTCTTTGCCGGACCCTCGGCGCGCTATTGCCCGGCCGGCGTCTATGAGTGGGTAGAGGAAGCGGGCGGCCCGAAGTTCGTCATCAACGCGCAGAACTGCGTCCACTGCAAAACCTGCGACATCAAGGACCCGAATCAGAACATCACCTGGGTTCCGCCCGAGGGCGGCGGCGGGCCGAATTACCCGAATATGTAACCACCCGAAATTGATGGCTGGCCGGCCGCGGCGGCCACGATGCCGCCATACGGGGGGAATTCAACCTCTTGTGCGGACGCCGCTTTCGCGTTCTTGCGGGTGCGGCGCAAAAAGTCCATTCTCGGCTCAACTCGGCGGTTCGCGCGGGAATCGCGCCTCACCCGCCTTATGGAGCGTCGCCAGTGATCTCTTCGAGCCTCGTCCGGTGCGTTACCGGCACCGCGGTAGCCGCTTTTCTGGCGGTTACCCCGGCCGAGCTTTCCGCCCAGCCGAGCCCCCAGGAGCTTGCCGGCTTCACCGCCTCCGGCAGCTATCTCGCCGCCCGCCATGCCGGCCAGCAGCGCGACGCCGCCGCGGCCGCCGCCTATTACCGGTCGGCGCTCAGGCGCGATCCCAAGAACCCCGAACTGCTCGACCGCGCTTTCCTGTCGCTCGTCGTCGGCGGAGAGATCGACGAGGCGGTGAAGCTCGCCGAGCGCGTCGCGCAGGCCGACAAGAACGACCGCGTCGCCCGCCTGGTGCTCGGCGTCAACGCGGTCAAAAAGAAGCAATATGCCGCCGCGCGCCGCGACCTGGCGCAGTCGGTGCGCGGGCCGATCACCGATCTGACCGCCACCTTGCTCACCGCCTGGAGCCAGTACGGCGCCGGCGACGCCAAGGGCGCCATCGCCACCATCGACCGGCTTGCCGGTCCGGAATGGTATGCGATCTTCAAGGACCTGCACGCCGGCATGATCCTCGACCTCTCCGGCAAGGGGAAGGACGCCGGCAAGCGCTTCGAGCAGGCCTACAAGCTCGATTCCTCCGCCCTGCGCGTCGTGGAGGCCTATGGAAGCTGGGTGTCGCGCAACAAGTCGCCGAAGGACGCGCTGGCGATCTACACCGCCTTCGACAAGGTGCTGCCGCGCCACCCGCTCGTGCTCGACTCGATAGCCAAGCTCAATGCCGGCGAGAAGCTGCCGGTGATGGTGGCGAACGCCCAGGCCGGCGCCGCCGAGGCGCTCTACGGGCTCGGCGCCTCGCTCGGTCGCCGCGGCGGCGAGGATCTCGGCCTCGTCTATCTGCAGCTTTCGCTGCATCTGGCGGCCAACCATCCGCTGGCGCTCTTGTCGCTCGCCGATCTCTATGAGTCGCTGAAGAAGCCGGAACTGGCGATCAAGATCTACGAGCGCATCCCGGCGTCGTCACCGCTCAGCCGCAACGCCGCCATCCAGATGGCCGCCAATCTCGATGCGCTTGAGCGCGCCGAGGAGGCCGAAAAGAAATTGCAGGCGCTGATCGCCCAGCACGCGGACGACGTCGAGGCCATCATGGCGCTCGGCAACGTCATGCGCGGGCGCAAGAAGTTCGCCGAATGCGCCGACGTCTATTCCAAGGGCGTGTCGGCGATCCCCAATCCGGAGAAGGCCAACTGGGTGCTCTTCTACTTCCGCGGCATCTGCTACGAGCGCTCGAAGCAATGGCCGAAGGCGGAAGGCGACCTCAAGAAGGCGCTCGCGCTGTTCCCCGATCAGCCGCACGTGCTGAACTACCTCGGCTATTCGTGGATCGACCAGGGCGTGAACCTGGACGAAGGCATGGCCATGATTAAAAAGGCCGTGCAGCAGCGGCCCGACGACGGCTACATCGTCGACTCGCTCGGCTGGGCCTATTACCGCATCGGCAATTACGAGGAAGCGGTGAAGCAGCTCGAGCGTGCGATCGAGCTCAAGCCGGAAGATCCGACCATCAACGACCATCTCGGCGACGCCTATTGGCGCGTCGGCCGCGTCCTCGAGGCCAAGTTCCAGTGGGCGCATGCGCGCGACCTCAAGCCCGAACCGGAAGAGTTGCCGAAGATCGAGGAAAAGCTGGCGAACGGGCTGCCCGAGGAAATCTCGTCGCAGGCCAAGGCCGGCAAGAAGGTCGGCGACGGCGGCTGATTTGCCCTCCCCCGCGAAGCGCGGGGAGGGTCGCCGCCTGAGCGATCGCGAAGGCGGCGGGGTGGGGGTTTTCTTGCGCGCGACTTACAGACTCATTCCCCCCACCCCCGACCCCTCCCCGCCACTCGCAAGAGCTCGTGGGGGGAGGGGAGAGGATTCCGCGTGACCGCCGCGCTGGTCGAACAGGCTCCCGCCAAGATCAACCTCAGCCTGCGCGTGGTCGGGCGGCGCGCCGACGGCTATCACGAGCTGGAAAGCCTGGTCGCCTTTGCAGGCATCGCCGACAAACTGACTCTCCAGCCCGGCGACGACGGCGGGCTCGACGTTCTGGGCCCCTTTGCCGGTGAATGCGGCGCTTCCGCCGACAATCTCGTGCTCAAGGCGGTCGCGGCCTTGCGCGCGCGCGTGCCGGGACTGAAGGCCGGCCGTTTCGTGCTGGAGAAGCATTTGCCGGTGGCGGCCGGCATCGGCGGCGGCTCGGCCGACGCGGCGGCGGCCTTGCGCCTGCTTGCGCGCTGCAACGGAATTTCATTGGACGATGCGCGGCTCGCGCAAGCGGCCTTGCAGGTGGGCGCCGATGTGCCGGTGTGCCTCGCTTCGCGCGCGCGCATGATGCGCGGCGTCGGCGAGCAACTGTCCGCGCCGGTCGCGCTGCCGCCGCTTCCGGCGGTGCTGGTCAATCCCGGCGTGCCGCTCGGCACGCGCGACGTGTTCGCGCGCTTCACGGTCAAGCACGACGTTGCGACCGGCGACAGCGTGCCGGCGGATTTCGAATCCCTGATCGGCTGGCTCGACCGGCGCGGCAACGACCTCACCGCCGCCGCCATCACCTGCGCGCCGGTCATCGCCGAGGTGCTGACGGCGCTGCGCGCCCTTACCGGCGTCCGGCTCGCCCGCATGTCGGGCTCGGGCGCGACTTGCTTTGCGCTGTTCGCCGCGCCGGCCGAGGCCGAAGCCGGCGCGCGCCGGCTCCAGGCGGCGCATAGGGGCTGGTGGATCGCCGCGACGGAATTGCGCTGACGGGTTGACGGCTGCAGCATCGCGAAATTGCCCGCTTTGTCTGGAATGGTTGTCAGGCCCGGAATTTGCCGCTAGGCAGCGGCGAACGCTTCGGAGAAAACCATGAAGTACCTCTGGCTGTTCCTCGCCGCGCTATTCCTCGCCGTCGCCGTGGACCCAGCGCTGGCCGCCAAAAAGAAGGCGCCGCCCCAGTGCGTGGACCGGCCTTACCAGTTCTCGTGGAGCTTCCTCTGGTCCGGCTCGGCGCCGCAGCCGAACTACTGCTCGCCGCCGGTCTACGAATACGGCCGCTTCATCGGGCAGGACCCCGATCCGAACATCCGCTTCCAGCTTCGGCGCGATCCGGCGACCGGCTACCCGATGGGCCAACTGAACTGAGGCGGCGCGGCGCGCTCCGGCAACAGCTATTCCGCTGGGCAGTTTTGCAACTGAGCCGGTTCGCGCAGGGCTTGATTTGCATCAATAAGTTTTGTCTTTGTAGTTTTACAACCGTCTGCGCACGGAGCGCAGACGATGAAAACCCTCGGACAATACGCATTTCTGCTTTTGGCGTCGCTCATCGTCTGCCTGGCGAGCGCGGGCGAAGCCGCCGCCCAAAAATGCCCGGCGGGCATGCAGCTTTGTCCCAAGGGCCGGTACGGCCCCGGCGCCTGCTACAAACCGACGAGCTACGACTGTTATCAGGGCGCGACCTGCGCAAAGAACATGCGCTTCTGCGCGCCTGGACGCTTCGGCAAAGGCGGCTGCCACACGCCGACGGGCGCGACGTGCCACGAAGGCGCAATGTGCATGACGCCGCTGGATTTCTGTGCGCCCGGCCGTTACGGCAAAGGCGCCTGCTACAATCGCAACACGGTTACATGTATCGAAGGGGCGGCCTGCCTGAAGCCGCTTGAATTCTGCGCGCCCGGCCCGAAAGGCCGCGGTCTCATGTGCTACAATCCAAATTCATATCGCTGCGACGGCGGCCGCATTGTCTACAGGCGATGATGCGCGCGCTCAGTGCGCGCGCGCGATGCAGAAGTCGACCGCCTCTTCCAGCGCCTGCTTGATCGGTGAATCCGGCGCCAGCGCCAGCGCGTCCTTGGCGATCGCGCCGTAGTGGCGGGCGCGGCCGACCGTGTCCTCGATGGCATGGTGCTTGGCCATCAGCGCCAGCGCGGTGTCGAGGTCGCCGTCCTCGATCTTGCCCTCGGCCAGCGTGCGGTTCCAGAACGCGCGCTCGCTCTCGGTGCCGCGTCTGAACGACAGCACCACGGGCAGCGTGATCTTGCCTTCGCGGAAATCGTCGCCGACGTTCTTGCCGAGCTTGGCCGACTTTCCGCCGTAGTCGAGCGCGTCGTCGATGAGCTGGAAGGCGATGCCGAGGTTCATGCCGAAGGAGCGGCAGGCTGCCTGCTCGGCTTTCTCCTTGGCCGCCAGCGCCGGCCCCACTTCGCAGGCAGCCGCGAATAGCTCGGCGGTCTTGGCGCGGATCACCGCGAGGTATTCGTCCTCGTTGGTGGCGGTGTTGTTGGCGGTGCCGAGCTGCATCACCTCGCCCTCGGCGATCACCGCGGCGGCCGACGACAGGATATCGAGCGCGTGCAGATTGCCGACCTCGACCATCATCTTGAAGGCTTGGCCGAGCAGGAAGTCGCCGACCAGCACGCTCGCCTCGTTGCCCCAGAGCATGCGGGCGGCGAGCTTGCCGCGGCGCATGTCGCTTTCGTCCACGACGTCGTCGTGCAGCAGCGTCGCCGTGTGCATGAACTCGACCGCGGCGGCGAGCTTGATGTGGCCGTCGCCGGAATAGCCGGCGAGCCGGCCCATGGCCAGCGTCAGCATCGGGCGCAGGCGTTTGCCGCCGGACGAGATCAGGTGGTTGGCGACCTCCGGGATCATGGTCACCTCGGAGCCGGTGCGGGCAAGGATCGTCGTGTTGACGCGCTCCATGTCCGCCGCCACCAGGTCGACGAGCCGGTTGAGCGAGGCGGGGCGGGGACTCTCGAAAGGAACGACGACGGCCAAAGTCTGAACTCCCGGTCTTGGACGTTTGAGCGAGCATAGAAACGCTGTGTTAACGCGGCAAGTGCGTTACATTGCCGTAGATTTGCGGTGCCAGAGGACCGTTGGGCAAGGGGGATCGGGTGGCGGAACAGGCTTCGATTTCAGCGCGCCAGACGGACGATTTCAGCGCCTACAGGATCGCGATACTCGTACCCTGCTACAATGAGGAGGTAGCAGTCGCAAAGGTTGTGCGGGATTTCCAGGCCGCGCTGCCGGAGGCGAAGGTCTATGTCTTCGACAACAATTCCACCGACGGCACCGCCGCCGCCGCCCGCGCCGCCGGCGCCGAGGTGGTGCACGAGAGCCATCAGGGCAAAGGCTATGTCGTGCGCCGCATGTTCAGCGACGTGGAAGCCGACATCTACGTGCTGGTCGACGGCGACGCGACCTACGATGCGCCGAGCGCGCGCAAGCTGGTGGCGCGCCTGATCGGCGACAAGCTCGACATGGTGGTGGGCAGCCGCGTCGACCAGGAGGCCGCCGCCTATCGCGCCGGCCACCGCACCGGCAACCTTTTGCTCACGCGCTTTGTTGCCACGGTGTTCGGCCCCACCTTCAAGGACATGCTGTCGGGCTACCGCGTTTTCTCGCGCCGCTTCGTGAAGTCATTCCCGGTGCTGTCCGGCGGTTTCGAGATCGAAACCGAATTGACCATCCATGCGCTCGAACTCGGGCTGGCGGCGGCTGAGATCGAGACGCCCTATTACGCGCGGCCGGAAGGCTCGGCCTCCAAGCTCAACACCTGGCGCGACGGCTTCCGCATCCTCACGATGATCTTCGCGCTTTACCGCGCCGAGCGGCCGCTCGCCTTCTTCGGCATGATTGGCGCGGCCCTGGCCCTCGTCTCGATCGGGCTGGCGGTGCCGATCGTCATCACCTTCCTGGAGACGCATACGGTGCCGCGGCTGCCGACCGCCGTGCTGTCGACCGGGTTGATGCTGATGGCCTTTCTGTCGTTCTCGGTCGGGCTCGTGCTCGACACCGTGACGCGCGGCCGCCGCGAGATGAAGCTGCTCGCTTACCTGGCGCTGCGCGCGCCGGGCGAGGAACGCCGGAGATAATCTTGCGCGAGATCCTGCGTACCAACGACGCCGTGCTGGTCTCCGCCATCGGCGCGCTGCTCGACGGCGCGCATATCCGTCACGTCGTGCTCGACCAGAACATGAGCGTGCTGGAAGGCTCGCTCGGCATCCTGCCGCGCCGTCTGCTGGTCGCCGACGAGGACGAGGCGGCCGCCCGCCGCCTGCTCACCGAGGCTGGCCTCGGGCACGAGCTGCGCCCCGATGGGCGCTGAGATCGACACCACGGAAGACGGCGTGCTCGGCGGCCGCTTGCGGCTGCGCCAGCCCAAACGCGGCCACCGCGTCGGCCATGACGCCATCCTGCTGGCGGCGGCGGTAGACGCGCAGGCTGGCGAGCGTGCGGTCGATCTGGGCGCCGGCGTCGGCGGGGCAGGGCTCGCGCTGGCGGCGCGGGTGGCGGGCCTGTCGGTGACCTTGGTGGAGATCGACGCAGGCCTGTGCGCGCTCGCGGCGGAGAATGCGCGCCGCAACGGGCTGGCGGAGCGGGTGAGCGTGGTCGGCGCCGACGCCGAAGAGCTCGGCGGGCTTAAGCTTGGCACTTACGACCGCGTGCTGATGAACCCGCCGTTCAACGATCCACAGCGCCAGCAAGTCTCGCCGGACCCGTCGCGCCGCCTGGCTCATACCGCAAGGCCGGGCCTGCTGGCGCGGTGGGCGCAGAGCGCCGCGCGGCTGCTGAAGCCGCAGGGCGTGCTGACGCTGATCTGGCGCGCGGACGGCTTGGCGGAAGTGCGGGCGGCGCTGGCGGCAGACTTCGGCGCGTTGCGCGTGCTGCCGGTCCTGCCGCGGCCGGGCGCGCCGGCGATTCGCGTGATCGTGCGGGCGGTGAAGGGCGGGCGGGAGCCTCAGGCGGCGCTTCCCGGTCTGGCGCTCAACGATGCTGCCAACACGCCCTCCGCCGAGGCGGAGGCGGTACTGCGCGGCGGCGAGGCTCTGCGCCTGATTTGAGGGTGCGAGCCGCCGCCGGCGGCAATCCGCCTAGGTTCTGCGCCGGACCGGCACGAATTGACGCCAGCGCCGCAGCGCCAGCTGCCGCCGCATGCGCGCGAGCTTCTGGGTGTCGAACGTCGAAAGGCCAATAATGGCGCCGATCAGAATGAACAGGATGGTGAGCTTGGGATCCATCAGTCCGCCTCGTCTTGCCGCCACGACGCCGTGGCAGATAGTGCATCGCAAAAACCATTCCAAGGTTAACAAAGTGGCAATTGTGGCCACTATCTGCTCACATCGGCGTGAGGTCGGGTGCACTGCGGCAATCCGCCGTCAGGGCCTTCCGCCGCCTGCCGGCGGCTTTGACTTAATGCGCGAGGCGCGCCTAAGTGCCGGCATGGCGAGCAGACCAGCTATGACCATCCCCGAGATGCTGTTGCAGGCGGTGCAGTGGGTGCTGCCGGCGCGGTTTCGTGCCGATATCCCGGTTGTGCCGGTGGTGCGGCTGGCCGGGACCATCGGCGTCGCTACCCCGCTGCGGCCGGGGCTCATGCTGGCGAGCCTGGCGCGCACGCTGGAGCGCGCCTTTTCGGTGCGCGGCGCGCGCGCCGTGGCGCTGATCGTCAACTCGCCCGGCGGCTCGCCGTCGCAGTCGCATTTGATCTTCACCCGCATCCGCGCGCTCGCGGCCGAGAAGAAGCTGCCGGTCATCGCCTTCATCGAGGATGTCGGCGCCTCTGGCGGCTACATGCTGGCCTGCGCGGCCGACGAGATCGTCTGCGACCAGTATTCCATCGTCGGCTCCATCGGCGTGGTCGGCGGCAGCTTCGGCTTCGTCGAGCTGATGGAGAAGCTCGGCGTCGAGCGCCGCGTCTACGCCTCCGGCGAGCGCAAGGTGATGCTCGATCCGTTCCAGCCGGAGAAGCCGGAGGACGTGAAGCGCATTCATGCCATCCAGAAGGACATCCACGAGCACTTCATCGCGCTGGTGAAGGCGCGGCGCGGCGCAAAGCTGAAAGGCGCCGACAAGACGCTGTTCTCGGGCGAGTTCTGGACCGCCGACAAGGCCATCGAACTGGGCCTGGCCGACCGTGTCGGCGACCTGCGCTCGACCTTGCGCGAGCGCTACGGCGACAAGGTGCGCACGCCGCTGATCGAGGCCGAGCGCAGCTTCCTCGGCCGCAAGCTGTCGGGTGTCGGGATGGAGCGCCTGCTGGCCCAGCCGGGATTGGCCGACGATCTCGTCTCCGCGCTGGAAACGCGCGCGCTTTGGTCGCGCTACGGGCTGTGAGTCTCACGTCCGTCATTCCGGGACGCGCCGGATGGCGCGGACCCGGAATCCAGAGGACAATTCCGGCCTAGCTGCTGGATTCCGGGTTCGCTCGCTTACGCTCGCGCCCCGGAATGACAGAGGCCGCGAAATTGCCGCGATTGGCCGCGATCCTCATCGTTCAGCGCTGACAAGGAGCCCGTCATGCCGGCTTTTCTACTCTCACCTCTGGTGAAATGGTCCCTGGTCGCCGTCGGCGGCGCCATGGCCGTGCACTGGGTGGTCAAGGAAGTGCGGCGCGTGAACGAGGAGCTCGACGCGCGGCGCGCGCGCGCCCGCATCCGCGACCAGGAGCGGCGGCCGATGCTGCGGCGCGATCCCGCGACCGGCGAATACCGGCCCGGCTGATTTTAGGTTTTCCGGAAGGCCTGCGTTAACGCGATCAGACCCGCTGATTGTGCGAGGTCATCATGGGGCCGAGAAAAAGCGCCATCAGCGCCAGCCCGATCAGTTGGAAAGTCAACATTGTCGTCCTCCGTGAGCACCAGGCCGTTTCTTCTTGTTGGTCGTCACGGTAGCGCTTCAGGTTCAATTTCCCGTAAACGGTTCCCGGCTTGACCCCCTGGGGGGCCCGGAATAGGTTCCCGATCCATTCCCGTGCTTAAGAATCCGTATTCTCCGATGGCTGAAGCCAATCTTCTTGCCAGTGACCGTTCGCGTCGGGACAACCTTGACCCGTCGCGATCGTTCCAGGGCCTCATTCTGGCGTTGCAGCAGTACTGGGCCGATTGGGGCTGCGTGATATTGCAGCCCTATGACATGGAGGTGGGCGCGGGCACCTTCCATCCGGCCACCACCTTGCGCGCGCTCGGGCCCAAGCCCTGGAACGCCGCTTACGTGCAGCCCTCGCGCCGGCCGAAGGACGGCCGCTACGGCGAGAACCCGAACCGGCTGCAGCACTACTACCAATTCCAGGTGATCCTGAAGCCGTCGCCGCCCGACATCCAAGAGCTCTATCTCGACTCGCTCAAGGCGATCGGCATCGACAGCGCGCTGCACGACATCCGCTTTGTCGAGGACGACTGGGAAAGCCCGACGCTCGGCGCCTGGGGGCTCGGCTGGGAGTGCTGGTGCGACGGCATGGAAGTGTCGCAGTTCACCTACTTCCAGCAGGTCGCCGGCTTCGAATGCGCGCCGGTCGCGGGCGAGCTCACTTACGGGCTGGAGCGGCTGGCGATGTACGTGCAGGGCGTCGACCGCGTCTACGACCTCAACTTCAACGGCCGCGACGACGACAAGAAGGTCACCTACGGCGACGTATTCCTGCAGGCCGAGCGCGAATATTCGCGGCACAATTTCGAAGTGGCCGACACCGCCATGCTGTTCGAGCAGTTCAAGATGGCGGAGGCCGCCTGCCAGAAATATCTGGCCGCCGGCTGGCAAGAAAAGGATGCCGGAAAGAAAGAACGCCACCTGATGGCGCTGCCGGCTTACGACCAGTGCATCAAGGCGTCGCACGTGTTCAACTTGCTCGACGCGCGCGGCGTGATCTCGGTCACCGAGCGGCAGAGCTATATCCTGCGCGTGCGCGAACTGGCGAAAGCCTGCGGCGAAGCCTGGCTCGCCACCGAAGGCGGCGGACAATGAGCGAAGCGAAGACCCTGCTGCAGATGGCCGGTGCGAAGCCGTCGCCAGCGAAATTATCTGACGCAGTCGTCGTCATCATCGACGCGCAGAACGAATATGTCTCGGGCAAGCTTCCGCTCGCCGGCGTCGACGCGGCGCTGGCGCGCATCGCCGATCTGCTGGCCGCGGCGCGCGCCGCCGGCGCGCCGATCATTCATGTCGCGCAGCGCGGCCGGCCCGGCGGATTGTTCGATCCCGATGGCGAGACGTTCAAGTTTGCCGCGCCGGCCGCGCCGCAAGCGGGCGAAGCGGTGGTGGAAAAACCGCTGCCCAACGCCTTCGCCAAGACCGATCTCGACGCGAAATTGCAGGCCACCGGCCGCAAAACGCTCGTGATCGCCGGCTTTATGACGCATATGTGCGTGAGTGCGACGACGCGCTCGGCACTCGACCACGGATATACCGTAACAGTCGCGGCCGACGCCGCCGCCACGCGCGCTCTGCCCGATCCGCTTGGCGGCGCCGATCTGCCGGCCGAAAACATCCACCGGACCGCGCTGGCCGAACTGGCCGATCGTTTCGCCACGGTCGCGCGCGTTGCGGATATCAAATAGGCGAGGGCCGCGCGATGAGCGATACTGAAATTGGCGGACGCGAGCCGATCACCGTCGAAGTGGTCGCCGGCGAAACCTATTGGTGGTGCCGCTGCGGCCGCTCGCAGACGCAGCCGTTCTGCGACGGCTCGCATGCGGTGACGGACTTCCAGCCCTTGGAATGGACCGCCAAGCGCTCCGGCAAGCGCAGCTTCTGCACCTGCAAGCGCACCAAGACGCCGCCGTTCTGCGACAACAGCCACTTGAAGCTTTAGCCCGTGCCCGACCTTCTGCTTGAACTGTTCTGCGAGGAAATCCCGGCGCGCATGCAGGCGCGCGCGGCCGACGACCTGCGCAAGATGATCACCGATCGGCTGGTCGCCGCCGGGCTCGTCTACGAAGGCGCCAAGGCCTTCGCCACGCCGCGGCGGCTGGCGCTCACCGTGCACGGCGTGCCGGCGCAGCAGCCGGACGTAAAGGAAGAGCGCAAAGGCCCCAAGGTCGGCGCGCCCGAGCAGGCGATCGCCGGTTTCCTGCGCGCGGCAGGGCTGACCTCCATCGACCAGGCCAAGGTGCAGGCCGACAAGAAGGGCGACTTCTACGTCGCCATCACCGAGAAGAAGGGCCGCGCGGCCATCGCCGTGCTGGCCGAGATCGTCCCCGAGGTGGTGCGCGCGTTTCCGTGGCCGAAGTCGATGCGCTGGGGTTCGGGCCGGCTCACCTGGGTGCGCCCGCTGCATTCCATCGTCGCCACCTTCGGACCGGAGACGGAGGAGCCGGAGATCGTGCGCTTCAGCGTGGACGGCATCGACGCCGGCGACGAGACGCGCGGGCACCGCTTCATGGCGCCGGGCGCGATCAAGGTGCGCCGCTTCGAGGACTACGTCGCCAAGCTCCACGACGCCAAGGTGGTGCTCGACCCGGCGCGCCGCGCCGAGATGATCCTTGCCGACGCCAAGAACCTTGCTTTCGCGCAAGGCTTCGAACTGGTCGAGGACGAGGGGCTGCTGGCGGAAGTGTCCGGGCTGGTCGAATGGCCGGTGGTGCTGATGGGTTCGTTCGACGCGAGCTTCCTGGCCATCCCCGGCGAGGTGATCCGCGCCACCATCCGCAATAACCAGAAATGCTTCGTGCTGCGCGACCCGCAGACGGCGAAGCTGGTCAACAAGTTCATCCTGGTCGCCAATATCGAGGCGAGCGACCACGGCAAGGCGATCGTGGCCGGCAACGAGCGCGTCATCCGCGCGCGGCTGTCGGACGCCAAGTTCTTCTACGAGACCGATCTCAAGACGCGGCTGGAAGACCGGCTGCCGAAGTTCGAAGGCATCGTGTTCCACGAGAAGCTGGGCACGCAAGGAGAGCGCATCGCGCGCATCGTCGCGCTCACCGGGCAGCTGGCACCGCTGGTCGGCGCCGATGTCGCCAAGGCAGAGCGCGCGGCGCAGCTCTGCAAGGCGGACTTGCTCACCGAAGTGGTCGGCGAATTCCCGGAAGTGCAGGGTCTGATGGGCCGCTACTACGCGGAAGCGCAGGGCGAGGACGAAGCCGTCGCGCATGCCATCGAGGACCACTACCGGCCGAAGGGCCCGGACGACCTGGTGCCGGGCGATCCGGTGTCGATCGCGGTGGCGCTCGCCGATAAGATCGACACGCTGGTGGGCTTCTGGGCCATCGACGAGAAGCCCACGGGAAGCAAGGACCCTTATGCTCTGCGGCGCGCGGCACTCGGTGTAATCCGCATCGTGCTCGACAATGCGCTGCGCCTGCGCCTGCTCAAGGTGCGTGGCGTTTCGGCCGATCTGCTTTCCTTCTTCGCCGACCGCCTGAAAGTCCAACTGCGCGAGCAGGGCGCGCGGCACGATCTGGTCGACGCCGTGTTCGCGCTCGGCGAGCGGAGTGCCGGAGGCACGACAGATACTAACAATGCTCAGGACGACCTGTTGATGATCGTCCGCCGCGTCGAGGCGCTCGGCAAATTTCTCGAGACCGACGACGGCAAGAACCTGCTCGCCGGCGTCAAGCGCGCGACCAACATCCTGCGCATCGAGGAGAAGAAGGACAAGCGCGAGTACACCGGCGCCCCCGACGCCGAGCTGTTGCAGCAGGCCGAAGAGAAGGCGCTGGCCGAGGCCATCGCGGCCGCGAAGAAGGAAGCTTCCGCCGCCGTCGCCAAGGAGGACTTCGCCGCCGCCATGAGCGCGATGGCGAAACTGCGGCCCAAGGTCGACGCGTTCTTCGACAAGGTCACGGTGAACGCCGACGACAAGGCGGTGCGCGAGAACCGGCTCAAGCTCTTGAGCGAGATCCGCGAAGCCACCCGCGCGGTGGCGGATTTCTCCAAGATCGAGGGGTAGCTCTTTCACCTCTCCCTGCAATGCGGGGAGAGGTCGGTCGCCGAAGGCGACCGGGTGAGGGGCCGTGCACAGCCCCTCACCCGGGTCGCAGCTTCGCTGCTCGCCACCCTCTCCCACAAGGGGAGAGGGTAAGAAGAGGCGGAACCTCCGCCCCGCCTCATCGTTGCACCAGCGCCTGTTCCAAGGGAGCCCGTTATGGTCATTGGCATCGCCAATCTACAGCCCATCGTCGCGCTCATCGCCGGCGTTCTGATCCTGATCGTGCCGCGCCTGCTCAACTACATCGTCGCCGTCTATTTGATCGTGGTCGGCCTGCTCGGCATCGGACTGATCCGGTAGTCGGTTCTATCGCCGGGCGGGAACCGGGGCTTGCGCCGGCCGCCCGGGCAGTGCTTTTAGGGGCTGTCGGCCCACCCCCAATTTGCGAAGCCCAATGGCCAAACGAAAAGCCTCGCGCGCCAGCGCCAAAGCAAAGAAATCCCCCGTGCGCAAGCCCAAGGCGCCCACCAAGGCGCCGGCCAAAGGCAAATGGGTCTATGCGTTCGGCGGCGGCCGCGCCGAGGGCAAGCCCAATATGCGCAACCTGCTGGGCGGCAAGGGCGCGGGGCTTGCCGAAATGGCCAATCTCGGCCTGCCGGTGCCGCCGGGCTTCACCATCACCACCGAGGTCTGCACCTATTACTACGCCAACAATCAGCAGTATCCGAAGGAGCTGAAGGGCCAGGTCGAGAAGGCGCTGACGCAGGTCGGCAAGATCACCGGCAAGGTGTTCGGCGACAAGGTCAACCCGCTGCTGGTGTCGGTGCGCTCGGGGGCGCGCGCGTCGATGCCCGGCATGATGGACACGGTGCTCAATCTCGGCCTCAACGACGAGACGGTCGAGGCGCTGGCCAAGAATTCGGGCGACCGCCGCTTCGCCTATGACAGCTACCGCCGCTTCATCACCATGTATTCCGACGTCGTGCTCGGCGTCGGCCACGAGCATTTCGAGGAGCTGCTCGACCACCACAAGGAGCGGCAGGGCTACTCGCTCGACACCGACCTCACCGCCGACGACTGGGCCGACCTGGTCACGCGCTACAAGAAGCGGGTGAAGGAGGAACTCGGCTTCGACTTCCCGCAGGATCCGCACGCGCAGCTCTGGGGCGCCATCGGCGCGGTGTTCGGCTCGTGGATGAACGCGCGCGCCAACACCTACCGCAAGCTCCACAACATCCCGGAGAGCTGGGGCACGGCGGTCAACGTGCAGGCTATGGTGTTCGGCAACATGGGCGAGACCTCGGCCACCGGCGTCGCCTTCACGCGCAATCCGTCCACCGGCGAGAAGAAGCTGTACGGCGAATTCCTCATCAACGCGCAGGGCGAGGACGTGGTCGCCGGCATCCGCACGCCGCAGGAGATTTCCGAGGCCGCGCGCATCGAGGCCGGCTCCGACAAGCCGTCGATGGAGCGAGCGCTGCCCAAGGCCTATGCCGAGCTGACCCGCATCTACAACAAGCTCGAGCAGCACTACCGCGACATGCAGGACCTCGAATTCACGGTCGAGCAGGGCAAGCTGTGGATGCTGCAGACGCGCTCGGGCAAGCGCACGGCCAAAGCCGCGCTGCGCATCGCGGTGGAACTGGCCAACGAAGGCCTCATCAGCAAGAACGAAGCGGTGCTGCGCGTCGAGCCGCTGACGCTCGACCAGCTTTTGCACCCGACCATCGACCCGCGCGCGCACCGCCGCGTCATCGCCACCGGCTTGCCGGCCTCGCCCGGCGCGGCCTCGGGCGAGATCGTCTTCTCCTCCGATGAAGCGGCCCAGCTCAAGTCCGACGCGCGCAAGGCCATCCTGGTGCGCGTGGAAACCTCGCCCGAAGACATCCACGGCATGCACGCCGCCGAAGGCATTCTGACGACGCGCGGCGGCATGACCTCGCACGCCGCCGTGGTGGCGCGCGGCATGGGCAAGCCCTGCGTCTCGGGCGCCGGTAGCTTACGGGTCGATTACAACGCCGGCACCATGACCGTGGGCGGCCAGACCTTCAAGAAGGGCGACTACATCACCGTCGACGGCTCCACCGGCCAGGTGCTGGCCGGCAAGGTCGACATGATCGAGCCGCAGCTCTCCGGCGAGTTCGCCACGCTGATCGGCTGGGCCGACAAGGTGCGCAAGCTGGGCGTGCGCGCCAATGCCGACACGCCGAACGACGCGCGTGCGGCGGTGCGTTTCGGCGCCGAGGGCATCGGGCTGTGCCGCACCGAGCACATGTTCTTCGAGGAAGACCGCATCCAGGCGGTGCGCGAGATGATTCTCGCCGACGACGAGCAAACGCGCCGCAAGGCGATCGACAAGCTCTTGCCGATGCAGCGCAACGACTTCCTCGAACTGTTCGAGATTATGGGCGGGCGGCCGGTGACCATCCGCCTGCTTGATCCGCCGCTGCACGAGTTCCTGCCGCACGGCGAAGAAGAAATCGCGGAGGTCGCGGCCGCCATGGGCGCCGACCCGCGCAAGCTCGCCGATCGCGCGCGCGAACTGCACGAGTTCAACCCGATGCTCGGCTTCCGTGGCTGCCGCATCGCCATCGCCTATCCCGAGATCGCCGAGATGCAGGCGCGCGCGATCTTCGAGGCGGCGGTCGAAGCGGCCAAACGGACGGGCAAGCCGGTGGTGCCGGAAGTGATGGTGCCGCTGATCGCCACCAAGGCCGAGCTCGACCTGGTCAAGGCGCGCATCGACGCCATGGCGGACGCGGTCAAGAAAGAGACCGGCGCCAAGCTTTCCTACCAGGTCGGCACCATGATCGAATTGCCGCGCGCTTCCCTGATGGCGGGCGAGATCGCCGAAAGCGCCGAGTTCTTTTCCTTCGGCACCAACGACCTGACGCAGACCACCTTCGGCATCTCGCGTGACGATGCCGCCACCTTCCTCGGCATCTATACCGCGCGTGGCATCCTGCCGGCCGACCCCTTCGTGTCGATCGACCAGCAGGGCGTCGGTGAACTGGTGAAGATTGGCGTCGAGCGCGGCCGCAAGGTGCGGCGCAACCTCAAGGTCGGCATCTGCGGCGAACACGGCGGCGATCCGGCCTCGGTTGCCTTCTGCCACGAGGCCAAGCTCGACTACGTGTCGTGCTCGCCTTTCCGTGTGCCGATCGCGCGACTCGCCGCCGCGCAGGCGGCGCTGGGCAAGACGGCCGTGAGCCAGGCGTAAGCTTTTTTGCTCTGTCATTCCGGGGCGCGAGCGATAGCGAGCGAGCCCGGAATCCATAATCCGCAGCGCTGCGGCGTATGGATTCCGGGCCCGCGCCTTCGGCGCGTCCCGGAATGACGAAGGATTTACACCGCCACCTTGGCGAGGAAATCCTCGACCTCGACGCGCAGGTTGGCCACCGCGCTTTCCACCGTTTCGGAGGCGTCGCGCACGACCTCGGCCGACGCGCGCGTTTCGGTGGCCGCGCCCGCGACCTCGCCCAGCACGGCGACGACCTCGCCGGTGCCTTCCGCCGCGCGCGCGACGTTGTGCGAGATTTCGCCGGTGGCGGAGTTCTGCTGCTCGACCGAAGCGGCGACGGCGGCTGTGTTCTGGTTGATCTCGTGCATGCGCGCGGCGATCTGGCGGATGGCGTCGACCGCCGAGGAGGTCGAATCCTGCACGGCCTGGATGTGACTGGCGATGTCCTCGGTCGCCTTGGCGGTCTGCACCGCCAGCGACTTCACTTCCGACGCCACCACCGCGAAACCCTTGCCGGCCTCGCCGGCGCGCGCGGCCTCAATGGTGGCATTGAGCGCCAGCAGGTTGGTCTGCCCGGCGATGTTGCGGATGAGCTTGACCACGTCGCCGATCTTCTGCGCGCCAGCCGCCAGTCCCGCGATCTCGTCGTCGGTCGAGCGGGGCTTCGTTGGTGGCGAGTCCAACTATATGGCTTGTATGCGTGAGCTGCCGGCTGATTTCGGCGATCGAGCGCGACAATTCGTCGGCCGCCAGCGCCGCGGTGTCCACGTTGCGCGAAGCCTCGTTGAAGGCCTGCACGGCGCTTTCCGCCCGCTGCGAGGTCTGATCCGACGAGCCGAGCAGCAGGTTGGCGGTGGAGTGCATGGCGGACGCGCTGCTGGCGACGCTGGTCAACAGCTTCTCGACGGTCGGGCGGAACGAGGCGATGGCGCCGTCGACGACCGAGCGGCGCTGCTCCTGGTCACGGATGGCGGCGCGCTCTTCCTCGGCGCGGCGTTGCTCGGTGACGTCTTCGTGCGTCGACACCCAGCCGCCGCCGGGCAGCGGCTCATTCTTGGCCAGAACAATGCGGCCGTCGCTCGCCTGCACGTACATCGGCGTGCTCGAGCCCTTGCCCACGCTGTCGAGGATTTTCCGGCAATAGGCATCGACATCGTCGATGAAAAGTCCGGTCTCTCTGCGATGCTGGATCAGCTCGCGGAGCGTGCAGCCCGGCTTAACGATGTCGGGCGACAGCTTGTACATTTCGAGATAGCGCCCGTTGACCAAAATGATGCGCCCTTGCGCATCGAACATGGTGAGCCCTTGCGACATGTTGTCGATCGCGCTCACGAGCTGGCGGTTCTGCGCGCGCAGGCGTCGATGGGCGGCGATGGCGGCGAGGGCGGCAAGGCAGAGGAACGCGAGCAGACTCGCTTGCCCGGCGAAGGTCGACGGGAATGGGATTTCCGGCATGCTGGCCTATCGATTAGTTGGCGGTGCCATAATGGGGAGCAGCGATTTCAATATCGTTAATCAAGATGAATGGCGTGGGCAGCGCCCGCATTGACAATTTATTAACCGCCACCCGCGGCGATTAACACGCTCGCAAGGTTAACCCGGCCATAACGAAACCTGTCCGATTGTCGTCGATAGACGGCGGCAAGCCGGTGTAGGACGTTGCGGTGTTGTGTGAGCGGGCGTGAAACAGGTGCACATTGGCGTCGGCGACGAAGGCTTGCTCCGGTCGGCCTTGCCGCGCTGTGCCTGAGCGTCGTTCCGGGCCACATCGGCTTTCAGGATCTCGGCGCGTTGCTCGCGCGCCAGCCGGCGGTGGCCGAGCGCGTGCGCGAGCACATGATCGCCTCGCCCTTCGGCACCATCCATGCCGCCACCTTCAGCTTTCCGCAGCCGGTCGGCACGCGCATTCCGCATCCGCCGATCTATGCGCTCGCCAATTTCGACCCGGGCGAAGTCACGGGGTCGATCGGCGCGCAACCGCTCGGCGATCCGACCGCGCCGCTGCAGTTTCCCAAGGTCAACCGCAAGACCAAGCGCGATTCCGGGCTGGCGCGGCCGCGCGAGCCGCTGCCGCCTTTGCCGCCGATGCTCGCGATCCCGCCGCTGCCCGAAGCCGAGTTGAACGCGGCGCTCAAGAAGGACGAGGCCGCGCGCGTCGATCCTTACGCGCAATACGAGTTCGGCGCCGTCGCCGACGCGCCGCCGGCCGAGTCGCCGAAGAGCGCAAACGCGCCGCTGGTAGGCGCGGGCGGCAGCGCCGCGCGCATCTTCTTCGGCGCCAATCCGTTCGCCCCGCAGGACCAGCAGATCGCGCCCTGGGCGCCGGGCCAGGCGCCGGTGGTGATCGCGTCCGGCGACCCCGACATCAAGCAGTCGGCGCTCGCGCCGCAAACAGGCGGCGACGACAAGGCGGGCGAGAGCATCGCCAGCAAAGGCGAGGTCACCGGCGTCGGGCGGCGGCCGCACTCGCCCGCGGAACGGCTGGCGCTCACCGGCGCGACGCGCGCCAAGGCCGAGAAGTGCCTCGCCAACGCCGTCTACTTCGAAGCGCGCGGCGAGGCGGTGCGCGGGCAGATCGCGGTGGCGCAGGTCGTCATGAACCGCGTGTTCTCGCCGTTCTATCCAAACAACGTGTGCGACGTGGTCTACCAGAATGCGCACCGCCATCTGGCCTGCCAGTTCACCTTCGCCTGCGACGGCATTCCGGACGTCGTCACCGAGCCGGAAGCCTTTGCGCGCGCGCAACACATTGCGCGCGACGTGCTGGACGGCAAACTATGGATGCCGGAGGTGGCCAAGTCGACGCACTACCACGCCTATTGGGTGCACCCGAGCTGGGTCAACGAGATGAAGAAGATGTCCAAGCTCGGCGTCCACACCTTCTATCGCCCGCGCGCCTGGGGCGACGGCGCCGACGAACCGAGCTGGGGCGACGCCAAGACCACGGCCGAGCAGGCGAGCAAGCTCTAGGCCGCAAGCCGCCGGCCCGTGAGTCATGCGCCGCGCAAATGGCGGGGATCACGAATATTCGTTTGGGGCGCGGTGGCTGGGGCCTATATGGTGGCGGCGGCGCGCCAAGGTGTTGCGGCCTAGATCGTTGTATTAACTCGATAATCAGCCTCGGGACGATTCCATGACGATGCAGGAAGCGGCGCAAAAGGCGGCCAGGACGGTCGGCTGGCGCACGCCGCTGGTGATCGTGCTGTGCGGCTGCCTGATCTCGATGCTCTCCTTCGGGCCGCGTTCCTCGCTCGGATTCTTCCTCACGCCCATGACGCAGGCGAACGGCTGGGGCCGCGACGTGTTCGCGCTCGCGCTCGCCATCCAGAATCTGCTGTGGGGCCTCGGCCAGCCTTTCGCCGGCGGCATCGCCGACCGTTACGGCAGCGTGCGCGTCTTGACCGCGGGCGCCATCTGCTACGCGGCGGGTCTTGCCATGATGACCTACAGCACGACGCCCGGCATGCTCGACATTTCCGCCGGCGTGCTGATCGGCTTCGGCCTGTCCGGCTGCTCGTTCAGCATCGTCATCGGCGCTTTCGGCAAGCTGCTGCCGGAAGAGTGGCGCTCGGTCGGCTTCGGCGCCGGTACCGCGGCCGGCTCGTTCGGCCAGTTCCTCTACTCGCCGATCGGCGTCGCCATGCTCGACAAGTTCGGCTGGCAGACCGCGCTGCTTATTTTCGCCGGCATCACGCTGTTGATCATTCCGCTGTCGATGGCGCTGGCGACCGGTTCCGCGACCGCCGGCAACACGGCCGCGCGGCCGCCGCAATCGCTGCGTAACGCGCTGACCGAAGCCTTCGGCCACCGCAGTTACGTCTTGCTGGTGCTCGGCTTCTTCACCTGCGGCTTCCAGCTGGCCTTCGTCACCGTGCACTTGCCCTCCTACCTGATCGACCGCGGCCTGTCGGCGGAGGTCGGTGGCTGGACCTTGGCGACGATCGGCCTGTTCAACATCATCGGCTCGTTTGCGTCCGGCTTTCTCGGCAACCGCATGCCGAAGCGCTACATCCTGTCGATCATCTATTTCGGCCGCGCGATCTCGATCGTCGCCTTTATCCTGCTGCCCGCCAGTCCGACCGCGACGCTGATCTTCGGCGCGGTAACGGGGCTGTTGTGGCTCTCGACCGTGCCGCCGACTTCGGCGCTGGTGGCCGTGATGTTCGGCACGCGCTGGCTCGCGATGCTGTTCGGCTTCGCCTTCTTCAGCCACCAGGTGGGCGGCTTCCTCGGCGTCTTGCTCGGCGGCATCGCCTTCGAGCGCACCGGCTCCTACGACGCGGTGTGGTGGCTGAGTGTGCTGTTCGGTGTGCTGTCGGCGATTATCAACTTGCCCATCGTCGAGAAGCCGGTCGTGCGTCCGGCGGCGGCCGCCGCCTGATCCGCGCTTGCGCGGCGTCGCGCGCCGCGTCATGAATCCCTTGTGGCTCAAAGCAGCGAGGGAAGCGTGGCGACATTCAAGGCGATCGTGATCGAGAAGGCGGAGAGCGGCACCAAGGCATCGCTCGCCGATTTCGATGAAGCCAATCTGATGGAAGGGGATGTCACCTTCCGTCCCGAATACTCCACGATCAACTACAAGGACGGGCTCGCCATCACCGGCAAGATGCCGGTGGTGCGCCGCTTCCCGATGATCGCCGGTATCGACGCCGCCGGCACCGTGGAAGCCTCCAGCCATCCGGCTTGGAAGGCGGGCGATAAGGTCATCCTCAACGGCTGGGGCTGCGGCGAGACGCATCTGGGCGCCTACGGGCAGAAGGCGCGGGTCAAGGGCGACTGGCTGGTGGCGCTACCGGGCGGCATGACTGCCCGCGATGCCATGGCTGTGGGCACTGCCGGTTATACCGCCATGCTGGCGGTGATGGCGCTGGAGAAGCACGGGCTCACGCCGGCGAGCGGGCCCATCGCCGTCACAGGCGCCGCGGGCGGCGTCGGCTCGGTCGCCATCGCAATCCTCGCCAAGCTCGGCTTCACCGTGCACGCGGTCACCGGACGGCCGCAGGAGGCCGATTACCTCAAGGGCCTCGGCGCGGCCGAGATCGTGGATCGCAAGGAGCTGGCCGGCCCCGTCAAGCCGCTCGCCAAGGAGCGCTGGGCGGGCGGCATCGACGCCGTCGGCTCGACCATGCTGGCCAACCTGCTGTCGATGACCCGCTACGGCGGGGCGGTCGCCGCCTGCGGCATGGCGGGGGGGTTGGACCTGCCGGGCTCGGTTGCCCCCTTCATTTTGCGCGGGGTGTGTCTTTACGGCATCGACTCCGTGATGTGCCCGCTCGACCGGCGCAAAGAGGCGTGGAAAAGGCTGGAAAAAGACCTGGACCGTCAAAAACTTGCCGCGATGACCCGGGAAATCGGCCTGACCGAGGTTCCGGAGGCGGCCGCCAGCATCGTGGCCGGGCAGGTGAGGGGCCGGATCGTGGTCAAGATCGGGTAAACATGTTCAGGATTTGTCGACGATCGCCGGGCATAATCGGCTAGGCTCGCTCATCACGAGCCGTTCCTTTTGGTGCCGGTAGCGTCGGTAGCGTCAGTACGGGGTAGTGGAATGTTGCGTGGAGTAGCGTTGCTGTGCGGCCTGTTGGCCGCCGTTCCGGCGGTCGCCGGCGAGATGAGCGCCGAAGAGGCCCGCCGTTTCGTCATCGGCAAGATGTTCACCTACACCTGCTTCGAAGGCACGCGCGGCCACGGCCGCGTGCACGCCGACGGCTCGGTGGCCGGCTCCATCCAATTCCAGGGCAAGGGCCAGGTGCGCTATGCCCACCTGCCGGCCGGCACGCTCAAGGTCAAAGGCGAGTCCGTCTGCGCCACGTTGCGTGGCCTGCCGCTCGACCCCTGCTTCAACCTGACCAAGGTCGACAACAACAGCTTCCGCGGCGCGATCTCGGGCCTGGGCTTCGCCTATTGCGAGTTCACCCGCCACAACGGCCGCGCCACGGTCGCGCAATCCGCAAACGAGCGTGCGCCGCTCGGCCTGCGGCCCTCGATCACCGCCGAAGCGCAGTAAACCCTGCCTCGCCCGCGTCAGGCGCGCCGCAAAGTTCCATGCGGCGTGGTAACGGGCTGTTCTTTTTTTGCGCCTTAGCTAGCCGGCACTGCGACGGCAATTGATTCGCGCCCGGCCGGGCCATTTTCGGAGTGCTTAGGCATCGATATGCACCGAACGCTCGGTGTGGTGGCGTTTGTGCGTATCGGCCTGATGCTCTGCTGGGCGGCCTCCGCCCAGGCAGCGGACTCGTCCAAATGGCATTGGAAGAAGCCGTTGCAGCCGTGCGGCGGCGATTGCGCCGTCACGGTTTTCGCCGGCAAGTCGGTGACGTCCAACATACAGAGCGTCTTCTTCGACCAGATCCCGCCCTGGTCGTGGGAGTACGACGGCAGCGGCGTCGTGGGAGGCGTGGTGTCGCGCCGCGTCGCCACCGCATTCGGCATGTTCGATTTCGAGCTGGAAGCCGGCGTCGCCAAGCGCTTCGGCAACCAGACCGAGGGCGAACTCTGGGGCGCGCTGTACGGGCGCTTCACCGCGTTTCCCTGGAACGACTATCTCTACACCACCTTCGCCGTCTCGAGCGGCCTGAGCTATGCGACCGGCATTTCGGATTTTGAGAAGGAGCACGGCAAGCTCAACCCGCCCGGCGGCACGCATGTGATGCATTACTTCTCGCCGGAATTCACCTTCGCGCTGCCGGATAAGCGCAACGTGCAACTGGTGCTGCGCCTGCATCACCGCTCCGGGGCCTACGGCATTGTCAGCGGCGCCTTCAGCGGCGCGTCCTATCTGACCGTCGGTCTCCGCTACTGGTTCTGAGCTTTGCGCTGCGCCGCACAGTCGAGACGACCTAGACCTTGGTCTAATTGCGGCGCTTTGCCTGTATCCGGGTAAGGCGACTCGCGTATGTTGACATACCTTTGCGCCACCGACGGGCCCTGCCGGGATGAGCCTCGGGTTACGCAGCAATGAATCTCACGAAGCCCCACCGCCGGCGACGGCAGGCGCAGCCGTTGCTGCAACCCCAACGCAAGACCCCGCCGACGGCGCCTTCGAGGCGGTGCGCGAGACCATCGATCTCCTGGAAGCCGATCTGGCGGCCATGATCCGCGACGTGCACCGTACCGCCGGCGCCGTCCGGCAGGGCGTCCAGGCCTCGTCGGGGGCGCTCGCCGTCATTCGCCAGCGCAGCGACATCCTCGCCGACAACACGCGGACCGCCAAAGAAAACGCTCTGCAGCTGGCTACTTCGACCGAAGAGTTCGCGGCCTCCTCAAACGAGATTCTGAGGCAGGTGCGCGAGGCGGGCGAGTTTACCGAGGGCGCGACGCGCGCGACCGAGGCCGCCGCCGCCAGCATGGCCGGGCTGAAGGCGTCGTCGGCGGACATCGGCAAGGTGACCCATCTGATCGCGTCGATCGCGCGTCAGACCAATCTGCTGGCGCTCAACGCCAAGATCGAGGCGGCGCGCGCGGGAGAGGCGGGGCGTGCCTTCTCCGTGGTCGCCAACGAGGTCAAGGCGCTGTCGGCCAAGACCGAAATCGCGACGAAGGAAATCGCCGAAAAGGTTGAAGTTCTCCAGCGCGACACCGCGCAATCGATCGAGGCGCTCGGCCGTATCACTACGTCGATCGCCGCTCTGCGGCCGATGTTTGGCGCGGTCGCCGTTTCGGTCAACGAGCAGACCGCTACCACCAGCGAATTGGCGCGCAGCGCGAACGAGACGTCGCAGTTCGTCGCCGGAGTGGCCGACGGCGCGACGGAAATCGTCGAGACCGCAACCCAGGCAGCGGTGCATGGCGAGGAGACCGACCGTTCTGGCCAGGCCGCGGCGCAGATGGTCGACAGACTGAGGACGCGGTTCGTCATGCTGCTGCGGCAGACCGAATTCGGCGACCGCCGCCGGCATGACCGGCTGCCCTGCGATCTCACCGTCGCCATCAGCGCGCAGCGCGGCGAAATCGCCGGGCAAACGGTCGATTTGTCCGAAGGCGGCGTGCTGGTGCGGGCCGACGCGGCCGCAAAGGCCAGCCTCGGCGAGGTCGTTGCTGCGTCGATCGGCGGTGTCGGCCAATGGCAGGTGCGGGTCGTCAACAGCACCTATCTCGGCCTTCACCTCGAGTTCGTCGACACGCAAGCGGCCGGCCGCGCTGCGCTGCTGGCCAAGCTCGCCGCCATCCGCAACGAGAACCAGGAGATCATCGACCGGGCGCTGGCCACGGGCGAAGAGGTCGCGCGGGCACTCGCGCAGGCGGTGTCGAGCGGCAAGCTGTCGCGCGAGGAGCTGTTCGACAACGAGTATGTGCCCGTTCCCGGCACCGATCCCCAGCAATACCGCACGCGCTTCCTCAGCGCGCTGGAAGAGATATTGCCGCCGATCCAGGAGCCGCTGCTTGCCTCCGATCCACGCATGATTTTCTGCGCCGCGGTGGACCGCAACGGCTATCTCGGCGTCCACAACAAGAAATACTCCGAACCGCAGCGGCCGGACGATATCGTCTGGAACACCGCGCATTCGCGCAACCGCCGCATTTTCGACGACCGCGCCGGGCTTTCCGCCGCGCGCAACGTGCGGCCTTATTTGTTGCAGAACTACCCGCGCGACATGGGCGGCGGTGTGCTCATCATGATGCGCGAGATCGACGTGCCGATCCGCGTCTTCGGCAAGCACTGGGGTGGTTTTCGCACCGCGTATAAGAGCTGACGCCTCAGGCTTTGGCCGGGAAGATCATGCAGGTCGTGGTGGCGTGCGCGTAGAGCTTGCCGGCGCGGTCGCGCAGGTCGCCTTCCGACGTCGCCACCGTGCGGCCGCGATGCACGATGCGGCCTTCCGCGCGCACCGGGCCGGTGTCCTTGCTCAGCGGACGCACCAGGTTGAATTTCAATTCCAGCGTGGTCCAGGTGTCGCCTTTGGCGATGGTGGAAAAGATGGCGCAGCCGAGCGCGGAATCGAGCAGCGTGGCGGCAAAGCCGCCGTGCACCGAGCCGATCGGATTGTAGTGCCGGAGCTCCGGCAGGCCCTCGAACACGACCCGGCCGTGGTCGGCCTCGACGAGGTGGAAGCCGAGCGTTTCGCCGATCGGCGGTTGCGGCACGCTGCCGTCGACGATTGCGCGCAGAAAGCTTAAGCCGTCATAGGAGGTGAGAACCTCGGGCGACACCAAGCCGTATCTGTAAGTCACGCGCTACCCCCGCCTTGAACGCGGCGGGAGCATAGCGGCCCGCTCAGGCAAGATCGAGCCGGAATGGCTCTCCCTCGCAATGGGAGCCAGCACTCCGGCATCGGGCGCTTGATAGGACAACGTTTACAATTATGACCCAACTTCATCCACATGACGGAAGACGACTGCCCGCACTGTCGGTACCTACGCAAACTCGCGGAAGCGCGCGGTGCCGCTTTCGACAAGGCGCATTGCATCCATTGCGTGCCGCCCGGGCCGCGGCCGAAAGTGATGGCGCTCTACGTGGCCTGCGGCGTCCTGCTCGCCATCATGCTTTTCATGCTGCTTGGCCCGTTACCAGTCAGCCCCTAGCAGGGGAGTGATGGCCGCTCAGGCGAGATCGAGCCGGAACGGCTCGCCTTCGGTGGCGGCAAAGCCGGGGCCGATGGTTTCGACGGCGCGCACCATGCGGCCCTCGCGCTTGAGCAAACGGTCGGCGATGCCGACGATGCGCGCGTTCGGCTGTGCCGTGCGCGACGCGCTCCGGATCGCCTGCGCGATCTGCATTTCGTCGCGCTGCGGGTTGAGCACGCAGGCCGCGACATAGGCCGCCGCGGTCGAGCGGCTGATGCCGGCGAAGCAGTGCACCACCATCGGCGCGGCGCGGTCCCAGGTGCCGACGAAATCGATCAGGCGGGCGACGTGTTCCTCGCCCGGCACGGTGTAGCCGTCGGCCGGCGCGACGATGTCGTCGACCGCCAGCACCAGGTGGTTTTCCGGCGCGATGTGGCTCGGCCGCTGGACGCGGTCGATCAGGCGCAGCAGGGTGACGATGTGGCGCGCCTTGGTCTCTTCGACCGTGGCGTAAAGGCGCGAAAGCGAGCAGACGTGAATCATGCGCGGATAAGAGTCTCTGTTCGCGTCATATCTATGACGCCAAGCCGGATTTGAAAAGGCTCACGCGCGCAGGAGCTTTTCGAAGCGCTCGCGGAAGCGCTGCTCGGCGGAGCCGGCCGGCCAGGGGGTGAGGTAATCGCGCTCGATCGCGGCGGAAAACTTCGGCGGCGGGCCGAAGAACCTGCGCGCTTCCTCCTCGGCGAAGCCGGCGAGCCGCGTCGCCTCCAGATAGGCCGCGTGGCGGTCGGCCGCCTTGATCAGCGCCGTCAGCGTTTCCGGCAGCTTCGCCGGCAGGCCGAAGCGCAGGTGGATGGCGGCGAGCAGGCGCTTCTCGACCGCCTTGTAGCTGTCGCCGATCACCGCCTTGAACGGCGAGATCATGTCGCCGATCACGTATTCGGGCGCGTCGTGCAGCAGAACTGCAAGCCGCCCGACGCGATCGAGACGTGGCGTCCTGGTGCGCGCCAGCGCCTCCACCAAAAGTGCGTGCTGGGCGACCGAAAAGATGTGCGCGCCCTTGGTTTGCCCGTTCCAGCGCGCCACGCGCGCGAGACCATGAGCTATGTCCTCAAGCTCGACGTCGAGCGGCGAGGGGTCGAGCAGGTCGAGCCTGCGGCCGGACAGCATGCGCTGCCAGGCGCGCGGTCCCTTGGCGCTGGCGGGCGTCTTGCTCATCGTTTGCTGGTCAGCTTCTTGGCGAGCTTATTACACGCCGCATGACGGTGGCAGGTGACGAGATGATCGTTGACCATGCCCACCGCCTGCATGAAGGCGTAGACGATGGTCGGCCCGACGAACTTGAAACCATGCCCGAGCAACTGCTTTGACATTGCGCGCGAAACGGCATCTTCGGTCGGCGTCTTGCTGCGAGCGCCGATCTTGTGATCGAGCGGCTTGCCATCGAGGTGATCCCACAGCATCGCCGAGAAGCCGGGTCCGCTCTCCATGATCTTGAGATAAGCCCTGGCCGAACCAATGGCGCCTTCGATCTTGGCGCGGTTGCGCACGATGCCGGCGTCCTGCATCAGCCGCTCGACCTTCTTCGGCGTGTAGCGCGCGATCTTCTCCGGCGCGAAATCGTCGAAAGCTTTGCGGAAATTGTCGCGCTTGCGCAGGATGGTGATCCAGGAGAGCCCGGCCTGGAAGCCGTCGAGGATGAGCTTCTCGTAGAGCGCGCGGTCGTCGTATTCCGGCACGCCCCATTCCTGGTCGTGATAGGCGACGTAGAGCGGGTCTTGCTTCGGCCACGGGCAGCGCACGAGGCCGTCGGCGTGCGAAAGCTGTGGCGCGCTCATGGCGTCTGCTCCCCGGGCCAGGCGAACTTTGCCCAGGCCGGCTTGACCGCGCGGATGGCGATGCCGCCGGCGGTGAGCGGCGTGCCGGCGGCCATCGCGTCCTCGACGCGGTCGAGCCGCAGCAGCGCCAGCCCGCGGCCCTTGGCGGTGGAGCCGAGCATGCCGATCTCCTTGTCGCCCGCCATCACCGGCAGGCCGCCCATCGGCGCGGAGTCATCATAGGCGATCGGCACGACGCGCCTGCGCGCGGTGGCGCGATGCTCGACCCGCGACACGACTTCCTGGCCGATATAGCAGCCTTTCTCGAAATCGACGCCGTCGAGCTGGTCCATGTCGGCTTCGTGCGGGAAGGTGTCGCCATACAGGAAGTCGGCGCCGCCGCGCGGCACGCCGAGCGCGATGCGGTGCGCCTCGTAGGCCTCGGCGTCGACGAGCGCCGCGCCGAGATCGGCGGCGGCTTCGGCGGCCAGATGCGGCGGCAGCATCACGCGCAATCCCAGCGCCGGCAGGCGCGGGTCGGGATAGCAGAGGCCGTAGTCGCTGGTCCCTCGCCCGTCCCAGACCGCCATCACGCCGAGCACCTCGGACAGGTCCTCGCAGATCGCCTTGGCGCGCAGCTTGTAGAAATTGAGCTTCTCGACCAGTGCGCCGGCGAGCGCGCGCGGCACGTCGAGGAAGAAGCCGCCGCCGTCCTCGGCCGGCGCTTCCGCCACGAGAAAATCGACGATGATCTTGCCCTGCGGCGTCAGCAGCGCGGCAAAGCGCGGCGCGCCCGGCGTCACCTTGGCGGCGTCGCTGGTGATCAGCCCGTTGAGAAACCGCCGCGCGTCGTCGCCGACGACCTTGACGACGCCGCGGTCGGGAAGGAGAGCTGCCTGCATATTTTGCCGCGCCTGTTGGCTTCGCCTGTTAAGTCTCTTGCCAGAACTCGCGCCGAAACGTAAGCGCTGGGGCGCCGGCTGCAAAGCCCGGCCGGAACCGTTGCAGAGATGGCCGAAACCTACGACCTCATTCTCAAAGGCGGCACCGTCGTCAACCAGGACGGCGAGGGCGTCCGCGACGTCGGCATCCGGGCGGGCCGCTTTGCCGCGCTCGGCGACCTGTCGCGTGCCTCGGCCGGGGAGACGGTGGACTGCCGCGGCTTGCACGTGCTGCCGGGCGTGATCGACAGCCACGTGCATTTCCGCGAGCCGGGCCTGACGCACAAAGAGGATTTGGAGACGGGCTCGCGCGGCGCGGTGCTCGGCGGCGTGACCGCCGTGTTCGAGATGCCCAACACCGATCCCACCACCACCAGCGCCGAAACGCTGGCCGACAAGGTCGCCCGCGCGCACCACCGCATGCACTGCGACTTCGCCTTCTACGTCGGGGCGACGCGCGAGAACACGCGCGACCTCGGCGAGCTCGAGCGCCTGCCGGGCGCCTGCGGCGTCAAGGTGTTCATGGGCTCGTCCACGGGCTCGCTGCTGATCGAGGACGACGAAGGCGTGCGCGCCGTGCTCAAGGCGATCCGCCGCCGCGCCGCCTTCCATTCCGAGGACGAGTACCGGCTGCGCGAGCGCATGAATTTGCGCGTCGAGGGCGACCCCCGCTCGCACCCGGTGTGGCGCGACGCAACCGCGGCGCTTACCTGCACGCAGCGGCTGATCGCGCTCGCGCGCGAGACCGGAAAACGCGTGCACGTGCTGCACGTGACGACCAAGGAAGAGGCCGCCTTCCTCGCCGCGCACAAGGATGTCGCCACCGCCGAGGCGACGCCCGCTCATCTCACGCTCGAAGCGCCCGGCTGCTACGAGAAGCTCGGCACGCTGGCGCAGCTCAATCCGCCGGTCCGCGACGCCGCCCACCGCGAGGGCATCTGGCGGGGCCTGGCGCAGGGCGTCATCGACAGCGTCGGCTCCGACCATTCGCCGCACACGCGCGAGGAAAAGGCGCATCCTTATCCGAAGACGCATTCCGGCATGCCCGGCGTGCAGACGCTGGTGCCGGTCATGCTCGACCATGTGAACGCCGGCCGGCTGTCGCTTGCGCGCTTCGTCGATCTCACCAGCGCCGGGCCGGCGCGCATCTTCGGCATTGCCGGAAAAGGCCGCATCGCCGCCGGTTACGATGCCGACGTCACGGTGGTCGACCTCAAGCGGCGGGAGACGATCAGCGACCTCTGGATCGCCTCGCGGGCCGGCTGGACGCCCTTCAACGGCCTGTCGGTCACCGGCTGGCCGGTCGGGACTCTGGTGCGCGGGCGCAAGGTGATGTGGGAGGGCAGCCTGGTGGCGGCGGGTCAGGGCGAGAGCGTGCGCTTCCTGGAAGCGCTGGCGGCCTCGGCCTGACATTGGCGCCTTTTCGCGCCTTCAAAATGAAGCCCGCAGCGCCGATGCGCTAGTTGGGGCGGTTGAAGTTCCTCGGGTTTTCCCCAAGGCTTTTACGGCCGGTTGTTTGTGCAATTGCAATCTGCACACAACCGGCTAAATGGTTGCCCGCGCACCCTTCGCCCGTAGGGGGTTCGAGGGCTGCGTGGGCAGAAACAGCAATGAGCGGCGATCTGGTCTCGCTCCGCATGTTGATGATTGCGGCCGCCCAGCCGGATGCCGAGCTTTGGCGGCAGGGCGCCGCGCGCGCGTCGGTGCCCGTCGAATTCATGGCCCAGGATCCGGCTTCCGCCACCGGCACGCTCGCGCGCGGCGATGTCGAAATCTGCGTGCTCGATGCGCGGCTGCCGGACGCCTATAAGGCCGGCGTCGTGCAGGCAGCGCGCGCAATGAATCCGAAGCCGCTGATCTTTCTTTCCGCGCCGCCCGGGACGCCGCGCCTCGACGGCGCCGACGGGCTGCTCGCCAAGCCGTCCACTATCGACGAGGCGCGCAAGCTGGCCGAAATCTGCATCCGCGCCAAGATTCCCACGCGCGTGCTGATCGTCGACGATTCCGGCACCATGCGCAGTATCGTGCGCAAGATATTGTCGGCGAGCCGTTTCGCGCTCGACATGCAAGAGGCCTCGGAAGGCATCGCCGCGCTGCAGCAGTTGCGCACCGGCAATTTCGGCATGGTCTTCCTCGACTACAACATGCCGGGGCTCAACGGCTTCGAGACGCTGTCGGAGATCAAGCGCGAAAGCCCGAACGTCGCCGTGGTGATGATGACCTCGACGGTGGACAACGCGATCGCCGACCGGGCGCATGCCGCCGGCGCGCTGGCTTTTTTGAAGAAGCCGTTCTTTCCGGCCGATATCGACGCCGTGCTCGAGCGCTACTTCGGCCTCTACATGAACTGAATTTTGGGAAGGCCGCGCGTTACTGGCGCGGCTGCTCCAACGAGAATTCGCGGTTGCGGATGCGGGCGCCGAGGCCCTCGGTGAAGGTCGCCGCCGCTTCCTCGCCGTAGGTGCTGACGAACTCGGCCAGTGCCGCGAACAGGCAGGCTTGGGCCAGGCAATCGCCGTCGATGCCGTCGAGGCGTGCTTCCGCCCAGGCCTCGTTCAGGTAGCCCAAAGCCACGCGCTTCTGCTCGTGCTCAGGCACCGGCTCGCGCGATTCGACGGTACGGCCCATTGTGGTCATTGCGACGCGTCTCTTTCCTCAAGGCGCCCGACTCGCCGGCGCCGCCCTCAGCAAGCAAACGTTAGCATGGGGGCACCGCGGCCATAGCCCACAATAAAGAAAAGGTTAATAAACGCGGGCTGAATCGCCCTATCGGGAACTGTGACGGCGGCGGGGGCAGACCGGCGGCGAAAGCCCTAATTGGCGTAACGCGCCGTTATATCGCGGGCGATTTTGGCCCCTTCGTCGAGATAGCGGCGAATGGCGATGTCGGCGGCCGGGGTGCAGGTGCGATAAGTCTGCTGGAATCCGCGGTAACCACGATTGAAGCTTGCCACGATCTTGCGGCGCCGCTCGCCCGCGGGGGTTTCGGCGTCGACCAGGGCCTGCATCTCGTTGCGCCAGCGCTGGCCGTCATTGGCCCCGCATACCGCGCGCAGGTAATGCAGCGCGCCGAGAATTTCGGCCAGCCGCTGCAGATCGGCGTCGAAGGGCGCAGGCGCGGTCTCCTGCGCGCGCGCGGGCAGCGCAAGGCACAGCAGCAGCGAGCCGATGGCGATAATTTTCTTCAAGTCGAGCCTGTCTCGTTGGCGGCTGATATGCGCCGGCTTGGGCCCAATCGCAAGGTGGCGGTCAGGCAGGCGCGAGCCGGGCGATGGCGGCGGCGACGATCTCGGCAAGGCCCTCGGTCGTGCGCAAGCCGGAAAGCTCGGCCGGATCGACCCAGCGCGCGTCGTCGATTTCCTCGTTCAGGACGGGCTCGCCCGACAGCCAGCGCGCCGCATAGCAGAGGATGACGAAATGGCGCTCGACCCGGCCTTGCGCGTCGCGCACGATCGCCTCGCGGTGGCCGGCGAGCGCGACCGGCTCGATCTCGAGCGCGGTCTCCTCGCGCACTTCGCGCGCCGCCGCTTCGGCCAAGGTCTCGCCCGCTTCGACCACGCCGCCGGGCAGCGTGTAGAGATGCAGCGCCGGCATGCGCGCGCGCCGCACGATCAGAATCTTGCCGTCGCGCAGGATAGCGGCGCTGACCGCGAGAAAGGGACGCTGGGGATAGGCGCGGGGGTCGGACATCGGCGCCGGAACTGTGGAGGCTTCGGCGCGCGCTGTCTATTGCTTCATCAAACCGTCGACCACGCTCTGCGGGCCGACCGGATACCAGGCGTTGCCTTCGCCGTTGATCACGGCGCCGGCGCGCGCGATCAGCGGTTTGAGCGAGGCCACCACGCGGCCGGCCACCAGGCCGGCGGTTTCCGGTAGCATCCCCGACAGCAGCACCGACCGGGTCGCCTCCAGCAGGGCGGTCATGGTACCGGCCAGAGCGTCGAGGTTGGCGCGCACATTGGGATCGGCGGCCTCGTAGGCGGCGATCGCCATGTCGCGGGTCTTGAAGCGCGAGGCGGCGAAATGCTCGCGGTAGCTCCTCGGCTGCCAGCTCAGAAAGTCGTTGCGGCAGTCCGGGCAGCTCGACATCAGTTCGAGCAGCATGACGGCTTCGATGAAGTGGTTGAGATAGTCGGTGGCCAGCCCCGTCAGCGGATTGACGTTGGCGTCGTTGCGGCCCGACCATGCGTCATCGTCGGACCAGATGTCCGCTTGCGCCAGCTCGACGCAATCCTGGCTTCGCATGTCCTCGCCCCGAACTCCCCGTCCAGTGTTATTGTCGCCGCGGGTTAAGAGGCGCTTAAGCGCGCGCGTGAAGTCGAGCCTAAAAGATGTGCGGTCGCTACACTGTTACCTCTGCGCCGGAAGCGCTGCGGGCCTTGTTCCGTTATGCGGAACAACCGAACTTTCCGCCGCGCTACAATATCGCGCCGACGCAGCCGATCGCGATCGTGCGCCTCATGGACGGCAAGCGGCAGTTCGCGCTGGTGCGCTGGGGATTGCTGCCGTCCTGGGTCAAGGATCCGGCGGCTTTCTCGCTGCTGATCAATGCGCGCGGCGAATCGGTCTGCGACAAGCCGGCCTTCCGCAATGCCATGAAGCGCCGCCGCTGCCTGATCCCGGCCGATGGTTTCTATGAATGGCAGGCGGCAGGCCCGCGCAAGCAGCCGTTCTACGTGCGCGCCAGATCCGGCGCGCCCCTCGCCTTCGCCGGCCTTTGGGAGACCTGGATCGGACCGAACGGAGAGGAGATAGAGACGGCTGCCATCGTGACCACCAAGGCCAACCGCACGCTGGCGCCGATTCATGACCGCATGCCGGTGATCGTGCCGCCGGAGGCGTTCGATTTGTGGCTCGACGGCGCGACCGTCGATGCGAAGACGGCCGAGGCCTTGATCCGTCCGGCGCCGGACGATCTGCTCGAGGCCTATCCGGTCTCGGCCGCGGTGAACCGCACCGCCAACGACAATCCGAAATTGCTCGATCTGTTCACGCCCGATGCCGAGCCGCCGCCGCAACCGGTTGTGTCGCGCCCGCGCGTCAAGCGCGCGAAGAAGGACGACGGGCAGGGGGCGTTGTTTTAGCGCCCTAAAGCACCTTGCCCGGATTGAGTATGCCGTTGGGGTCGAGCATCTTCTTGAGGCCGCGCATCAGCTCGAGCGCGACCGGGTCCTTCACCTTCGGCAACGAATTGCGCTTGAGCACGCCGATGCCGTGCTCGGCCGAGATCGAGCCGTCGTACTTGAGCACGATCTTGTCGACCACCGCGTTGACCTCGCCCCAGCGCTTGAGGAACGCCTCCTGATCGGCGCCCACCGGCTGGCTGACGTTGAAATGGATGTTGCCGTCGCCGAGATGGCCGAACGGCACCGGCCGCGAGCCGGGGATCAGCTTCTGCACGGCCGCGGTCGCCTCGGCCAGAAAGTCCGGCACGGCGGCCACCGGCACCGACACGTCGTGCTTGATCGAGCCGCCTTCCGGCTTCTGAACCTCCGGCAGGATGTGGCGCAAATGCCAGAAAGCCTTGGCTTGATCGAGGCTGGCGGCGATGGTGGCGTCGCTTACCAACTCTTGTTCTATCGCGTCGGCGAGCATTTGCTCGACGCTGTCGCGCAGGCCCTCGCTGTTCTGCGACGACACTTCCATCAGCACGTACCACGGGTGCGGCCCGGCGAGCGGGTCGCGCACCCCATGCCCGTGCCGAAGCGCGAACTCGATCACCTCGCGCATGATCAATTCGAAGCTCGTCACCGTGCCGCCGACGCGCGCCTGCGCCAGGTTCAGCAATTTCACCGCGGCGGCCGGCGAGGGCACGCCGATGAACGCGGTCTCCACCGCGCGCGGGCGCGGGAACATCTTGACCGTCGCCGCCGTGATGACGCCGAGCGTGCCTTCGGCGCCGACGAACAGATGGCGCAGGTCGTAGCCGGTGTTGTTCTTCTTCAGTTTGGACAAAAGGTTCATCACGCGGCCGTCGGCCAGAACCACCTCGATGCCGAGCATCAGGTCGCGCGCGATGCCGTAGGCCAGTGCGGCGGTGCCGCCGGCATTGGTCGAGAGATTGCCGGCGATGGTGCAGCTGCCCTCGGCGCCGAGCGAGAGCGGGTAGAGGCGATCGACCGCCGCGGCGGCTTCCTGCGCCTTCTGCAGCACGACGCCGGCCTCGCAGGTCATCGCGTTGGAGTTGGCGTCCACCTCGCGAATCTTGTCGAGCCGCGTCAGCGACAGGATGATCTCGCCGTGGAACGGAATCTGCCCGCCGACCAAGCCGGTGTTCCCGCCCTGCGGGACCAGCGCCGTGCGCGTCTCGTTGGCGAGCTTGAGGATGGCCGAAACTTCCGCCACCGAGCCGGGCCGCAGCATCATCGACGTGGTGCCGTGATAGATGCCGCGGCCTTCGACCAGAAACGGCGCCAGCGCGGCCGGATCGGTGATGGCATAGCGCTCGCCGACGATGGCCGCGAAGCGCGGCAACAGATCGGGTGAGGGTGCGCCGCGAAGCTGCTCGTTCATTCAAACAACGTCCTTTTCTACCGGCCTCGGCGCGGCGGCGCGCGCGAGACGGTCGTTGATCGCTTCGCCAAGGCCTTCGTGCGGCACTCTCATTACCGCGATGCGTGACGCGCCGGAAGCGTCCAGCGCGCGCAGGTGCGAGAACAAATTTGCAGCCGCTTCGATCAGATTCCCGCCCGGTGAGAGGTTGAGCACAGGCGCGTCGGTTGCCGGCGCGCGACCGAAGGCGAGCAGCGCCTCGCCCGGGCGCGGCGCGTCGGCGTCCAGCCGCAGCCGCGCGCGCGGCGCGTAGTGCGAGCTCAGCATGCCGGGCGCGACCGGCGCCTCGTCCTCCGGCACATCCGGAGCGATGAGCGGCCGGCCGAGCACCTTCTCGATCGCCGCGCGCGGCAGCCCGCCCGGCCGCAGCAGCGTCGGCGCGCCCAGGCAGGAAACGATGGTCGATTCCACGCCGACCGCGCAGGGCCCGGCATCGAGCACCATGTCGATGCGTCCGCGCAGATCGGCCAGCACATGCGCGGCGCTGGTCGGCGAGACGTGGCCGGAGCGGTTGGCCGAGGGCGCCACCACCGGGCCGCCGAAGGCTTCCAGCAGCGCCTGCGCGGTGGCGTGCGCGGGAACCCGCAGCGCCACGCTGTCGAGCCCGGCCAGCGCCAGGTCGCAGACCGGGCAGTCCGGGCGCTTGGGCAGCACTAGGGTTAAAGGCCCGGGCCAGAAGGCGGCCGCCAGCCGCTCGGCGGCTTCGTCGAATACCGCCAGCCGGCGGGCGGAGGCCAGATGTGCGACATGGGCTATAAGGGGATTGAAGGACGGCCTCCCCTTCGCCGCATACAGCCGGGCGACGGCCGCGCCATTGGCGGCGTCCGCCCCGAGGCCGTAGACGGTCTCGGTCGGGAAGGCGACCAGGCCGCCAGCCGACAGGCATGCGGCGGCGACCTTGATGGAATCCGGATCGGCCTTAAAGACCCGCGTTCCCGGCTCGGCGGTCATCCTTGGTCCCAAGCTTGCGTTTAAGGGTGCCGGGGTTATAAGACCGGCCATCAGTCGGAGTGTAGCGCAGTCTGGTAGCGCACCTCGTTCGGGACGAGGGGGTCGCAGGTTCAAATCCTGCCACTCCGACCATTCCATCAGACATTTCGGGCCAAAATACAAAGGCCGGGCCTTTGCGCCCCCTGCCCACCTCGCCGCTGCAACCGGCAGCCGGTGGGAGGCGGCCGTTGCGAGCAGCCTTGTGCAGATGCGGCTGTGCCGCGTACCCTGCCGGCTGGGGAATAAATCTCGCCAACCATGGTGATAACCAAAAGCCCGCAATTCAAGCCGGGCATGAGGAGGAAACGCATGAAGTCTTCGATCAGGACACTCGGCCTTGCCTTCGGTCTGGCTCTGGCCGTCGCAGCACCCGCCGCCGCCGCCGACATCAAGCTGATGACCGGCCCGCAAGGCGGCGTTTGGATTCCGCTCGGCGGACAGCTCAAGGACATGTGGGAGAAGGCGGTGCCCGGCCTTGCCGTGCAGGCGCTGCCGGGCGCCGGCATCGCCAATGTGCGCGGCGTCGACGAAGGCAAAGCCGACGTCGGCTTCGGCAACTCGATCTCGACGGTGGACGGGCTCAAGGGTATCGCGCCGTTCCCGAAGGCCACCACCAACGTCTGCAATATCGCGACCCTCTATCCGCAATATTATCAGATGGTCGTGCGCGCCGACGCGGGCGTGAACTCGATCAAGGACCTCAAGGGCAAGGGCGTCACCACGCAGCAGCGCGGCAACACCGGCGAGCTGATCACCGCCCAGCTCCTGAAGGTGAACGGCCTGTCCTATAACGACGTGAAGATGAGCTTCGTGTCGTACACCGACTCGGTGACGCAGATGCAGGACGGCCACGCGGTGGCCTTCACACTCGGCACCACGATCCCGTCCGGCGCCGTGATGGATCTCGCGGCGGCGCGCGACATCAAGCTGCTCGATCTCTCCGACCAGCTGGCCGAGATGCGCAAGATCAATCCCGGCTACACGCTGGTGACAATCCCGAAGGGCACCTACCCGAAGCAGGACAAGGACGTGAAGGTGATCGGCTACGCGACCCATATCGTGGCGTCGTGCAAGCTTCCGACCGACACCGTCTACGCCATGACCAAGGCGATGGCGCAGAACATCCCGTCGATGGCGGCGGTCAACAAGTCCATCGCCGGCCTGACGCCGAAGGCGATGGCGGAGGACATTGGCGTGCCGTTCCACCCCGGCGCGGCCAAGTTCTACAAGGAAGCCGGCGTGACCGTGCAGTCGCACTAAGGCGACAGCGCCGGCCGCGTGCGTTCCGCGGCCGGCGCCGACCCCTCCAGTCGGACACGCGCGCTATGAGCATCGCCGCAATCAACCACCGCTGGCTGGTCAAGTACGCCTTGATCGCCATCTCGATAGCGATGGCGCTCTACCACATGTGGGCGATCGCCTTCGGCGCTTCCGAGGCGGTTCTGTTCCGCGGCACCCACCTGCTGTTCGCACTGGTGCTGGTGTTTCTGCTGTATCGCTTCACGTCGAAGTCGGAAGAGATGGCGCTGGTCGCGTCGTCCGAACATCCGGCCCAAGTGCCGCGGACGTCGGTGCCGGCGCTCGCCGACTACGTGCTGCTGGTCCTGGCGGTGACCCCGATCGTCTACCTGTTCGTCAACTACGACTACATCGTCAACCGCATCTTCTATATCGACGACCTGACGCCGATCGACATGGCCATGGGCGTGCTGATGACGGCGATCGTGCTCGAAGCGACGCGCCGCGTCATCGGCTGGGCACTGCCGATAACCGCATTGGTGTTCCTGTTTTACGGGCTGTTCATCGCAAAGCTCGAGCCGATGCGGCTGCTCGACCAGCTCTTCATGACGACGGAAGGCATTTTCGGCATTCCGCTGTCGGTGTCGGCGTCCTATGTGCTGATCTTCGTGCTGTTCGGCTCGTTCATGGAGCGCACCGGCACCGGGCAGCTTTTCATGGACTTTGCGATGGCGTTGACCGGCCACACCGCCGGCGGGCCGGGCAAGGTGTCGGTGGTGTCGTCGAGCCTGTTCGGGACCATATCCGGCAGCGCGGTCGCCAACGTGATGGTCGACGGGCCGATCTCGATCCCGCTGATGAAGCGCTCCGGCTTTCCGCCGCATTTCGCCGCCGGCGTGGAGGCCACTGCCTCCACCGGCGGGCAGATCATGCCGCCGATCATGGGCGCCGCCGCCTTCGTGATGGCGGAATTTCTCGCCGTCTCCTACGGGCAGGTGGTGATCTGGGCAATCATTCCCGCGATCCTCTATTACGTCGCCTGCTTTGCCGCCGTGCATTTCGAGGCCAAGCGGCGCGGCCTCATGGGTCTGCCGCGCTCAGAGCTGCCGCGCCTCGGCGCGGTTTTCCGCGTGCGCGGGCATCTGTTCATTCCGGTCTGCCTCATCCTGGTCGTGATGTATTCCGGCTATAGCGCGCCGCTGGCGGCGCTGGTCGGCACGCTCGCCTGCTTCCCGGTCGCGGCTTTGCGCAAATCGACGCGCGTCTATGTGAATCGGGAGAACATCCTGGACGCCTTCGTCGACGGCGCGCGCAATGCGCTCGGCGTCGCCACCGCCTGCGCCTGCGCCGGAATCGTGATCGGCGTGGTGACCCTCTCCGGGCTCGGTATCGTGTTCACGCAGTTCGTCACGCATCTCGCGCAAGAGACGCTGCTGCTGGCGCTGGTGCTCACCATGCTCGCCGGCATCGTGCTGGGCATGGGCATGCCGACGACGCCGGCCTATATCATCATGACGGCGCTGCTGGTGCCTGCCATCATCAAGCTCGGCATCATCCCGCCGGCCGCGCATATGTTCGCCTTCTACTTCGCGGTGCTGTCGGCGATCACGCCGCCGGTTGCGCTGGCGGTGTTCGCGGCCGCCGGCATTGCGAAAGCCGACCTGTGGGCGAGCGGCTGGGCCGCGGTGAAGATCGGCGGTCCGGGTTTCATCGTGCCGTTCATGCTAATCTACGAGCCGGCGCTGCTGATGATCGGGGATTGGACGACGATCGTCGGTGCTTTCATCACGGCCAGCAGTGGCATCCTGCTGTTCGCCGCCGGCTTGCACGGCTATCTCATGACCCGAGCCTCGCCTTGGCAGCGGGGGGTGCTGATCGTCGCCGGCTTGCTGCTGATCGACCCAGGCCTGATAACGGATATAGCCGGCGCGGGCCTTGCTGCGATCGTGGTGCTCAGCCAGCTCGCGGCCCGCCGTGCCGCCGCGGTATTGCCCTCCGAGCGCAAGCCGGTCGAAAGCACGCCCTGAATGCCGCGTAAAAGTCCCGAAGATCTGCGCAGCCATCGCTGGCTTGGCGTCAGCGACCTGCGTTCGTTTGGCCACCGCTCGCGCCTGCGCCAGGGCGGCTACGATGCCGCCGACTGGTCCGGCAAGCCGGTGATCGGCATCGTCAACACCTGGAGCGACATCAATTTCTGCCACACGCACCTGCGCGCGCGCGCCGAGGACGTGAAGCGCGGCGTCTTGCAGGCCGGCGGCTTCCCGATCGAGCTGCCGGCGATGTCGCTGTCCGAGCCCTTCGTGAAGCCGTCAACCATGCTCTATCGCAACCTGCTGGCGATGGAGACCGAGGAGCTGCTGCGCAGTCATCCGATCGACGGCGCCATCCTGATGGGCGGCTGCGACAAGACCACCCCCGGGCTGGTCATGGGCGCGATCAGCATGGGATTGCCGGCAATCTACGTGCCGGCAGGGCCGATGCTGCGCGGCAACTGGCACGGCCAGCAGCTCGGCTCCGGCTCCGACGCCTGGAAATACTGGGATGAGAAGCGCGCCGGTCGCATCAGCGAGGAGCAGTGGCAGGAGATCGAGGGCGGCATCGCGCGCTCCTACGGCACCTGCATGGTGATGGGCACGGCGGCCACCATGATGGCGATTGCCGAAGCGCTCGGCATGACGCTGCCGGGCGCCTCGTCGATCCCGGCGGCCGACGCCGGCCATCCGCGCATGTGCGCGGCAGCCGGCCGCCGCATCGTCGACATGGTCTGGGACGATCTCACGCCCGACAAAATCCTGACTCCGGCGGCCTTCGACAACGCGATCCGCGTACACATGGCGATGGGCGGCTCGACTAATGCCATCATCCATGTGGTGGCGATGGCGCGCCGGCTCGGCATCCCGCTCGACATGCAGCGTTTCGACGAGATCTCGCGCGAGATTCCTGTGCTCGCGAACGTGCGGCCGTCCGGCGGCTTCCTGATGGAAGACTTCTTCTACGCGGGCGGTCTGCGCGCGCTGATGGCCGAGCTGAAAAGTGCGCTCGACCTGTCGTGCCCAACCGTCAACGGCAAGACGATCGGTGAGAACATCGCCGGCGCGGAGGTCTATCTGCGCGATGTCATCCATCCGATGAGCGATCCGGTGTCGCGCGAAGGCGCCACCGCCGTGCTTACGGGAAACCTGGCGCCGCGCGGCTGCGTCATGAAGCCGTCGGCGACCGAGAAGCGTCTCCTGAAGCATCGCGGCAAAGTGATCGCCTTCGAGGATTACAACGAGATGGCGCGCGAGGTGGAGCGCGACGACCTCGACGTAACGCCCGACCACATTCTCGTGCTGAAGAACAGCGGCCCGCAAGGCGGCCCCGGCATGCCGGAGTGGGGCATGCTGCCGATCCCGCGCAAGCTGGTGAAGGCCGGCGTGCGCGACATGCTGCGCATCTCCGACGCGCGCATGAGCGGCACCAGCTACGGCGCCTGCATCCTGCACGTCGCGCCGGAGAGTTTCGTCGGCGGTCCGCTCGCCTTCGTCAAAACGGGTGACGAGATCGAGGTCGACGTGCCGGCGCGCCGCATCCATCTCCATGTCAGCGACGAGGAGCTTGCCCGCCGCCGCGCCGCCTGGACGCCGCCGCCGCCGCGCTACCCGCGCGGCTATGGTGCGCTCTATTCGCAGCATATCGGCCAGGCCGACGAGGGCTGCGATTTCGACTTTCTGGCGCCGCTCGGGGTCGTGCCCGAGCCGGAGATACATTGATAATTCGGGTGCGCTGATCTATGACGCGCCATGCCCGGCCTCGTGCCGGGCATCCACGTCTTTGCAGCCGTCGGCCGATCGAGACGTGGATGACCGGGACAGGCCCGGCCATGACGGGAAATTTGTGCCATGGCGGAAGAAGACATCCCCTTCAACAAAACGTTCGATCTCGCCCCCGACACCGTGGACGAGCCGATGCCGGGCGTGCGCCGGATCATGGCCAACAATTCCGGGCCGTTCACCTTCAAGGGCACGATCAGCTACATCGTCGGCCGCGGCAGCGTCGCCATTGTCGACCCGGGTCCCGCCGACGAGGCCCATATCGGCGCGCTGCTCGAGGCGGTGCGCGGCGAGACGGTGACGCATATCTTCGTCACCCACACGCATCGTGACCATTCGCCGGCGGTGCCCGCGATCAAGCACGCCACCGGCGCCACAGTTTATGCCGAAGGCCCGCACCGCGCGGCGCGGCCGCTGCATATCGGCGAGATGAACCCGCTCGATTCCAGTGGAGACCGCGACTTCCAGCCGGATGTCATGCTGAAGGATGGCGAGATCGTCGAAGGCGACGGCTGGACGATCGAAGCGGTGGCGACGCCGGGCCACACGGCCAATCACATGGCCTACGCATTCAAGCAAGCGAACGCGCTGTTCGCCGGCGATCACGTAATGGCCTGGGCCACCTCGATCGTGGCGCCGCCGGACGGCGCCATGAGCGACTACATGGCCTCGCTCGACAAGCTGGCCAAGCGCAAGGAGACGATCTATTTTCCCGGCCACGGGCCCGCCATCACCGACGCACCGCGTTTCGTCAATTACTACATCTTGCACCGCAAGGCGCGCGAAGCCTCGATTCTGCACCGGTTGGGCAAAGGCGAGGCCGACATCCCGAGCATCGTGCGCGCAATCTATATCGGCCTCGACCCGCGGCTGACCGGAGCCGCCGGGCTGTCGGTCCTCGCGCACATGGAAGACCTGGTGACGCGCGGCTTGGTCGCTACCGATGGCGCACCGTCGATCGACGGCGTCTACCGGTTGGCCGGCTGACGCGGCTGTTGCTGCGGCTGAGGCTGAGGGCGGCGCGGCTGTTGCGGCCGGCGCGGATCGGGCTTCTCGGGCTCAGCGCGCGGCTCCGGCGCATTGCTCGCCGCCTCGTCGATTTCCTCCAGCAGCGCGCGCACGCGCGCGGCATTGGCGCCGAAGTCGTGGAAGCCGTAGCGCGAGGCCGAGCGCACATCGACCCGCGCGCCGTCGCCGATCGGGCTCACCCGCACCACCACGTCGTCGCGGAAGCCCATGATGGTGGTGCGCGCCACCGCCTCGATGGTGCCGTCGCGGCGCGCGGGCGGCGCAGGCGCGCGGGCATCGAGCACCAGCCATTTGTGCTTGTTGATGATGCCGAGCGCGAGGTCGTAGACGGTGCGCGGCGGCAGGTCGATCTGCAGGGCAGCCACGTCCGGGTAGGCCGCGCGCTGCTGCGTCGCCACGGCCATTCCGCCATATTCGCTGCTGCCGCGCGGGCGCAGGCGCGCCAGTGTGTCGAAGCGCGGCGGGTTGGCGGCGTCGGTGGTGATATCCGAGATGCGCGGCAGCGTGAGCGCGCGATAGCCGAGATAGCCGGGATAGGCGAGCAGCGCCACGCCCAGCAGCAGTCCGAGGATGGCGCGGCCAAGGCCGGCTAGCCCCTGCCGCCAGATCACGATGAAGGCGGCGAAGGCCAGCAGGATGGCGAGGCCCGCAAACACCAGCGCGGCGGCGAAGGTCGCCAGCGCCGGCACGATCTCCAGCATGCCGGAACGCACGATGATGACGGACAGGGCGGCCACCGCCAGCGCAAACCAGCCCAGCCGGCTCGACCACAAGGCCAGCCGCGACATCGGCTCGTCGCCAAAACGGGGTCGTCGCGCCATGGCCGCTATCCTGCGCAGATTCGCTTGAGGGCCGTCCACTCGGCACCGTCAAGGAACGGCCGGACCGGCCCCGGCACCGCCAGCCGGTTGATGGCGGCGACGCGCGCATTGGTCTCGGGGTGGTCGAGCAGGATCTTCATGCCCGGCTCGGTCGCGCCGCCGATCTTGGCTAGCATGGTGGCAAGTGCGCGCGTGTCGCCCTGCGCCTTCGCCATAAGCCCGGCGGCATAGGCGTCGGCGGCGCTTTCGGCCTCGCGCGAATAGGACGATTGCAGCACGGTCTTGGCGGCGAGCACCACCGCGCCGCCGCCGACGAAGTCGCCCAGCAACATGCCGAACAGGAAGGAGAGGCCGGCTCCCTGCAGCACGCCTTTGGTGCCGTCGCGATGGGCGACGTGGCCGATCTCGTGCGCGATGACGCCGGCGACCTCGTCGGCGTTGTCGGCCTTGGCGATCAGTCCGCCGAAGACGTAGATCTGACCGCCCGGCAGCGCCAGCGCATTGGGCTCGTCCCGGCGCACGACCACCGCGCGCACCGGCGAGGGCAGGCCGGCGGCCGTCTCCAGCCGCTTGACCAGCTTGTCGAGCGCGGCGCGTCCGGCGGGATTACGGCATTCGAAGGCCGCGCCGGCGTTGCGGGTGTCGAGCATGCCGCGCACCTGCATGTCGACCGCCTCGCCCAGCTTGCGCTCGAGCGCCGGCGGCACCAGCGGCGCCAGCCGCTCGGCGATCGCCGGCACGCCGAACCAGGCGACCGCGAGCAGCGAGGCCGTCGCCCCGAGGCTCCAGGCGATGACGCGCATGCGCTGGCGGCGCTGCAGCGTGCCGGTGCGGTCGACCTCATGCGCGCGCAGGTCGATCTCATGCGCGAAGGCTGGATCGGCAATCTCCAGCCGCTCGAGCGCGGCGCTGCCGCGGCGGCCGAGGCGGAGCAGATGCGCGGGCGCCGCGAGCTCTTCCAACTCGGCATAAGGCCACTGCACGAGTGGGCGGCCTTCGGCGTCCTCGATGCGCAAAGCGTCGGGCGCGAGCGTCACCCGCACGTCGTGCCGCACGCTCGTCCTGCCGTCGAAATAGATGCCGGCGCCTGTCGTCATCAGTAGCCGCCCACGTTGAGCGCGTCGGCCAGGCCTTCGCCGAGCGGCGAACTGGCCCGGCCGCTTGCGCGCACGGTTTCGAGCGCCTCGATGCCGGACAAATGCAGCGAATCCATGCCGAGTTGCCAGAGCGAGAACATCACGGTGGCGCGGTAGATGGTGGAAAAGCCGAGCGCCACGATCACGTAGCCGATGAGCAGCACGACGGTGGCGGCGATTTCGGCTGCGCCGCTTTCCGTGCCGTCGCCGGCGATCAGGCCCACGACGAAAAGCGCGACGAAGCCGAGCGCCGCCATGACGAGGCTGAACAAGATGCCGTAGGAGAGAAAGCGCAGATAGGCGCCATAGACGCTGCGCATGCGCACGTCCGAGCGCACCGCGATGGCGCCGAAGCGCAGGCCGTTAAGCCACCAGCGCAGCACCATGCCCTGGTAGGCCGGGTAGAGCAGGGCGGCGAGCGTCACCGCAGTGCCGCCCATCAGCGTGGCGAACACGATGGCGCCGGCGAGCGCGGGATTGCTGCCCTCGATGCGCGCCATCACGTCCTCGCCGCCTTGGTCGAGCGCTTCGCCGAGCGCCGGCCAGTCGACGACCGCGATGAAGGCGCCCAAGGCGAGCAGCAGCGGGCCGGCCACCAGCACCCACATCGGTACGCCGCGCAGGAACAGCCGCCAGCCGGCGGCGTCGAAGCGTCCGCCGAGGTCGCCGTAAAAGGTGTTGCGCATCTTGTAACGCTCGAGGCTGGCGAGCTGAAACGGATAGGCGAGCCCGGCGGTGAAGATCGTCGCCAGCCACCAGGCGATAGCGCGCACGGCATAGGCCCAGGCCGAGCCGGTCTGCGTGAAGCGCAGGCCGCGATAGACCGTGCGCGTCAGCCGGTAGCGGCGCGCGCGGTAGATGGCGTATTGGCCGAGCAAGAATAGCGCCGCAAAGGCAATGAGGCCGGACAACTGCCCGATCGTCCCCAGATCGAGCGCGGCCAGGAAGAAGACGGCATAGACCGGAATGAGGATGGCGATGGCGATCAGAAAGCCGAGCAGCAGCTCCGCCGCGGTGCCGGTGTACTCCAGCGCCTCGCCGGCCACCTCGGTGTTCCCCCACAGGAAGCGGCGCACGTCGGTGGTCAGCCAGAAGCGGTAGATGCCGAGCGTCACCATCAGCAGCACGGCGCCGCGCATGAGCAGCCGCCAATAGGCTTTGCGCGCGCCGAGAAAGCGCGCGCCCGCTGGCTGGTTCACAGCCGCGATGTCTCCTGGCTCGCCGGTCATTGCCCGCATGGATAGAGACAAGTTCGAACGCAGGCAATCGTTGGAAATTTGCATCAAACTTACCGGTTTTTTTGGCGCCCGCGTTTTACGCGGTTTTATGACGCATCGGCCTCCAATTTGACTCGTAGGAAAACAGAAGTTGGACAAAGGTTTTGCGGTCCGGAACCCCAGAAGGGATTTGCCGGAGCGAAGGGTCCAGCGGCCGCGGCAATACTGCGGCTTTGTCGTTTCGGGCCCTTCTGCTCGCCGCTTCGCTGGTCGCTGCCGTCCTCGGCAACGCCAGCGCCGAAGATCCATTTCCGGCGGAGGCAGTGGCGGTGGCCGCGATCGAGGAAGCCGTACGCGCGGCCGATGCGGAAACATCGTCACCGGATAGTGTCCAACGGGGCTCCAATTGGCCCGATCCCGATGTCCGGGTGGACACTCTGTCCGACGGGGGACGCAAGGTTTCTGCCTACTCCCCGGCCTCTCTGCGCGACCGCGCGCTGCGGCTGATCGAACAGGCGGCGGCCGACTCCGAGGCGTTCGTCGGCGCGGCCTCCACCTACAATCCCTTCGTGCTCAAGGAGCATGATCCGGACGGACCCCAAACCGCGTCGGGTGAATTCTACGATCCCGATGCCTGGACGGCCGCGATCCAGATCGATCTGCGCGACCGGTTCGGCGGCGTCCGCTACGGGCGGAATTATCTACCCACCTATGTGCTGGTCGAAAGCGCCGGCCGCCGCGCCATCCTCAAGATCAACGACGTAGGCCCGCTGCGGCCGGGGCGCATCATCGATTTCAACGAACAGGCGATGCGCTATTTCGATCCCACCATGCGGCGCGGCGTGATCGACGGCGTCCGGGTGACCCCGCTTGCCGGCGGCGAATGGACGCCGGGCCCGGTCGAGAGCCCGTCGCGCGTAAGCATTGCCGCCCAATTCCAGTAACGTGAGAGTGCGCGCGCCAGGAACGGGTTAGACGTCGAACGCGTACCGATGCGTTGGTGCCGCAGCCAGAAACCGGCAAAATAAGCTGCGTCCGTCAAATCTCCATTGCGGCCGGTTGTCACCCGGCGCGCGCAAAAGCCAACGCAGGCGGCCCGTCAATGTTCCTGCGCGGAACCCGCCGCAGTGGCGGGGGTTCATCCCGTTGATGACGAGAGAGGGGCGATGGACTTCGACTGCGCGATAATCGGCGGCGGGCCGGCGGGCCTGACCGCCGCCACGTATCTGGGCCGCTTCCGGCGCCGGGTGCTGGTCGTGGACGCGGGCGACAGCCGCGCCAAGGCCATTCCGCGAACGCGCAACTACCCCGGGTTCGCCGACGGCATCTCCGGCCGCGACCTGCTGGCGCTGCTCGGCGAGCAGGCGGGCCAATACGGTGCTGAGATCGTCACCGGCAATGTTACCGACCTTGCGCGCGACGGCGGTGGCTTCTCGCTGTCGCTCGATGGCCACCAACTCGGCGCCGCGCGCGTCCTCCTGGCCAGCGGCCTCAAGGACAAGAGCCCCGACATGCCGGGCTTGCGCGACGCGGTCGCCCAGGCGGCGGTGCGCTATTGCCCCATCTGCGATGCCTACGAAGCGACGGACAAGAGGATCGCGGTCTACGGTCCGCTGGCGCAAACTGAAGGCAAGGCGCGCTTCATGCGCACCTATAGCCGCGACGTGACGCTGCTGCCGCTGGAGCCGGCCGGCGAGGATGCGAAACAGGCTCTGGCGCAGGCCGGCATCGCGCTGACGCCGCCGCCGGTCGATTTGCGTGCGCGCGAGGACGGTATCGAGGCCGCGCTGCCGGGCGGCGACACGCTGCGTTTCGACGTGCTCTATCCCGTGCTTGGCTGCATCGTGCGCTCGGACCTCGCCGCCGCACTCGGCGCGCGCCGTAATGCGGTCGGCTGCCTCGAGGTGAACGACAAGCAGCGCACCTCGGTCGAAGGGCTCTATGCGGCGGGCGACGTCGTTTCCGACTTGCATCAGCTGTCGGTCGCGGCCGGCCACGCCGGGATCGCTGCGACTGCGATCCACAACAGCTTGCCGGCGAACTTCCGCTAGGCCTCCGCCGGCCATAGCCAGGCGGCGCCGCGCACGCCGCTCGAATCGCCGTGCACGGCGCGAACGATCTTCGTTTCGATCACATCGGAAAATGCATAGCGCGCGATAAGCCGGTCGAGCCCGGTGTAGATCGCCTCGATATTGGAAAGGCCGCCGCCGAGCACGACGGCGTCGGGATCGGCGATGTTGATTACCGACGCGAGCCCGCGCGCCAGCCGCTCCTGATAAACGTTCAGCGCGCGGCGCGCCGCCTCGTCGCCGGTCGCCGCCGCCGCCGCAATCTCGGTCGCGGCGAGCGCAGCGCCGCCCTGCGCGGCGTATTCGCGCGCAAGCCCGGCGCCGCAGAGGAACGTCTCGATGCAGCCGTGTTTGCCGCAGTAGCAGAGGGCACCCGGCAACTCGTCCGCGCGCGGCCAGGGCAGGGGATTGTGGCCCCATTCGCCGGCGATGCGGTTGCGGCCGCTGATCACCCGGCGGTCGATCACCAGGCCGCCGCCGACGCCGGTGCCGAGGATGACGCCGAACACCACCGGCGCGCCGGCGGCGGCGCCGTCCACCGCTTCCGACAGCGCGAAACAGTTGGCGTCGTTCTCGAGCCGCACCGGCCGGTCGAGCCCCCGTTCGAGGTCGCGCTTGAGCGGCTTGCCGTTCAGGACGACGCTGTTCGAGTTCTTCAGCAGGTCGGCCCGAGTGGACAGGGCGCCGGGCGTTCCGACGCCGATCGTGCCGCGCCGGCCGAGCTTGCTTTCGACTCCGGCCACCAGCGCGGCGATCGCCCGCACCGTGCCTTCGTAATCGCCCGCCGGCGTCGGCATGCGCTCGCGCGCAAGCGTCGCCCCGTCTTCGTCCAGCGCGATGATCTCGATCTTCGTACCGCCGAGATCGACGCCGATGCGCATCGGGGACGGGCCTACTTCACCGCCAGCAGTTCGACGTCGAAGATGAGCGTGGCGTTCGGCGGGATGACGCCGCCCGCGCCCGACGCGCCGTAGCCGAGTGCGGGCGGAATGACGAGGGTGCGCTTGCCGCCGACCTTCATGGTGGCGACGCCTTCGTCCCAGCCCTTGATGACGCGGCCGCGGCCGACCGGGAACTCGAACGGCTCGTTGCGATCGACCGAGCTATCGAACTTCTTGCCCTTGGCGCCGTTCGTGTAGAGCCAGCCGGTGTAGTGCACGACGGCAGTCTGCCCGGCCTTGGGCGCGGCGCCGGTGCCGACCTGGGTATCGGTGATCTGGAGGCCTGAGGATGTGGTCATGGGTTTTGCCTGCGCGAGTGCGGGGGTGGATGAATTAGCGGCAATGAAAATGCCGAAGCTGGTGACGAGTGCGAAAGTCGCAATGATGATGGCGCGCATGGGGTCTCCTGATAGGCAGACAAAGCGAGCCCGCGTCATACACCGTCATGACTGGGTTTGTCCCGGCCATCCCCCGTGTTTCTTTGCGGCCTTGAAAAGGTCTGCTCATGCCTGCAGCGGCAGATATCCAAGCTCTTCATACCGAACCGATCATGCCGGCTGCTGCCCAACGAGTTCGTCCAACTCCGGAGGGGCGCCCTCAAATGCAAACGAATTGAGGAACTGTCGTCGCCAAAAGAGGTTTCGGTCGACTTCGGATAAGTTTGCCTCTGTGCAAATCGGCATCCATTGATTCTGTATGACCGTGATCTGATGTCGAGCGATCGCGATCGCCTCTTCGCTCGATATAAGGAAATAGGGGGCCGCTCTGAGACATACGGAAATTTGGCTCGCGCGTTCCTCTCCCACGATCAGCATTGCTTGGCTGGCTTCGCCGCCAGCGCGCCCTTGAGGGCAGATGTCATAAGCGGGTGTAAGTATCAGCTCACGGCCATTCCAATAGGCCGAATGATTGCGCGCGTGGTCGTCCGTGTTCCCGCAAAGAATATTGAAAAGCATGCGGGAGAACAGTTCTTTGAGCGTATTTTTTGGTCTTGCGAAGCGGCGACGAATGATGGATGCGAGCTCTTCATAGCTTGCGTATCGCGCCATCAGTTCATCGAGTTCGAGAAGCGTGAGAGCCGAAACCATCGCTTGTCGCTGCCAGCCTTCGTCCGTCCGTTTCCGGTCAAAACGTTCAATCAAGAGAACGTCTTTGCCGGCTGTGCGCCGCAGGCTCACCGGAGCGGTTTCAATACCGGCTTCGGCAGCGAGCCGCATGGCCACGTATTCGGCTTTGACGACATTGTAGAGGTCGCTTTGCAAGGAAAATTTTGCGACGTATTTGACGTCATCGGTCTGGATCAGGGCCTTTGGCCGTGCGCCGCCGATCGAGCTGCCGTGCAGCAGAGCGGCATCGAGGGCGGGATTAAGAGGGACGCCTTGCTCGACCTTTTCGGCAGCGTTTAGCAATTCGTCGAGAGATGCGTTAGCCGATTCGCGAGCGACGTAGTCCTTTGCCGACTGTTGGAAATCGAGGGCGCCGATTCGGTCCGAACCTGATTCGAGTAGATAAGTGAGTTCATTCAACTCCGCAGTATCCGTCTGTCGGTCGCGGCCACCCAGCTTCCGATTGATGATGACACGCCGTCCCCAGGCATCCGGCGCGGCGTCGCGGATGCAGCTCGGCATCCATAAGCCTTTCGGCAGCGGCAGGACGCCTTCGCGGAGGGGAAGTTCGGGATCGTACAACGAGATCGCGTTCTTTCGTGCAAGATAGCTGCGTCCGTAATTGAAGAAGATCTGCTCGCCGACTTTTTCGAGCCGTCCGGCGATGACAGGTTTTGTGGCGTCAGGCAGCCACACCCAGACGAAGGCTTCGTTCGGACCGGCTTCAGAAGTCATCTTTGGCTTTGATCTGTGAGGTTCGGACGGCTTTGGGCAGCAGCGCGAGCGTCGCCGTGTGAGTAGATATCGCGCCGGCCAGTGCCGCTCGATCGGCATCAAAAAGGCGCACACCGACGATTGATGCCGCTTCGAATGCGGCGCCTATCGTGCAGCCGGGGTCGCCTTTTTCGATGCGTTGGATGAGCCCGCGCGACACGCCGGCTCGTTCAGCCAGTTCCTCGGCGGTGAGTTTCTTGTCGATGCGGCTTTGCCGGATGAGCTGTCCCAGCAGCTTTACGGCGTCGCGGCTATAGGCCGAATAAGGGCGTTGCGCAGGCTTGGGCATGTCTTATAAATAGATCATGAGATAGCGTCGCGATCCATTTATAGAGCATTTGTTCGCAAAGCAAAGAGAAACAAGTACATATGGTTTATAAATAGATCATAAGTAGCTATTACGGTCTTTTAATAGACCAAAAACTGCCACCCGCGGCGCGGGCATAGGTCCCCTTACTCGGCCGCCTGTACCGTCGGCAGCACATAATCTTTGAAGCGCTGCCGCAGCGTCAGCTTCTGGATCTTGCCGGTCGCCGTGTGCGGGATTTCATCGACGAACACCACGTCGTCCGGCATCCACCACTTGGCGCATTTGCCCTGCATGAAGCCGAGCAGCTCCTCCTTGGTCGCCGTCTCGCCCTTCTTGAGCACGACGACGAGCAGCGGGCGCTCGTCCCACTTCGGATGCGCGACGCCGATGACGGCGGCCTCCGCCACCTTCGGATGGCCGACCGCGAGGTTCTCCAGATCGATCGACGAGATCCACTCGCCGCCCGACTTGATCACGTCCTTGGACCGGTCGGTGATCTGCATGTAGCCGTACTGGTCCATGGTGGCGACGTCGCCGGTGTCGAACCAGCCGTCCTTTTCGAACACCTCGCCGCCTTCGCCCTTGTAGTAGCTCTTGGCCACCGCCGGCCCGCGCACCTTGAGCCGGCCGAAGGTCTTGCCGTCCCACGGCAGGTTCTTGTTGTTGTCGTCGGTGATCTTCATCTCGACGCCGAAGGGCGGGTGGCCCTGCTTCTGCTGCACGTCGAGCTTGGCGTCGCCGGTGAGCTCTGCGTATTCCGGCTTCATGGTGCAGAGCGAGCCGAGCGGGCTCATCTCGGTCATGCCCCAGGCATGCACCACTTCGACGCCGTAGTCGTCCTGGAAGGTCTTGGCCATCGCCCGCGGGCAGGCAGAGCCGCCGATCACCACGCGCTTGAGATAAGGCAGCTTGCCGCCGGTCTTCTCGAGGTCCTGCAGCAGCATCAGCCACACGGTCGGCACGGCCGCGGTGAAAGTCACCTTGTAGGTGTCGAGCAGTTCGTAGATCGAGGGGCCGTCCATCTTGGCGCCGGGCAGCACCAAGGTCGCGCCCATCATCGGCGTCGAGAAGGCGAGCGACCAGCCGTTGGCGTGGAACATCGGCACCACCGGCATGACCACGTCGCGCGACGAGATATTCTTGGCGTCCGGCAGCGACGCCATGAAGGCGTGCAGCACGTTGGAGCGGTGCGAATAGAGCACGCCCTTTGGGTGGCCGGTGGTGCCGGAGGTGTAGCACATGCCGGCGGCGGTGTTCTCGTCGAACGATTTCCAGGCGAAGTCGCCGTCGACTTCCGCGATCCAGTCCTCGTAGGCGACGGCGTTCTTCAACGTGGTCTGCGGCATATGCGCTTTGTCGGTGAGGATGACGTAGCGCTCGATGGTCGGCAGCTTGTCGGCGAGCTTTTCCAGGATCGGCACAAAGGTGAGATCGACGAACATCATGCGGTCTCCCGCATGGTTCACGATCCATGCGATCTGGTCGGGAAACAGGCGCGGGTTGACCGTGTGATAGACCGCGCCGATGCCGAGGATGCCGTACCAGCTCTCCAGGTGCCGCCAGGTGTTCCAGGCGAGCGTCGCCACCCGGTCGCCGAGCTTGATGCCGTCCTTCTCCAGCCGCTGCGCCACCTTCAGCGCGCGGGCACGCAGGTCGCGATAATTGGTGGTGTGGGTCGGCCCCTCGACCGAACGCGTAATGACCTGGCGGTCGCCGTGAAACGTGGCGGCGTGGTCGATGATGCGATGGCACAGCAGCGGCCAATCCTGCATCAGCCCGAGCATGGCATTCCCCTCCTGGCAGGCACTATCTTCTTGTTTTGGGCCGACCCCTCGCCGGCCGCGGGGAAGGTTAGCGGTCGGGCGGGGCGGTGTGCAAAGGTTTCGTTCACAAGCTACGCAGGTGGCAGCGCCTTGGCTTTAGTCCGTCCCGTACAAATGCCGCATTCCTGCCGGAGATCGCCATGATGAGGCGGCTGGTCGCGGTCCTGGGGCTGATAGGTGCTTGCGTCGGCCTCGCCGCCGCTGAGCCGGTGCCCTTGCCGCGGCCACGCCCGCCTGTGTTGGCCCCGCCGCCCTGGGTCGAGCCGGCCTGGACGGAGCCGCGCTCCTTCCGCGAGGCGGCCGGGGACGGCTTCGACAGCGCCACAGTCACGGCCGAGCCGTCCGAGTGCAGCATGCGGCTCGAGAAGATCGCCGCGATCACGCGTATCCCGCGCCTGGTCGGGCCGGGCGCCTGCGGCGGCGGCGACATGGTGCGGCTCCACGCGGTGATGCGCGGCGAGGAGAAGATCGAGATCAAGCCGGCGCCCTATCTGCGCTGCCCGGTGGCCGAGCAATTCGCCTTGTGGGTGCGCGACGACGCCGTGCCGCGCCTTGCCGGCTTAGGCTCAGCCCTGCGCAGCGTCGATAGCTACGACGACTTCAACTGCCGCGGCCGCAACCGGGCCTCCCGCGGCAAAGTCAGCGAGCACGGCAAAGGCAACGCCATCGATCTGCGCGGCTTCACGCTTGCCGATGGCCGCTTCATCGGGCTCACTGACGTGCATGCGGCCAAGGATCTACGCGCCGCCATGCGTGAGACGACATGCGCCCGCTTCACGACGGTGCTCGGGCCCGGGTCCGACGGCCATCACGAGGCCCACATCCACCTCGATCTGATCGAGCGCCGCAACGGCTACAGCGTCTGCCAGTGGGACGTGCGTGAGCCGCTGCCGCCTCTGCCGCCGACGAAGCCCAAGACGGACGCCGAGGTCGTGGCCGATGCCAAGCCGGAAACGGCAACGGTCAAGCTCGAATTCGTCGGCCCGATCCCGCTGCCGCCGCCGCGCCCGGCCATGGCCGACATGCGGCGCCGCGGGCGGCGTTTATGAGATCGCTTCCACTCTCCGTTCATAGTTTCCCGCTAGCTAGGTCAGCATGACCATCGGCGACCCGACCGCTTTCTCGCCTGCCCCCACCAATAGCGGGCTGACCCGGCGCAGCCTGCTCAAAGGCGGCCTCGGCCTTGTAGGCGCCGCCGGGCTGGTGATGCCGGGCACGACCGCCTATGCGGCCATGGAAGCCGCCAACAACCTCGTCATCACGTCCTATCGCCTAACCCCGCCCGGCTGGCCGGCCGGTCGGCGGCTGACCATCACCGCCATCGCCGACCTGCACGCCGGCGGCCCCAATATGGGGCTGGCGCGCGTGCGCCAGGTGGTCGATGCCGGCAACGCGCTGGGCAGCGACCTCACGGTCGTGCTGGGCGATTACTTCGCCACCCATCGCTTCGTTACCGAAGTGGTGCCGAACGCGGCCTGGGCCGAAGAGCTCGCCCGCCTGCGCGCCCCGCTCGGCGTCTATACGATCCTCGGCAATCACGACTGGTGGTACGACATCGCCGGCGTGCGCAAGGCGCTCGGCGCGGTGCATCTGCCGGTGATGGAGAACGACGCGGTGCTGCTGGGCGAGCCCGGCCGCCGCTTCTGGCTCGCTGGCATCGGCGACCAGCTCGCCTACTGGCTCGGCCCCAGCCGCTTCCGCGGCGTCGACGACTTACCCGGCACGCTCAAGCGCGTGAGCACCGACGATCCGGTGATCCTGCTGGTGCACGAGCCGGACATCTTCACGCAGGTGCCCGAGCGCGTCTCGCTGACCATCGCCGGCCATACCCATGGCGGCCAGATCCGCATTCCCTTCGTGCCGCCGACCTGGGCGCCATCGGCCTATGGCGCGCGCTTCGCTTACGGCCATGTGGTCGAGGACGGCCGCCACCTGATCGTTTCCGGCGGGCTTGGCACCAGCAAGGTGCCGCTGCGTCTCGGCGTGCCGCCAGAGATCGTGCACATCACGCTCGGCTAGCACTCAAACGAAAACGGCGCCCGCAGGCGCCGTTCCGTCTCAGCCCCGTATGCGATTTAGCGGAACATCGGCCCGGTCGAGGCGATGCGCGGGTTGAACGGCGAGTCGCCCTGCTTGGGCGCCAGCACCACCACGACCGCGCCCGGCTTGACGCGCTTGTAGAGATCGATGACGTCCTCGTTGGTCATGCGGATGCAGCCCGAGGAGATCGCCTGGCCAATATATTCCGGCTGGTTGGTGCCATGGATGCGGTAGAGCGTGTCCTTGTTGCCCTCGAATAGATAGAGCGCACGCGCGCCCATCGGGTTCTGCGGGCCGGGCGCGACGAAGTCCGGCACGTCCATGCGCTTCTTGATGTCGGCGGTGGGCGTCCACGACGGCCACTCGGTCATGCGGCCGATCTTGGCCACGCCCGAGAAGGCGAGGGCCTCCTCGCCGACGGTCACGCCATAGCGGATCGCCTTGCCGCCTTCGATTACGTAATAGAGGTAGCGCGCATCGGAATCGATCACGATCGTGCCGGGCGCTTCCTTGCGATGATACTGGACGATGTGCCGCTTATAGGGCTCCGGGATGGTCGCCTTTTCGTAAGGCGCCGCCGCCAGCAGCTTCTTGTCGCGAACCGTCAGATTGGCTTCCGAGGCGGGCTCCATGGTGGACTGCATGCACCCGCCGAGCACGAGACCGACACCCACCAGAACGACCGACAACCCCCTTGCCGCCATTGTATTTCCTCTTTCCCGGTCGCTCCGGCAGCGCCCGCCTTTGGAATCTTAAGGCCGGAATTAACCGAAAAAGCCACAGGAGTGCCACGGTTTCCGTTGTTCCCCGACGCAGGTCTTGTGGACCTGTGGCAGGAATGCCGCACTCATCTTAGGGCCATTCCAGGTCACCCCCGGCATCTGGCCGGAAAGCGAAAATATTCTGCCGGGAAGGTCTTAAGAGAGGGTTTACCTTAATAGACGGTAATTGGGGGGCATTGCGCGGACCGGCCTCTGGCCCGGCAAAATGTCACGATAGCAGTTCATTTGCCGCGTAATTCTGCCTCACTCGGACACCAGAGTCGGGGTTGAGGAAAACGTTCCAAGGAAGGACTGGAGAAGAACAATGCAACCGACGAATGCCAAGGAGCAGAGCCAAGACTCCCGGCGCCGGACCGAACTCGACGACCGCTACGGCAAGATCGGCATATCGGCGGTCGCCGCCGCGATCCGTTGCAAGGGCGCCGACGAGCCCCGCACCGGCGAGAAACGTTTTTCGCCCTACGACCGCGACTGAGGCGCGAGGGCGGGCGACACGCAGCCTCTGCATCCCATCCCGCACATGTGGACCGCCGGGTCCCGCACATCCGGCCTGCCGTCGCCGGCCGCGATTATTATGCTTGCCTCGATCCGCACGTTCGGGCCATTGAGAGGCGGCCCGATCGCACGGTGAGTCATGCTGTCAGTCTTCGTCCCGCAAGGCACGACGCTCGAGCGCGTCCCGGTGGAAGCCGGCGAGCCGCTGCCGCCGTCGGCCGTGTGGATCGACCTTGTCATGCCGACCGTGCAGGAGGACAAACAGGTCGAGAAACTCCTCGGCATCGCGGTGCCCACGCGCGAGGAGATGCTGGAGATCGAGGTCTCCAGCCGGCTCTATGTCGAGAACGGCGCGCGCTACATGACCGCGACGCTGATGTGCCAGTCGGACACGGCCACGCCGAAGACGACGCCGGTCACGTTCATCCTGGCCAATCACCGGCTCGCCACCGTGCGCTACGACGACCCGCGCCCGTTCGCCATCGTCGAGCACCGGCTGGCGCGCGCCTGTCCGGCCAAAGTGAGCGGCGAACAGGTGCTGATGGACCTGCTCGACGCCGTCATCGACCGCTCCGCCGACATCCTCGAGCGCATCGGCGGCGAGGTCGACCAGGTCTCGCATTCGATCTTCGAGCCGGATCCGGACGCCGGGCCGCCGTCCTATAACGACATCCTCAAGGCGCTCGGCCGCAAGGGCGACCTCACCTCCAAGGTGCGCGAGAGCCTGGTTTCCATCCACCGGCTCGTGCTGTTCCTGGCCAACGAAGCCGACGCGCTGAAATGGCCGAAGGACACTCGCGCGCAGTTGAAGTCGATGCAGCGCGACGTGGTCTCGCTTTCCGACCACGCCACTTATCTCACCAACAAGGTGACCTTCCTGCTCGACGCCATGCTCGGTGTCGTCAACATCCAGCAGAACAACATCATCAAGATCTTCTCGGTCGCCGCGGTGGTGTTCATGCCGCCGACGCTGGTCGCCTCGATCTACGGCATGAACTTCCACCACATGCCGGAGCTCGACTGGAAGATCGGCTACCCGCTGGCGCTGGTCGTGATGGTGTTGGCGGCGGTCATGCCGTACATGTATTTCAAGTGGCGCAAGTGGCTGTAGGCCGGCACGGCTAGGGCTTGCTGTAAGCCTTCTCGTCGGCTTCGCCCGACCATTCGGCGAAGGTGGCGAAGGGATCGTCGTTCTCGGTGGGCGCGCTGCCGACCTCTTCGACGCGATCGGCCGGCCGACGGCGGCGCTTGATGGCAACCTTCGAACAGACAGCAGACGTGTCCCGGGGTCGGCTCATATCGCTAAGGTAGCTCAAGTTCTTGCATCCTAAAAGCCACGACGGATCGGCGACAAAGCTCATTAAAACTGCTGAGAATTGTCACCCGCGCCGCAACCGGAACCCTTGCGGTTCCGGTTGCATTATTGGCGCATGGGCAAGCCGCGCATCATCGTGACGTGTCCGGCGACCGGCATCGCTGCGATCACCGATATCGCCTACGCCGAGATGGTCGAGCCGCGCACCGCGCCGAAGTTTTTCCGCTGCCCGTGCGGCGAGACCCACAAGCTGCGATTTGCCGGCAAGCACGCAAGCCTGCGCCAGCTCATGGCGCGTGAAGCGCCGCAGGCATCGTGACGCCCGCCTCAGACGTGCTGGCCGCCGTTGATGTGGATTTCGGCGCCGTTCACGTAAGACGACGTCTCGGTGCACAGCACGTAGATGATCTTGGCCACCTCGTCGGGCGTGCCGAGGCGCTGCATCGGGATCTGCTCGACGATCTTGTCGGTGCCCGGCGACAGGATAGCGGTGTCGATCTCGCCCGGCGCGATGGCGTTGACGCGGATGCCGAGCCGGCCGAAGTCGGACGCCATCTCGCGCGTGAGCGAAGCGAGCGCCGCCTTCGAGGTGGCGTAGGCCGCGCCGGCGAAGGGGTGCACGCGCGAGCCGGCGATCGACGTCACGTTCACCACCGAGCCCTTCACCGCCTTGAGCTCTTCCACCAGCCCGCGCGCGAGCATGATCGGCGCGAAGAAATTCACCCGGAAGACCTGCTTCCACACCTCTGTGGCGGTATCGAGCGAGCCGAGCCGCTTGCCGCCTTCCGCCTTGGGCGAGATGGCGGCGTTGTTGACCAGCGCGTGCAACTCGTGGCCGACCAGCCGCCGCTTGATTTCCTCGATGGCCGCCAGCGTATTGGCCTCGTCTGCGAGATCGACCTGGATGTGATCCTCAGGCCCGGCTTCCCAAGGGCAGTTTTCGGGAAACGGATGGCGCGAGCAGGTGATCACGCGCCAGCCGGCGGCCGAGAAGCGTTTCACCGTCGCATGGCCGATGCCGCGGCTCGCGCCGGTCAAGAGCAGCACGCGGCGCGGTTGGTTCGATTGCGAAGTCGGCATTTCGTTCCTTGCAACGTTTCTAAGCTGGTCGACTTACGATTTTATCTCACGGATAGAGCCGCGTCTTGCTCCATGGCGCGCCCGGGCGCTCGCGCCTGAACTCGATGCGGTCGTGCAGGCGGAAGGGGCGGTCCTGCCAGAACTCGATTGAGCGCGGCACGATGCGATAGCCCGACCAGAAGTCCGGCCGCGGCACTTCGCCGAGCGCGTGCTTGGCGGCGTAGACGGCGATCGCTTTCTCGAAGGCGAGGCGGCTTTCCAGCGGCTGCGACTGCTTGCTGGCCCAGGCGCCGATCTGCGCCTGCTTGGCGCGCGTGGCGAAATAGGCGTCCGCCTCCGCCGCGGTAACGCGTTCCACAGTGCCGCGCACGCGCACCTGCTTGTTGAGCGACTTCCAATGGAACACCAGCGCCGCCTTGGGGTGGGCGTCCAATTCCCGCCCTTTTTGGCTGCCCATGTTCGTGTAGAAAACGAATCCCGCCTCATCGGCGCCCTTGAGCAGCACCATCCGGGCGTTCGGCAGGCCGTCGGCATCGACGGTCGCCAGCGTCATGGCGGTCGGGTCACGCGGTTCCGAGGCGGTGGCCTGCTCGAGCCAGGCGGCGAACAGCCGAAATGGCTCATCGGCGGCGGTGAAATCACCACTCGTTAACCAACTCGGGTGTTGAATCGGCACCGTATCGGACATGGTTCGGAGCGCAGTTTAGTGACGGGGTCCAGGTTGGTCCTGCGGGGCCGTTATAGTGGATGGACGCCCCCGCGCCTATGGCGCGGGCTACCGCTGGCCGCGGCGCTGGCGCTCGGCTTCGTCTGCGGCGGCTGCAGCCTGTCCGGCCAGTTCGACTCCTTCTTCGGCTCCGACAAGGCCGAACAGACCGGCTCCATTACTCCTCCGCCCGGGAACAAGGAGGTGGCCGAACTGCCGCCCGACGCCGATCTCGCATTTGCCCGTGCCGCCGCCAGCGAACTGCTTCGCCGCGGCCAGAAGGACGCCAGCATCAGCTGGGAAAATCCGCGCACCGGCGCCCGCGGCACGGTGACCTCGATCGCCTCCGCCTATACGTCGTCGGAGGGGCGCACCTGCCACGACTTCCTGGCGAGCTACGTCACCACCAGCGCGCAGTCCTGGATGCAGGGCGAAGCCTGCAAGCAGCAGAAGGGCGTCTGGGAAGTGCGCGCGCTCAAGCCCTGGAAGCGCTCTTAGCGCCATCCTGTCATTCCGGGGCGCGCCAGAGGCGCGATCCCGGAATCCAGAAAACAAGCACGGTGTGAGCGGCTGGATTCCGGGTCCGCTCGCTTTCGCTCGCGGCCCGGAATGACGCTTAGCCGCTGGCGGCGCCGTCGGTCCCGCAGGGCGCAGGTGCGTTGCATCCGGCCCCGTTGAACCCCACATTATGACGCGAGTCGCCGGCCTTTCGCGGGCCGGCAGGGGCATTTTCACGGGAGTTCGAACGGATGCGCGACCCCTATACGATCCTGGGGGTTTCCAAGGGTGCGAGCGAGGCCGAGATCAAGGGCGCCTATCGCAAGCTCGCCAAGAAGCTGCACCCCGACGCCAACAAGCACGACCCGAAGGCGGCCACGCGCTTCGCCGAGCTCAATGCCGCCTATGAGATCGTCGGCGACGGCGACAAGCGCAAGGCGTTCGACCGCGGCGAGATCGACGCCGAAGGCAAGCCGCGCTTCCAGGGCTTCGAAGGTTTCGGCGCAGGCCCGCGCGGCGGCGGGCCTTGGGGACAGCAGCCGGGCGGCGCGCAGTTCGAGAGCTTCAGCTTCGGCCCGGAGGGCTTCCAGCGCGCGGGCGGCGGCGGTGGCGCCGGCATGCGCGGCGGGTTCGAGGACATCCTGCGCGGCATGTTCGGCGGCGCGGCCGGGGCTGCGCGCGGCGGGCATTTCGAGCAGGAAGAGTTCGGCGCCCCTGGCGGCGGGCAGGACCTGCACGCCAGCATCACCATCGGGCTGGCGGAAGCGGCCAAGGGCACAAAGGCGCGTGTGTCGCTGCCGACCGGCAAGGATGTCGAGGTCAAGATTCCGGCCGGCATCGCCAGCGGCCAGCAGATCCGCCTGAAAGGGCAGGGCTGGCCGAGCGCGTCGGGCCGCGCCGGCGACGCGCTCATTACCGTCAATGTCGCGCCGCATCCGCTGTTCAAGCCGGACGGCGCGGACCTGCGCCTCGACCTGCCGGTCACGCTCTATGAGGCGACGCTCGGCGGCAAGGTGCGCGTGCCGACGCTCGATGGCGCGGTCGAGCTTGCCATTCCGGCTGGCACCAATTCCGGCCGCACCTTCCGCCTCAAGGGCAAGGGGCTGAAGACCAAGACCGGCCACGGCGACCTGCTCGCCACCGTGCGCATCGCGCTGCCGGAAAAGGTCGATGACGAGTTCAAAGCGCTGATGGAGAAGTGGCGCGACAAGAAGCCCTACGATCCGCGCGACGGAACGTAACTCTTGTCATCACCGCGCCGGCGCGAAGCGCCGTGACCCGGTGATCCCGCTTAGAAAGCCAATGCCGTGCCCACCTAAGCGAGATGGCCGGGACATAAGGGCGTTCACGCCCGTCTTCGACGGGCTATGCCCGGCCATGACACGTCAGTACTTTTGCTGCGCTACTATCTTACAACTTCTTTGCGCCCGGCAGCTCGATCTGGTCGTAGATCGCCTTGCTCACCTTCTCCAGCCGCGCGCGGTCGTCCGGCCCGCTCACCGCATAGGCGACCTTGTCGTCCGCCCAGTAGAAGGCCGCGACCTTGTCGCCGCTTTTGAAGCGCAGCGCCGTCTCGGGGCCTTCCGCCTTGGAGCAGTAGATGGTGAAGCGTTCGCCCGAGGCGCCCTCATACATATAGAAGGCCGCCGCGCCGGCCGCGCTCGGCAACAGCCGGCCGCCGACGAGCTTGAGCCCGATCGACGAGAGATCGGGAATGCGCTGCTGATAGCCGAGGCGCTTCGACAGCCACGCCGTCATGTGCGCGCGTTCTTCACCGGGCACTTCGACCGGATGGCGAACCTCGACCACATAGAGTTTGTGCGCTTCCAAAGCCTCATTGGCGAAGGCGTCGAAGCCCGATACCGCCGCCGCCGCCGCCGGCCCGGCCGCCGAGGCGCCGCGCGCCATCCAGCCGACGCCACCGCCGAGCATGAAGGCCGCCACCGCGGCCGCCGCCGCCATCGCCGCCCAGGAGCGGCGGTTGGCGGGCGCGCCGGCGCTCTCGCGCATCAGGCGGTCGAGGTTGAAACGTTCCGGCACCGGCTCGTCGGCGACCGCGCCATAACGGGTGCGGATGCCTTCCGCCTGCGCCCGCCAGGCGGCGACCAGCGCGGCCTGCTCGGGATTTTCGGCAAGCCAGGTGGCCACCGCCTCGCGCCGGTCGGCCGGCAATTGGCCGTCGACGTAAGCGTGCAGCTCCTCCTCGCTGACGGGTGAATCGCGATCGGTCATGGGTTCACCTTCATCCTTCATTTCACGCGGCGCAGCGCCGGGCGCTCGCCGTCGAGATAGGTTTTGATCTGCACGCGAGCACGCGCCAGACGCGACATCACGGTGCCGATCGGCACGCCTTGCACCTCCGCGACCTCGCGGTAGGAAAGCCCTTCCAACACGACGAGCAGCAAGGCATTGCGCTGGTCCTCCACCAGCGTGGCGAGCGCGCGTTCGATGTCGCGCCCGCCCGCTTCCGGCCCGGCCAGGTCCGGAGCGTCGTTATCCTCGATCGGCGACAGCATCGGGCGGCGCGCCAGCGACCGCAGCCGGTTGCGGTTGAGGTTGGTGAGGATGGTGTAGAGCCAGCTCCGCACCTCGCCGCCGTGAAACAGGTGCTCCGAGCGCAACGCGCGCACCAGCGTGTCCTGCACCAGGTCGTCGGCGATGTCGGCGTCGCGGGTGAGCGCGCGCGCGTAACGCCGCAAAGCCGGAATGGTCGCCTCGACGCTCTGCCGGAATGTGGCCAAGCATTTCCTCCGCGTACCGCCGGACACGCCGCCCGGCACCGTAATTCATTGAAATCAACCCCAGAATGCCTGTCATATTCCCGGATTTGACTTGAATTAACAGGGCTAGATGGCCTGCGTCCTGCGTTGCTTGCTGGGGTGGGGGGGCTATGCCATAGGGAGGCGGCCGGCGTTCAACCGGCGCGACGGGGACTGGAATGGCGGAAACCTCCGGGCTGATGCGCGGCAAGCGCGGGCTGATCATGGGCGTGGCCAACAACCGCTCGATCGCCTGGGGCATCGCGCGCGCCTGCCGCGACCACGGCGCCGACCTCGCCTTCACCTACCAGGGCGAGGCGCTGAAGAAGCGCGTCGAGCCCTTGGCCGAAGAGGTGGACGGCCTGGTGGTCGGCCATTGCGACGTCACCGATACGGCCAGCCTCGACGCGGTGTTCGCGGCGGTGAAGTCGGCCTGGGGCTCGCTCGACTTCGTGCTGCACGCCATTGCCTTCTCGGACAAGGACCAGCTCGACGGCCGCTACGTCGACACCACCGAGGACAACTTCATCAAGACCATGGTGGTGAGCTGCTTTTCCTTCACTGCCATCGCCCAGCGCGCCGAGAAGCTGATGACCAACGGCGGCTCGATGCTGACGCTGACCTATTACGGCGCCGAAAAATGGATGCCGCATTACAACGTGATGGGGCTGGCGAAGGCGGCGCTGGAGTCGTCGGTGCGCTATCTCGCCGCCGACCTCGGCGTGAAGAACATCCGCGTCAATGCCATCTCGGCCGGGCCGCTGAAGACGCTGGCCGCGTCGGGCATCGGCGACTTCCGCTATATCCTCAAATGGAATGAATATAATACGCCGCTGCGGCGCAACGTGACGCTGGAGGACGTCGGCAAGGCCGGCGTGTTCTTCCTGTCCGACCTGTCGAGCGGCGTCACCGGCGAAATCCAGCACGTCGACGCCGGCTACCATGTCGTCGGCATCAAGCATCCCGACGCCCCCGACCTGGCGGTGGGTAAGCTCGAGTAATTCCGTTTTCTGTCATCGCCCGCGCAAGCGGGCGATCCAGTCATCACGATTTTTGTATATTCCGAAACGGTTGTGGTTACTGGATGCCCCGCTTTCGCGGGGCATGACGGTGAGAATTCGATGGCGCCGCCGACCGTCTATTACGTCCGCCACGGCGAGACCGACTGGAACGTCGCCGGCCGTTTGCAGGGCCGGCGCGACATTCCCCTCAACGCGCGGGGGCGGGCGCAGGCAACGCATTGCGGCGGCCTCCTGCGCGATCTGTTCGCGCGCGAGCGACGCGATCCTGCCGATCTCGCTTATGTGTCGAGCCCGCTCTCGCGCGCGACCGAGACGATGGCCTTGATGCGCGCCGCCATGGGGTTGGCGCCGGACGATTTCGAATCGACCGGGCAACTGGCCGAGCTCGCCTTCGGCGACTGGGAAGGCGCCACCATCGCGCAGCTTCACATCAAGGATCCGCAGCGCATCGCGCAGCGCGAGCACGACAAGTGGCATTTCGTGCCGCCGGGCGGCGAGAGCTACGAGATGGTCTCGCGCCGCATGCGCGCCTGGTACGACAGCCTGACCGGCGACACGGTGGCCGCCGCGCATGGCGGCACGGCGCGCGGGTTGATGGCGAGCCTCGGCATCGCCAAGCCGGCCGCCGCGCCCTTGATCGATATCGCGCAGGGCGTGGTTTACGTGTTTGCGGGCGATAAGCTCACCCGTTACGCCTGAGCGTCGGAGGCCGTCTCAATAATGTGGCGGCGGTGGCTCTGGCGCGCCGTGGGCGTTGCGGGCGTCGATTTCTGCCAGTTGATCGGACAGCCGGCGCAATTGGCGGTTCAGGCTGTCGATCTCTTTCCATTGCGCTGTGATGATGGCGTTCAGGTCATCGACCGCGCGGTCGCGATGGGCGGCCTGCGTCTCCAGCGCCTCGATCCGGCCAACCAGCGTTGCGATGTCCGCCATCGGTTCGGGCGTCATGAAGGGCTCCTTGATCGTGCGTCCGCTCCCTTCGTTAGCGCTGGACGCGCCGGTCCGCCATCCCGAGGCCATTTGACCGCCGCCCGGGCGCGGGGTACCTAACCCGCAACCAGCGGAACATCATGTCCTTCAACACCTTCGGCCGCCTTTTCCGGTTCACCAGCTTCGGCGAAAGCCACGGGGCGGCGATCGGCTGTGTCGTCGATGGCGTGCCGCCGCGCATGACGCTGTCGGCGCAGGAGATCCAGTTGGAGCTAGACCGGCGCCGGCCGGGCCAGTCGCGCTTCACCACCCAGCGGCAGGAGCCGGACGCGGTCAAGATCATGTCCGGCGTGTTCACCGGCGAGGACGGCGTGCAGCGCACGACCGGGACGCCGGTCATGCTGATGATCGAGAACGTCGACCAGCGCTCGAAAGACTATTCCGACATCAAGGACAAGTACCGGCCCGGCCACGCCGGCTACGTCTACGACGTCAAATACGGCTTGCACGATTATCGCGGCGGCGGGCGCGCCTCGGCGCGCGAGACGGCAGTGCGCGTCGCCGCCGGCGCCATCGCGCGCAGAATCGTGCCCGGCCTCTCCGTGCGCGCCGCGCTGGTGCAGATGGGGCCGCACAAGGTCGACCGCGCGCGCTGGGACTGGAACGAAGTGGCAAAGAACCCGTTCTTCTGCCCCGATCCTGTGCAGGCGAAATTCTTCGAGGACTATCTCGACGGCATCCGCAAGGCGGGCTCCTCCATCGGCGCGGTGATCGAGGTCGTGGCCGACGGCGTGCCGGCCGGGCTCGGCGCGCCGGTCTATGGCAAGCTCGACGCCGAACTCGCTTCCGCGCTGATGGGCATCAATGCCGTCAAAGGCGTCGAGATCGGCGACGGCATGGCGGTCGCCGAATTGCGCGGCGAGGACAATGCCGACGAGATGCGTATGGGGAATGACCGCAAGCCGGTGTTCCTGTCCAACCACGCCGGCGGCATTCTCGGCGGCATCTCGACCGGCCAGCCGATCGTCGCGCGCTTCGCGGTGAAGCCGACCTCGTCGATCCTCACCCCGCGCAAGACGGTTGACCGTTACGGCAACGACACCGAGATCGTCACCAAAGGCCGCCACGACCCCTGCGTCGGCATCCGCGCCGTGCCCATCGCCGAAGCGATGGTGGCATGCGTGCTGGCGGATCACTATCTCCTGCATCGCGGCCAGATGGGCGAGGGGACGGTCTGGCCGTTCGCCAAGCCCGGCGCCTGACGTTACCCCCGAGGTAAAGAGTGTCTGACAGCCACCAGCGTGCCGAAGCGGCGATCAAGGCCTTTGCCAAGGGCGAGCTCGTCGTCGTCACCGACGACGACGACCGCGAGAACGAGGGCGACCTGTTCGTCGCCGCCTCGCTCTGCACGCCGGAGAAGATGGCCTTCATCATCCGCCACACCTCCGGCATCGTTTGCGCGCCGCTCGGCGTCGAGCTTGCGCGGCGGCTGCACCTCGATCCGATGGTGGCGGAGAACGACGCGCCGCTCGGCACCGCCTTCACCGTCACGGTTGACGTGCGCCATGGGCTGACCACCGGCATCTCGGCCGAGGAGCGCTGCAACACCGTGCGCGCGCTCGCCAACGACAACAGCGGCGCCGCCGACTTCGTGCGCCCGGGCCACGTGTTTCCGCTGGTCGCCCGCCAGGGCGGCGTGCTGATGCGTTCCGGCCATACCGAGGCCTGCGTCGATCTTTGCCGCCTCGCCAAGCTGCCGCCGGTCGGCGTGCTGGCCGAGCTGATGAACGACAACGGCACGGTGATGCGCGGGCCGGAGGTCGTCGCCTTCGCCGACAAGCACAAGCTCGCGTATGTCTCCATCGCCGAGCTGATCGCCTACCGGCAGAGCCGCGACAAGCTGGTCGAGCGGGTCGGCGAATTTCAATTGGCGTCGGATATCGGCCCGCTCAAGGGCTATGCCTACGTGACTCCGTTCGACCGCGTGCACCACATGGCCTTCGTCTATGGCGACCTCGGCGACGGCGCCGGCGTGCCGGCGCGCCTGCACCGCGCCGACGTGATCGGCGACGTGTTCGGCGGCGCCAAGACCATCCGCGCGGCGCTCATGCGCTTCAAGGCGGAAGGCCGCGGCGTCATCGTGTACCTGCGCGACGGCACCGCCGGCGTGCCGGTGGCGGAAATCCCGCATGCCGACACCGGCACCGAGGCCGCCCGCTCGCGGCAATGGCGCGAGATCGGGCTGGGCGCGCAAATCCTGCGCGACCTCGGCATTTCCTCGATCCGGCTGCTTGCCTCCAGCCACCGGACCTATGTCGGCCTGTCCGGCTTCGGCATCGAGATCGAGAAGACCGAGCCGCTGGAAGGCTAATCCACAGGGCTTTTATTGCCCCGCGCGCCGTGGCACGCTTGCGCCATGGGGCGCCGCGGTTTGCATAAGACCATCGCCGGCATGGTCGTCGCCGCGGCGTTTGCCGCCGCGGCGCTGGCCGCACCCGCGCTGCCCCGCTTCGCCGACAAGAGCCCGAACGCCATCCCGGTCGACGTCGAGCTCGTCCTCGCGGTCGACATCTCCTATTCGATGGACCCGGAAGAGCAGGCGCTGCAGCGCGAGGGCTATGCGCGGGCGCTCACCTCGCGCGAATTCCTCACCGCGCTGCGCGAAGGCGCGCACGGCAAGATCGCCGTCACTTATTTCGAGTGGGCGGGCCCGAACATCCAGAACATCATCGTGCCGTGGCGATTGATCGAAGGGCCGGAATCGGCCGATGCGGTCGCCGCCGAGATCGCGCGCATACCCTTGCGGCGCGCCTCGCGCACCTCCATCGCCGGCGCTCTCCAGTTCGCCAAGCCTTTGTTCGACAACAGCGGCTATCGCGGCGTGCGGCGCGTGATCGACGTGTCCGGCGACGGCGCCAACAATTCAGGTCCGTTGGTGGCGGTCACGCGCGACGAGGTGCTGGCGGCGGGCATCACCATCAACGGCCTGCCGATCATGCTCAAGCGTTCCTTCACCGGAACGCTCGATATCGATCAGCTCGACATCTATTACGAGGATTGCGTGATCGGGGGGCCCGGCGCCTTCGTCATCCCGATCCGCGAGCGCGACCAGTTCATCACGGCGACGCGCACCAAGCTGGTGCTGGAAATCGCCGGCCGGCAGCCGGAGGCGCGCGTCGTGCCGGCCTCCGCGCGGGCGCCGCGCATCTCCTGCACCATCGGCGAGAGGCTGTGGCAGGAGCGCTGGGGCGGGCACGACTTCAGGTAACCCACGGGTCATGCCCTGCGACGGCGGGGTTAGCCATGCGTTAGCGCGCGCCACCCCCTGCCGCGGTACGCTTCAGGTGATTGAGCAGAACTTCCGCGCATCTGTAGGCGTTGAAGTTTTCAGTCGACTGGTTTTGCTGAAAACGCAGATAGGCTTGCTTGAAATTGCGATCGGCCATGATGGCGTCCTGGATATCCAGGTAGATGGCTGTGCATGCGGCGTTGCAGGCTTGCGCGACGACGTTTTCCGCATCCTGGAATCTCGACAGATCGCGCCCGCCGATAGGGTGGGACCAGTTTGGCGGATTGATCACGCGGAAGCCCGGGCGTGCCGTGTACTGGTAGATGTAAAGGTGAGCGCCGTTCTCGCCCGTACTGCTGCATTTGTATTGATGGATGACCGAAGCTTCGACGTTCGGCGCCGCAGGCTGCACGACTTTTCCGACGAGTTCGTAAGAACGGGCAGGGACTGTGGAAAATGCGAGCACGGCCGCCAGAGCGGCGTAGGCTATGCCATTCGCCTGTATTTTCATTTTCCCCTCCTTATTTGGCGATCAATTTCCTCCGCAAAGTGAATGCAACTATAGACTGTATAAGTAAAAATACTAGTAAAAGTATATGGTGGGAACGCTTCGTGCGTGGAGAGAGCGCTCAGCGCTCGAACTTGCCGACCACCTCGACGTGATACGACCAGCGGAACTGGTCGACCGCGGTGACGCGCGCGAGCTTGTAGCCGCCGCCGATCAGGATATTGGCGTCGCGCGCGAAACTGGTGGCGTCGCAGGAGACGGCGACGACGGTCTTCACCGCGCTCTTGGCCAATTCGCGCGCCTGCGCCTCGGCGCCCTGGCGTGGGGGATCGAACACCACCGCGTCGAAGGCCTTCAACTCCATCGGCAGGAAGGGCCGGCGGAACAGGTCGCGCGTCTGCGCGTCGAGCGGCTTCAGTCCCGAGGTGCTGGCGGCGGCACGCTCCATCGCCTTGACCGCGGCGGCTTCGCTGTCGGCGGCTGTGACGCGCGCGCTCTCCGCCAGCCGAAGCGCGAAGGTGCCGATGCCGCAGAACAGGTCGGCGACGCGCTTGGCCTTGCCGGTATGTGCCAGCACCAGCTGCGCCAGCCGTGCCTCGCCGTCCGCCGTCGCCTGCAGGAAGGCGCCCGGCGGTAGCGGCACGCCAGCGCGGCCGACCTTGAGCATCGGCTGCGCGCGCTGCGTCACCAGTTCGCTGTGGCGCGTGATGCGCGCGAGCCGGTGCGTTTCGGCGAGGCGCGCCAGCGCGGCGGTTCGGTCTGAGGTGAGCGGGCCGGAACCGCGCACGTCGACGTCCATGCCGGTATCGGTGGCGGTCACCTGGATGTCGAGCGGCTTGTTGGCGGGCCGCAGAATTTCCGCGATCGCCCACGCGGCCGGCACCGCGCCGTCGAGCCCCGGCGCCAGCACCGGACAGGCGTCGATCGGCACGATGTGGTGCGCCCGCGGCGCCGTGAAGCCGACTTCCAGCACGTCATGCGCGCCGCGCCGCGCATGCAGCACCGCGCGCCGGCGCCCTGCGCCATGCGCGTCGACGATGGTTTCATCCACCGGGGCGATCAGCCCGGCCTGCGCCAGCGCCTCCACCACCAGCGAGCGCTTCCACAAATGGTATTCGGCGAGCGACCAGTGCTGGAGCGCGCAGCCGCCGCACTGGCCGAAATGCTTGCAGACCGGCGCCGCGCGCTCGCGGCTCGGCTTGTCGACATGCACGAGATGGCGGCGGTCGGGATGGCCGGCAACCGGCGTGACGGTCACGGTTTCGCCCGGCAGCGCATAGGGCACGTAGACGGCGCCCGCCGGCGTCTCGGCGACGCCGTCGCCGCGATGGCCGAGGCCGGTGATGGTGAGCTGTTCAGTCACGACGAGGGTTCCGGGGCCGTTCGCGGGCGTCTGTCAGAGGTGACGATTCGTGCTATACAAGCTTTATGACCGTCACGCTCACGCCTGAACAGATGAAATGGATCGAGGAGGCCGTCGCCGCCGGGCAATTCTCGTCGGTCGAGGAGGCCGTTCGGGTGGCGGTGGACGGGTTGATCGTGACGGCCAAGTTCGACGATCTGGCCTGGACCCAGCCTTATATCGACGAAGCGCGCGAAGAGGTTGTGAAGGGAAAGGTCATCGCCGGCGACGAATTTATTGCCTGGCTTGATGACAAGGCTAAATCGCTGCGCGGTCGATGATCCGCCTGATTGTCACCGAAAGCGCCAAGTCCGATATTTCCCAAATCCTGGATTATTTAGAAACTGAAGCCGGGCCTGCGACCGCGGCGCGATACAGCGACGATTTCAGAGAATGGTTTTCGGCGCTTGCGGTATTTCCGGAGAGCGGTTCGCCCCGTCCGGCGCTGGGCAAGTCCGTTCGCGTCGGGATTATTCATCCCTGTCTCATGTTGTACGAATATGCGTCGGATGCGGCTTCCGTCAGCCTCCTGCGGGTGCTGCACGGGCGAAGAAAGGTTACGAGAGCGCTTCTTCGCCGCCGCTAGCGCACAGCCCCAAGCAAAAATTCGGCGTTGCCGTCGCCGCCTGCGATGGGCGACGGCATGACCCCGAGCACGCGCCAGCCGAGCGTGGCGACGAAGGCCGCGATGTCGTCGCACACCTTTCGGCGCACGGCTTCGTCGCGAACCACGCCTTTCTTGAGCGCCGTGCGGCCGGCCTCGAACTGCGGCTTGATCAGCGCAACCAGCTCCGCCTGCGGCGCGGCAAGCGCCGTTGCCGCCGGCAGCACCAGCTTGAGCGAGATGAAGCTGACATCGACGGTGATCAGGTCGGGCGGCTCATCGAGTGGCGCAGGGGAGAGTGTGCGGATATCGGTCTCCTCCAGCGACACCACCTCGGGCCGCGCCCGCAAGGACGCGTGCAACTGGCCGCGTCCGACATCGACGGCATAGACGCGCCTTGCGCCGCGCGCCAGCAGCGCCTCGGTAAAGCCGCCGGTGGAGGCGCCGACGTCGAGGCAGATGCGGCCCTTCGGGTCGAATTTGAAACGGTCGAGCGCCGCCGCGAGCTTCAGGCCGCCGCGAGAGACGTAAGGATGGGCGGCGCGCGCATCGATGCGGGCATCGGTCTCGATCTCTTCCGATGGCTTGCGCACCAGCGTGCCGTTGGCGGTGACCAGGCCGGCGGCGATGGCGGCCTGCGCCTTGGCGCGGCTCTCGAACAGACCGCGCTCGACCAGCAGACGATCCGCGCGCCGGCGATCGGTCATCGCACGCGCACCGGCGTCGGGCGGGAACCGGCGTGCCGCATTAGGGTTGTTGTCATCGGTTCAACACAAGTCGATTTGCCGGTCCAACCGGGAGGCAAGCATGGCACGGAAGTATTCCAAGGGCGCGCAGAAATATGTGAAGCGCGCGATGAAGAAGCGCAAGAAAGGCACGCTCAGGAGCGGCCGCAGCGGCAAGAAGGTCAAGAGCCGCAAGCAGGCGATCGCCATCGGCCTATCGGAAGCGCGCAAGAAGGGCAAGAAAGTGCCGCGGAAGAAGAAGCGTCTCTAGGCCAGCTTCACCGTCTCGGCCGCCACGTCCTTGCCGAGCGCCTCGAACACCTTGGCGACGATGCCCTTGGTGTCGAGCCCGGCCTTGGCGTACATCGCCGCCGGCGTGTCGTGGTCGAGGAATTCGTCGGGCAGCACCATGCAGCGAATCTTGACGCCGGCGTCGAGCGCGCCGCTGTCGGCCAGAGCCTGCAGCACGTAAGAGCCGAAGCCGCCGACCGAGCCTTCCTCAATGGTGACCAGCACCTCATGCTCGCGCGCCAGCCGCATCAGCAGGTCGGTGTCGAGCGGCTTGGCGAAGCGCGCGTCGGCGACCGTCGTCGATAACCCCAGCGCGGCCAGCTCGTCCGCCGCCGTCAGGCATTCGCCCAGCCGCGCGCCGAACGAGAGCAGCGCCACCTTGTGGCCCTCGCGCACGATGCGCCCTTTGCCGATCTCGAGGGCTGAGCCTTCCGCCGGCATCGGCACGCCGAGGCCTTCGCCGCGCGGGTAGCGCAGCGCCGAGGGGCGGTCGTCGATGGCCGCCTGCGTCGCCACCATGTGCACCAGCTCGGCCTCGTCCGCCGCCGCCATCACCACCATGCCCGGCAGGCAACCCAGATAAGCGACGTCGAAGGCGCCCGCGTGCGTCGGCCCGTCGGCGCCGACGAGGCCGGCGCGGTCGATGGCGAAGCGCACCGGCAGCTTCTGGATGGCGACGTCGTGCACAACCTGGTCGTAGGCGCGTTGCAGGAAGGTCGAGTAGATCGCCACGAAGGGCTTGAAGCCTTCGGTGGCGAGGCCGCCGGCGAAAGTCACCGCATGCTGCTCGGCGATGCCGACGTCGAAGCAGCGGGTGGGGAATTCCTGCGCGAACAGGTCGAGGCCGGTGCCGGACGGCATCGCCGCAGTGATGGCGACGATCTTGTCGTCCTTGCGCGCTTCCTTGATCAGGCTCTCGGCGAACACCTTGGTGTATTGCGGCGCATGCGACTTGGATTTCGCCTGCGCGCCGGTGGCGACGTCGAACTTGACCACGCCGTGATATTTGTCGGCGGAAGTCTCGGCCGGCGCGTAGCCTTTGCCCTTTTGCGTCACGACGTGGACCAGGATCGGCCCGATCTCGGCGTCGCGCACGTTGCGCAGGATTGGCAGCAGATGGTCGAGATTGTGCCCGTCGATCGGGCCGCAATAATAGAAACCGAGCTCCTCGAACAAGGTGCCGCCCATCACGTAGCCGCGGGCGTGCTCGACCGCGCGCGTGATGGCGCGGTCCCAGCTCTTCGGCAGGTGGTGGGTGAGCTGCTTGCCGACGTCGCGCAGCTTCAGATACGTGCGGCCGGAACCGAGCCGCGCCAGATAGGCCGACATGGCGCCGACCGGCGGCGCGATCGACATGTCGTTGTCGTTGAGGACGACGATCAGGCGCTCGTTGCGGGCGCCGGCATTGTTCATGGCCTCATAGGCCATGCCCGCCGACATGGCGCCGTCGCCGATTACCGCGATGACGTGGTTCTTGTCGCCCTTGAGATCGCGCGCCACCGCCATGCCCAGCCCGGCCGAGATCGAGGTCGAGGAGTGCGCCGCGCCGAAGGGATCGTATTCGCTTTCGGCGCGCTTGGTGAAGCCGGACAGGCCGCCGCCCTGGCGCAGCGTGCGGATGCGGTCGCGCCGCCCGGTGAGGATCTTGTGCGGATAGCTCTGGTGGCCGACGTCCCAGATCAGGCGGTCGGCCGGCGTGTCGAACACGTGATGCAGCGCCACCGTCAGTTCGACCACGCCCAGACCGGCGCCGAGATGGCCGCCGGTCTTGGCGACGGCGTCGATGGTCTCGGTGCGCAGCTCGTCGGCGAGCTGTTTGAGCTGCTCGGCCGACAGGTTCTTCATATCGTTCGGGATATGGATGCGGTCGAGCAGCGGGGTCTTGGAAGCTTCGGGCAAGAGCAACTCCGAACCGGGTTTTCCGTGTATTTCAGCCCTTTGCCGGCCGCGCGGGCCGGACGGGCAGGCTTACACCAGATCGGCGGTTTCGGGCAATTCGGCGGCCGGCCGGGGGCGGGCTCCCGAAAGGGCCTCAGCCCACGTCCAGCGGCTCGGCCCCGGTCGGCTTGCCGGAGGCGTCCAGGGTGATCTTCTCGACCCGGGCCTCCGCCTGGCGCAAGAGTTCCTCGCAGCGGGCTTTGAGCGCCTCGCCGCGCTCGTAGATCGCCACCGACTCCTCGAGCGGCACCTTGCCTTCCTCCAGCCGCTTGACGATCGATTCCAGTTCCTCGATCGCCCGCTCGAAGGGGAGTTTCTTCACGTCGTTGTTGTCGGCCATGGGCGCTTTCCGGGGTGTCGTAAAGGGCAGTTTATGCCGGTGGAGGGGGGCGACGATAGGGGCGGTTATCCACCGGCCGTCTGCCGCCAGCGTCTTTCCATCAGCGCCAGCACGAGGGCACGCGGCGCGAGCCGCGGCAGCAGCGTCATGATGCGGTTGGGCCAGCCCGGGACCACGACGCGGTGGCCGCCCATGAAACCTTCATAGCCGGCGCGCGCCACCTGGTTCGGGGATTGGCGCAAATAGGCGGGGAAGTATTCGCGCGCCATTCCCGCTTGCGCGAAGAAGCCCGTGTTCACCGGGCCGGGGCAGAGCGCGCAGACCTTCACGCCGTCGTTCTTCAGCTCCTCGTGCAGCGCCTCGGTGAGCGAAACCACATAGGCCTTGGTGGCGTGATAGACCGCCATGCCCGGCGCCGGCAGGAAGCCGGCGATGGAGGCGACGTTGAGGATGCCGCCTTTGTGCCGCACGACGCTGTCGATGAAACGCAGCGTGAGGTCGGTCGCCGCCCGCGCGTTGAGGTCGATCATCGCGAGCTGGCGGGCGCGGTCGCCGGTCGCCGCTTCGCCGAGCAGGCCGAAACCGGCATTGTTGACCAGGATTGCGACGTCGAGGCCGCGCGCCGCCAGGCCCTCGGCTACCTGCGCCGGGCCCTCCGCGTCGCCGAGGTCGGCGGCGATCACGTAAGGGCGCTTGTGCCCGGCGGCGGCGATGGCGTCGGCGAGCCGCTCAAGCTCGGCCTCGCGCCGCGCGGTGAGCGCGACCTGATGGCCGTGCCGGGCGAATTCGCGCGCCAGCGCCGCGCCGATGCCGGAAGAGGCACCGCTGATCAGACATACGGGTTCGGCGGGTGACATGGGCGCATGAATGCTCGACAATCGCCGCGAAAGCAATCGGGGGCGTGATTCTTGGGCGACCTGAAGGACAAGCTCGTGCTGGTGACCGGCGCGGCCGGCGCCATCGGCGCGGCCGTGGTGGCGGCGGTCAGGACGGCCGGCGGCACAGCCATCGCCACCGACCTGAAGGCGGGTGAGGGCCTCAACCTCGACGTCACCAGCGAAGCCGACTGGCAGCGCGTCGTCGCCGAGCTCGACAAGACCCACGGCCGTCTCGACGGCCTGGTCAATGCCGCCGGCATCGCGGCGGTCGGCTCGATCGAGAAGACCGACTTCGCCACCTGGCGGCGTGTGCAGGCGATCAATCTCGACGGCACGTTCCTGGGCTGCAAATACGCCTTCCCGCTGCTGCGTAAGAAGGGCGGCTCGATCGTCAATCTGTCGTCGGTGCTCGGCCTGATCGGCGGCGCCAATCTGCCGGCCTACAGCGCCTCGAAAGGCGGCGTGTCGCTGCTGAGCAAATCGGTGGCGCTGCACGGCGCGCGCTACGCGCCGCCGGTGCGCTGCAACGCCGTCTGCCCGGCCTTCATCGCCGGGCCGATGGTGGACGGCATCGCGTCAGGCACGCGCAACCCGCAGGCCATTCACCAGAAGCTGACGCAGGACATCCCGCTCGCCCGCCTCGGCCAGCCGGAGGAGGTGGCGAGCCTCATCGCGTTTCTGTTGTCGGATGAGTCGTCCTTCATCACGGGCGCCGATCTGCCGATCGACGGCGGGTTGACGGCACGCTAGAGCCGCGGCCAGCAAAAGTGGGAACCGGTTTTGCGTCCGGCCGCGCGACGCTAAGAAAGCTAGCCCCGCATCAGCGCGGTGACGTGCGCGGCGGCGGAGCGGGCGAGCCCCTGCAGGTCGTAGCCGCCTTCCAGCATGGAGACGATGCGCCCGTTCGCGCTGTCGTCGGCGATTTCCATCAGCTTCCTGGTCACCCAGGTATAGTCGGCTTCCACCAGATTGAGATTGGCGAGCGGGTCGCGCGTATGCGCGTCGAAGCCGGCTGAGATGATGAGAATGTCCGGCTTGAAGCCGCGCAGGCGCGGGAAGACCGCAGTCTCCATCGCCTCGCGGAAGGCGTCGCCGCCGTCGCCGGCGCGCAGCGGCGCGTTGACGATGGTGTTGAACTTGCCGCGCTCGCCGACCGCGCCGGTACCGGGATAGAGCGGCATCTCGTGCGTGGAGCAGTACATCACGGTCTGGTCGTTCCAGAAGATGTCCTGCGAGCCGTTGCCGTGATGGACGTCGAAGTCGACGATGGCCGCGCGCTCGGCGCCGTATTTCTTCTGCGCGTAGCGCGCCGCGATGGCCGCGCTGTTGAACAGGCAGAAGCCCATCGGCCGCGCCGTCTCGGCATGGTGGCCGGGCGGGCGCACGGCGACGAAGGCGTTCGTCGCCTTGCCGGTCATCACCTCGTCCACCGCCCTGACGCCGCCGCCAACCGCGCGCAGCGCCGCTTCGAAAGAGCCCGGCGACATCGAGGTGTCGGCGTCGATCCGCACCATGCCTTCCGAGGGCGAGGCCTCGCGGATCGCTTCGAAGTAGTCGAGCGGGTGGCAAAGCGTGACGGTGTCCGCGTCCGCCATCGGCGCCTGTTCGCGCGCCAGCGTCTGGAAGGTCTCGGCCTCCAAGGCCTGCTCGACCGCGCGCAGCCGGTCCGGCCGCTCGGGGTGGCCCGCGGGCGTCAGGTGGTCGAGGCAGGCGGGATGGGAGATGAGGAGGGTGGTGGACATGGGGATTATCTAGCGCCGTTCTCTCAGGCTGTCATCGCCCGCGAACGCGGGCGATCCAGTAACCCCTGACGTCATAATGCGGCGAGACAGGGGTTACTGGGTCCCCGCTTTCGCTGGGACGACGGCTACTTCTTCGCTCCCAAACTCACCCCCTTCGGCACCGGCACGTCGTCCGGCACGAAGAAATCCATCTGCAACGGCTGGCTTGGGTCGGCGCGGTAGCGGTCGAAGTCGGTGACGCCTTCGCCGGCAAGGAACGTGTCGTCGATGAGGAAATTGCCGGTGAAATTTTTGGGCTTGTGGAAGATCGCGTAGGCCGCATCCGCCAAAATGGCGGGCGCGCGCGACATGCGCATCATGGCGTCGCCGCCGAGCACGAACTTGATCGCCGCGGTGGCGATGGTGGTGCGCGGCCACAGCGCGTTCACAGCCACCTTGCCGTGCAATTCGCCGGCCAGCCCCAGCACCACCAGACTCATGCCGAACTTCGCCATCGAATAGGCGGTGTGCGGCGCGAACCACTTCTCCTTCATGTCGAGGGGGGGCGACAGCATCAGGATGTGCGGTTTCGTCGCCTTCTCCAGATGCGGAAGCGCGTATTTCGACACCATGAAGGTGCCGCGCGCATTGACCTGATGCATCAGGTCGAAGCGGTTCATATTGGTCTCGGCCACCGGCTTGAGCTGGATGGCGCTGGCGTTGTTGACCACGATGTCGATGCCGCCGAAGCGCGCCGCGGTCTCGGCGATCGCGGCCTTGACGGACTCCTCCTCGCGGATATCGCAGGCGAGCGGCAGCGCCTTGCCGCCGGCCTTCTCGATTTCCGCCGCGGCGCTGTGGATGGTGCCTTCGAGCTTCGGGTGCGGCTCCACCGTCTTGGCGGCGATGGCGACATTGGCGCCGTCGGCGGCGGCCTTGAGCGCGATGGCAAGCCCGATGCCGCGCGAGCCGCCGGTGATGAAAATCGTCTTTCCCTTCAACGACATGTCCGCCCTCGCAAATTCCTTGCGGTATCCCTAGATGACCTTAGCGGCTTTCGCGCCGCCGACAATGCGAGGCCCTCATGCAGCTTTCCGGCGTCCATCATCTCACCGCCGTTTCCGCCGACGCGCCCGGCAATGTCCGGTTCTACACCAAGGTGCTCGGTCTGCGCCTGGTCAAGAAGACCGTCAACCAGGACGACGTCAGCGCCTATCACCTGTTTTATGCCGACGGCCTGGCCTCGCCCGGCTCTGACATCACCTTCTTCGATTTTCCCACGCTGCCGGAGAAGCACGGCAACAATTCCGTCACGCGCACCGGCTTTCGCGTTAACGGAGAGACGACGTTGCAGTGGTGGCGCGACCGGCTCGCCAAGGCGGCGATCACGCTCGGCGACATCGTCGAGCGCGACGGCCGCCTCACGCTCGACTTCGAGGACCCGGAGGGCCAGCGCCTGGCGCTGGTCGACGACGGCGGTAAAGGCGAGGGCCATCCGTGGGAGAAGAGCCCGGTGTCGGCCGTGCACCAGATCCGCGGCCTCGGGCCGATCGTGATGACCGTGCCGGAATTGATGCCGACCGAGGCGGTGCTGACGCAGGTCATGGCCATGGAGAAGGTGCGCGACTACGCGCATCCGGAATCGAACCGCGATCGCGTGCATGTGTACAAAATGAACGGCGAGGGGCCGGGCGCCGAATTGCACGTCGCCGTGCGGCCGGATCTGCCGCAAGCGCGCGCTGGCGCCGGCGGCGTGCATCATGTCGCTTTCCGCTCGCGCGACCAGGATTACGACGCCTGGGCCGAGCGGCTGCGCAGCTTGCGCATTCCCAACAGCGGCAAGGTTGACCGCTACTGGTTCAAGTCGCTGTATTTCCGCGAGCCGAACGGCGTGCTGTTCGAACTCGCCACCGACGGGCCGGGCTTTGCCGTGGACGAGCCGCTCGACAGGCTCGGCGAGACGTTGGTGCTGCCGCCGTTTCTGGAAGGCCGGCGTGCGCAGATCGAGGCGGGGCTGAAGCCGTTGTAGCTACGCGCCCAGTGCCGCTTCGGCGTTGACGATGCTGTCGCCACCGTCGGTGACCGCGCGCTCCAGGCCCGTCGCCTGCACCGCGATGTTCTCGGCGAAAAAGCGTGCGAGCGCCGCGGGGCCCGCGCCGTCGCCACCGCGTAAAGCGGCGAGCGCCTGCTCGGCCAGCATGCAGCCGCCGGCGGCATTGCCGAAAAGCCTCAAGTACGGCGTCGCGCCGGCAAGCGCTTCCTGCGCGCCATTCTGCGCCAGGAGCCATTGCGTGGCGCGCGCGAGGCTGTCGATGGCCTCGGCCAGCCGCGGCGCGGTCTCGCCCAGCGCCGGCGCGTTGCTGGCGCGCACCGCCTTCACCGTTCCCCGCAATTCGTCGAGATAGCGTGCGACCGTCTTGCCGCCTTCGAGCGGCAGCTTGCGCGCCACTAGGTCGAGCGCCTGGATGCCGTTGGTGCCTTCGTAGATCGCGGCGATGCGCGCGTCGCGGTAGTGCTGCGCCGCGCCGGTCTCCTCGATGAAGCCCATGCCGCCATGCACCTGCACGCCGAGCGAGGCGACCTCGATGCCGATGTCGGTGGAGAAGGCTTTTGCCACCGGCGTGAGCAGCGAGGCGCGGTCGTGCGCGGCCTTGCGCGCATCCGCGCTTTTGCTGCGCAGGGCGCGGTCGAGCGCGACGCCGGTCGTGTAGCAGATGGAGCGGGCGGCCCCCGTCAAAGCGCGCATGGTGAGCAGCATGCGCTTGACGTCAGGGTAGGCGATGATGGCGTTGCCGCTCTGCTTGCGCTCGCGCGCATATTGCATTGCTTGCTGCGTCGCGCGCTCGGCGATGGCGACGCCCTGCAGGCCGACGGCGAGGCGCGCGCGGTTCATCATCGTGAACATGCAGGCCATGCCCTTGTGTTCCTCGCCGATGAGGAAGCCAACCGCGCCGCCGTTGTCGCCATAGACCATGGTGCAGGTGGGCGACGCGTGGATGCCCATCTTGTGCTCGACCGAATGCGCGCGCACGTCGTTGCGCGTGCCATCCGGCATTAATTTGGGGACCAGGAACAGCGAGATGCCCTTGGTGCCCGGCGGCGCGTCCGGCAGGCGGGCGAGCACGAAGTGGATGATGTTCTCGGTCAGGTCGTGCTCGCCGTAGGTGATGAAGATCTTGGAGCCGGTGATGCGATAGCTGCCGTCGCCCGCGCGCGTGGCGCGCGTGCGCAGCGCGCCGACGTCGGAGCCGGCCTGCGGCTCGGTGAGCTGCATGGTGCCCATCCATTCGCCGCTGATGAGCTTTTCGAGGTAGCGCTGCTTCAGGTCGTCGGAGCCATAGGCGTGCAGCGCGTCGACCGCCGCCATGGTCAGCACCGGGCCGATGCCGAAGGCCATCGAGGCCGCGTTCCACATCTCGATGCAGGCTGCGTTGACCGCGTGCGGCAGCTCCTGGCCGCCGAAATCGGCCGGCGAGGCGAGCCCGTTCCAGCCGGCGGCGGCCCAGGCGGTATAGGCCTCTTTCCAGCCCGGCGGGGTGGTGACGACGCCATCCTTGAATGGCGTGCCGAATGTGTCGCCGACGCGGTTGAGCGGCGCGATCACCTCGGAGGCGAACCTGCCGGCCTCTTCCAGCACGGTATCCACCGTGGCTTCGTCAAGTTCGGCATAGAGCCCTTCGGCCATCGCTTCCTTCAGGCCAGCGGCATGTTTGAGGGCGAAGGCGATGTCGGAGATCGGCGCGCGGTAGGTCATAAGGCCACTGTAGCGGGGGCCGGGAGCCGGTCAACGCAGGCAAAACGTGCGGGAACAAGCGGTCTTCGGGCGTTGATCGGGCCGGGTCCCGCCGCTATGGTCCGCCCGCCCGCGCATGGCCCTTTGCTCCGGCGCGGGCTTATCGAGAGTGTTGGGGCGTAGCCAAGTGGTAAGGCAGCGGATTTTGATTCCGCCATTCCCAGGTTCGAATCCTGGCGCCCCAGCCAGCCAGTGCGATAACCAGAGGATTTCTTTCTTTGATCGCGGTAACGCCCGCCAAAAGCGGGGTTTTCCGATCTTTGGAATTTCTCCGGATGGCCAATTCTGCGACCTTGAGGCGGGATTCTGCCCAAAGTCTCCACGCGATTATTGAAGAATTCCCGATTTTCGGAGTCTCGTGTTGGAGACCGAAGAATAACTTTCTGCGTGCTGGGGGCGGCAGTGTGTAGGATCAATTTAGCGCCCTAGCCTCCGAAACCCGACGATTGCGTTAGACCGCCATCAGAGCCGAGTACGGCAATCGCGCCGCGCGCACGTCATCCGGATTACCGCGACGGAGTCTGGGTCAACTGGTCAGATTGGGACTTGCTCAGCCGCAGATAATCGCTGAATAACGCCACCTTTTACTGACTTGCCCTCGGCCCCGTGCCGCGCGACGATGGCACCCAGGCCATAATGAAGGCTGCTATGCGGACATATGGGGAGGGACCAGTGATAAGAATTTGCAAGACGACAGCCATTGGGCTTACTGCGGCAATTCTAGCGTTCATGGCGGCAACCGCCGAAGCCAAGGACAAGGTGAAGGTCGGTTTCATCGGCCCGCTAACGGGCGGTGTCTCGGTCAACGGCATCGGCGGACGCAACTCGGCGGATCTCGCCGTGAAGCTGCGCAATGCCGATGCCAAGGCGAAATACGAATACGAGCTAGTGGTGCTCGACGACGAGTGCAAGCCGAACGTGGCGGTCCAGGTCGCCACCAAGATGGCGGCCGACAAGGAGATTATCGCCGCGGCCACGCATTATTGTTCGGCGACGGCGATCGCGACCGTCGACACGTATCACAAGTTCGGGTTTCCAGTGATCGTCTGGGGCGCCGTTCTGCCGGACATCACCTACCGCAACAAATATCCGGAAATTCACCGCGTCAACGGCACGATGATCAACCAGAACGACGCCAATGCGGAGTTAATCTCCAAGCTCGGGTACAAGACTGTCGCGGTGATCCACGACACCACCGATTACGGCAAAGGCCATAACGAATACTTCAGCAAGGCCCTGGCCAAGATCGGCAAGGCGAAGATCATCGGCACATTCGGCGTGACCGCGGACCAGCAGGACTTCACCGCCGAGCTCACCCAGATCAAGGCGCTGAATCCCGAAGTGATCTACTTCGGCGGCCTCACGCCGATCGGCGTCCGCATTCGTTCGCAAATGGACAAGCTCGGGATCAAGGCCGTGTTCGACGCCACCTCGGGCATCGTGTCCGACGCCTTTATCCAAGGTCTTGGACCGCTGGCCGAAGGCGCGCTCGCCTTCCGCGAAGGCGCGCCGACCGAGAAGCTGCCGGGCGGCAAATTCTTCATGGAAAAATACAACGCCCAGAAATACGACAATCCGCCGGAGGCCTACGGCGCCTTCGCTTACGCGGCGATGGACATGATCCTGAACAGCATCGAGAAGGTTGGGCCCGACCGCAAGAAGGTCATCGCCGACCTCAGCAACGTGAAAGACCGCGATTCGATCGTCGGCAAGATCACCTTCGACGATCACGGCCAGAACACCGTGGCCGTGATCACGAAATACGTGGTTCAGGACGGCAAGTTCGTCGAGTGGGACGACAGCGAATACGCTAGCGGAAAGCGCAAGCTGCCGGGGCAGAAATAGCCATTCGACCGAGGCGGGGCTCCACGCTCCGCCTCGGTATTGTCCTCGATAGTACAGTCAAGACGAAATCATGGATGTAGGGCTGTTCGCTCAATACGTCATGAACGGGCTCATGCTCGGCATGATGTATGCGCTTGTTGCCGTCGGCTTCACTTTGTTTTTCGGCGTCCTCGACATCATCAAGTTCTCGCACGGTGATGTGCTGACCGTCGGCGCCTTCACGGCGCTTGCAACCATCGCCGGCTTGCACGCGGCCGGCTTCAATTCGCAGTGGCTCGATCTCATCGTCATCCTCGTCGTTGCGACGCTGGCGATGGCCGTGCTCGGCATGCTGATCGCACGTTACCTCGTCATGCCGCTGCGCTCGGCGCCGGCGCTCAATACGCTTCTGATCACCCTGATGCTCGGCACGGTGCTGCGCGAAGCGGTGCGGCTTTTCTATCCGCAGGGCGCCAATCCGAAGCCGTTTCCGGCGCTGCTGCCGAAAAGCTCGATCGACCTCGGCAGCTTCAATTTGCGGCTCGACAACATGCTCATGCTGGCAGCCGGCGCCGCGGTGATCGTCGGCCTGCAATTTCTGCTGAACCGCACCAAGCTCGGGCTCGCCATCCGCGCCGTGGCGCAGGACGAGGAAACGGCGCGAACCATGGGCGTCAATTTCACCGCCATCGTGCTGGTCACCTTCGCGGTCGGCTCAGGGCTTGCGGCGTTCGCCGGCGTGATGAACGGGCTCTACTACAACGAGATCAATTTCGGCATCGGCCTTTATCTCGGCGTGGTCGGCTTTTCCGCCGCGATCATCGGCGGGCTCGGCAGCATTTACGGGGCGATCCTCGGCGGCTTCCTCTTCGCGGGGCTGCAGACGGTCGGAACCGTGCTGTTGCCCTTTGCCAGCGCCTACAAGGACGTGTTCGCTTTCGCCGTCGTTATCGCCATCATGGCCTGGCGTCCGACCGGGCTGATCCAGGAAAAGATCAGTGAGCGGGTGTAAGCGGATGACGGGGGTAGCGGAGAAGTCGCGCGCGGCATTGTGGCCCGGACTGATCGCGCTTGCGGTCGCGGCCGGATATCTGATCGCCATGCTCGCCGTGGAAAAGCAGACATATATCATATCGCTTCTGGCCGTTGGCATCGTTGTCGTTATTGCGGCCGCTTGGTTTGGGCTTTTCGACGACGTCAGCCGCGCCTTTGCCGATCATGAGGATGCGCTGTGCGGCTTTTCGGTCGTCGCGCTGCTCGCCGTCGCCGCGTTCTTTCACGAGGATCATTTCGTTCTGCTGCTTGTGATCACCGTCCTGCTTTACGTCGTGGCGACGCTCGGCCTGAACATCCAGTTTGGCTATGCCGGCGTATTGAATTTCGCAGGCGCGTCGTTTTTCGGCATCGGGGCCTATACGTCGGCCGTGCTCAACGCCTACACGGCGTTGCCGCATCTGGCTGTTCTTTTGGTCGGCGGCCTGCTGGCGGCATTGATCGGTTCGCTGCTGCTATTGCCGGTGCTGCGCACGCGCGGGCATTATGCGGCCGTGGTCACCATCGCTTTTGCGCTGCTGTTCAAGACCTTTCTCGAAGTCAACGACGTCCTCGGCGGACCGCAGGGCATGCAGGTCAAGGGCATGAACATCTTCGGCTGGTCGTTCAACGACAACATCGAGGTCGCGGGCATCTCGCTCTCGTTCTACATGAACTATTTCGCGGTCAGCCTACTGCTGCTGATCGGCGCGTTCATTGTCGTGCGTAGACTCGAGCGATCCTGGATCGGGCTCAATCTCGATGCGCTGCGGCTCGATGAGACCGCCGCGAGTTGCTTCGGATTGGATGTCGTGCGCTGGAAAATCACGGCATTTCTGATCGGCAATTTCCTTATCGGCATCGCCGGCGCCTTGTTCGGCATGGTCGGAAGCTTCGTCGCGCCGAACAACTACACCTTCGCCGACTCCCTGATCCTCGTCTCGATTCTGCTGCTCGGCGGCATCGGCAATCCCTGGGGACTCATCGTCGCCACCTTCATCGTCGTGATCATTCCCGAAAAGTTGCAGACGATCCAGGAGTATCGCTTCCTGCTCTACGCTCTACTTGTGATCGGCGTATTGTTGTTCCGGCCCGAGGGTCTGTTGCCGCGTCCGGTGCGCCGGTATTTTCCGGGATGGCAGCCGTGACCGCGCTGTTGCAAGCACGTGGTGTCGTGAAGCGCTTCGGCGGCGTGCTGGCGCTCGACGGGCTCGATCTCACGGTCGCGCGCGGCGAGATCCTCGGGCTCATCGGCCCCAACGGCTCCGGCAAGACCACGTTCTTCAACGTCGCGACAGGCATCTATACCGCCGATGCGGGCGATGTGATTTTCGACGGCGCCGACATCACGGCGTTTCCCTCGCGCGCGATCTATCGGGCGGGAATTTCGCGCACCTTCCAGCGCTCGCGCCTGTCGCTGCCCTTGTCGATCTTCGACAACATCATGATCGGAAACCATAAGCGCCTGCATCAGGGGCTCTGGTTCAATCTCGTCAAACGCGGCGACTTCAAGCGCGAATTCGAGACGAGTTACCACGCCGCGCGCGCGCTGGTCGAAGTGTTCGAGCCGGCGCTGGCCGGCCGCATGTTCGAGCCGGTCGCCGGCCTGCCGATGATCGACCGGCGCCGTATCGAGATCTGCCGCGCCCTCATCAGCGAGCCGAAATTGCTGCTGCTCGACGAGCCGTCCGCCGGCATGACTCACGATGAGACGACCGAATTGATGAACGACATTCTCCTCGTGCGCGAGCGCAACAAGGATCTGACGATCATCATCGTCGAGCACGAGATGGGGGTGATCGAACGGATCACCGATCGTTGCGTGGTGCTCAATTTCGGCCGCAAGATCGCAGAGGGGCCGTACCGCGACGTCGCGGCCGATGGCCAGGTGCAAGAAGCCTATCTTGGGGTGGCATAGCGCATGACGGCGATTCAAACCGAACGGATCACGCTCTGATGTCCGGCATGCTTGAGGTCCATGACCTCTACACGGCCTACGACAAGGCCGACGTGCTGCAAGGGGTCTCGCTCGCAGTGCAGGCGGGCAGCATCACATGTCTGCTCGGCTCCAACGGCTCCGGCAAGACCACGCTCGTGCGTTCGATCCTTGGGCTTACGCCGGCGCGCGCCGGTCGCATCGTGTTCAACGGCACCGACATCACGCGGCTTCCGACCCACAAAGTCATCGCCGCAGGCATCGCCTGCATTCCCGAGGGGCGGAAAGTCTTTCCCAAGCTGACGGTCGAGGAGAATTTGCGAGTCGGCGCCTATCAGGAATCCTCGGACAAGGTCACGCAGTCGCGCATGGCCGACATCTTTCGCATCTTTCCGCGCCTTGCGGAGCGCCAAGCCCAGCTTGCCGGCACCATGTCGGGCGGCGAGCAGGCGATGGTGTCGATCGGCCGCGGCCTGATGTGCGCGCCCAAACTGCTTTTGATCGACGAGCCGTCGCTTGGCCTGTCGCCGCGGCTGGTGAAGGAGAGTTTCAATATTATCCGCCAGATCAACGAGCGCGGCATCACCGTGCTGCTGGTCGAGCAGAACGTGCATCAGACGCTCGCCATCTCGAATTTTGGCTTCGTCATATCGAAAGGCCGTGTGGCGACCAGCGGGACGCCGGCGGAGCTTGCAGGCCGCAGCGAGGTGCGTGATGCTTATTTCGGGTAGCCGATGCCATCATCGATCGAACTGACGCAGGAACTGGTTCGCTTCAACACCGTCAATCCGCCGGGCTCCGAACGCGTGTGCGCGGAACGGCTGGCGGGCTTGCTGGAGGGTGCGGGCTTTGCCGTCGAGCTCGTTCCGTTCGGCGACGGGCGGGCGCAGATCGTCGCGCGGCTGGGCGGCGCGCCGGGCAAGCTGCCGCTCGGCTTCACCGGCCATATCGACACCGTGCCGCTCGGTTCGCAGCCCTGGTCGATGGACCCATTCGCAGCCGACATCGCGGACGGCAAGCTTTACGGGCGCGGCGCGTCGGACATGAAAAGCGGCGTCTCGGCTTTCGTCACCGCCTGCATTGCGCTGGCCGACCGGCTCGCCAGTTCGCCCGGCGTCCTGCTGGTGATCACCGCCGGCGAGGAAACCGGCTGTACCGGCGCCGAGGCACTGGTCCGCGCAAATGGCGGGCTAGGACAGGTCGGTGCACTTGTTGTCGCGGAGCCGACCGGCAACAAGCCGCTTGTCGGCCACAAGGGGGCGCTTTGGTTGGAAGCGGAAACCAGAGGGGTGACAGCTCACGGCTCCATGCCAGAGAAAGGGGTCAATGCCGTCTACAAAGCAGCGCGAGCCGTAACGGCGTTGCAGGAATTCGACTTCAATGTGGCGCGTCATGATGTCCTCGGCGCCCCCACGCTCAATGTCGGCACGATACAAGGCGGACTTAATATCAATTCGGTTCCAGACCGGACCATAATCGGTATCGATATCCGCACTATACCGGCGCAAAGCCATGCGCAAATTCGCGATCAATTGACCAGCTATCTTGGCCGAGACGTCATGTTAAAAACGCTGCTGGACGCCAAAAGTATCTGGACTGATCCGCATCACCCTTGGATCGGCGAAGTGTTCCAAGTCGCACGGGACGTTGAGGGTGTCGATGATAGTCTCGGAGCTGCACCTTATTTCACGGATGCGTCCGCGCTGACGCCGGCGCTCGGATCGCCGCCTACCGTGATTATTGGACCTGGCGAGTTAGCACTTGCCCATCAAACGGACGAATATTGCCTCATATCGCGTATTGAGAAAGCGACTGAAATATATTCACAGCTTATTCGGGGTTGGTGCCGCATCTGATTTTGGTCTGCAGCTCGGCACGAACGCGTTACTCAACGACGGGGTAGGAATCGGCGTCGATCATGAAATCAGTGTCCTCAGTCGACCGCGGCACGAATTTCCTCAAAAAACTCCTTCTCGGGAGGGCGGGGGACTGGTTCGTTCCGACTGGGTGCTCGGCTACCAGTGGAAACCGTGCGGTCAGTTCGAATCCCAATCCCTCCGCCACCATCCCTTCGCGAACGGCTCTCAGTTGCGGTTTTGCCGCGAGAAAACGCGTGGAATTTGCAGCGCCCTGAGACCAGCCTCTGCACCTTGGGACGTGGCTAGCTCCCGAAATTCGTTCTCTAGAGCGCCGCTTTCTCTGCGCCTCTGTACTTTGACTTGGAATACGGCTTCGAGCCGCCCTTTAAAACAGGTGTTTTTGAGGCGTCGGATGACGTCGAGTTCGAGATCAACTCGCTCGATCGAAGTGAGTCGCAAAATGGCCAATTCGCAGTTCGAATCTCGCCGACCCAGCCAGCCAGTGCGAAAAGCAGAGAATTTCTTACGATGATCGCGGAAATGCCCGCCAAACGCGGAGTCCAGCGGCCGCGAGCCATGCTCGACCGACGGCAATCGATCCTTGTACAACGGGTCGCCGCCGTAACAGCGGCTAATGCTTTGCATAGATTGCGCTCCGTCGCGGTCAAATGCTCGCGCTCAATATCGCAGCAGGCCGCCGGCGAAAATGCGCCAGCCATCGAGGTCGGGCTGATTGGTCCGGCGATTGCTGTACTCGATGAAGGCCGACGCGTCCGGCGCATCGGCGAACAGCCGCGGGAGGTCGCCGCGCACGCCTCCGCCGATATTGGTCGCGTGAACGCTTCCAATTTCGAGCGCCGTCGGCATTTCATAGATGCGTTCGCCGGTGGCCGCAAAGGCGTAAGGCGTCAGTACCGCCTTGCCGAGCGCGAAAGGATAGCCGAGTTCGCCGCGCACGACCCAGCCTTTGTCGCCGGCGAGGCTGCCGGCCGTGAAGCCGGACAGCATGCGCGACCCGATCGGCGCAAATTGTTCGGAGGTCAACAGGGCTTTGCCGAAGGATGTCTGTGCGAAGGCATCGAGACTCCCCACGAAATCGAGCGGCAGTGCCTGCACGACTTGGACACGGCCGTCGAGTTTGGTGAAAACGGCGTCGGCGCCTTGGCGCGATAGGGGTAGGAGTGTCGTGGCCTCGGCTGCGGTGCGCGCGCCCAACCAGTCGATGCCGCGGGACAAGGCACCGCCGAACGCGACAGATGTGCCGAGAACGCGCTCGCGCCAGACCCCGTCGAAACCGGCGCGCAGCGGGCGCACCCGGTCCTGGCTCAGGCCCACCGGCGATCCCAGCGCCAGGGAGTCGATGCGTTCGTTGGTGGCATCGAGGCGGCCATAGACGGTGAGTTCGAGGTCGCGCGATTTGATGGCATCGTAACCGAGACGGACATGAAGTTGATCATAATGGCCCTGGCTCGCCGCGCTCGCGGTAACGACGGGCGTGGTCTTGCCCTGGGTGCCGCCGATGTCGAGCTTCCAGCCGTCGAGGCCGAGCGGCACGATGAGGCCGGCGGTGAGATAGCGGCGCACCGGATCCGCGGTGGTGAGGGTGTTGTCTGGATAGCCGACGGCCGAGACGCTGAGCTGCTCGCCTTGGCCGAGCGGGCTGTTGGCTGCAAGCGACAGCATGCCCTGTCTGGTGCCAAACGTCGTCGGCATGGCGTTGTCGACATAGAGGCTTGCCGACACGAGCTGATGCTGTCCGCTGAGCACCAGTATCGAGCCGCCGATCTCCTTACCGGGCGCGAAGGTCGCCGCAAGCCTCAGTCCGGGAATGTCGCCCGCGATCAGGAGACGCCGCTCCAATTCCGATTGCTTCAGATGCCGCTGACGCAGCAGCGGAGCAACAGCGGCGGTGGCGCGCTCGCGGACCCGCGCCGCTAGATTGCTGCCATCGATGCTCTCGACAAAGCCGTCGATTATCCGAATGCGGATGCGTGCCCTGTTGTCGATCTCCTGGGGCAGCAACACCACGCGCACCAGCGGATAGCCGGCGCGCACATAAATCTCCTGAAGCTTTGCCGTGAGTTCGAAAGCGTCCGCTACGGTGATGCGTTTGCCGATCAGCGGCTCGACGAGCTTGCGCCGGGCTTCCGCGAGCTTTTCGAACTCGCCCTCGACGTCGATGCCGGTGAGGACGAAACGCAGTTGCCGCGCGGCCTCCGGAATTTTGGCGCCGGCGGGGGCCTCGGGAATGAGGATGCGCGGCGAGGGGCGGGCCGGGATCGTCTGCGGCGGCGCTACCAGGCTCGGGGGAGGCGCGGTCTGGCCCCGGCTCAGGGCCGGCCAAAGCAGCAGAGCGCAGCAGGCCGCTATGGCCGCCGCGTAGCGCTGACGCCGAACTGGTAACGTCCTCACCACGGTCTGACTTACTTGTCCGCTGGATTTTTCCCCTGCCGCGGGGGACGGGGTCGCTGGCAGCCTGATGATATGGTTAACGTTTGACCCAGCTTAAGTCCTTTCAGAATCAAAAGAATATTCCCCCCATTAACGAGTTCCATCCCATATCCATGGTATATGCTTACGCTCGCCGTTGTCATCGTAATTCGCCCACTGCGTTTCCTTCGCAGGGGGAAGCCCCGCAAGGCCTGAGGGCCGGGGGCTTGGGGCGTTATGCGTAAGTCAGAATGGCGTCGGCACAGCGTCCGGCTGCCGGGTCATTTCGAGGGCGGAGAGCCGGTCCCGGCGGTCAGGGACATCTTGGACGCCGGGGTGCGCGCTGTCCCGTCCCGGAGCACGCTCGCCGCGGCCCTCCTTTTCCTCCTAAGCACGACCGCGCTCTCGTCGGCGCAACAGTTGCCGACCGGCGGCACGGTCGCGGCCGGCAGCGCCACCATCGGCACGCCGCAGAACGGCACGCTGACCATCAATCAGACCTCGCAGCGCGCCGTTCTGGATTGGACATCGTTCTCGATCGGCCGGGGCGGCACCGTCAATTTCAACCAACCGAACGCCGCGGCGGCGACGCTCAACCGCGTCAGCGGCTCGACCCCGTCGACGATCGCCGGCACCATCAACGCGCCCGGCACGGTGCTGCTGGTCAACCCGAACGGCATCGCCATCACGTCGAGCGGCGTGGTCAATGTCGGCTCGTTCGCGGCCTCGACGCTCAACATCAAAGATCAGGACTTCATGGCGGGGAACTACCGGTTCTCCGGCAACGGCGCTTCGGCGACCGTCACCAACGCGGGCCGCATCAACGTCTCCGACGGCGGTTTTGCCGCGCTGCTCGGCGGCAGCGTCGCCAACAGCGGGGTGATCTCTGCGCGCCTCGGCAAGGTCGGGCTTGCCAGCGGCGAACTGGTGACGCTCGACCTCGCTGGCGACGGCTTCCTGTCGGTTGCGGTGCCGACGAGCCAGCTCGGCAACATCGTCGATGCCCAGGGCCGGCCGCTCGTCTCCAACACCGGCAAGATTAAGGCCGACGGCGGCGCCGTCTATCTCAGGGCGGCGACGGCGGCGACGCTGCTGCGCGACGCGGTGAACGTACCTGGCTCGATCCGCGCCAACAGCGTCGGCACCCGCAACGGCAAGATCGTCATCGGCGGCGGCGCGGGCGGCAACGTGAAGATCAGCGGCCGCCTTGCCGCCAACGGCCGCAAGGGCGGCAACGGCGGAAGCGTCTCCGTCACCGGCGCAGACATCGGGGTCAGCGGCAAGATCTCCGCCAAGGGCCAATCCGGTGGCCGCATCGACGTAACCGGCACTGACGTGGCGCTCGCCGGCGCCTCGATCGACGTTTCGGGCTTGAATGGCGGCGGCATCGTCAACATCGGTGGCAACGCTCTCGGCAAGGGCCCGCTGGCGAACGCAATCACGACCTCCGCCGACGCGGCGACGACGATCCGTGCCGACGCGACCCAGAACGGCAATGGTGGCAGCGTTGTCGTCTGGTCCGACGACGCCACCACCTTCAAAGGGACGATCAGCGCGCGTGGCGGAGCGCAAGGCGGCGACGGCGGCCAGGTCGAGACATCCGGCCACTCGCTCGACATCGCCGGCGCCACCGTCGACGCCGGTGCGGCCAAGGGAAAGGCCGGCGCATGGCTGCTCGACCCCTATGATTTGACGGTTGCCGGCTCCGACGCGACGACCATCGCTTCATCGCTCAACAGCGGCACGGCGGTCACGCTCACCACCAGTGCTACCGGTAGCAGCGGACCAGGCACCGCCAACAGCGCGGGGGTCGGCGATATCACGATCAACGCTCCGATCGCGTGGAGCACGACCGCCGGCCTGACGCTGAGCGCCTATCGGAATGTCGTATTGAACGCCAACCTCAGCGCCAGTGCCGCGGCGCCCATTACGCTCGCCGCCGACAATACCGGCACCGGCACCGGAACGGTAACCTTCGGTTCCGGCATTGCCGCCACGACCGCCGGGACCGCGACGCTGTTCTACAATCCGTCGGCCTATACGACGCCGACCAGTTTCAGCGGGTCGGTGACCGCGACCGGCGGACTGACCGCCTATATGCTGGTCAATACCGCCGACAACTTGCAGACCGGCGTCGCGAGCAACCTGTCGGGCACTTACGCGCTCGGCCGCGACATCGATCTGTCGAGCATCAGCAATTTCACTCCGATTGGCCGATCGCCGGTATTCAGTGGCGTATTCAACGGCCAAGGCCACACGATCTCGAATCTGACGATCAATTCCACGACCGGTAGTACGGGCCTTTTCGGCGAGACCGGTACGGGTTCGTCGATTTCGAATCTGACGTTGAGCAATGTCAACATCACCACTACCAGACCCCGCACCGGTGCGCTCGTCGGGATATCCGCCGGCACGATCAGCAACGTGTCCGCCAGCGGCACCGTCACTGTCAACGGCGCGGTGCAATTTACTGGTGGTCTTGTCGGCGGCACCGGCGGTGGATCCAGGATCAGCAATTCCTCCTCGAGCGTCACCGTCAATGCGCTGACGAACGGCGCCTCCTACATCGGCGGCCTCGCGGGCCAGCATTGGGTCGATCAAGGCATCTCCAATTCTTATGCGACCGGTGCGGTCAACGTCGGCAACGCGACGAACGTTGGCGGCTTGGTCGGAGGGAACAATTCTGCGCTATCGAATTCCTACGCGACCGGCACGGTCACTGCCGGCAGCGGGGCGACAGCGGTCGGCGGGCTCGTTGGTCTCAATGCGAGTTCGGTCTCCAACGTCTACTCGACGGGCTCCGTTTCGGCTGCTGGCGCGACCAATGTGGGCGGGTTGGTCGGGTCGAACTCCGGGACCGTGACCAACGGCTTTTGGAATACGGAGACAAGCGGGCAGGCGACCAGCGCGGCCGGCACGGGCAAGACCACGGCGCAGATGCAGAGTCTCGCCACCTTTACCGGCGCGGGCTGGAGCATCGACGATGCCGGCGGCACGGCGAGCACCTGGCGCATATATGACGGCAACACCTATCCGCTGTTGCGTGCCCTCCTGACACCACTCACCGCGACCTACGCCGACCAGAGCAAGGCCTACGACGGGTCGACGTATGGCGGCAGCTTCGGCACGCCGACTTTGTCGGTCCCCGGCGCGTCGCTGAGCGGCAGCGCCACCGTCATAGGCAGCGCCACTTCGGCCGTGAACGCCGGCAGCTACGCGCTCAAGGGCAGCTATTTCTCGAACCAGGCCGGATACGACATCTCTTATGCCGGCGCCCTGACGATCAACAAGGCGACGCTTTCGGCGCTGTCGGGCAGCAAGACCTATGACGCAAGCACGGCCGTCGCGGCGTCGGCCTTCGGCACCAACGGGACGATCGCGACCGGCGTGAACGGCGAGACGCTGGCGCTTTCCGGCAACGGCTCGGTGGCGAGCGCCAATGTCGGCTCGGGACTAGCCCTGAACCTGGCCGGCCTGACGCTGGGCAACGGCACGGGCCTCGCCAGCAACTACCAGTTCGGCACGGGCAACACCGCGACGATCGGAAAGGCGACGCTGGGGGCACTGTCGGGCAACAAGACCTATGATGGCAACACGGCCTTTGCGGCAACGTCCTTCGGTAGCGCGGGCACGATTGCCACGGGCGTCAACGGCGAGACGCTCGTCCTGAGCGGCAGCGCGGCCGCGGCCGGCGCCAATGTCGGCTCGGGACTGGCCCTGAACCTGGCCGGCCTGACGCTGGGCAACGGCACGGGTCTCGCCACCAACTACCAATTCGGTTCGGGCAATACAGGCGCGATCACACAACGGGCCCTCACCATCACCGGCATTTCGGGGACCAACAAGGTGTACGACGCCACCGCCGCCGCGACACTGGCCGGCACGGCGGCGCTGGCGAACACCGTTTCAGGCGACGACGTCAGTCTGAGCGGCACCGTTTCGGCTGCCTTCGCTGACAAGAACGTGGGGGCAGGGAAGGCGGTCACGGTGAGCGGCTATACGCTCGCTGGCACCGCCGCGGCCAATTACACCCTGTCGCAGCCGGCGGGCGTTACCGCCGACATCACCGCGAAGTCGATCGCGGTCACCGGCGTCACCGCCGCGAACAAGGTCTACGACGCCACCACCGCGGCGACGCTTGGCGGCACGGCGGCGCTCTCGGGCGTGATCTCGGGCGACACGGTGACGCTCGGCGGCACGGGCTCGGGCGCCTTCGCCGACAAAAACGTCGCGGCCGGCAAGGCGGTGGCGGTCAGCGGCTACAGCATCTCGGGCGGCGACGCCGGCAACTATACGCTGTCGCAGCCGGCCGGCGTTACCGCCGACATCACCGCGAAATCGATCGCGGTCACCGGCGTCACCGCCGCGAACAAGGTCTACGACGCCACCACCGCGGCGACGCTTGGCGGCACGGCGGCGCTCTCCGGCGTGATCTCGGGCGACACGGTGATGCTCGGCGGCACGGGCTCGGGCGCCTTCGCCGACAAAAACGTCGCGGCCGGCAAGGCGGTGGCGGTCAGCGGTTACACGATCTTGGGTGGTGATGCCGGCAACTACGCGCTGTCGCAACCCTCGGGCGTCATCGCCGACATCACGGCGAAGTCGATCGCCGTCACCGGCGTCACCGCGGCGAACAAGGTCTATGACGCGACGACGGCGGCGACACTCGGCGGCACGGCGGCGCTCTCAGGCGTGATCTCCGGCGACATGGTGACGCTCGGCGGCACCGGCTCGGGCGCCTTCGCCGACAAGAACGTTGCGGCCGGCAAGGCGGTGACGGTCAGCGGCTACACGATCTCGGGTGGTGATGCCGGCAACTACGCGCTGTCGCAACCCTCGGGCGTCATCGCCGACATCACGGCGAAGTCGATCGCCGTCACCGGCGTCACCGCGGCGAACAAGGTCTATGACGCGACGACGGCGGCGACGCTGGGCGGCACCGCGGCACTCTCGGGCGTCATCAGCGGCGATACAGTTACGCTCGGCGGCACCGGCTCGGGCGCCTTCGCCGACAAGAACGTTGCGGCCGGCAAGGCGGTCGCAGTCAGCGGCTACAGCATCTCGGGCGGCGACGCCGGCAACTACGCGCTATCGCAGCCGGCCGGCATCACCGCCGACATCACGGCGGCGACGCTGACCTACCTCGCCGACGCCAAGAGCCGCGTCTATGGCGATGCCAATCCGGCACTGACCGGCAGTGTCACTGGCTTCCAGGGCGCTGATACGCTCACGAACGCCACGACCGGCGCGGCCGCTTTCGCGACCGCCGCGACAGCCGCAAGCGGCGTCGGCAGCTATGCAATCAACGGCAGCGGCCTCGCGGCCAACAATGGCAATTACGTCTTCGTTCAGGCGGGCGGGAACGGCACCGCGCTGACGGTGAGCGCACGCTCGATCGAGGTGACGGCCGATGCGCAGAGCAAGCAGGCCGGCCAGCCGGATCCGACACTGACCTGGGCACTCACGGCCGGCACGCTTGTCGGTGGCGATAGTTTGAGCGGGGCACTCGCGCGCCTCGCGGGCGAAAGCGCCGGCGTTTATCCGATCAACCAGGGGACGCTCGCGGCGTCGGCGAACTACGCGCTGAGCTTCGTCGGTGCGGACCTGACGATCAGCGGCGCGCCGGCGACGACCGGCTCCGGCGGGACGGCCCCGAGCCAGGTCAACAACAGTAATGCCAACAACGGCGGTACGCCGGCCGCCGGCATGACGCCGACGCAGACCACCGCGGTCGGCAACATCGTGATCAATACGGCGGTCGGCGGCGCGCCCGTCACCGGCGGCGTCACTGGCGGCGGCGGCAACGTCGTCACCGGCGGCATCGGCGGCAACAACAACGTGTCCGGCCCGGGCGGGCTGGCCTTCCAGGCGATTTCCTATCTCAACCAGGGTGAGTATTCGAACGGAGACCTGCCGTCCGCCGATGCGCAGACGAGCCAGGCCGCCGTTCTGGTCATGATCGGCCGCGCGCTCGGCTCGACCGACCTCAAGATTGACACCCTTCTCAACGGTGGCACGGCGCAATGGAGCAATGCCCCGGGCAGCATCTCCGGCCGGGCCGTCTTCGGCGACGGCAACGGCACGACGCGGGCCCCCTCGGGCGACAACGGCTTTGCCTTCGCCAATGGCGCGACCGATATTGCCGGGATGCTAAAGCAGGGCCCGGTCATACTCGGCGGTACGAAGGCCGATGGCGCCGGCGGCGCCACGCTCTGGATGTTGGCGACGAGCTTAACCCCCGACGGCAAGGGCATCGTCGCCAACGATCCGACGTCCGGCCAAAAGATCGTCCTGGCCTACGATCCGCAGACCAAAATCGTCGGCGATCCCGTTGCCCTACTGGCTTCGCAATCGCAATCGGCTAATCTCAATGGCGGCGTTCAATCGCAGGATGTGGGCGGCTCGAGCTCGCCTCAGGCGTTGAATGGCGTGAAGGGCTTTGTGCCCGCCAGCTACTTCGCTGTGACGATCGTCCAATAGGGAGCCGGGGGGCCGGCATGGATACGGGCACGATGAACGCACCGAGCGATCATATGGCGTCCGTCGCCGGTGAAACGGTCCGCGACCCCGCTGTTTGCCGGATCCTGCTCATCGAAGACGATGAGCCGGTCCGCGAGCGTTTTGCCGACATCATCGCCGCCTGGCCAAAAGGTCGCTTGGTGGCTGCCTGCGGCACGTTGGCCGAGGCCGCCAGCGTAATCCGCGACAACACGATCGATCTCCTGATCACCGATCTCAATCTGCCCGACGGGCACGGCACGCAGGCGATCTTCTCGCTTCGCAACGATCAGCCGGCCGCCGAGGCAATGGTCATCTCCGTCCTTGCCGACGACCGCAACGTCATCGAGGCGATCGAGGCCGGCGCGACCGGCTATCTCCTCAAGGACAGCGACCCGATCGACATCGTGGAGGCGATCACCGAGCTTCTGGCCGGCCGCTCGCCGATCTCGTCCGCTATCGCGCGCACCATCGTGCGCCGTCTCGGCGGCCGCGATCCGAAGACGGAAACGCCGAACGCGGCGCCGGAGTCGCCTTCGCTTACGCCGCGCGAGATGGACATCCTCTGGGGCATCGCCAAGGGCTTCACCTACGGCGAGCTGGCCGAGCGCCTGCACATCTCCAAACAGACCGTGCCGGTGCATATCAAGAACATCTACCGCAAGCTGCAGGCCAACAATCGCTCAGAGGCGGTCTACGAGGCGTCCCGCCGCGGACTGATCCGCCTGTGACCTGGCGCGTTCGTTTCGGCTGGACGGTTCTCGCGGTCGTCACGTTCGCCATCGCGATCGGGCCCGACCTGGTGACATTGCCGACGCCGAAGAATGCCTTGGTGTTCGACCGCGCTGAATTTTATTCGGACACGGGGGACCGAAAAGAAGTCGCGCTGCCTTATGCCGTCAAAGCGCAGGTCGACGATCACCCGCAATTCGTAACGTACAAGGTCCGTTTCGATTTGCAGTCGCTACCGGACACGGGGCTGTACCTCTATATTCCGTCGATCAACCGCCGCGTATCGCTCGAATTCGCCGGGGAGACGTTTTACGGATTCGAATCCAGCAGTTTTTGGACGGGTCCGTGGGTCAGCGCGTCGGTTATGGTGCGTGTCCCGCTTCGGATGATGGTCGTTGGCCGCAACGAACTCACCCTCACCGTCGAAACGGGACCCTACGTCATCCCGGCGTATATTTCCGAACTCTATCTTGGGCGGGAAGCCGACCTTGCTCCGTACTACAAGCTTCGGACGGCCGTCGACAGCCAACTGAAGATTATGTCGTTCGCCGCGCACGCGTTGCTCGGGTTCGGACTGATCTTTGCGTATTTCTTCCGGCCGAACGACCCGCTGTTCGCGTGGCTCGCCGTTCTAAACGCCGTCAGCCTTCTCGCGTCGGTAGCGCTCTTCACCGGTTTTCATCCGGCAATGCGATATCTTTTCCCTGTTATCGCCAGCATATCGACGGCGGCATCGCCGATCGTCATCGGGCTTGCGTTCTGCGTGATCAATGTGCGCCCGTCGCGCAAGCTCAAGATTGCCGCGGTGGTCGTTCCGCTCCTGCTTCTTCCATTGTCGTTGATGCCTTCAATGCTTGCGCGAATGATCCTGTCGGTTTGCGCGGCGGGGACGATGGTCGCCGGGTTCGTCGTTGCCGCGGCCATCCTGGGCTGGGGCGCATTCAGGCAAAAGAGCGTCGATGCAGGCTTGTTGTTTCCGCCAGTGTTTCTTTGGGCTTGGTTTTCAATTCATGATGTCTTTGTAACCGTTACCGTCCCCGAGCATGGCTACAACTTGCTCTTTGCCTATCCAAGACCGCTGATGTTGGTCTTGGTCACCGCCGTGCTGATGCACCGCATGGGCATAAGTCTCGATCAATTGGACCGCGCCAATGAAACGCTCGCTCTGCGTCTTGCCGAGCGCGAGGCCGAACTAGCCGCCCTGCACCGGGCAGAGAAGGAGAAGACGGCGCGCCTGATCCGCGACCACGAGCGCCAGCGCCTCACGCACGATCTGCACGACGGTATCAGCGGCCACCTCGTTTCGATCATCGCGCTGTCCGAGCGCGCCGGCGACAACGTGCGTCCTATCGAGCAGGCGGCGCGCGACGCCTTGAACGATCTTCGGCTCGTGATCTACTCGCTGGACCTCGGCGACAGTGAGCTGCCGCTTGCACTCGCCAATTTTCGCGAGCGTCTTGCGCCGCAATTGCAGCGCCTTGGCATCGAACTGGATTGGTCGACGGCGAATTTACCGGAAGTGTCCGGTGTCACGCCGGGCAACGCCCTCGCGATCCTGCGGATCGTCCAGGAGGCGATCACGAACGCGGTCAAGCACGGGCCCGCCCGCAAAATCACGGTGCGCGGTAGCGGGGGACGGGATGGCGGGGTCGCTATTACGGTCGAAAACGACGGCAATGGGAGTTTCGACGAAGACGGCGTGAAGGGCCACGGACTGGCCAATATGCGCCGGCGTGCGCAGAAGCTTCAGGGGCGGCTGACCATCGACTCCGGCGAACGGTGCGTCAAAGTCACGCTCTTGTTGCCGTCGCGGCTACCCGAATTTGCCGAAGAAAGTATAGTCTAGAATTAAGAATGCGCCCATGTCGGTTTGACGGAAGAACTCGGCGCACGATTTCGGGTGGGGGATCATGTGACGGGGGGTACGGTTTGTCGTCTCCGCCGCCTGGCGGCAGCGCTTTTTTTCGTTATTGCCGCGACGCCGTCGTCGACTGCGATGGAAGGAATCCAGGGCCCTTATCTTAAAGGTTATCGCGATTTCATGACGGGCGTGCTCGGGTCGCCGGGTGTGCACCTCCGCCACGACCTCTACATGTACCACGGCTCCGAGCAGTCGACGGTGCCGCAGGGGCAGCTGAGGGTGGGCTACCAGAGCACGATCAATATCCTGGGCGCTACCGTCGTCACGCCCTTTCGACTGTTCGACGCCGACTACGGCTTCTCGGTGCGGTCGGCTTATTCTTTCAATCACGCCGACCAGTCGGTGGCGCCGCAGCGCCCCGCCTTGCCGACCACCGTCCGCAGCGGCGATCTCGCCGCCTTGCACGACGTCGTCGTCAGCCCGCTTCTTCTCGGCTGGCATAGCGGCAACTGGCACTGGAACTTCGCGACGTCGGTATGGCTGCCGGTCGGCAATTATGAACGGGGCCGGCTCATCAACACCGGGCGCAACACCTGGGCATGGGCGCCGCAGCTCGGCGTGACCTATTTCGATCCGAAGACCGGCTGGGAGGTTTCCGGGGCGGCGAGCTATGTCGTGAGCGAGGTCAACCCCGCGACGAACTACCGTTCGGGCCAGATTTTTCACTTTGATTATGCCGCCGGGAAGATGCTGACGCAGAACTTCAAACTCGGGATCGTCGGCTATTACATGCAGCAGACGACGGCTGACAGCGGCTCGGGGGCGACGGCCGGCGAGCGTATGGTGCGCGTCGTCGGGCTGGGACCGGGCGCGACGTTCACCGTCAAGATTAACGAGCGGCCGATCGTGCTCGTCGCCAAATATTATCGCGAGTTCGACGCGCAAAACACGACGCAAGGCGACGCAGGGTTCTTGTCGGTACGTTTTTCCTACTAATTGTGAGTTGGATGAGCCTTGGTTTTCTGACGCCCGGCGGGTAGTCAGTCCAAAATCGGGTTTCAGAAACCCGACATGGGCTCACCTCGACCAGAATGGCCGGCTTCGGGAGAAGCGATGAAACAGCAATCACGGACAGCGCGAAGTGGAAAATTGACGGCAAAGCTGCCTTAGGCGGGCTCCGTGGAAGGTCGCTGCCTTCGGACACGCTCAAACATGGCATCGATCTTCTGGCCGACGTCAAGAGAGTGATTGGTGAAGCCGACCAGCGCGTCATCCGCCGCTTCGAGGGCAAGAAGGACGAACTCCCACGCTTGCAGAGGTGAGATCGCCGACGCAGGCGTCACGAATCCAGAATCTGCCAAGGCGCAGTAGAGCGCCGCCTCGCGTTGCGAGACGAACCCGGTCTCGTGTGCCTGTGCGTCTAGCGCCTTGGCGCGGTCCGCCCCAAGTGCGTCCATGATGCGCTCGGACATGAGTACGGTCGGCAGCAGAGCCATGCTGTGCTTCGACCGATGGTCCCGAAAAGGATCCCGGCCTTTAGCCGGCGGACCTTCCTTGTCGCGGCGAAAGGTCCCGACATGGGCTTTGCTGGTTTCTTCGAGGGCCGTGATTGCCATGAACGCTGCGGAACCAAAGGAACTGCTCTCAAGCAGAAGCACTGCATCCGTCAGAAGCTGGAAGACATGGTCAATCGCGGCGTTAAAGTCCTCGTGTTTTTCGTAAAACCGGCTGCCGAAGGCGAGCGCCGCTTCTACGGATAACATGCCGCCACGTCGCGGTGTTCTTCCTTCATTACTCACTTGGCGGCCTCCTTGCTCCAAACTCGTAGGGTACGGGGAGGAAGTGCTTGCCGCAATAACACGAGACCGCAAGGCGCCGGGCCAGTAGTAGTCCTCCGGCTTGGCCATCGACCTTACGAAACTTGGATAAAGACAAACACTGGTCCTTCATTGACGCCACTGACAAGCCAAGATGGCTTCACTTATAAGTGAAACGCTGATGCTGCCTGAAAGAAAAGGTTCCATAATGGACGTTATCGGTCTGAAGGGACCACGCATCGATAATTCATGGTTATGTCTGGTTCGGCGGCGGTCTTATTGAGGGCAACGTCGCAATGACTAGTGCCATGGCGGTCGGCCAGCCTGACTTGGGCTCATTTCTCGGGAAGAGAAAGCGATGAGTATAAAAGATACCGTAGGCGATGAGGATATCGGGACCGCGAGGCTTGTCGCGCGCGTGCGCAAAGAGATATCAAGCGGGGTCCCGCTAATTCCGAAGCGAATTGTTGATGTCATCGCTGCCAGCAGGAATCGGGGGCGCGTGGCGGCTGGCTATTTGGCGAAGGTGCGTCCGAAGAAAAAGTCATCCACAGACAAGACGTGAACCTTCCTGAACCTTGGGTTCAGCGCATTTGGCCGCGGCGGACTCGCTTCAATAATCTTATCGACAATTTGGTTGTCAGTCAGCTTGGCCGGCTGCGCGCGAGCGACGCTAGCCCATGCGTGCCAAGCGAAAAGCGCGACCATGAGCGCAAAGACAAATAGACGCGAAAGACTATAGCGGTGACGCCACGGCAGAGCGCGCCAACGCGCTTGCGCCTCATTCTCGTAAGCGTCCCAAGCTCGCCAGCCCATTGGGGCACTATATCGTCTGAGAGGTGGCGAGGACCAGAGAATGCGTGGCCGTGGCCGTCATGCGTGCTTCGGCCGGGCCTTTCGCTGCGGATATCGCGGCACAACATAAGGCGGGCAAAGTCGCGGCAACGAAGCGGCGATAGCCAGCGAAAAACGGCTGCCGTCCACTCCGTCAGTTCGTGCCGTCGAGCAGACGGCGGGCGATGATCTGCGCCTGGATTTCGGCCGCGCCCTCGAAAATGTTGAGGATGCGGGCGTCGCACAAGATGCGCGAAGCCGGGAATTCGAGCGCGAAGCCGTTGCCCCCGTGGATCTGCACCGCGTTGTCGGCGGCCGCCCAGGCCACCCGGGC
>JALHRB010000007.1 GCA_022841665.1 Pseudolabrys sp.
ACGGCGAACAGCCCGAATTTGCTGCCGCCGGTCGCCGGCGGCGCGACGCGGCAGGCCTCCGTGCGCGCCGGCCTCGAGGCGCTGGCGGCGCGCGCGCCGCATATCGTGCTGATCCACGACGCCGCCCGCCCCTTCGCCAGTCCGACGCTGTTTTCTCGCGCGGTCGCGGCCGCGGAAAAAACCGGCGCGGCAATTCCCGGCCTGCCGGTCTCCGACACGATCAAGAGCGTCGATGCGCAAGGCTTCGTCGGCGAGACGCTCAACCGCAACACCCTGCGTGCGATCCAGACCCCGCAAGCTTTCACTTTCGGCGCCCTGCTCGAAGCGCACCGGCGCGCCGCGCGCGAAGGCCGCGACGACTTCACCGACGACGCCGCGCTCGCCGAGTGGGCCGGCATGAAGGTTGCCGTGTTCGAGGGCGAAGCCGGCAACATCAAGCTCACCTCGGCGGACGATTTCGCGCGCGCCGAGGCGCTGCGGATGGCCGCGCTCGGCGACGTGCGCACCGGCATGGGCATCGACGTGCACGCCTTCGGCCCCGGCGACCATGTCATGATCGGCGGCGTGCACATTCCGCACGGCCAGGCGCTCACCGGCCATTCCGACGCCGACGTCGGCCTGCACGCGCTGACCGACGCGCTGCTCGGCGCGCTCGCCGACGGCGACATCGGCGCTCACTTCCCGCCCAGCGATCCGCAATGGAAGGGCGCCTCTTCCGACCGCTTCCTCGCCTTCGCGGTCGCGCGCGTGCAGGCGCGCGGCGGCATCGTCGCGCATCTCGATCTCACCATCGTCTGCGAGGCGCCGAAGATCGGCCCGCACCGCGACGCCCTGCGCGGGAACATCGCACGCATTGCCGGCATTGACGTGTCCCGCGTGGCGGTGAAGGCGACGACCAGCGAAAAGCTCGGCTTCACCGGCCGCGGCGAAGGCATTGCGGCCTATGCAACGGCGACTGTGCGGCTGCCCTGGAGTTGAAGCGATGGTGGATGAGGAGATGCGCGCAGCGGCGGTCGCCCTGCTCGACCTGTGCAAGAAGAAAAAGCTGACGCTGGCGACGGCGGAATCCTGCACCGGCGGGCTGGTATCGGCCGCATTAAGCGAAATCCCCGGCTCCTCGCTGGTGCTCGACCGCGGCTTCGTCACCTATTCGAACGAGGCCAAACAGCAGATGCTGGGCGTGACGCCCGCGACCATCGACGTCTACGGCGCGGTGAGCAAGGAATGCGCCGAGGAAATGGCCAAGGGCGCGCTGGCGCACGCCTTAGTCGATCTCGCCGTCTCGATCACCGGCATTGCCGGGCCGACCGGCGCGGTGCCGGGCAAGCCGATCGGCCTCGTCTTTTTTACGGCCGCCTCGCGCAGCGGGCGCGTCATCACGCACGACCGCAAGTTTGGCGACATCGGCCGCGACAAGGTGCGTCACGCCTCGGTGCTGCAGGCGCTCGCCATGCTGTACGAACTCGCCGAGAAGGAAGAGCCGAGGCCGCCGGCGGGCGAGAGCTGAGGCTCCCCTACCCGACCGTCAGCGGGGACGCCTCCGCCAAGCCGGACCGCTCGTCATGCCGCACGCCATCGGCCGTCGCCGGCAGTTGCAGCACGCTCGCGCGCTGGCCGGGGATCAGCCGCGTCAGCAGCACGATGCGGCCGTCGGGAAACTCGAGCGCGTCGTGATGCGTCTCGTGCCGCTCGACATTGACTTGGCGGAAGCGCGCCAAGCGCGCGCCGGTCCTGCCGAAGCCGAAGCGCGGCAGCAGGCGCCGGAACGGATGGTCATATTCCACCTCCTGTTCGAAGGCGAGTTCGGTGCCCGGGCGCAGACAGACGGCGACAAGCGGTTCGTCCACCGCCGCGAAGCCGCGCGTCAATGAATTCACGAATTTGGTCGAGACGAGCTGGTCGCCGACCTCGGCGGGACGGCTGGCTAGACCCTGCAGGCTGTAGTCGCACATCGAAGGCACTCCTCTGGCTGCGACGCCATGTGGCTGCCCCCCGATGCTGTGATTTGACTCATGCATGGTGGCGTTCTTGTGTCAGCGGCTGCAGGCTGCGCGATTTTCATAAAATGCGGCGCGGAACCGCGCGGCCATATGCGCATTGAGGAACCCTGATGACCCCTTCTTCGCGCCGCCGCGACCTCGGCATCGCATTGCTCGCCGTGCTGGCCGTCGCCGCGACGTCGGTTGCCGGACAGATCGCGACCTATCCGAACCTTCACTGGTACGCGGGTCTCGCCAAGCCGGCGTTCAATCCGCCCAATTGGGTGTTCGCGCCGGCGTGGACGGCGCTCTACGCGCTGATGGCCTTTGCGTTCTGGCGCATCTTGCGGCAGCCCGCTTCGCCGGCGCGGCAGGCCGCGATCACCCTCTTTGTCAGCCAGCTCATCCTCAACGCGGCCTGGTCGTGGATGTTCTTCGGCGCGAACAGCCCGCTGCTCGGCCTCATCAATGTCGTTCCGCAATGGCTGCTCATCGCCGCCACCATCGCTGCCTTTCGCAGGGTCGATGCGCTGGCCGCCTGGTGCCTCGTGCCGCTGGCGGCCTGGGTCGCCTTCGCCGCCGTGCTCAATGCGTCCGTGTGGGCGCTGAACTAGCCGTTCAGATCCGGCAGCGGGTGGAAGATCGCCTCGCGCATGAGATCGTTGACGCTCTTGCCGCGGTGCGCCTCGTTGCGCCGTGCGATGTCGGCGAGCATGGCGCGCGCCGGACGTCCGGCCGCCTCTTCTCTGGCGACGAAGGTGTCGACGACCGGGCGCGTGGCCTCGGCGATGCGCTCGAACTCGGCCGGCGCGAAATAGACGAACTGCAATCCACCCAATTTGAACCGCTCCCGCGCGCGCGCCCCGGCGACGCCGTAGAACACCTGCGTTTCGGCCTGCGCCTGCGCGCGTAGCCAGGCGTTGACGATCGTTTTCAGGTCTGCCGGCAGCGCGGCCCACAGCGTCCGGCTCATGCCGAATTCGAGGTTCTGCCGCACCAGGCCGAGCGCACTGCGATAGCGCGCGACTTTGCCGATGCCGAACACTTCCGCCGAGCCGTCGGCGAGATGCATGGCGTCGATGCGCTCTTCCGACAGCGCCGGATTCATTTCGAGCGAAGACAGCGTCACGGGCGACGCGCCGAGCGCGCGCATGACGTCGGCCTCGACGCCCTCCGTGGTGCCGATGCGCAGGCCCCTGAAGTCGTCGCGCGTGCGGACCGGCTTCATGCTGAACAGGTGATAGGCGCCGGAAGATTTCATCCGCCCCATCAGGATGCCCTGGCGTTCGACATCGGCGCGGAAGTAACGGCCGTAAAGCTCTTCCGCGACGAGCGTGGCGACTTCGGAGGACGGAAACAGGCCGGGCAGTTGCAGGCCCTGCGCAAGGTGGTAGGCGGAACTGTCCCAGCCGGAATAGACCGGCGCGAGATGGCTGCGGCCGTCGGTCAGCGCGGCGACGCCCTCGCGGTCCTTATGGACGCTGGCGCCCCAATGGTCTTCGACCTTGATCTTGCCGTGCGCCATCGCCTCCAGCACGCGGAAGGCCGGCTTGAACACGTCAACCACCGCGGACGCCGTCGCCGGCGGATGGCCCGTAACCTTGAGCGTCAGCGGCGGGCCGCCATAGGAGAGCGGATAGGCCACTTCGTCGACGAACGCGCCTTCGAGCCAGGCGCGCGCCACGCTCGCCTGCTCACGCGCCGCCTCGAAAGACGGTTCGCTCTCAGCCGCGATGGCCTGCATGACGGCTACTGGTTCTGCCCGATGCCGAGCTTCTTGACCAAGGGCGCCATGCGCTTGGCTTCCGCCGACAGCGACGCCTGCAACTGCTCGCCGGTCGAACTGTGCGCCTCGAGGCCCGCGGCCTCCAGCCGCTTGATCACCTCGGGATCCTTCAGCGCCGCGGTGAACTCGCGGTGCAGATAGGTCAGCACCTGCGGCGGCGTTCCCTTCGGCGCGAACAGCGCCAGCGTCGGCATGTATTCGTAGCCTTTGACGCCTGCTTCATCGACCGTCGGCACGTCGCGCAAGGTCTTGGTGCGCACGCGGTCGCCGACCGCCAGCGCGCGCACGGTCTTGGCCTGGATGAATGGCAGCGCCACCGAGGTCGCGATCCAGAAGGCGTTCACCTCGCCGGTGGACACCGCCTGCGTCGCCTGGGCGCCGCCGCGGTAGGGTACATGCAACATGTCGATACCGGCATCGGCCTTGAGCTGCTCCATGGCGATGTGCTGCGGGCTGCCGACCCCGACGGAGGCGTAAGTGAGTTTGCCCGGCTCTTTCTTGGCTAGCGCGATCAGCTCCTGCAGCGTGTTCGCGGGCAGGCCGGGATTGACGATCAGCACGCTCGGGAAACGCGCGAGCAGCGTGACCGGCGCGAAATCCGTAAACGGCTCGAACCCCAGCTTCATCCCCGTCGCCGGCAGGATGGTGTGAACGCCGTTGTTGAACGCGCCGATGGTGTAGCCGTCGGCGGCCGCGCGGGCGACGCGCTGGGCGCCGATGCCGCCACCGCCGCCGGTGACGTTCTCGATGGCGATGGCCTTGCCGGTGCGGGCGGTGATGTTCTGCGCCACCACGCGCGCGACCAGGTCGGAGGCCGTGCCGGCCTGCAACGGCACCACCAAGGTGATCGGGCGGCTGGGATAATCCTGCGCGACGGCCGGCGTTGCGGCGATCAGCGCCGCGCCGAGCGCGAGCGTGAGACGGCGGAGCATTTTGGCGTTTCCTTCCCTCTGTACGGCTGCTTTGCAGCGCGACGTCATTTCTGCGGCAGTTTCTGCTTGTACCAGCTGAAGTCCTGGCGGCCGGGTGCGAAGATGTCGAGATACTCGGCGTCTTCCAGCACCTCGCCGCCATGCGCCACGCCGGCCGGCATCAACAGCACGTCGCCCGGCCCGACGATGCGCGGCTCCTCGCCTTCGATCACCCAGCGCATCTTGCCGTCGAGCATGTGGGTGATCTGGTCGAAGTCGTGCGTGTGCATGTTGATCGGGCCCTTCGGCGCCTTGATGCGCGCCAGCATGGCGTTCGGAACCTCGACCACGCGGCCTTTGATCAACGGATTGAGCGCGACCTCTTCGAGATCGGCCCAGCGATACATCGGCATGACGGATTCCCCGGCGGCTTGAGCCGGCAGGATAGAGCAAACAGAAATGCCGCGCTTTCACGATAGAAAATCGGCGCGACTTTTTGCTTGCTCACGGGGCAACACCAGGTCGCAAACGGTAAAAGGCTCGCGTCCTCAGGCGCGTTTGCGGCCGTAGACCTGGTCGGCACGGGCCTCGAAGGCCGCCGAGAAGCGCCGGAACGCGGTGTCGAACATCGCGCCCATCAGCATGGCGAGCGTGCGGCTCTTGAACTCGTAGTCGATGAAGAACTCGACCTCGCAGGCGCCCTCGCCCGTGGGCGCGAAGGTCCAGCGGTTCTGCATGCGGCTGAACGGGCCGTCGAGATATTCGACCAGGATCTTCAGGTTCGGCCGGTCGAGCGTGACGCGGCTGGTGAAGGTCTGGCGCACGAGCTTGTAGGCGGCCGTCATCTCGGCAACCAAAACGCCGACGCCCTCGCCTTTGTCGGTGCGGCTCTTCACGCGCATGCCGGCGCAGAGCGGCACGAACTCGGGATATTTTTCCACGTCGGCGACGAGATCGAACATGTCGGCCGCGGCGTGGCGCACGCGGCGCTTGGTGGAGAAATGCGGCATGGCCCTACCCGCTCGTCCCCGCGAAAGCGGGGAACCAGTTCGCGAAGCGAGGCCTTGCCTTGAGGCTCTGGGTTCCCGCTTGCGCGGGAACGAACGGCTGCATAAGCATCACGTTTTCGCCGCGCGCGCGGCTTTCAGGCGCGCGAAATCTTCGCCGGCGTGGTGCGAGGAGCGCGTCAGCGGCGAGGCCGCGACCATCAGGAAGCCCTTGGCATAGGCGATGGTCTCCAGCGCCTTGAACTCCTCCGGCGGCATGAAGCTTTTGACTTCATGGTGCTTGCGCGTCGGTTGGAGATACTGCCCGATGGTGAGGAAATCGACATTGGCCGAGCGCAGGTCGTCCATCACCTGCAAAATCTCGTTCCGCTCCTCGCCCAGGCCCACCATGATGCCGGACTTGGTGAACATCGCGGGGTCGAGCTCCTTCACCCGCTGCAGCAGGCGCAGCGAATGAAAGTAACGCGCGCCCGGCCGCACCGAGAGATAAAGCGACGGCACGGTTTCGAGATTGTGGTTGAACACGTCGGGCCGGGCGTCAACGACAACCTCAAGCGCGCCGTCCTTGCGCAAGAAGTCGGGCGTCAGCACCTCGATAGTGGTGCCCGGCGCGTATTCGCGGATGGTGCGGATGGTGTCGGCGAAATGGCGCGCGCCGCCGTCGGCAAGGTCGTCGCGATCCACGGACGTGACGACGATGTGCGAGAGGCCGAGCTTGGCGGTCGCCGCGCCCACATGCGCGGGCTCTTGCGGATCGAGCGCGCCGGGCAGTCCGGTCTTCACGTTGCAGAAGGCGCAGGCGCGCGTGCAGGTGTCGCCCATGATCATGAAGGTGGCGTGCTTCTTCTCCCAGCACTCGCCGATGTTGGGGCAGCCCGCCTCCTCGCACACGGTGTGCAGGTTGTTGGCGCGCATGAGCGCATGCGTCTCGGCATAGCCGGGTGACACCGGCGCCTTCACGCGGATCCAGTCGGGCTTCCTGAGCACGGGCGAATCCGGGCGGTGCGCCTTTTCCGGGTGGCGCGGGCGCGGGTTGTTGATCAGGTCGAGGACGACGGCCATGGGGGATACTTACGGCTGCGGCTGCGCCGCCGCAAGCCGCCTGCCCTGCCCGGCCTGCGGGTCAGGCCCGCCGGATCGCCCGCCAGATGAACAGAAAGATGATGGCGCCGATGGTGGCGCTGATCAGGTTGCCGATGAAATCCGGCATGATGAAGATGCCGAGCCGCGGCAGGATCGCGCCGCCCAGGATGGCGCCGACCAGACCGACGGCGAGATTGCCGAACAGGCCGCCGCGCCCGCCCAGAATGACATGCGCCAGCCAGCCGGCGATGAGCCCGACGACGATCCACGCAATGATGCCCATGATGCCCCTCGCTCTGCTGTCGTCACCGGGCTTGTCCCGGTGACCCCGACCAGGGAGGCACAATGCCAGCCTAAGCGAGATGGCCGGGTCAAGCCCGGCCATGACAAGAAAAGACTAGGCCGCCTTCGGCGGCAGCCGGTTGCTCGGCGTCGAGTTGGAGATCTTTATCTCGTCGTCGTTCATGTCGGCGCCGATGTCGCCGAACAAAGGCGTCGACAGATAGCGCTCACCGGTGTCGGGCAACATGCAGAGGATAGTGGAGCCGGGTGACGCTTGTTTGGCGACTTCGAGCGCGCCGGCGAAGGTCGCGCCGGAGGTGATGCCGACGAAAATGCCTTCCTGCTGCGCCAGCGCCTTGGCGCATTTCAGGGCGTCGGGACCGGCGATGGTGAGCACGCGGTCGATGACTTTCATGTCGACCGCTTCGCCGGTGATTTTCGGAATGAAGTCCGGGCTCCAGCCCTGCATCGGATGCGGCTTGAACGCCGGATGGGGCTTGGCCGGCGTGCCGTCCGGATTGCGCTCCTGCGCGGTTCCGCTGGTGAGCATCGGCGCGTCGGCCGGCTCGCAGACCACGATCTTGGTCTCCGGCCGCTCCTTCTTGAGCACGCGCGACACGCCGGTGAGCGTGCCGCCGGTGCCGAAGCCGGTGACCCAGTAGTCGAGCTTCTCGCCCTTGAAGTCCTCGACGATCTCGCGCGCGGTGGTGCGCTCGTGCATGTCCGGATTGGCCTCGTTCTCGAACTGGCGGGCGAGGAACCAGCCGTGCGTCCTGGCGAGCTCCTGCGCCTTGTTGACCATGCCGAAGGCGCGCTCGGCCGCGGGCGTGAGCAGCACCTTGGCGCCGAGGAAGCGCATCAGCTTGCGGCGCTCGACCGAGAAGCTTTCGGCCATGGTGACGACCAGCGGATAGCCCTTGGCCGCGCACACCATGGCGAGCCCGATGCCGGTGTTGCCCGACGTGGCCTCGACCACGGTCTGCCCCGGCTTGAGGGCGCCGGATTTTTCCGCCGCCTCGATGATGCCGAGCGCGAGACGATCCTTGACCGAGCCGAGCGGGTTGAAGGCCTCGATCTTGACGTAGAGGTTGATGCCCTTGGGCGCGAGCTTGGCGACTTTGACCACCGGCGTGCGGCCGACGGTGCCGAGGATGTTGTCGAACTTGGCCATCGAACTCTCCCTGCCTGCCTTGCGCCGGCGGTTACATGTTCAGCACGCGTCCATAGGCGTCCAGCACCGCCTCCTTCATCGTTTCAGACAATGTCGGGTGCGGGAAGATGGTATGCATCAATTCTTCTTCGGTCGTCTCCAAATTCATGGCTACGACGAAGCCCTGGATCAGTTCGGTGACCTCGGCGCCGACCAGATGCGCGCCGAGCAATTGTCCGGTCTTCTTGTCGAAGATGACCTTCACGAGGCCCTGGTCCTCGCCCAACGCAATGGCCTTGCCGTTGCCGACGAAGGGGAAGCGGCCGACGCGCACGTCGAGCTTCTTCTCCTTCGCCGCCTGCTCGGTGAGGCCGACGGAAGCGACCTGCGGGAAGCAATAGGTGCAGCCCGGGATCATCGCCTTGTTCATCGGGTGCGGGTGCAGGCCCTTGATCGCCTCGATGCAGACGACGCCCTCGTGCTCGGCCTTGTGCGCCAGCATCGGGGGCCCTGCCACGTCGCCGATGGCGTAGATGCCGGGCACGCTGGTCGTGCTGAACTCGTCGACCTTGATAATGCCGCGCTCGGTCTTCACGCCGATTTTTTCGAGCCCCAAATTCTCGATGTTGCCGACGACGCCGACCGCGGAGATCACGCGGTCCACCGTAATCGACTGCGTTTTGCCGCCGGCCTCGATGGTGGCGGTCACGCTGTCGGTCTTCTTGTCGAGCTTGGTCACCTTGGCGTCGGTGACGATTCTGATGCCCTGCTTCTCGAATTGCTTGCGCGCGAAGGCGGCGATCTCGGCGTCCTCGACCGGCAGGATCTGCGGCAGCACCTCGACCACCGTCACCTCGGCGCCCATGGTGCGGTAGAACGAGGCGAACTCGATCCCGATGGCGCCGGAGCCGATCACCAGCAGCGACTTCGGCATCTTGTCGGGGTTCATCGCCTCGAAATAGGTCCACACCAGCTTCTTGTCCGGCTCCAGCCCCGGCAGCACGCGCGGCCGCGCGCCGGTGGCGACGATGATGTGCTTGGCCTGATACGCGCCCGGCCCGAGCGCGCCCTTCGGCGCTTCGGTCTTCGAGGCCTTCACGCTGACCTTGCCGGGCGCCTCTAAGGTGGCCTCGCCCCAGATCAGGTTGATCTTGTTCTTCTTGAACAGGTAGCCGACGCCGCTGTTCATGCGGCCGGCGACGGCGCGCGAGCGCTTCACGATTGCGGCCGGATCGAACGACACCTTCTCGGCCGACAGCCCGTAATCCTTGGCATGCTGCATGTAGTGGTAGATCTCGGCCGAGCGCAGCAGCGCCTTGGTCGGTATGCAGCCCCAGTTCGAGCAGATGCCGCCGAGGAAATCGCGCTCGACCACGGCCACCTTGAAGCCGAGCTGGGCCGCGCGGATGGCGGTGACGTAGCCGCCGGGGCCGGCGCCGATGATGAGGACGTCGAAGGAAGTATCGGCCATGAGGACTCGCTAGCTCAATCTCATCCGCAAATGTCAACGTTGCCGGGACTGCCGGATCAGTAGGCGAGCAGAGAATACTACGTCTTCAATCATTCTTGCAGTCAGGCGTCCAGCGAGCGTAGCGACCGCTTCGTTTTGATCGCGACCTAGAACGAGGAAACGTGCCACGCATTCACGTAATTCTCGAGTTTCGAGAGATGATTTAAGGCTGACGGTTTTAATGAGAAGGTCATTATGCTCTTTGAGAAGCCGCCTCAGCGCCTTCTGCCTAACTTGATACTTAGCTAATCGCGGATTTACAAGATTGCGTAATTCAACAGGCTTTTTCGCGGGCTTACTCGCCTTTGCCTCATGTCCAACAGGATCGCATCGAATGATAGTGTTGGCGCCAAAATAGTGCGCGCGCCGGCCCATTTCGCTACCTCAAACCACCATCATCACCGGGTTTTCGATCAGCATCTTGAACGCGCCGATCAGCTCTGCCCCGAGCGCGCCGTCGACCGAGCGGTGATCGCAGGACAGTGTCACGCTCATGATGGTGGCGGGCACGATCTGGCCGCCCCGCACCACCGCGCGCTCCTCGCCCGCGCCGACCGCGAGAATGGTCGACTGCGGCGGGTTGATCACCGCGGTGAAGTCCTTGATGCCGTACATGCCGAGGTTCGACACCGAGGTGGTGCCGCCCTGGTACTCGTGCGGCTTGAGCTTGTGCGCGCGGGCGCGCGCGGCGAGGTCGCGCATCTCGTTCGAGATGGCCGACAGCGACTTGGTCTCGGCCTTGCGGATGATGGGCGTGATCAGCCCGCCCGGCAGCGCCACGGCGACGCTCACGTCCGAGTGCTTATGACGAAGCATGCCGCCTTCCGTCCACGACACGTTGGCGTCGGGCACGCGTTGCAGGGCGAGCGCCAGCGCCTTGATGACGAAGTCGTTGACCGAGAGCTTGTAGGCTGGCTTGCCGTCCTTGTCCTTCGGCGCTGCGGCGTTGATCTCCTCGCGCGCGGCCATCAGTTTGCCGATGTCGCAGTCCATCGTGAGATAGAAATGCGGCACCGTTTGCGTCGAGGCGGTGAGCCGCTGCGCGATGGTGCGGCGCATGCCGTCATGCGGCACGAAGTCGTAGGCGCCTTGCTCGTAGAGGCCGAGGATCTGCTTGTCCGATAGGCTGGTCGCGATCGCCGGCGCGCCGGCGGATACGGCCGCAGCCGGTGCGGCGCTCGGTGCGCGCAAACCCTTGCCGGATTTGGCCTCCGCGATGTCGCGCGCGATCACGCGCCCGTGCGGGCCGGAGCCTTCGATGCGGGAAAGATCGATGCCGGCTTCCTTGGCGAGCCGGCGCGCGAGCGGGGAGGAGAAAGTGCGCGCTCCATGCGAGGCCTGAACCCCCTCACCCGCCGCCTTCGGCGGCGACCTCTCCCCACTGGGGAGAGGTGAAGAGCTCTGAGCCTGCGGCGCGGCAGAGCGCGCTCCCTCTCCCCCATAGCCCGTCGAAGACGTGCGTGAACGCCCTGATGCGGGAGAGGGTTGGGGTGAGGGGGACACTGACTCGGCTTTTTTCTCTGGCGCTTTCGGAGCCGCCGCCTGCGGTTTCGCGCCTGCCGCCGCCTTCACATCCTCGCCCTCGCCGGCGAGCACGGCGATGACCGCATTCACCGCCACGTCCTGCGTGCCTTCCGGCACCACGATTTTGGCGAGCGTGCCCTCGTCCACCGCCTCGTATTCCATCGTCGCCTTGTCGGTCTCGATCTCGGCGATGACGTCGCCCGACTTGATCGTGTCGCCCTCCTTCTTCAGCCAACGCGCTAGGTGGCCCTTCTCCATCGTGGGCGACAGCGCGGGCATGAGGATGTTGGTGGGCATGGGCGGCGCTTACTTGTAACAAACGGCTTTGGCCGCCTCGACCACTTCCGCCACCGACGGCAGCGCGAGCTTTTCGAGATTGGCGGCGTAAGGCATCGGCACTTCCTTGCCCGACACGCGCGCGACCGGCGCGTCGAGGTAGTCGAAGGCCTGCTCCATGATGCGCGCGGCGATCTCGGCGCCGACGCCGGATTGCGCCCACCCCTCCTCCACCGTCACCGCGCGGCCGGTCTTCTTCACCGACGCAATGATGGTCTCGGTGTCCATCGGCTTGAGCGTGCGCAGGTCGATGACTTCAGCCTCGATGCCCTCGCCGGCCAGCTCCTCCGCCGCCTTGAGCGCATAGGTCATGCCCATCGACCAGGCGATGAGGGTCACGTCGCTGCCGGCGCGCGCGATCTTGGCCTTGCCGATCGGCAGCACAAAGTCGTCGAGCTTCGGCACTTCCGAGGAATGGCCGTAGAGGATTTCATTTTCTAAAAAGACGACCGGATTGGGATCGCGGATCGCCGCCTTCAGCAAGCCCTTGGCGTCGGCCGCGGTCGAGGGCGCGATCACCTTCAGGCCGGGAATGTGCGAGTACCAGGCCGAGTAATCCTGGCTGTGCTGGGCGGCGACGCGCGCGGCCGCGCCGTTCGGGCCGCGGAAAACGATCGGGCAGCCCATCTGGCCGCCCGACATGTAAAGAGTCTTCGCCGCCGAGTTGATGATCTGGTCGATCGCCTGCATGGCGAAATTCCAGGTCATGAATTCGACGATGGGTTTCAATCCGGCCAGCGCGGCGCCGACGCCCAAACCCGCAAAGCCGTGCTCGGTGATCGGCGTGTCGATGACACGCTTGTCGCCGAATTCCTGCAGCAGGCCCTGCGTCACCTTGTAGGCACCCTGATACTCGGCGACCTCCTCGCCCATCACGAAGACGTCCTTGTCGCGCCGCATCTCCTCGGCCATGGCGTCGCGCAAGGCCTCGCGCATGGTCATGGTGACCATCTCGGTGCCTGCGGGAATGTCGGGATCGGCGGCGACTTTGGTTTCGGGTGCTTCCGGCGCTTTTTCTTGGCTTTTGGGGACCGGGGTTGCCGGCGCCTTGGCTTCGGTCTTCTCGGATTTTGCGGGCGGTGCGGACTCGGCGGCTTTCTGCTGGGCGGAAGGTTTCGATGCTTTGATCTCGGATTTGTCTTCGCCTTCGGCCAGGATCAGCGCAATCGGCGTGTTCACGGCCACATCGGCGGTGCCTTCCGGCACCAGAATCTTGCCGAGCGTGCCCTCATCGGCGGCTTCCACTTCCATGGTGGCCTTGTCGGTCTCGATCTCGGCGATCACGTCGCCGGACTTGACCGCGTCGCCTTCCTTCTTCAGCCACTTGGCGAGGTTGCCCTTCTCCATCGTGGGCGACAGCGCGGGCATGAGCACTTCGGTCGGCATGGGGGCGCGCGGTCCTAGCGGTAGATATCGGTGTAAAGCTCGGCCGTGTCCGGCTCGGGATCGTTGGTGGCGAATTCGGCCGCCTCGTTGACGAGGCTGCGCACGTCGGCGTCGATCTTCTTCAATTCGTCCTCGCTGGCGAACTTCCTTTCGAGGATGCGATGCCGCGCCATGTCGATCGGGTCGTGCATGGTGCGCACTTTCTCGACCTCCTCGCGCGTGCGGTATTTCGCCGGGTCCGACATCGAGTGGCCGCGATAGCGGTAAGTGAGCATCTCGAGGATGAACGGGCCCTTGCCGGCGCGGCACCATTCGGCGGCCTTGTCGCCGGCGGCCTTCACCGCGCGCACGTCCATGCCGTCCACCTGCACGCCCGGAATGTTGAACGACAGGCCGCGGCGCGACAGGTTGGTTTCGGCCGATGCGCGCGTCACCGACGTGCCCATGGCGTAGCGGTTGTTCTCGATGATGTAGATGGCCGGCAGCTTCCACAGCTCGGCCATGTTGAAGCTCTCGTAGACCTGGCCCTGGTTGGCGGCGCCGTCGCCGAAATACGTGACCGAGATGTTGTCGTTGCCGCGGTAGCGGTTGGCGAAAGCGAGGCCGGTGCCGAGCGGCACCTGCGCGCCGACGATGCCGTGGCCGCCGTAGAAGCCTTTCTCTTTCGAGAACATGTGCATCGAGCCGCCCTTGCCCTTGGAATAGCCATGGGTGCGCCCGGTGAGCTCGGCCATGACGCCCTTGGCGTCCATGCCGGTGGCGATCATGTGGCCGTGGTCGCGATAGCCGGTGATGACCTGGTCGCCTTCCTTCATCGCCATCTGCATGCCGACGACGACGGCTTCCTGGCCGATATAGAGGTGGCAGAAGCCGCCGATCAGTCCCATGCCGTACATCTGGCCCGCCTTCTCCTCGAAGCGGCGGATGGTCAGCATCATGCGGTAGGCGTCGAGCTCCTGCGCTTTGCTGAAGTCCGCAATCGGACCTTCGGGCGCCGCCGGTTCTTCGGTGTTGGGGCTTTTCTTGGCGACGGCCATTGGCACTCCCTGCGCAAGCGTCCGGCTATTGTGATGGGGCGCGGTTCGGCTTGGCGACCCCCCAATAGCTTAATTCGCCCGGGGGCGAAAGCGCGAGGCCGCAGGCCAGCGATGCGGCAATATCACCATGTTTAGTGCCGGCTGGCGCGCGCTGTGACAATGCCGGACGGGCTTTGGAGGTCCCCGGGCGCGCAAACGAAAAGAGATTTCGGGCGGCTCGCCTGCGGCGCACGATCCTTGCTGGAAAGTGCCTTGCGGCTTTCAGCTTCGTGCGCGCTGCCTCTATTGCGGGCGCAGCAGCAGGGTCAGGTCGCGCGGATCGGTGAGGCCGAGCACCGCGCGGGCGCGCTCGTCCAGCATGTCGGGGTCGATGCGGTCGGAGCGCAGTAACGCGACCCGCCGCTCCCACAGCCCACGCTCGGCCTTGAGGACGGCCACCTGTTCCTTCATGGCGGCGAGCTGCTGCTCCAGGTCCTGCTGGGCGCGCAGGCCGTGGTCGCCCGAGAAGGCGTTCATGCCGAAATAGCCGATGAACAGCGCGGCGAAGGTGTAAAGCGCGAGCGCGGTCAGGACGGCGTGGCGGCGGCGGTGGGAGACCATGCGGCCCAAGATGCCGCAGGGCCGTTAAGGCGGTTTTAATGGCGGGTGACTGGACGCCTAAACCCGCTGCCTGATCTCGTTGAGCACGAAATTGCCCAGGCGCTTGCCGCGATTGCGCAGCACTTTCAGCGCGCCCTGGTCGACGAAATAGGTGAGCAGGATCGAATCGCGCGTCTTCACCCGATTGTGCACCGGGTCGGCCGAATGCCAGGTGTCGTCGCCGACCGCGAAGGCGTAGCCGGTGTTGCGCGCAAAACGCATCTGCGTGTGCTTGGGTTTGGAGCCGTCCGGCAACACGTCGTGGAAGATGGTGCCGATGTCGGTGTTTTCATCGTCCTTCGGCAGATAGAGCTGGACGGTGATTCCCTTCCAATGCGTGTCGGTATGCGGCGTGATCAGGTAGCCCGGAATGTCGCGCGTCAGGATCGGAATCGGATACATACCGACGGTAGCGAAGCCGTCGCCGAAACGCTTCTTCAGTCCCGGCGCGAGGCGCCGCATGAAGGCCTGCTTCACCTTCTCCGAGCAGAGCGCGCGGCCGACCACGTCCCAGAGCGCCTTCTTCTCGGGCGGCAGGTTGTGGATGTATTCGGGGAACAGGTCGATCTTGACGCGCGTATGCGTGCCGTCGTCGAGATCGTGGCCCTTGCTGCGCCCGTGCATCGGCCGGTAGTCGGCGGCCTCCGGCATCAGCGCGAGAATTTGCGCGTAGACGTCGTCCGGAAACACGCGGTCGAATTCGAGATGGAAGAACGGCTTCTCGACCGCGCGCGCGGCATCGATCGACTGGACGATGAAGTCAGACAGCCGCTCGACAGAAGCCATGCGGTCGCGCCGGCTTAAGCCCGTTGTCTGATCCACCGGAATTTCTCGTGTTCAGGGCGGCGATGTCGTCATGGCCAAGAATCTGAGGTGATTTGCCGCATTAGGCAAGTCGTCGCATGAATAATTAGCTGAAATTTATGCGGTAAATATACCAGCCGCCTCAGCGCGCGGCCTTCAGCACCGCACGGCCGGCATATTTCGCCTGCGTACCCAGTTCCTCCTCGATGCGGAGCAACTGATTGTACTTCGCCGTGCGGTCGGAACGCGACAGCGAGCCGGTCTTGATCTGTCCGCAATTGGTGGCGACGGCCAGGTCGGCGATGGTCGCATCCTCGGTCTCGCCGGAGCGGTGCGACATCACCGCGGTATAGGCCGCCTTGTGCGCCATCTCGACGGCGGCGAGCGTCTCGGTGAGCGTGCCGATCTGGTTGACCTTGACCAGGATCGAATTGGCGTAGCCGTCCGCGATGCCCTTCGAGAGCCGCGCGACATTGGTGACGAAGAGGTCGTCGCCGACGAGCTGGCATTTGTCGCCGATCAGGTCGGTGACGGCCTTCCAGCCCTCGAAGTCGTCTTCCGCCATGCCGTCCTCGATCGACACGATCGGATAGCTGCCGGCCAGCTTGGCGAGATAGTCGGCCTGCTCCTGCTTCGAGCGCGTCTTGCCCTCGCCTTCGTAGACGTACTTGCCGTCCTTGAAGAACTCGGTGGCAGCGCAGTCGAGCGCGAGCCACATGTCGACGCCCGGCTTGTAGCCGGCCTTCTCGATGGCCTGCATGACGAAGTCGAGCGCGGCCTCGGCCGACTTCAGGTTCGGCGCAAAGCCGCCTTCGTCGCCGACATTGGTGTTGTGCCCGGCGGCCTTGAGCCCCGCCCTCAGCGTCTGGAACACCTCCGCGCCCGCGCGCAACGCCTCGGCGAAAGTCGGCGCGCCCGCCGGCATGATCATGAATTCCTGGAAGTCGATCGGGTTGTCGGCATGCGCGCCGCCGTTGATGATGTTCATCATCGGCACCGGCAGCAGGCGCGCGGCCGTCCCGCCGACGTAGCGGTAGAGCGGCAGGCCGGCGGATGTCGCCGCCGCCTTGGCCGCCGCCAGCGAGACGCCGAGGATGGCGTTGGCGCCGAGCCGACCCTTGTTGGGCGTGCCGTCGAGCGCGATCAGCGTCTCGTCGATCTTGGCCTGCGCCTCGGCATCCATGCCGCCGAGCGCGTCGAAGATCTCGCCTTTGACTGCGGCGACCGCCTTGCCGACGCCCTTGCCGCCGTAGCGCTTCTTGTCGCCGTCGCGCAGCTCGACCGCTTCATGGGCGCCGGTTGAGGCGCCTGAGGGCACGGCCGCCCGCCCCACCGACCCGTCCTCCAAGAGGACGTCAACTTCAACGGTGGGATTGCCGCGGGAATCGAGGATTTCGCGGCCGATAATGTCGATGATGGCGGTCATGGCTGCCCCGGATTGGCGTATGCCGGCGCTTCTACAGGATCGGCAACCCCCTTGTCATGCCCCGTCCTCCCTTGTCATGCGCGGGCTTGACCCGCGCATCCCGATAAGTGACACGCTGAGCTCTCCTAAGCGGGATTGCCGGGACAAGCCCGGCAATGACAACGATTATGGCGAAGAAAAACCTCCAGCTCGGCCGCCCGGCCCCGATCCCCGCCTCGCCCGACCAGGCGGTGCTCGACCGCGTGCCCAACCCGCACCGCGACACCGACTATGTCGCGCGCTTCACCGCGCCGGAGTTCACGACGCTGTGCCCGATCACCGGCCAGCCCGACTTCGCGCACCTGGTGATCGACTACGTGCCGGGGCGCTATCTGGTCGAGTCGAAGTCGCTCAAGCTCTACCTCGTGAGCTTCCGCAACCACGGCGCCTTCCACGAGGACTGCACCGTCGCCATCGGCAAAAGGCTGTTCGGTTTGCTCAAGCCGAAATGGCTGCGCATCGGCGGCTACTGGTATCCGCGCGGCGGCATGCCGATCGACGTGTTCTGGCAGGGCGGGAAATTGCCGAAGGGCGTCTGGGCGCCCGACCAGGGCGTCGCGCCCTATCGCGGCCGCGGCTAGACCGCAGGCGGCGCCGGCCGGCGCAGCCGATAGCCGCAAACGAGCCCCGTCGCCGCCAGCACCACCGCGCCGGTGATCAGGACCGGCACGATGCCCGTGGTATTGAGGCCGACGCCGTAGACGATCGGTCCGGCCGCCTGCCCGACGAAAAAGAAGAACGAGTGCAGCGCCATCGCCGAACCGCGCGCGGCCGGCGACAATTCGCTGGCGTAGATCTGGATCACGGCGTGCAGCATGTAGAAGCTCAAGCCGAGCAGCATGAAGTTGGCGAACTCGACCGGCCAGGGCAGGCGCGCCGCGATTACCAGCAGGCAGAAGCCGACCACGATTCCGCCGATCCGCATCATGTGCTGCTCGCCCAAAAGCGCCAGCAACCGCGACACGAAGATGCCGTAGAGAGCGCCGCCGATGCCGAAGCCGGCGATGACGATGCCGGCGATGGAGGCGCGCGTTTCGCCCGCGCTGTAGAGCAGCGTCGCCATGTGCGGAAACACGCCGTACATGAAAAGCGCTTCCAGGAAGACCGCGCCGAAGCAATATTTGGCGAGCGGGTTCTTCAGGATCGACACGTAGTTCGGCACCAGCGTCGAGAGATCGAAGCGGCGCTTCTCTTCCTTGAAACCGCGGAAGCCGGGCAGCGCCGCCGCCAGCACAAGCAGGCCGAAGATCCCGGTGGCGAAAAATACGCCGCGCCAGCCGGCCAGGTCGCCGACGATGCCGGCGCAGGTCGAGCCCAGCAGGTTTCCGGTCATGATTGCAAACAGCAGGCGCCCCATCGCCACCTGACGCTCGGCCACCGGCACGAGGTCGCCGACAAGCGCGAACGAGATCGGCACCACGCCGCCGGCGGCAAGGCCCGCGATCACGCGCGCCGTCACCAGCATTTCGAAGCTCGTTGCAAAGCCGCAGGCAAGCGTCGCCAAGGTGACGATCAGCATGCAGAGCAGCATCAGGCGCGCCTTGCTGAAGGCGTCGGCGAGCGCGCCCAACACCGGCTGCACCAGCGCGTAAGGCAGCGAGAACGCGGTCGACAGCAGCGCCGCGGTTGCCGGCTCGACATTGAGACCGAAGGCGATCTGCGGGATCACCGGATCGGTCGAGCGCATGAACAAAGAACTCGCGAAGACGACGAAGGCGATGAGGTTGAGCGTGCCGGACATGGCGCTCCGGGCGCTCAGCTCTTGGCCAGGCGGTCGAAACCCACCAGCGTGCGCAAGAGCGGCTCCATCTCCTTGAGCGGCACCATGTTGGGTCCGTCGGACGGCGCCTTGTCGGGATCCTGATGGGTCTCGATGAACACGCCGGCAACGCCGACCGCGACCGCCGCGCGCGCCAGCACCGGCACGAATTCGCGCTCGCCGCCCGACGACGTGCCCTGCCCACCCGGCTGCTGCACCGAATGGGTGGCGTCGAAGATCACCGGCGCGCCGGTGGTGCGCGCCAGGATCGGCAGCGCGCGCATGTCGGAGACGAGCGTGTTGTAGCCGAAGGAGACGCCGCGCTCGGTGACGAGCACGTTGCGGTTGCCGGCGCCCGTGATCTTGGCGACCACGTTCTGCATGTCCCAGGGCGCCAGGAACTGGCCTTTCTTCACGTTGACGGCCTTGCCGGTCTTAGCGGCGGCGATCAGGAGATCGGTCTGCCGGCACAGGAAAGCCGGGATCTGCAACACGTCGGCGGCCTGCGCCGCGCGCGCGCATTGCTCGGCTTCGTGCACGTCGGTGAGCACCGGCACTTTCAGCGTGTCGCGGATTTCGGCGAAGATCGGCAGCGCGGCGTCGAGCCCGAGCCCGCGCTTGGCTTTGGACGAGGTGCGGTTGGCCTTGTCGAACGACGTCTTGTAGACGAGGCCGATGCCGACGCGCGCCGCGATCTCCTTGAGCGCCGTGGCCATCTCCAGCGCGTGCGCCCGGCTTTCGAGCTGGCACGGGCCGGCGATCAGCGCGAGCGGCAGATCGTTGCCGAAGCGCACGGCGCCGACGGAAACAGTCGCGTTGGGAATCAGGGTCTGGTCCAAGGTTTCCTCGCGGCCGGACCATGATACGGGCGCGTCAGCGGGTCAACGGGAGGGCTCGAATACCAGCAGCGCGCCGCAGGCGGTGTGTTGTGACGCGGCCAGCGCCGGGCCGGACAGGCGCAAAGCCGCCAGCCGCGCGCCGTTCGCGGTTTCGGGCGGTGCCGCCTTGTAACGGCCGCTGAAGGCGGCCGGCGTCAGCACCTCGATCGTCCCGCGCGGCGTGGCGATGGCGAAGCCGCCATCGGCCGCGGTCGCCTGGCCGTCCGCAAAGGCTTCGAAGAAAGCGCGATGCCGCGCGGGGTCGTCGGCCACGGCGACGACGCCCGCGACGCCGGTGACGCCGTTGGCATGTTTCTGGAACGCGGGGTTCCAGAAATTCTCCGGATAGTGCTGCTGGCAGGTAGCGAAATGGATATCGGGCGCCGCTTCGTTCTCGGCGAAGGCGAGCGAGAAGCCGACTTTCACCGCCGTTCCGTCCGGCCGCTTGCCCTCGCGCTCAAAGCCCATCACGGGCGAACCCGCGATACCGGCTTGGCGGAACGCCGCTTCGTCGGTACGCGCGCCGCGCGATTCCAGAATGAGCAGCGACAGCCCCTCGCCGCGCGCGAGGAAGTCGCGGTTATAGGCGGCGAACAGAGTCGAGAATCCGTCGGTGCCAAGCTTGTCCGGTTCGGCGAACGTCAGCAGCTCGATGAAGAAGCCGGGGAATTGCACGATTGTGTTGTGCGTGCCCCACGGATGCTTGTTCCGCGCGCCGACGGTAAAGCCGAGCGCGCGATAATGCGCGGCCACGGCATCGAGATCGCGCACGGCATGGACGATGTGATCGAGGCCACGGGGCATGTGCCCAGTCTGCGGCAACGCGGCGAATTACACCAGCCGGCTGCGCTCCACCGCCGCCTCGATGAACGAGGCGAACAGCGGGTGCGGCTCGAACGGCCGCGACTTCAACTCGGGATGGAATTGCACGCCGATGAACCAGGGATGGTCCTCGTACTCGACGATCTCCGGCAAGATGCCGTCCGGCGACATGCCGGAGAAACGCATGCCGCGCTGCTCGAGGCGGCCCTTGTAGCCGGTGTTGACCTCGTAGCGGTGGCGGTGGCGTTCGGAGATGTCGGTCGTGCCGTAGATGCCGGCGACGCGGCTGCCGCGGGTCAGAACGGCGTCATAGGCCCCCAACCGCATGGTGCCGCCGAGATCGCCGCCGGCGGCGCGTTTCTGAAGTTCATTGCCCTTGAGCCATTCGGTCATCAGGCCGACCACCGGCTCCGGTGTCGGGCCGAACTCGGTCGAGTTGGCGTCGGCGATGCCGCACAGGTTTCGCGCCGCCTCGATGCAGGCCATCTGCATGCCGAAGCAGATGCCGAAATATGGCACCTCGCGCTCACGCGCGAACTGCGCCGCCCGGATTTTACCTTCGGCGCCGCGCTGGCCGAAGCCGCCCGGCACCAGGATGCCGTTGACGTGCTCGAGGAAGGGCGTCGGGTCCTCGTTCTCGAACACCTCCGACTCGATCCAGTCGAGCTTGACCTTCACCTTGTTGGCGATGCCGCCGTGCGAAAGCGCCTCGATCAGCGATTTGTAGGCGTCCTTCATGCCGGTGTACTTGCCGACGATGGCGATGGTGACGTCGCCTTCCGGATTGCGCACGCGCTCGTTGATGACGCGCCAGCGCTCCAGATCGGGCGGCTGCTTCGGCTCCAAGCCGAACGCGGCGAGCACCTCGCGGTCGAGCCCCTCGGCCGAATAGGCCTCTGGCACGGCATAGATATTGTCCACGTCGCGCGCCTCGATCACGGCGCTTTCGCGCACGTTGCAGAACAGCGCGAGCTTGCGGCGCTCGCTTTCCGGGATCGGCCGGTCGGTGCGGCACAGGAGAATGTCCGGCTGGATGCCGATCGAGCGCAGTTCCTTGACCGAATGCTGCGTCGGCTTGGTCTTCAGTTCGCCCGCGCTCGGGATGAAGGGCAGAAGCGTGAGGTGGACATAGACCGCATGGTTGCGCGGCAGGTCGTTGCCGAGCTGGCGGATCGCCTCGAAGAACGGCAGCCCCTCGATGTCGCCGACCGTGCCGCCGACCTCGACCAGCACGAAATCGTAGCCGTCATTGCCGTCGCGGACGAAGTCCTTGATGGCGTTGGTGACGTGCGGGATCACCTGGATGGTGGCGCCGAGATAGTCGCCGCGCCGCTCCTTGGTGAGGATGTCCTGGTAGATGCGGCCGGTGGTGATGTTGTCCTGCCGGGTCGCCGGCCGGCCGGTGAAGCGCTCGTAATGGCCGAGGTCGAGATCGGTCTCGGCGCCGTCGTCGGTGACGAAGACCTCGCCGTGCTGATAGGGCGACATCGTGCCGGGATCGACGTTGAGATAGGGATCGAGCTTGCGCAGGCGGACCTTGTAGCCGCGCGCTTGCAGCACCGCGCCGAGCGCTGCGGATGCGAGACCCTTGCCGAGTGAGGAGACCACGCCGCCGGTGATGAAGATGTACCGCGCCATGGGGCCTAAGCCTTAATCCCCGCGAATCGATTCGACGAGCGCGAAAACCGGCGAGCAGCCTTGCGGCTGTGCGTAGCGGGGAAAATCGTCGCGCTTACCGGAACTTGCACCAAACTGCTCACCTGCACCCGTAAAGCGGAAGGGCCGGTTTTGCCGGCCCTTCGTTCGGTCTATCGCGATTGCGGCACTTGCGGTTCCGATGGCGCACCCTGCTGCAGCTGACGCAGCAATCCGCCGGCATCGCCGCCGCCGAGCGGAGGCGCCGGCGCCCCCGGTGCCGTCGGCGCAGCAGGAGTTCCACCTTGCAGGATCGAGGTCGGCGCGCGGTTGGCGCCGGCCAGGATCGACAGGATCAGGCTGGTCACGAAAAACAGCCCGGCCAGGATCGCAGTCGCGCGCGTGAGCACGTTGGCGGTGCCACGGCTGGACATGAAGCCGCCCCCGCCGCCGCCGATGCCGAGCCCGCCGCCTTCCGAGCGCTGCAACAGCACCACCCCGATCAGCGCGAGCACCAGCATCAGGTGAATGACAATGATCACGTGCTGCATAAGGTCAAAATCCGTTCAAACGTCCGCAGCCGTCCGCGAAAGCGGTCCTGCGCGCTCCATATAGGAATTCGCGGCGGTCTCTACACGATCATCCCGGGCTTTTCCACCCCGGCAGGCCTTTCGTGGGCGCTAGCGGTAAACCGCGGCAATTCCGAGGAAATCGGCCGCTTTCAGGCTGGCCCCACCGACCAGGGCGCCGTTGACGTCGGCAATGGTGAGGAGTTCGCCGGCGTTGGAGGGCTTCACCGACCCGCCATAAAGAATACGCACCCCCGCCCCCTCGGTCCCGAAGCGGGCGAGCTTCTTGCGGATGAAGGCATGCACCTCGGCCACGTCGGCCGGCGTCGGCGTCAGCCCGGTGCCGATGGCCCAGACCGGCTCGTAGGCCACAACCAAGTTGGCGGCGGTGGCGCCGTCCGGCAGCGAGCCGTCGAGCTGGCGGCCGACCACCTCGAGGGTCTTGCCGGCTTCCCGCTCGGCGCGCTGCTCGCCGACGCAGACGATGGCCAAGAGTCCCGCCCGCCAGGCGGCTTTCGCCTTTGCCTGCACCTGGGCGTCGGTCTCGCGGTGGTCGGTGCGGCGTTCCGAGTGGCCGACGATGACGGCTTTGGCGCCCGCATCGGCCAGCATCTCGGCAGCGATATCGCCGGTATGGGCGCCCGAGGCCTCGGCGTGGCAGTCCTGCCCGCCGATGACGACCGGCGTGCCGCGCGCGGCCGCCGCGAAGGCCGCGATCAGCGTGGCCGGCGGGCAGACCATCAGGTCGGCCTTGCCGGCGAGCGCCTGCGCCCCTTCGATGATTTTCGAAAGCTCGGCCACCGCGGCCGAAAGCCCGTTCATTTTCCAGTTGCCCGCGACCAACGGGCGCAGTGAAGCCGCCATCTTGCCGTCCCTTTTGCGCCTGCGGTTAGCAGAGCCGCTTTGGCAAGGCCAGAGCGGCCCGCCGCCACGGCCGATCCCTCTTGAGTTGCAAGGAGTTGGCCCGGGGCTTAAAAGGGCGCGCTCAGCCAGTCAATTCGACGCTCTATCAACGCTCAGCCAGGAAGAACTCGGCGCATGCTCCGCGGAATCCAAAAGGCCACCTCGACCTGGCTCGGCAAGGGGGTCCTCGCCGTCGTCATGGGCTTCCTGGTCATCAGCTTCGCGATCTGGGGCATCGGCGACATCTTCCGCGGCTTCGGGCGCAATGCCGTGGTCGATATCGGCGGCACCGAAATCTCGGTCGAGCAGTTCCGCCAGTACTACACCGACAAGCTGCAGCAGGTGAGCCGCCAGATGGGCCGGTCGATCACGCCGGACCAGGCGCGCGCCTTCGGCCTCGACCGCCAGATCCTCGGCCAGTTGGTGGCGGAAATGACGCTCGACGAGCAGGCCCGCAGCCTTCGCCTCGGCATCGCCGACGCCGACATCGCAAAGCGCATCACCGACGACCCGAACTTCAGGGGTTTGAACGGCCAGTTCGACCGCAGCCGTTTCGAGCAGATCATCCGCCAGGCCGGCTACACGGAAGCCCGTTTCGTCGCCGAGCAGCGCAACGTCACGCTGCGCCGGCAGATCGCCGTGACCGTCACCGGCGACCTGCGCGCGCCCCGCTCGATGATGGAGGCGGTCAACCAGTACCAGAACGAGCGGCGCGACATTGAATACGTGGCGCTCGGGCCCGCGCAGGCCGGCGACGTGCCGCAGCCGACGCCCGAACAGCTCGGCGCCTATTTCGAGGAACGCAAGACGTTTTTCCGCGCGCCGGAGTACCGCAAGGTCACGCTGCTCGCCCTCGCCCCGGCCGAACTTGCCAAGCCCGACCAGGTATCCGACGCCGACGCCAAGGCTTTCTACGAGCAGCGCAAGGACACCTTCGGCAAACCGGAGAAGCGCGCGCTGCGCCAGATCGTGTTCCCGAACGAGGCGGACGCGGCGGCCGCACGCGAGCGCATCGGCAAGCCAGCTCCTTTGGGCGCGACCTTCGACGACATCGCCAAGGAGCGCGAGCTCAAAGCCTCCGACACCGACGTCGGCCTGGTGGCGAAAACGGAGATCATCGATCCGGCGGTGGCGGAAGCGGCCTTCGCGCTGAAATCGGACGAGGTGAGCCAGCCGGTGAAGGGCCGCTTCGGCATTGTGCTAGTCAAGGTGGGCAAGATCGAGCCGGGCGAGCAGAAGACTTACGAGGACGTCGCCGCGCAGATCAAGCAGCAGCTGGCCGAGGCCCGCGCGCGCAACGAGCTCAACAGTCTGCGCGACAAGGTCGAGGACGAACGCGCCGCCGGCGCCACGCTTGCCGAGACCGCCAAGAAGCTCAATCTCAAGTCCGTGACCATCGAGGCGGTCGACCGCGGCGGCCGCGGGCTCGACGGCAAGCCGGTCGCCGGGCTGCCGCAGACGCCGGACGTCATCACGCCCGCTTTCGCCACCGACGTCGGCGTCGACAACGAGGCGCTGCAGCTGCCGGGCAACGGCTACCTTTATTTCGACGTCACCAACATCACGCCCTCGCGCGACCGCACGCTCGATGAGGTGAAGGACCAGGTGGCGACGCGCTGGCGCGACGACGAGATTGCCAAGCGCCTGCAGGCCAAGAGCGAAGAGCTGCTCGGCAAGCTGAAAGCCGGAACGCCGCTGGCGCAGGTCGCATCGGAGGCCGGCCTCAAGTTGGAAACCGCGGTCGGGCTGCGGCGCGGCCAGCCGACGCAAACGGTGCCGGCCAAGCTGATCGATGCGGCGTTCAAGACGCCGAAGGACGGCGCCGGCACGGCCGAAGGCGCCAGCGACACGCAGCGCTTCGTGTTCCGCGTCACGCAGGTGACCGCGCCGACCTTCGATCCCGCTTCGCCGCAGGGCCAGCAACTCGCCACCACGCTGCAGAATTCCTACGCCGACGACATCATCGGCCAGTATGTCGCGCGGCTGGAAGCCGACTACGGCGTCAAGATCAACCAGGCCGCGCTCAACCAGGTGGTCGGCGGCTCCGCCCAATAGCGCCATGCAGATCGAGCCGTCCGAACAAGCCTTCGCCGAACGCTACGGGCGCGGCGAGGCGCAGGTGGTTTGGACCACGCTGGTGGCCGACCTGGAGACGCCGGTCTCGGCCTATCTCAAGCTCGGCGGCGGCAAGGCGATGAGCTTCCTGCTCGAGTCGGTCGAGGGCGGCGCCGTGCGCGGGCGCTATTCCATCATCGGGCTCGAACCCGACCTCATCTTCCGCGCCAACGGCCGGACCGCCGAGATCAATCGGAGCGCGCGCACCAAGCCGGACGCCTTCACGCTTTGCGCCGAGCCGCCGCTCGACGCGCTGCGCGCGCTGATCGACGAAAGCCGCATCGCGCTGCCCGAGGCGCTGCCGCCGCCGGCCGCCGGCGTGTTCGGCTATCTGGGCTACGACATGGTGCGGCAGATGGAAGAGCTGCCGCAGCCCAATCCCGACCCGATCGGCATTCCCGACGCCGTGCTGGTGCGGCCGACGCTGGTCGTCGTGTTCGACGCGGTAAAGGACGCGCTGACGGTGGTGACGCCGGTGCGGCCCGAGAAAGGCGTCGACGCTAAGGCCGCGCTCGCGCGCGCTATCGAGCGCCTTTCACGCGTGGTCGAGAGCCTCGACCGGCCGCTTAACAAATCGCTGGCGGACTACGACGAGGGCCCGCTCGACGTGCCGCCGCGGTCGAACACGACGCCGGCCGAATACAAGACGATGGTGGCGCGCGCGAAGGAATACATCGCCGCCGGCGACGCCTTCCAGATCGTGCTGGCGCAACGCTTCGAGGCGCCTTTCACGCTGCCGCCTTTTTCGCTCTATCGCGCGCTGCGGCGCACCAACCCCTCGCCTTATCTCTACTTCCTCGACTTCGGTGGCTACGCGGTCGCCGGCTCCAGCCCGGAAATCCTGGTCAAGGTCTCAGGCGACAAGGTCACCATCCGCCCGATCGCCGGCACCCGCCCGCGTGGCGCGACCCCGCACGAAGACAAGGCGCTGGAGGAGGAGCTGTTGGCCGACCCGAAGGAGCGCGCCGAGCATCTGATGCTGCTCGACCTCGGCCGCAACGACGTCGGCCGCGTGGCCAAGATCGGCACCGTGAGGGTGACCGACCAGTTCTTCGTGGAGCGCTACAGCCACGTCATGCACATCGTCTCCAATGTCGAGGGCAAGCTCGCCGACGGCAAGGACGCGCTCGATGCGCTGGCCGCCGGCTTTCCCGCCGGCACGGTCTCGGGCGCGCCCAAGGTCCGCGCGATGGAGATCATCGACGAGCTGGAGAAGGAAAAGCGCGGGCTCTATGCCGGCTGCGTCGGCTATTTCTCCGCCGCCGGCGAGATGGACACCTGCATCGTGCTGCGCACCGCGCTGGTCAAGGACGGCACGATGTATGTGCAGGCCGGCGCCGGCATCGTCGCCGATTCAAACCCGGACTCCGAGCAGCAGGAATGTGTCAACAAGGCGAAGGCCCTGTTCCGCGCGGCGGAAGAAGCGCGCCGGTTTGCGAGCCAGGCCAAGAGAGGGCAATGAGCGCGCGCTCTGCGCGCTACCGCTTCGCCTGCAAATCCGCGATCAGCGCCTTCATTTCGACGATCTCGCGCTCCTGCGCCTCGATGATGCGGCCCGCCAGGTCCTTGGCGCGCGGATCGGTGATGGTGGCGCGGCGGCTGGTCAGGATGGCGATGGAATGGTGCGGGATCATCGCCTTCATCCAGGCCACGTCCGCGACCGTCGCCTGGCTGCGCACGAGGTAGAGCGAGCCGGCAAAGACCGCAACGCTGGCGGCAAGGATGGCGATGTTTGCTCGGATATTTTTGTACATGCCCCACATGAACAGCAGCATGACGATGGCCATGGTCGCGCCCATGATCAGCGCCATGAAGGCGCGCGTCTGGCTGAAGAAGATGTGGTCGGCGGCCCAGACGTTCAGGTACATGAGGCCGTACATCACGACGGTCGAGGTCGCGATCATGGCGGCGAATTTCAGGTAGTGATGCATGGCCCGTGGTCCCGCAAAACGGTTGTCAGGGGGCATAAGCAGCGGCGGCGCGCCCAGGTTCCCGGCCCGGCAATCGAGGCTGGGCTGACTCGTCCCTGGGTTGTGGTATCCTGCGGCCGCATGAGCCTCATTCACAACGAGCGCATCAAGTTGCTGGCCACGGCCCTCAACAACATGGCGGTCGCTACCGTCATCACCGCCGTCGTCGGGCCGACCGTTGGTATCCTGAACGGCGTGTCCAGCCCGGCGATAACGGCTTGGTGGGTCTTGAGTGGCCTCCTATGGTTTTTGGCCGGAATTGGCTTACATTTGGTGGGCCAAGGAGCTCTAGGGAGACTCAAACCATGAGTGCCGCGCAGCTCTATTTTCTCGTAGCGCCTATCGTCCTGTTGCTTGTTGTCGGCGGCGGCGTGGGCATCTGGATGTATGCCACTCGGGCTGAAAAACGGCCTCGCGTGCGCTGATTGCGCGCCGCTTGACCCCTCTAGGTGCCCCCTCTAAGACCTTGAGCGGGCACCCAAAACATGATCGTCCTGATCGACAATTACGACAGCTTCACCTTCAACCTCGTCCATTACCTGGGCGGCTTGGGGGCGGACGTCGTCGTGCACAGGAACGACAAGGTCACGTCTGCGGACGTGCTGGCGTCCGACCCGGAAGCCATCGTGCTCTCGCCCGGCCCCTGCACGCCGAACGAGGCCGGCATCTGCCTCGACCTCATCGGCAAGGCCGCCGGCAAGGTGCCGCTGATGGGCGTCTGCCTCGGCCACCAGGCCATCGGCCAGGTGTTCGGCGGCAAGGTGGTGCGCGCGCCCGTGCCGGTGCACGGCAAGCTGTCCGAGATCCGCCACAACGGCACCGGCGTGTTCCGCGGCATCAACGGCCCGTTCCAGGCCACGCGCTATCACTCGCTCGTGGTGGAGCGCGCGACCATGCCGGCGCAATTGAAGGTCAATGCCGAAACCGGCGACAAGCTCGTGATGGGCCTGATGCACGAGAGCCTGCCGATCCACGGCGTGCAATTCCATCCCGAAAGCATCGCCTCCGAGCACGGCCACCTGATGCTGAAGAATTTTCTCGATCTGTCGGCGGCCTGGAACGCGCAGCGCGGGCGGCGCCCGGCGCGGCCGGCGCCCGCACTCGAAGCGGCGGGCTGAAGTCATGGCCGACGATTTCAAGGCGCTCATCGCCAAGGTCGCGACCGGCGCCAGCCTCACGCGCGCGGAAGCCGCCAACGCCTTCGACCGCATGATGTCGGGCGAGGCCACGCCCTCGCAGATGGGCGGGCTTTTGATGGCGCTGCGCGTGCGCGGCGAGACGGTCGACGAGATCACCGGCGCGGTCACCACCATGCGCGCCAAGATGCTTCCCGTGAAGGCCCCTAGCGACGCGGTCGACGTGGTCGGCACCGGCGGCGACGCGTCCGGCTCCTACAACATCTCGACCTGCGCGGCCTTCATCGTCGCCGGCGCGGACGTGCCGGTCGCCAAGCACGGCAACCGCGCGCTGTCGTCGAAATCGGGCGCCGCCGACGTGCTGCAGGCGCTTGGCGTCAAGATCGACCTTAATGCCGAGCAGGTGGGAAGATGCATCAAGGACGCCGGCATCGGCTTCATGTTCGCGCCGGCGCATCACCCGGCCATGAAGAACGTCGGGCCGACCCGCGTCGAGCTCGGCACCCGCACCATCTTCAATTTGCTCGGGCCGCTGTCGAACCCGGCCAGCGTCAAGCGCCAAATGATCGGCACCTTCTCCCGGCACTGGATCGAGCCGATGGCGCAGGTCTTGAACAATCTCGGCTCGGAGACGGTCTGGGTCGTGCACGGCTCGGACGGGCTCGACGAAATCACCACCGCCGGCACCACCAGCGTGGCGGAATTGAAGGGCGGCAAGGTGCGCAGCTTCGAGATTTCGCCGGAGGACGCGGGGCTTGCGCGCGTGCAGCCGGAGGCGCTGAAGGGGGGCGACGCCGAGCATAACGCCAGGGCGCTGCTCGACGTGCTCAAGGGCAAGAAGAGCGCGTTCCGCGAGGTGGCGATTTTGAACGCGGCGGCGGCCCTGATCGTGGCCGGCAAGGCGGCCGACTTGAAGGAAGGCGCGAAGCTGGCGGCGAAGGCGATCGACTCGGGCGAGGCCGAAGGCCGGCTCGACCGGCTGATCGCGGTGTCGTGCGCGGTGGAAGCTTAACGCGCATGATCCCGAAAAGTGGGCACCGGTTTTCGGATAAGATCATGCGCAGGGGAAAATGATGTCCGACATCCTCGCCAAGATCGAAGCCTACAAGCGCGAGGAGATCGCGGCGGCCAAGCGCGTGAAGCCCATGAGCGTGGTCGAGGCCGAAGCCAAGGCCGCGGCGGCCCCGCGCGGCTTCCTCAAGGCGATCGAGAAGAAGATTGCGACCGGCGACTATGCGCTGATCGCCGAGATCAAGAAGGCGAGCCCGTCGAAGGGGCTGATCCGCGCCGATTTCGATGTGCCGGCACTCGCCCGCGCTTATGAGGCGGGCGGCGCGACCTGCCTGTCGGTCTTGACCGACGCCCCCTCGTTCCAGGGCCGGCCGGAGTTTCTCGCGCAAGCACGCGACGCCACCAGGCTACCGGCGCTGCGCAAGGACTTCGTCTACGAGCCCTATCAGGTGGCCGAATCGCGGGCGCTGGGGGCCGACTGCATCCTGATCATCATGGCCGGGGTTTCGGACGCGGCTGCCGCGGAGATCGAAAGCGCCGCTTTTTCCTGGGGTATGGACGTGCTTGTTGAAGTTCATCAGGAAGATGAGCTTGAGCGGGCCATGCGCCTGAAATCACGGCTGATCGGCATCAACAACCGCGACCTGCGCACCTTCAAGACGGCGCTGGAGGTGAGCGAGCGCCTCGCCCCGCGCGTGCCGCGCGACCGCGTGGTGGTCGGCGAAAGCGGGCTCAACACGCCGGCCGACCTCGCCCGCCTCGCGCGCGCGGGCATCAACACCTTCCTCATCGGCGAGAGCCTGATGCGCCAGCCCGACGTTACCGCCGCCACCCGCGCTTTGCTCGCGCGCCAGCGCGCAGCCGTGGAGTAGCCCATGGCGCGGACCAGGAAACCGGTCGCCACGCGCGCCAAGTCCGGCGCCAAGTCCCGCGCGAAGCCCAAGGCGCGGGCCAAGGCCACGCCGATGATGGGCGACGCCGAATTGCTCACCCATCTCGACACGCGCGGGCAGGCGCGCATGGTCGATGTCTCCGCCAAGCCGCCGACCGAGCGCATCGCGGTCGCCGAAGGCCGCGTCATCATGCGCAAGGAGACGCTCGACCTGGTCATCGCCGGCAACGCGCTCAAAGGCGACGTGCTGGGCGCGGCAAGGCTCGCCGGCATCATGGCGGCCAAGCGCACGCACAGCCTGATCCCGCTCTGCCATCCGCTGCCGATCACCAAGGTGGTGTTGGAGATCAATCCCGAGCATGCGCTCCCCGGCTTCCTGGTGCAGGCGACGGTGAAGGTCACCGGCCCGACCGGGGTCGAGATGGAGGCGCTGACCGCCGTCTCGATCGCCTGCCTGACCATCTACGACATGGTCAAAGCGGTGGAGCGCGGCATGCGCATCGAGGGTATCCGGCTTTTGGAAAAAAGCGGCGGACGCTCCGGGCATTGGCGCGTGGAGCGCTGAGATGAAGCAGTGCGCCCTTCTCCGCTCATTCCCGCGTAAGCGGGAATCCAGCCCGAACTTCGGAGCGGTTGACCTGCGCTGCACTGGGTCCCCGCTTGCGCGGGGACGAACGGTTCTGCGATGAGCCTCATGCCGGTCGCCGAGGCGCTGCAACGGGTGCTGGCCGGCGCCGGGCCCCTGCCCGTCGAGACCGTCGCGCTCAAGGACGCGCTCGGCCGCGTGCTGGCCGAGGATATCGCCGCCACGCGCTCGCAGCCGCCCGCCGCCGTCTCCGCCATGGACGGTTATGCGCTGCGCGGCGCCGACGTCGCCAACGCGCCTGTGACGCTGAGGGTGATCGGCGAAGTCGCCGCCGGGCACCCTTTCGCGGGCGAGGTCAAGCCGGGCGAGGCCGCGCGCATCTTCACCGGCGGCGTGCTGCCGAAGGGCAGCGACACCGTGGTGGTGCAGGAAATCGCCACGCGCGATGGCGACAAAGTCAATTTCCAGAAGCCGACCAAAGCGGGGCGCAACGTGCGCGCCGAAGGCGTCGATTTCCGCCAGGGACAAGTGCTGCTGCGCAAGGGCACGCGCCTGAGCGACCGCGACCTGATGCTGGCGGCGGCGATGAACCATGCGGCGCTGCCGGTGCACCGCAGGCCCAAGGTGGCGATCGCCGGCACCGGCGACGAGCTGATCGCGCCCGGCGGCACGCCCGGCCCCGGCCAGATCGTCTATTCCAACGGCTTTGCGCTCACCGCCCTGGCGCAGAACGAAGGCGCCGAGGCGCGCGACTTCGGCATCGTGCGCGACCGACTCGAGGACATCGCCGCCGCCGTCCGCGCGGCCCGCGACTGGGGCGCCGACATCCTGGTGACCACCGGCGGCGCCTCGGTCGGCGAGCACGACCTGGTGCAGCGCGCGCTCAAGGCCGAAGGGCTCGACCTGTCGTTCTGGCGGGTGGCGCTGCGGCCCGGCCGGCCGATGATGCACGGCAAGCTCGGGCCGCTTCAGGTGCTCGGCCTGCCCGGCAACCCGGTGTCGTCCTACGTCTGCGCCTTCCTGTTCCTGGCGCCGCTGATCCGCAAGCTCTCGGGCCGCCACGACGTCGAGCGCGTGCCGGAACCGGCGCGCCTCGGGCGCGACGTGCCGGCCAATGACGAGCGGGCGGACTATCTGCGCGCCACCCTGGAGATCGGCCCGGACGGCCCGGTGGCGACCCCGGTGCCCTTGCAGGACAGTTCCCTGATGGCGCCGTTGGCCCAGGCGGGCTGCCTCGTGATTCGGGAACCGAACGCACCGGCGGCCTCAATAGGGTCAACGTGCGTCATCCTTAAGCTTGCCCTGTAGCGGCCGTTCGACTTCTTCACCCCAAATTAAATGGTTGCGGAACACATATCGAACAGATAGTGTCCGTTCATGATTTGTTTCTAGCTGCCGGGGCCTCTGGGGGTACCGGCGGGCGATGGAGAGAACCAGATGCTGACGCGCAAGCAGTTTGAGCTCCTGCGTTTCATCCACGAGCGGCTGACCGAGGCCGGCGTTCCGCCCTCCTTCGACGAGATGAAGGACGCCCTCGACCTGCGCTCCAAGTCCGGCATCCACCGCCTGATCACGGCTTTGGAGGAGCGCGGCTTCATCCGCCGCCTGCCCAACCGGGCGCGCGCCATTGAGGTGATCAAGCTGCCGGATTCGGTCGCTCACGGCATCAGCGGCGGTAGCGCCCGCTCGCGCGGCTTCACCCCGAGCGTCATCGAGGGCGACCTCGGCCGCGTCCGCCAGGTCTCCGAGGACGACAACAGTGGCCGCCCGATCGCGGTGCCGGTCATGGGCCGCATCGCTGCCGGCACGCCGATCGAGGCGATCCAGACCCGCAGCCATGTCATCAACATGCCGCCCGACCTCTTGTCGGCCGGCGAGCATTTCGCTTTGGAAGTGCGCGGCGACTCGATGATCGAGGCCGGCATCCTCGACGGCGACATCGCGCTGATCCGCAAATCGGAAGCGGCCGAAACCGGCGACATCGTGGTGGCGCTGATCGACGACGAGGAAGCCACCCTCAAGCGCTTCCGCCGCCGCGGCGCCTCCATCGCGCTCGAGCCGGCCAACTCGTCCTACGAGGTGCGCATCCTGCCACCCAACCGCGTGCGCATCCAGGGCAAGCTGGCCGGGCTGTTCCGAAGGTATTAACCCGCAGGCTGTCATCACCCGCGCAAGCGGGTGATCCAGTAACCCCTGTCTTTCAATTTAGGGTGCTGCGGCATACTGGATGCCCCGCCTTCGCGGGGCATGACAGCGGAGAGCTAATCCCCCGCCTCCAGGTCCTCCGTGCGCGGCGTCGCATCGCGCGCGGCTGGCCGTGACGGCACTACCTCCGCCGGCGTGTCCTTCGCGCGCGCCCAGGGCCGGTCATAACCGGGCGGTCGCGCCGCCTCGATCTCGAAACGGTCGCCGGTCCAGCGCAAACTGGTCGCGCCCTGCGCGCGCCAGACCTTGCGGTCGACCAGCATGGCGGCGCAGGCGCCTTGCGCCTCGCGCGCACTGAGCACCACCGCCGCGCGGGCGCAGTCCTCGGCGAAGGCCTCGATCGTGAGCGCGAACGCGACCGGCCGCCCGTCCTTCAGCTTCCCGATGCAACCGGCGGCGTCGCAGCGCACCCCTTCGCTTAAACTCGTGTCCTTTGGCGCGCGCGCATCGCCGTCGGCGGCGAGCCAGTCCTTGACCGCGAAGGTGTCGCGCCCGCTATGCAGCACGCGCAGCCGCCCGTCGGCGCCGCGCAGCGCGGCCGCCTGGCCTTCGCCCGAGATCAGGATGTCCGGTTTCGTCGCCGCGACCGCCCACAGGCTGGCGGCGACGGCGAGCACCGCCCCGCTCCAGCGCAGCGGCGTGCGCAGCAGGCAGACCAGCAGCAGCCCGGCGGTGCCGAGCAGCAGCGGCCCGGTGCCGAAGGCGCGCATATGTCCGACCGCGCCGGGCAGGCTCGTCACCCACAGCGCAACCCCGATCATCCAGTCGATGCCGTCGCCCATCAGCCGCCAGAACAGGCCGTCGAAGCCGAACGGCATGGCCAGCACGCCGAGGATGCCCATCGGCATGACGAGGATCGACACCACCGGCATGGCGGCGAGATTGGCGAGCACGCCATAGGGCGCGACGCGGTGGAAGTGGAAGGCGGCGTAAGGCGTGGTGGCGAGCCCCGCGACCAGCGAGGCCAGCACCAGCGCGGCGATCTCGCGCCCGCCCCACAGCGCGACGCGCGCCTGCAGCGAGGACTCGGCATCCGGCCGCCCAAATACGCTATTTGGCAGCCCGTTCTGGTAGGCCGCGATCAGCGCCAAAGTCGCGGCAAACGACATCTGGAAACTCGGATGCACGACCGACTCCGGCGACAACGCCAGCACGACGAAAGCGGCAACCGCGAGCGTGCGGAAGGTGAGCGCCGGCCGGTCGGCCATCACGCCGGCGAGCACGATGGCGACCATGATGAAGGAGCGCTGCGTCGCGACCTCCGCGCCCGACAGCACCAGGTAGAACGCGGCGGCGGCGAGCGCGCCGGCTGCCGCCCATTTCTTGATCGGCCGCCGCGTCGCCAGCGTCGGCGCGAGCGCGAGCCCCGCGCGGATGACGAAGAACACGATGCCGGCCACCACCGCCATGTGGTAGCCGGAGATCGACAGCACGTGCGCCAGGCTCGATATGTACATCGCGTCGTTGACCGGCGGCGAGATGGCGTCGCGTTTGCCGGTGATCAGCGCCGACGCGATCGAGCCGCGGTCGCCCGGCAGCTGCGCGCGGATGCGGTTGTCGATGCCTTCGCGCATACTATCGACGATCGTTGCATAGCGCAGCCAGAAGCCGGGCGCCTCCGGCGCGGGCGCGGTCTTGATATGGCCGAGCGCGTAGCCGGACGCGCCGATCTGCTGGAAATACATGCCGCGCGCGAAGTCGTAGCCGCCGGGGCGCAACGGCTGCAAAGGCGGCGACAGGTGCGCCTTCAGCTCGACGAAGGCGCCAACCGGCGGCGCCGTCTCCTTGCGCACGGCGACGCGCACGCGCTCCGGCTTCTCGCGCATGCGCGCGCCCTCGATCGCGCGCACGCGGATGACGACGCGGTCGCTCTTCGCGCGCTCCTCGCGCACCTCGACGAAGCCCTTGATGGCGGCGCTGCCGACCGGGAACTGCAGCACGGGATGCGCAACACGCAGCGTGTGCAGGGTGGCGACCGCAAAGCCGGCCGCGATGGCGGCGAGGCCGAGCGCCAAAGGAAAGCCGACGCTGCTGCGCCGTGCGGCGAAGGCAATCGCCATGGCGACGACGCTTGCGCCGACTGCCGCCGCCCAGAGCGGCTCGCGCCCGGCGGTGAAGTAAAGGACGATGCCGAAGCCGAAGGCGACCGGCAGCCAGGGCAGCAAGCGCCCGGGCGCGACCTCGGCCCAGGCCCATTCGGCAAGCACTTTGCGCGTGCGCTCGGCCGTGGCGGTGACGCCATCGGGCAGTGCGAGGCCGGCGCGGCGGCGCGCGGCCGCGATCGCCGCCGCCAGAGCCTTCGCACGCGGTCTGTCCTCGCCCGCCATGACGCCCCCAACGCCCGGGCATGCTAGGGCAATCTCAGGTTGTGACTAGGAGAACGGTTGTGAACCCTTGTCCCGGGCGTAGCGCAGCGTGAGCGCTGCGAACGGTGCGCTGCAGACCCGGGATCGCCAGAAAGCGTCGTTTGGGGCGGTCCCGGATCAGCACCGCATCACTTCGCTGACGCTCGTGCTGCGGTGCATCCGGGACAGGTGGGCTTATCCGCCCGCCTACCCCTTCCCCACTTCCTTCGCGAAGGTATCGCGCAGCCCGATGGTGCGGTTGAACACCGGCTTGCCCGGCGCGGAGTCCTTGTCGCGGCAGAAATAGCCCTGGCGCTCGAACTGGAACACCTCGCCGGCCGCGCCGGAGGCGAGCGAGAGCTCCAGCCGCGCGTTGCCCAGCACCTCGAGCGAATGCGGGCTGAGGTCGCCGGCGAAGCCCTCGCCGCCGGTCGGGTCGGGCCTGGTGAAGAGCGGATTGTAGACGCGCACCTCGGCCGCGATGGAATCCTTCGCCGACACCCAGTGGATCGTCGCCTTCACCTTGCGGCCGTCGGGCGCGTTGCCGCCCTTGGTCGCCGGGTCGTAGGTGCAGCGCAGCTCGGTCACCGCGCCATTTGCGTCCTTCACCACCTCCTTGCAGGTGATGAAGTAGGCGTAGCGCAGCCGCACCTCCATGCCGGGCGACAGCCGGAAGAACTTCTTTGGCGGGTTCTCCATGAAGTCGTCCTGCTCGATGAAGAGCTCGCGGCCGAACTTGACCTTGCGGGAGCCGGCGGCCGCATCGTCGGGATGGTTGACGGCGTCGAGCTCTTCCGTCTGCCCTTCCGGGTAGTTCTCGATCACGACCTTGAGCGGCTTCATGACCGCCATGCGCCGCTGCGAGGTCTTGTTGAGCGCCTCGCGCACCGAGAACTCGAACATGCCCATGTCGACCACGCTGTTGGCTTTCGCCACGCCGATGCGCTTGACGAAATCGCGCAGCGCGGAAGGCGGCACGCCACGCCGGCGCAGGCCGGCCAAAGTGGGCATGCGCGGGTCGTCCCAGCCGTTCACGTGGCCGTCACGCACCAGCATGGTCAGCACGCGCTTCGACAGCACCGTGTACGTAAGGTTGAGCCGCGCGAACTCGTACTGGCGCGGGCGCGAGGGCACGTCGAGGTTCTCGATGAACCAGTCGTAGAGCGGCCGGTGGTCCTCGAATTCCAGCGTGCAGATCGAATGCGTGATGCCCTCGATCGCGTCCGACTGGCCGTGCGCGTAGTCGTAGCTCGGATAGATCTTCCATGCCGTGCCGGTGCGCGGGTGCGAAGCATGGAGAATGCGGTACATCACCGGGTCGCGCAGGTTGATGTTGCCCGAGGCCATGTCGATCTTGGCGCGCAGCACGCGCGCGCCGTTCTCGAACTCGCCGGCCCGCATGCGGCGGAACAGGTCGAGGTTCTCCTCCACGGAGCGGTCGCGGAAGGGCGAATTTTTGCCCGGCTCGGTGAGCGTGCCGCGGTTGACGCGCATCTCCTCCGGGCTCTGGTCGTCGACGTAAGCCTTGCCGGCCCGGATCAGGTCCTCGGCCCAGCCGTAGAGCCGCTCGAAATAGTCCGAGGCATAGTAGAGGTGCTCGCCCCAGTCGAAGCCGAGCCACGTCACGTCGGCCTTGATGGCGTCGATGTATTCCTGCTCTTCCTTGACCGGATTGGTGTCGTCGAAGCGCAGGTGGCAGCGGCCGCCGAACTCCTGGGCGATGCCGAAATTCAGGCAGATCGACTTGGCGTGCCCGATATGCAGGTAGCCGTTCGGCTCGGGCGGGAAGCGGGTGACGACGCCCTTGACGCGGCCGGCGTCGAGGTCGGCCTTGACGATGTCGCGGATGAAATCGCGCCCCGGCTCGGCCGCCGCCTCTTTCCCGCTTGCCTTTTCGTCGCTGGCCATGCTTCCTCGGCTCGTCAATCACCTTATTCTGCGGCCCGTATGACGGGACGCTCGGCTCAATGTCAACCGCGCTGACTCTTTCTCCGGGACCTATGCTACACGGCCGCCGATGAGCGCTCCCGTCGTCACCCGCTTCGCGCCCTCCCCGACCGGCTTCCTCCATATCGGCGGCGGGCGCACCGCGCTGTTCAACTGGCTCTATGCGCGCCGCCACGGCGGCAAGATGCTGCTGCGGATCGAGGACACCGACCGCGAGCGCTCGACCGACGCCGCCATCGCCGCCATCATCGACGGGCTGTCGTGGCTCGGGCTGACCTGGGACGGCGACATCGTGTTCCAGTTCGCGCGCGCTGCCCGCCACCGCGCGGTGGCCGAGCAGCTCTTGGCCGAGGGCAAGGCCTACCGCTGCTACGCCTCGCCGGAAGAGCTCCAGGTGATGCGCGAGGCCGCCCGCAAGGAAGGCCGCTCCAAGCTCTATGACGGGCGCTGGCGCGACCGCGACCCCTCCGAGGCGCCGGCCGGCGTCAAGCCGGTCATCCGTCTGAAGGCGCCGCAGGAAGGCGAGACCGTGATCGAGGACCAGGTGCAGGGCCGCGTCGTCTGGCAGAATGCCGACCTCGACGACCTGGTGCTGCTGCGCTCGGACGGCAATCCGACCTACATGCTGGCGGTGGTGGTGGACGACCACGACATGGGCGTCACCCACATCATCCGCGGCGACGACCACCTCACCAACGGCGCGCGCCAGAAGCACATCTACGAGGCGCTCGGCTGGACGGTGCCGTCGATGGCGCACATCCCGCTCATCCACGGGCCGGACGGCTCGAAGCTGTCCAAGCGCCACGGCGCGCTCGGCGTCGACGCCTACCGCGCCATGGGCTACCTGCCGGCGGCGATGCGGAACTACCTGGTGCGGCTGGGCTGGAGCCACGGCGACCAGGAGATATTCACCACCGAGGAGATGGTCGCCGCCTTCGACCTCGCCCATATCGGACGTTCGCCGGCGCGCTTCGACTTCGCCAAGCTGGAGAGCCTCAACGGCCACTACATCCGCGCGACGCCCGACGCCGACCTGATCGCGGCGCTGGAGGACCTGCTGCCGCACATCGCCGGCGGCGACGAGCTTAAGTCCAAGCTCAGCCCCGCCTTGCGCGCCAAAATGCTGGCCGCCATGCCGGGCTTGAAGGAACGCGCTAAGACTTTGGTCGAACTGTTCGAGGCGACCCGCTTCCTCTGGGCCACCCGCCCGCTGGCCATCGCCGAGGCGGCGCAGGCGCTGCTGACGGCGGAGGCGAAGGCGACCATCGCGGCGCTGTTGCCTGCCCTCGAATCGGTCACCGAGTGGAGCGCCGCCGCGGCCGAGGCAGTGGTGCGCGGCTTTGCCGAGAAGACCGGCGTCAAGCTCGGCGCCGTGGCGCAGCCCTTGCGCGCCGCGCTCACCGGCAAGACCACCTCGCCGCCGATCTTTGACGTGCTCGCCGTGCTCGGCAAGGACGAAAGCCTCGCCCGCCTGCGCGACCAGGCCGGCTAGGTTCCCGCGCCGCATTTTCACATCGTCCAAGCCGCAGGCATGCCCAATCGCAGGGCACAGCCGCGCGGCGCGCGATCTTGCAGCGCACACTTGAATGGGTTACGCAAACAACGGCCGGAACACGCACGCCGCCAAGGCGAATCGCGACCCCGGCCGGACTTTTCACGCGCATCGCTCGCCAATTCGAGGGCCCGGCCATGGACGCCAAAACCGACAAAAGGACCGGCTCGCTGACGGTCGGCAACAAGAACTATGACCTGCCCATCTACAGCGGCACGGTCGGCCCGGACGTGATCGACATCGCCAAGCTCTACGGCGAGGCCGGCATGTTCACTTACGACCCCGGCTTCACCTCGACGGCGAGCTGCGAGTCCAAGATCACCTATATCGACGGCGACGAAGGCATCCTGATGTATCGGGGCTACCCGATCGAGCAGCTGGCCGAGCACGGCGATTTCCTCGAGACCTGCTACCTGCTGCTGTACGGGGAACTGCCGACCGCCGCGCAGAAGGCCGACTTCGACTACCGGGTCACGCGCCACACCATGGTGCACGAGCAGATGAGCCGGTTCTTCCAGGGCTTTCGCCGCGACGCCCACCCGATGGCGGTGATGACCGGCTCGATCGGCGCGCTCTCGGCCTTCTACCACGACTCCACCGACATCTCCGATCCGCACCAGCGCATGATCGCGTCGATCCGCATGATCGCCAAGGTGCCGACGCTGGCCGCCATGGCCTACAAATATTCGATCGGCCAGCCCTTCGTGTATCCGAAGAACGATCTCGACTACGCCTCGAACTTCCTGCGCATGTGCTTTGCCGTGCCGACCGAGGACTACAAGCCGAACCCGGTCTTGGCGCGCGCCATGGACCGCATCTTCATCCTGCACGCCGACCACGAGCAGAACGCCTCGACCTCGACGGTGCGGCTCGCCGGCTCCTCGGGCGCCAACCCGTTCGCCTGCATCGCGGCCGGCTGCGCCTGTCTGTGGGGGCCCGCGCATGGCGGCGCCAACGAAGCCGCGCTCAACATGCTGGCCGAGATCGGCTCGGTCGACCGCATCCCGGAATTCGTCAAGCGCTCGAAGGACAAGAACGACAGTTTCCGCCTGATGGGCTTCGGCCACCGCGTCTACAAGAACTACGACCCGCGCGCCAAGATCATGCAGAAGACCTGCCACGAGGTTCTGGCGGAGCTCGGCATCAAGGACGATCCGCTGCTCGACGTCGCCATGGAGCTGGAGAAGGTCGCGCTGCACGACGAGTATTTCATCGAGAAGAAGCTCTACCCCAACATCGACTTCTATTCGGGCATCACGCTCAAGGCGATGGGCTTCCCGACCACCATGTTCACCGTGCTGTTCGCGGTCGCGCGCACCGTCGGCTGGATTGCGCAGTGGAAGGAAATGATCGAGGACCCCAAGCAGAAAATCGGCCGCCCGCGCCAGCTCTACACCGGCGCGACCAAGCGGGACTACGTGCCGATTTCGCGGAGGAAGTAGTTTCCACTGTCATTCCGGGGCGCCCGCGTGAGCGAGCGAACCCGGAATCCAGAAACGAATTCTGAAACGATAATGGAGTCCGGGTTCGCGACGGAGACCTTCGCATCCGTCGCGGTTCATGGTATTTTGCCATCCGAACCCGAGAGGCGCCTATGGCTCACGAGCGCATCGAGATCAATCCCGGCATCATGGGTGGCAAACCCGTGATCCGCGGCACCCGCATTCCGGTTGAGCTGGTTCTCCGCAAGCTCGGCACCGGGATGACGTTCGACGCCGTTCTGGCCGACCATCCGCGTTTGCGACGCGAGGATATACTCGCCGCGCAAGCTTTCGCCGCCGATTATCTGGCCGACGAAGAAACCGTGTACGGATAGCCGTGCGATGGCTCGTCGATGAATGTGTCGACGTAGCGCTGATCGCAAGCCTTCAGGCGTCGGGTCATGACATTGTCTTTGTCGGCAACATAGAGCCGGCGGCCGATGATCTTGCGGTCATGTCACGGGCACGCCAGGATCATCGCCTCCTGCTGACCGACGACAAAGATTTCGGTGAACTGGTGTTTCATCGCGGCGGCAGCGTGCCCGGATTGGTGTTGCTGCGCATCGATCAATCTATGCGATCTCTGCGCGCCGAACGACTCTTCGCTGCAATTGAACGCTTCGGCGACGGCTTGTTCGGGCGCTATACGATTATCGAGGAGGCACGTTTCCGCTACAGGCCGTTGTTGCGTTAGCGCTAGCTCACCTTGCCGTTCGCGCCATTGCCCCTCGCCGCCTTCGCCCCATCGTACGCCCAGGTCACATACACCCCCGCCCAGGTGAACCCGCCGCCGAAGGCGGCGAGCACCAGGCGGTTGCCGGCCTTGAGCTGCGGCTCGTAGTCCCACAGCGACAGCGGGATGGTGGCGTTGGTGGTGTTGCCGTATTTGTGGATGGTCACCATCACGCGCTCCATCGGCAGGCCCATGCGCTCGGCGGTGGACTCGATGATGCGCTTGTTGGCCTGGTGCGGCACCAGCCAGTCGATCATGTCGCCGCGCAGATTGTTGCGGCTCATGATCTCGCCGGCGACTTCCGCCATCTTGGCGATGGCGAACTTGTACACGGCCGCGCCTTCCTGGTGCACGTAGTGCTGGCGCTTGGCCACCGTCTCCGCGCTCGCCGGCAGGCGCGAGCCGCCGGCCTTCTGGTGCAAATGGATCATGCCGGCGCCGTCGGAGCGGATCAGCGCGTCCATGATGCCGTAGCCGTTGTCCTGCGCCTCGAGCAGCACCGCGCCGGCGCCGTCGCCGAACAGCACGCAGGTGGCGCGGTCGGTGTAGTCGATGATCGACGACATCTTGTCGGCGCCGACCACGATCACCTTGCGCGCGGTGCCGGCGGCGATGAACTGCGTCGCGATGGTGAGCGAATAGAGGAAGCCCGAGCAGGCCGCCTGCACGTCGAACGAGCCGATGTTGTTGATACCGACCATGTCGCAGATCAGGTTGGCGGTCGACGGGAACTGCATGTCCGGCGTCGTGGTGGCGCAGATCAGCAGATCGACCTCGCCCGGCTTGGTGCCGGTCTTGGCCAGCAGCCCGCGCACGGCCTCGGCCGCCATATGCGAGGTGCCGAGCCCCTCGCCTTTCAGGATGTGGCGCTCCTTGATGCCGGTGCGCTCGGTGATCCAGGTGTCGCTGGTGTCGACCATGCGGGCCAATTCCGCATTGGTCAGCAGGTCCGGCGGAACATAGCCGTGGACGGCGGTAATGGTGGCGCGGGGTGGCAGGGTCAAAGGCGGAATTCCCAACTTTCGGCCATGACATACGCCCAATGGGCGCGGCGCAGCAAGCTACGCCCTTGGCCCGGCGGGCGCCATCGGGGCGCGTGACGGGTGGTTAAGGGCGGCCAGGACCGCCGCGGCCGCCCGCTCGCTCGGGATGGCGGTTCCGATCTCCATCAGGACGTCCAGGCGGGCGAAGGACTCGATCTGGCGCCGCCGCTCGGGCGTATCGCGCAGCAGCGGCGCGAGCGCGGCGGCGAGGCGCGAAGGGGTGCAGTCGCGCTGCAGGAATTCCGGCACCACCGGCCCGTCCAGGATGATGTTGGCGAGGATGACGCTCGGAACGGTAATCAGCAGCCGTCCGATAACCTCTTCTACAATCGGAACTTTATAGGCCGTGACCATCGGAATGCCGGCGACCGCCAGCTCCAGGGTCGACGTCCCCGATTTGCTCAGCGCCGCCCGGGCGGTGCGGAAGGCGGCTTCCTTGTCGGCCGGATCGGTGACGACGCGGGCCGAAACGGGCCATTCGGCCACCGCGGCGCGGACCATGTCCGCCAGCCGGGGCACCGCCGGCACCACCACTTCGAGCGGCGTTTCACGTGAAACAATTCCTAACGCCTGCCCGAAAATCCCGGCCATGCGCCGGATCTCGGCCGAGCGGCTGCCCGGCAGCACGATGAGGACCGGCGGATCGGAAAGACGGCGCTGGGCCTCTTCCGCATTCGGCCGTAAGCGCGCCGCCTGCTCGCCCAGCGGATGTCCGACATAGCTCGTCGGCGGGCCGCCGAGACGCGCCATCGCAGACGGTTCAAACGGCAGCAATGCAAGCACACGGTCGACGTAAGGCTTCATCGCACGCGCGCGGCCCGGCCGCCACGCCCACACCGACGGGCAGACGTAATCGACGATCGGGATATGCGGCGCGCGGGCGCGCACGCGCTTCGCCACGCGATGGGTGAATTCGGGGCTGTCGACGATCACCAGCACGTCGGGCTTGGCCGCGATCACCGCATCGGCCGCTTCGCGGATGCGGCCGAGAATTTTCGGCAGACGCGCCGGAATGGCGGCGAAGCCGACGATGGCGAGCTCGCCAAGTGGAAACAAACTCGGCACACCCTCCTGCGCCATATGGCCGCCGCCGACGCCGGAGAAGCGCACGCGGCCTTGCGTGGCGCGGCGCAGCGCGCCGATCAGCGCGGCGCCGAGGCGGTCGCCGGACTCTTCGCCCGCGACCAGGAAGATGTGCGGGCCCGCTTCCGCGTTCATTGCGGCGATCCGGCCGGCACGCCGGCGACGAAAATCTTGGCGGCGTCGGCGGCGGCGATGAGGCGCGCGGGCTCGGCGACGATGGTTTCGCCGGCAACGACCGCGAGGCCGGCAAGGCCTGCGCGCGCGACCCCTTCGGCGGTGGCCGGGCCGATCGACGGCAGATCGAACCGGCGGTCCTGCTGCGGCTTCGGCGCCTTCACCAGCACGCCGGTGCCGGCGGCGCTGCGGATGCGGCCGCTGGCGCGCAGCTTGGCGACGCGCGCCAGCATGCCGTCGGTGCCTTCCGCCGCCTCGACCGCGAGCACGTGGCGGTCGGCGACCACCACGGCCTGGCCGATGTCGTAGGGGCCGGCGGCGCGCAGATAATCGAGACCGAAGGCGATATCGGCGCGGTCGCGCTCGGACGGCTGCACGAAACCGAGCGCGCCTTGCGGCACCAGAATCTCCGGCGCCACTTCATGCGCGCCGAGGACGCGGAAGCCCTGTTCTTCGATCAGCTTCACCACGTTCGACAACAGGTGATTGTCGCCGCCGCGAAAGCCGGCCGCGATGCGCGCCAATACGCTGAGCGAACGGAGATCGAAACGCACCTGCCACAAAGACGGCCGCACCAGCGAGCCGAGCAGCACGATGTCGCGGCAGCCGGCCGCGTGCAGCGCGCGCTCGAACGGCGCGAATTGCGCGATGCGCACCCACATGTGCGCGCGGCCTTCGTAGTCCTGCGGCCGGGCGATGCCGCGCATCGGAAACAGCAGCACCTTGCGGCCGCGCGCGCCGACGTAATCGGCCACCGCCAGCGGCAGGCTGCCGGCGCCGCACACCAGCGCGAGCGGCCCTTGGCCTGCTGCGGCGGCCTCGCTCATGATCCCTCGCCGGCCTCGTTGCGGTTGACCGCCATGGTGAGCGGGCGCTTGCCCGCGCGGACGAACTCGACGATGCGCACGACCAGCGCGTCGCCGGCATAGTCGGCGGCGACCTTGTCGAGCCGTGCGCGGAACTCGCCCGCGCCGAAGAACAGCGCCTGGTAGGCTGCGCGCACGCGATGAATCTCGGCCTTGCTCAAGCCGCGCCGCTTCATGCCGACGACATTGAGCCCGACGAGATCGGCGAGCGGCCCGTGCGCCATGCCGAAGGGAATGACGTCGGCGCGCACGCCCGAGAGGCCGACGATCATGGCGCCCTCGCCGATGCGCGCGAACTGACGCACCGCGACGCCGCCGCCGAACACGACATTGTCGCCGATCTGCGAATGGCCGCCGAGCATGACATTGTTGGCGAAGATCACCTTGTTGCCGACGACGCAGTCATGGGCGACGTGGCTGCCGACCATGAAGAAGCAGCCGTCACCGACCGTGGTCACGCCGCGGTCGGCGGCGGTGCCGGTGTTCATCGTAACGTTCTCGCGGATGTCGCAGTCGGCGCCGACCTCGAGACGCGTCGGCTCGCCTTTGTAGCCGAGCGACTGCGGCGGCGAGCCGAGCGAGGCGAAAGGATGGATCACCGTGCGCGGGCCGATGCTGGTGTGGCCGGTCAGGTTGACATGGGCGATGAGCCGGCAGCCGTCGCCGATCGTCACGTGCGGGCCGACGGTGCAGAACGGGCCGATCGAAACGTCGCGGCCGATGGCGGCCCCGGCCTCGACGCGCGCCGAGGGGTCGATCATGGCAGCGCTCATATGTCGGAGATCATGGCGCCGACTTCCGCCTCGGCGACGATCGTGCCCGCGACCTTCGCTTCGCCGCGATACCACCACATGTTGCGGCGGTGCGCGGTGCGCGTCATGTGATATTCGATGGTGTCGCCCGGCACCACCGGGCGGCGGAATTTGGCCTTGTCGATGGTCATGAAGAACACGTTCTTGGCGCGGTCCAATCCCATCGCGACGATGCAGAGCACGCCGGCGGTCTGCGCCATGCCCTCGATCATCAAGACGCCGGGGAAAACCGGATTGTCGGGAAAGTGGCCCTGGAATTGCGGCTCGTTGACGGTGACGTTCTTGATGCCGATGCCGAACTCGTCGCCGCGGATGTTGGTCACGCGATCGACCATGAGGAACGGATAGCGGTGCGGCAGCATCTTCAGGATCGCCCCGATATCGGCCGCTTCCAGTTTGGTGACTACTTCGTCCATGATACTCGTCTCACTCGTCGGCGCCTTCGACCTTGCGGCGCGCGCTCATTTCCCGGCGCGCCAACTGGTTGAGGATCGTCATCTCGCGGAACCACTCCTTCACCGGCTTGGCGGGCGTGCCGCCCCAGCGCGCGCCGGCCGGCACGTCGCCATGCACGTTGCTCGTGGCCGCGATGTGCGCGCCCTCCCCGACGGTCACGTTGTTGTTCAAACCGACGCGCGCGCCCAGCACCACGTAGTCCTCCAGCGTCGAGGAACCGGCGATGCCGGTCTGCGCGACCAGGATGCAATGCCGTCCGATGCAGACATTGTGGCCCACCTGCACAAGGTTGTCGATCTTGGTGCCCTCGCCGATGATCGTGTCGCGGATCGCGCCGCGGTCGACGGTCGTGCCGGCGCCGATCTCGACGTCGTCCTGGATGATGACACGGCCGACTTGCGGCACCTTGAGGTGGCCCTGCGCGCCCATGACGAAGCCGAAGCCGTCCTGGCCGATCTGGCAGCCGGGATGGATGATGACGCGATCGCCAACCAAGGCGTTGGCGAGCACCACGCCGGCGCCGATCGAGCAATCGCGGCCGATGCGCACGCCCGCGTCGATGACGGCGGTGGCGCCGATGGCGGTGCCGCTGCCGATCTCGGCACCCGCTCCGACCACCGCGCCGGGATCGATGGCGACGCCATCTTCCAGCCGCGCGGCCGGGTCGACATGGGCGCCGGCAAAAACGCCGGGCGCGCGCAAGGCCGACGGCCGCAGCGCGTGCGGAAACATCTTGCGCGCAACGGTAACGAAGGCGCGGTAGGGCTCCGCCACGACCAGCGCCACCGTGTGCGCCGGCAAGGTGCCGGCGAGCGCGGCGGTCGTCAGGCAGCACCCGGCATGCGTCGCGCGCGCGGCCGCGACATAGTTCCGGTTCTCGAAGAAAGTGAGATCGCCGGGCGCGGCATGGTCGAGTGCCGCGATACCGGCAAAGCGACGCCCCGGCTGTGGCGCTACCGGCGCCGCCGCGCCCGCAGCGGCGGCGATCTCATCGAGCGTGAGGCCATCCGAGTGCCTGAGGAATACCGGCTCGCTCATGCCGCCAAGGGACTGTTCCGTTCGGGCGCGCCGCCGGACGCGGCCGCCATCAGAACTTCGTGCCGCCGCTGAACCGGAAGATCTGAGTCCGGTCGCAAACCTGGCCGCCGCCGACCGGCGTCTCGCAGAACTTGCTCAGCGGATAGGCGAAGTCGAAACGCAGCGGCCCAAGCGGCGAATCCCACAGCAAGCCGACACCGACCGAGGAGCGGATCATGGACGCGCTGTTGAGGCCGACCTGCAGCGTTTCGCCGGTGACGCTCCAGGACGTCGGGCCCTGATAGCTCCAGAGCGAACCGGCGTCGGCGAAGACCGCGAGCTTGATGCCGATCTCCTTGGGCAGGAAGTAGAGCGGCGTTAGCGCCTCCACGGTGGCGCCCCAGTAGAGCGAGCCGCCGAGCGCGTCGTTGCTGGTGCCGGATGTCAGGTCGCGCGGGCCGATACCCGACGGCGCGAAGCCGCGCACCAGGTTCGGGCCCATCTGGAAGTGATCCAGCATGCGCAGGTCCTTGCCGCCCCACGAGCCGACGTGGCCGCCTTGCAACTTGACCATGCCGACGATGTCCGGGAAGACCTCGTGATAGGCGCGCGCTTCGCTGCTGGTGCGCACGAAGTTCACGTCGCCGCCGACGCCGGCGAAATCCTGCTTGATCTCGGCAAAGAGGCCGGTGGTCGGCAGCCGCACGTTGTCGAGGGTGTTGTAGGACAACGAATAGCCGACGAGCGAGACCAGCACGGCGCCGTTGGCCAGTTCCTTGCGTACCGCCAGCGAAGCTTCGCCGTTGTTGTAGCAGCTGTCCCCGGGAACGACCGGCTTGGTCGTCGAATTTTGACAGTCGTTGTACTGGTTCGGCAGCGTGATCTCCTGCCGATAGATCGAATAGCGCGGCTGGAAGGCGATTTCTTCGCTCAGCCCGAAACCGAGGCGCAGATTCGTGCCGTAGGTCAGGGTGTCGTAGGAGACGTAGTCCGACGCGAGGTTCTGCTTCGCGAACAGGTCGACGCCGCCCGCCATGCGGTAGCCCAACAGATAGGGCTCGACGAAAGACAAATCGAGGCCGCGCACGCGCTGACCGTACTGGACAGCAGCCTTGGCGAACTGGCCGCGCCCCATCAGATTGCGGTCGGCGACGCTGACTTCGCCGATGGCGCCGTCGGCGGTCGAATAGCCGCCGGAGATCGAGAACTGGCCGGTGGCCTGTTCCTCGACATCGACGTTGAGGACGACGCGGTCGGGCGCGGAACCCGGCTCGTTGGTAATCTTGACCGTCTTGAAGAAGCTGAGATTCTTCAGGCGGCGCTCGGCGCGGTCGATGAGCGCGCGGTTGTAGGCGTCGCCCTCGCCGAGGTCGAATTCGCGGCGGATCACATAGTCGCGCGTGCGCACGTTGCCGCGGACGTTGATGCGCTCGATATAGGCGCGCGTGCCTTCCTCGACCACGAAGACCAGGTTGATGACTTTGGTTTGAAAGTTGCGGTCGCCGCGCGGCCGCACGGTAGCGAAGGCGTAGCCGCGCTTGGCGGCCTCGATGGTCATCGCCTCGACGCTCTTCTCCACCAGGTCGGCGTTGTAGACGCTGCCGGACGAAAGCTTGAGCCGGCTGCGCAACGTGGCCGGATCCATGGCCTGCACGTTGGAGACTACGTCGAGCGAGCCGACGCGGTACTGCGCGCCCTCGTCGATGGTGAAGGTGACGATGAACCCCTTCTTGGCCGGATCGTATTCGCCCACCGCCGCGACGATACGCACGTCGGCATAGCCGTGCTTCAGGTAGAAACGGCGCAAGAGGTCGCGGTCGGCTGCGACACGGTCCGGATCGTAGATGTCGGCCGAATGCAGGAAGCTGAGCCAGTTGCTCTCGGATGTCTTGATGACGTCCTTGAGGCGGCCGTGCGAGAAGGCGCGCGCCCCCTGGAAGCGGATGTCGTGGACGCCGGTCTTCGGGCCTTCGGTGATCTCGAAGACGAGGTCGACGCGATTGTTCGGCAGCTCGATGATCTTCGGCACCACGGTGACGTCGAAACGGCCGTTGCGGTGATAGATTTCGATGATGCGCTGGACGTCGGCCTGCACGGTCGGCTTCGACAAGGTACCGCGCGGCTTCGACTGCACCTCGACCTTGAGCTGCTCGTCCTTGGATTTCTTATTGCCTTCGAAAGCGACCCGGTTGATCACCGGGTTCTCGACCACGGTGACGACCACGCGGCCGCCGGCGGTGTTGATGCGCACGTCCGAAAACAGGCCGGTCGCGTAGAGCGCCTTCAGCCCCTCGTCGATCTCGGCCGCACCGAGACGGCCGCCCGGGCCGGGACGGAAATAGGAACGGATGGTGTCGGCTTCGACGCGCCGGCTGCCCTGCACAACAATCGAGCTGGCGGACTGCGCAACGGCTACGCCGGAAGACGCAAGGGTGACGTACCCAGCAGCAACAATGATACCGCTGAGGACTACACAGCTAAGGGCCAGTCCCCGAACCAACCGCACAACCAGTCCCATGCGCTACGCGCCCTTTATAGTCCTTGCGGCCGCCCCCACGCAGAATCGGCAGATTGCAGGCCGGGTATTCGGCTGCTTTGTACAGGCTTTTGGGGGACCTGCAAACGAAACTCCCAACCCAACTTTCCCTTTCCCCTCAAAAAGTTGCCGGAAGGCAACGGTTATGAGGTGGCCAAGTGCAGGATGTCATTAAAGGTTGCAAAAATCATCAACATGACGACGATCGCCAGGCCGATGCGGAACCCGATATCCTGCGCGCGCTCGGACAGCGGACGGCCGCGGACCGCCTCGATTCCATAGAACAAAAGGTGACCCCCATCGAGCAGGGGAATCGGGAACAGGTTGAGGAGGCCGATCGAGACCGACAGCACGGCGGTCAGGTGCAAAAGCGCGACGAAGCCGGCGGTTGCAACCTGCCCGGAAACCTGGGCGATGCGGATGGGGCCGCCGAGCTGGTCGGCCGCCTCGCGGCCGGCGAAGATGCCGGCGATGTAGGACATGGTGCGGTCGACCACGAACCAGGTCTCCTGCGCGCCCGCCACCACCGCGCTGACCGGATTGTAGGTCTGCGTCTTCACGTCGCCCGGCGCCATCGAGCGGCTGATGCCGAGCACGCCGAGCCGGTGCACGTTGCCGAAATTGTCCTTGAGCTCGCGCATCTGCGGCACGGCCTTGAGCGTGGTCAGCACGCCGCCGCGCTCGACCTCGACAGTGAGCGTCTCGCCGGCGCTGATGCTGACGATGCGCTGCATGTCGGAGAAGGAATCGATTTTCTGCCCATTGATGGCGAGCACGAGGTCGCCGGCCTGGAAGCCGGCGGCCTGCGCGGCGCTGCCCGGCTGGATGCTGTCGACGCGCGCGGTCGTCACCTGCTTGCCGACGGTCATGAAGATGGCGGCGAAGATGACGATGGCGAGCAGGAAGTTGGCGATCGGGCCGGCCGCCACCACGGCGGCGCGCGGGCCGACCGGCTTGTGCAGGAAGGAGACCTTGCGCTCCTCCGCCGACATGCCGGCCGCGGCGGCGTGGTCGGGCACGCTGGCCGCGTTGTCGTCGCCGAAGAATTTCACGTAGCCGCCAAGCGGGATGGCGGCGAGCTTCCAGCGGGTGCCGTAGCGGTCGGTGAAGCCGACGATTTCGGGGCCGAAGCCGATCGAGAAAGCGAGCACTTTGACGCCGCACCAGCGGGCCACCAGGAAGTGGCCAAGCTCATGAAAGAACACGACAATCGTGAGGACGAAGAGGAAAGGCACCAGGTAGCCGGCGAGCCCCCCGCCAAACGAGCTCAAGCCGCCTAAAATATCGAAACTCATCTGACCCTCGTCCCCGCCCCTAAAGGCGCCTAAAAGCGTTAGTGAAAGATTACTAGGATGCCTTTGCGGCAATTTCGGGCAAGAGGGCCCGGGCCATGAGTCTTGCATCATGGTCAACGGCCAAGGCCGCCTCGATCCCGTCCGGCTCCTTGAGCCAGCCTTTGCCGGCGGCGGCGTCGAGGGTGGCCTCGACCAGGGCCGGAATGGCCGGGAACGGGATGCGGCCGGCGATGAACTCGGCCACCGCCACCTCGTCGGCGGCGTTGAGCACGGTCGGCGCGGCGCCGCCCTCCTCCATCGCGCGGCGGGCCAGCGCCAGGGCCGGGAAGCGGACGAGATCGGGCTCTTCGAAGGTCAGTTCGCGTAACGCGGCGAGATCGAGCCGCGGCGCAGGGCCAGCGATGCGCCGCGGCCAGGCCAGGCAATGCGCGATCGGGATGCGCATGTCGGGCGCGCCCAACTGGGCCACCACCGAGCCATCGCTGAACTCGACCAAGCCGTGCACGACCGATTGCGGATGCACCAGCACGTCGATTTCGGACGGCGCCAGCGCGAACAGGTGATGCGCCTCGATCAGTTCGAGGCCCTTGTTCATGAGCGTGGCGGAATCGACCGAGACTTTCGGCCCCATCGACCAGTTCGGATGGCGCAGCGCCTGCTCGGGGGTCGCGTTGCGGATGGCGTCGAGCGTCCAGGTGCGGAACGGGCCGCCCGAGGCGGTCAGGATGACGCGGCGCACCGCTTCGCGCGGGCCCGACGCGAGCGCCTGGAAGATGGCGTTGTGCTCACTGTCGACCGGCAGCACGGTGGCGCCGGCCGCCGCCGCGCGGCGCATGAACAGGCTGCCGGCGCAGACGAGGCATTCCTTGTTGGCGAGCGCGACGCTGGCGCCGCGTTCGATCGCGGCCAAAGTCGGCTTGAGGCCGACCGCGCCGGAAATCGCCGCCATCACCCACTCGGCCGGACGCTCCGCCGCCTCGACCAGCGCGGCGGGACCGGCGGCCGCCTCGATGCCGCTGCCGGCGAGCGCGTCCTTCAAGTCGCGATAGGCGTCCTCGTCGGCGACGACGGCGAGCCGCGCGCCCAGGTCGCGCGCGAGCTTGGCCAGCGCCGGCGCGTTGCGTTTGGCGCTGAGCGCCTCGACGCGGTAGCGGGCCGGCTCGCGCTTGATGAGGTCGACGGTCGACGCGCCGATCGAGCCGGTGGCGCCCAAGATGGTGACGCTGCGCACGCCTTGCGCCGGTTGCGGCGGGGTCTTTCTGGCCGGGATCGCGTTCATCGCGTCACCATACCAGCAGCCCGCGCGCCGGTGCATCGAAGCCGCCGCGCGCCAGGCCGATCAGGCAGGCGGCGAGCGCCGCCGCCCAGAAACCGTCGAGCCGGTCCATCACGCCGCCATGACCGGGGATGAGATGACCGGCATCCTTGGCGCCGAAGCGGCGCTTGATCCAGGACTCCAGCAGATCGCCGGCTTGCGACAGCATCGACAGGATGAACGCAATGACCGCGATGGCGATCCAGGAGGTTGGGCCGAAGCCGCGCACCACCAAAACGCCGACGACCGTGGCGCCGAGCGTGCCCGTGATCGCGCCCGACCAGGTCTTCTTCGGGCTGATCGGCGGGCACAGTTTCGGGCCGCCGAAGGCGCGGCCGCCGAAATAGGCCAGCACGTCGGTGGTCCAGACGATGGCGAACAGAAACAGCAAGGCGGCGAGGCCGCGTTGCTCGTCGCCGCGCAGCACCAGCGGCGCCAAGAGCATCAGGCCGGCATAGCCGACGCCGGCGATGATCCAGACGCGGCGCGCGCGCGGCGCAAAGATCGCGGCGGCGAGCGCGCCGAGCCCGATCAGCAGCAGCGCCGCGATCGGCCGGTGCAGTTCACCGACCACCGCGGCGGCGGCGAGCGCGCTGGCGCCGGCGGAAAAAGTCGCCTTTTGTCCGGGGCCGGCGACCAACGCGATCCACTCCCACAGCACCGCGATGGCGGCGGCGCCCCAGAAGATCGCGAAAAACCAGCCGTCGACATAGGCCGCGCCGAGCGCCAGCGGGATCATCACCGCGGCGCTGGCGATGCGCAGAACGAGGTTGCTGGTGGGACTGGGAGCGCCGGTCTGGTCCGGAGCGGACACGGGATCCGCCACGATCAGGATCCGGTCTTGGCGACGAGGCCGCCGAAGCGCCGCTCGCGCTGCTGATATTCGCGAATGGCGCCTTCGAGCGCGGCGCGGTCGAAATCGGGCCAATACGTGGGCAGGAAAACGAGCTCGCTATAGGCGGATTGCCAGAGCAGGAAATTGGACAGCCGCTGCTCGCCGCTGGTGCGGATGATGAGATCGGGATCGGGCAGATCGGGCGCGTCGAGAAAACGCGCCACCGTCTCCAGCGCGACGTCGGACGGCTTCATTCGTCCTTCCGCCACTTCGGCGGCGATACGGCGCGCCGCGCGCGCAATCTCCTGGCGGGCGCCGTAGTTGAAGGCGACCACCAGCGTAAGGTTGTCGTTGTCCTTGGTCAGTTCCTCGGCTTCCACCAGCAGGCGCGCGATGTCGGGGTCGAGCCCTTCGCGCTCGCCGATGATGCGCACGCGCACGCCGCTCTTGTGCAGCTCGGCCAGGTCGTTGCGGATGAAGCGGCGCAATAGCCCCATCAATTCGCCGATCTCGCTCGCCGGGCGCGACCAGTTCTCCGCGCTGAAGGAAAAGATGGTGACGATCTTAATGCCGATCTCGCCGGCGGCGCGGATCGTGCGCCGCAAGGCCTCGACGCCGCGCCGGTGCCCCTCCGCGCGCGGCAGCCCGCGCGCCGCCGCCCAGCGTCCATTGCCGTCCATGATGATGGCGACGTGGCGCGGCACGGTGAAAGTGCCGGAAGCGGCTGGCGGGTTGTCGGCCTCGGACATGGGCTGCCTCAGACCGTGAGGATCTCCTTTTCCTTGACGTTGAGCAGGTGGTCGATCTCGGCGATGCCGGCGTCGGTCGCCTTCTGGATTTCGGCCGCGTGGCGGTCGTGGTCGTCCTTGCTGATCTTGTGCTCCTTCTCGAGCTTCTTGATCAGGTCCATGGCGTCGCGCCGCACGTGACGCACGGCGACGCGCGCGGTCTCGGCGTATTTGTGCGCGATCTTGACCAGCTCCTTGCGGCGCTCCTCATTCAATTCCGGGATGCGCAGGCGGATGGTCTGGCCGTCGGTCGCCGGCGACAGGCCGAGATTGGAATCGACGATGGCCTTTTCCACCGCCTTCACCAGCGAGCGGTCCCAGACATTGACCGCGATGAGCCGCGGTTCCGGTACGGTGACGCTGGCGCATTGCTGCAGCGGCATCTGCGCACCGTAGGCCTCGACCATAATTGGATCGAGCAGATGCGTGGAGGCGCGGCCGGTGCGCAGGCCCGCTAATTCGGTCTTCAGCACAGCCGCGGCGCCCTGCATGCGGCGTTTGATTTCGTTGATGTCGTAAGTCGCGTTTGCCATGGCGTTGCCCTGAAAATTCCGTGTCCCGGGCGCCCGTTCCCGACGGCGCTGTCGATGCGCCCGGAGCTACCCGACGACCGTCGCGCGCCCCTTGCCGCGCAGCACGGCCTCGATCGCACCCTTGTCCGCGATCGAGAAAACGATGATAGGCAAACGATTTTCCCGGGCAAGCGCGAAAGCGGCGCCATCCATGACGCGCAGGTCCTTCTCGATCGCTTCCTGGTGGCTAATCCGCTCGTAGCGCTTGGCCTGCGGGTCTTTCTTGGGGTCGGCGCTGTAGACGCCGTCCACATTGGTGGCCTTGAGCACCGCCTGCGCCTCGAGTTCCGCCGCGCGCAAGACCGCGGTGGTGTCGGTGGTGAAGAACGGATTGCCGGTACCGGCGGCGAGCAAGACGACGCGGCCCTTGCCGAGGTTCTTCATCGCGCGCTTGCGGTTGTACTGCTCGCAGACCGAGGGCATGGCCAGCGCCGAGAGCGTGCGCGCCTCGCAACCGGCGCGCTCGATAGCGGCTTCGAGCACCAGGCAGTTCATCACGGTGGCGAGCATGCCCATGGTGTCGCCGACCGGGCGCGGCACGCCGCGCTCCGACACTTCGACACCGCGGAAGATGTTGCCGCCGCCGACCACCACGCCGAGCTCGACGCCGAGCCTGGCGGTGGCGACGAGATCGGCGGCGAGCCGCTCGACCGTGACCTGATCGATGCCGAAGTCGCCGTTGCCGGTGAGCGCCTCGCCGGACAGCTTGACGATGACGCGTCGGTAGACCGGATCACTCATGCCTTGCGATCCCCCAAGCGGCTCTCCAACACGGCGCCGGCGCGAAGCGGCTGGCGCTGCGCTTTAGCTCTGACCGGCGGCGGCCGCCACTTCGGCGGCGAAGTCGGTTTCCTGCTTCTCGATCCCCTCGCCGAGCGCGTAGCGCACGAAGCCGGTAATCTTGATCGGCCCGCCCACTTTGCCTTCGGCCTCCTTCAGCGCCTGCGCGACCGTCTTCGAGGTGTCGTGCACGTAGACCTGCTCCAGCAGGCAGACTTCCTTATAGAAGGTCTTGAGGCCCGACTCGACGATCTTGTCGATCACGTTGGCCGGTTTCCCCTGTTGTCTGAACTTGTCGGCGAGCACGTCCTTCTCGCGCGCGACCACGGCCGGGTCGAGGCCGGCGGCCTCGAGCGCCTGCGGGTTGGCGGCGGCGACGTGCATCGCGACCATGCGGCCGAGCGCGACGAGCTCGTCGGCCTTGCCGGACGATTCGAGCCCGACCAGCACGCCGATCTTGCCGAGGCCGTCGATGACCGAGTTGTGCACATAGGACCCGATGACGCCCTGCTTCACCTCGAGCGCGGCGGCGCGGCGCAGCGTCATGTTCTCGCCGACCTTGGCGATGGTGTCGGTGATGGCCTCGCCGACCGTGATGCTGCCGGCCTTGGCTGCCTTGATCGCCTCGACGTCGGTGCCGACGGCGAGCGCGACATCGGCGATCATCTTCACGAGGCCCTGGAACAGGTCGTTGCGGGCGACGAAGTCGGTCTCCGAATTGACCTCGACCACGACGCCCTTGGGGCCCGCCACCTTGACGCCGATGAGGCCTTCGGCCGCGACGCGGCCGGCCTTCTTGGCGGCCTTAGACAGGCCCTTCTTGCGCAGCCAGTCCTGCGCGGCGGTCATGTCGCCGCCCGTCTCGGTGAGCGCGGCCTTGCAATCCATCATGCCGGCGCCGGTCGACTCGCGCAGATCCTTGACCATTCCTGCGGTGATATTAGCCATCGAACTATTCCTTCATGCGTAAAGGGCCGGGCATTTCCGGCGGCGGCGCCGTCACCGGCGCCGCGCAAACCTATTGAGGCGAGACGACGGCGGAATTACTCCGCCGTCAGTTCCTTGGCCTTGGCGATCCAACCGCCGACGCGGCCCGGAAGGCCGACTTCCTCGCCGACATTGTGCGCGGCCTTGTCGTTGAGCTCGGCGATCTGCGTGTAGTGGAAAATACCGAGATCGTTGAGCTGCTTCTCGATCGCCGGCGAAACGCCGGGCAGCTTCTTGAGGTCGTCGGCGACGCCGCGCGGACCCGGAAGCGGCTCGAAGCCGAGATCGCCCGCCGCCGGAGCGGTCGGGATCTGCTCGGCGATGACCGGCTTGTCCTGCGCGCCGATGTCGACGCCCGCTTCGCCCTGGGCGCGCGAGATGCCGTCGATGGCGGCCTTGGCGATCAGGTCGCAATAGAGCGAGACGGCGCGGCTGGCGTCGTCGTTGCCCGGCACCGGAAAGGTGATGCCGACCGGATCGCAGTTGGTGTCGACGATGGCCGCGACCGGAATGTTCAGGCGCTGGGCCTCCTTGATCGCGATGTCTTCCTTGTTGGTGTCGATCACGAACAGGAGGTCGGGCACGCCGCCCATGTCCTTGATGCCGCCGAGCGAGCGGTCGAGCTTGTCGCGCTCGCGCTGCATGGTGAGGCGCTCTTTCTTGGTGTAGCCGCCGCCGTCGCCCGAGGAGAGCATCTCGTCGAGCTTGCGCAGGCGCGAGATCGAGCCCGAGATAGTCTTCCAGTTGGTCAGCGTGCCGCCGAGCCAGCGCGAATTGACGTAGTACTGCGCCGAGCGCTTGGCGGCGTCGGCGATGGCGTCCTGCGCCTGGCGCTTGGTGCCGACGAACAGGATGCGGCCGCCTTTGGCGACGGTGTCGGAGACCGCTTTCAATGCCTGATGCAGCATCGGCACGGTCTGGGCGAGGTCGACGATGTGGATGTTGTTGCGGGTGCCGAAGATGTATTGACCCATCTTCGGGTTCCAGCGGTGGGCCTGATGGCCGAAGTGCACGCCAGCTTCCAAAAGCTGACGCATCGAGAAGTCAGGAAGAGCCATTAGAATTCTCCGGTTGATCCGCCGCGGACGGTTGTGAGCCCGTTTTCGCGAAGGAAAACCGGACCACCGGATGGCGAAACAGCCCATTGTCGGGGCCGCAGCCGAACGTCCGCGTGAGTGATGTGCCGGCTTATATAGGGCGGATTCCGGGGATGCAAGGCGGCGCAAGGGGTTAAACGAGGCCCTAACGCCCAGTGCCGTCATCCCCGGCGAGCGCAAGCGAGGCCGGGGATCCAGTACCCCGTGCCCTATCGACAGGCTGCGGCGTACTGGGCCCCCGCCTTGGCGGGGGCGACGGTCAGAGCGCCTCGACCTGCACCACGCCGGGCACCGCCTTGATGGCGCCGGCGATCTGCGGCGACACCTTGAAGCGTCCCGGAAGTTTTACCTCAACTTCAGTTCCTCGGGCTAATAGCAAGACAACGCTCACTTCTCCGTCGCCGTTTCCTTGCGCAGACCGGGCAAGCCCGGCCTGCGTGGCGGCCCGGGGGGCGGGTTCCAGGCGCTTGGCCACCGCCTCGATCGGGGCCTTGTCGCGCAGGAAAACGCGCAGGCCCTTCTGCAGATTGGCGGCGGCGGCGTCGAGCGGCTCGGCCGACTGGATGCGGGCGCGCACCTCGTCGCCCTGCACTTCCGCCGACAGGAACAGCAGCACGGCGGCGCCGGGCTCCAGGAGGTCGCGGTATTCGGCCAGGCCTTCCGAGAAGATCACCGCCTCGTAATGGCCGGTCGCGTCCGACAGGCCGAAGATGCCCATCTTGTTGCCGGTCTTGGTGCGCCGCTCCTGGCGCGACACGACGGTGCCGGCGACGCGTCCGGCGGTGGCGCCGTTCTTGACCGCGCGCGCGAACTCCGCCCAGGGCTGCACGCGCAGCTTCTTGAGCACGGCGGCGTAGTCGTCGAGCGGATGGCCGGAGAGGAAGAAACCGACCGCCTCGTATTCGCGGCGCAGCCGCTCGGCCGGCAGCCAGGGCTCGACATTGGGCAGCACGACCGGCTCGCGTTGGCCGCCGCCGCCGAACAATTCGCTCTGCCCGATCGCCGCGCCGTCATGCGCCCGTTGCGCGCGGCCGAGCACGATATCCATGCCGGCAAAGACGCGGGCGCGGTTCTTCTCGAATTCGTCGAAGGCGCCGGCGGCGGCGAGGCTTTCCAGCACGCGTTTGTTGACGGCGCGCGGGTTGATGCGGTCGGCAAAGTCCGCCAGGTCCGCGAAGGGCCGCGCTGCGCGCGCGGCGATGATGGTCTCGACCGCCTGCTTGCCGACGCCCTTGAGGGCGGCCAGGGCGTAGATGATGGTGTTGCCCTCGACCTCGAAGGCGACGCCGGAGCGGTTGATCGAGGGCGGGTCGACCTTGATGCCCAGGCGCTCGGCCTCGGCGCGGAATTCCGACAGCTTGTCGGTATTGCCCATGTCGAGCGTCATCGAGGCCGCCATGAACTCGACCGGGTAATTGGTCTTCATGTAGGCGGTCTGGTAGGCGACCAGCGCATAAGCCGCGGCGTGGCTCTTGTTGAAGCCGTATTCGGCGAAGCGCTCGAGCAGGTCGAAGATGGAGTCGGCCTGCGCCTTCTGGATGCCGCGCTCCAAGCAGCCGGAGACGAAACGTGCGCGTTGCGCCTGCATCTCGCTGCGGATCTTCTTGCCCATGGCGCGGCGCAGCAGGTCGGCTTCGCCGAGCGAATAGCCGGCGAGCAATTGCGCGGCCTGCATCACCTGCTCCTGGTAGACGATGACGCCGAAGGTTTCCTTCAGCACCGCCTCGAGCTTGGGATGGATGTAGTCCGGCACTTCCATGCCGTGCTTGCGCGCGCAATAGGTCGGGATGTTGGCCATCGGGCCGGGGCGATAGAGCGCGACCAGCGCGATGATGTCCTCGAAGCGGTCGGGCCGCATGTCGAGGAGCGCGCGGCGCATGCCGGCACTTTCCAGTTGGAACACGCCGACCGCTTCGGCGCGCGCCAGCAGCTCGTAAGTCGGCTGGTCGTCGAGCGGGATGGCGGTGAGGTCGATGACGATGCCGCGGCGCTTCAAAAGCTCGACCGCGGTCTGCAGCACCGTCAGGGTCTTGAGGCCGAGGAAGTCGAACTTCACCAGGCCCGCCTGCTCCACCCATTTCATGTTGAACTGGGTGACCGGCATGTCGGACTTGGGATCGCGGTAGAGCGGGACGAGCTCCGACAGCGGGCGGTCGCCGATGACGATGCCGGCGGCATGCGTCGAGGCGTGGCGGTTGAGGCCTTCCAGCTTCTTGGCGATCTCGAAGGCGCGCTTGACCGTCGCGTCGGTGTCGGCCTCGGCCTGCAGTTTCGGCTCGTCGTCGATGGCCTTGGCGAGGCTGATGGGCGCCGCCGGGTTCTGCGGCACCAGCTTGCACAGCTTGTCGACCTGGCCGTAGGGCATCTGCAGCACGCGGCCGACGTCGCGTAAGACGCCGCGCGCCTGCAAGGTGCCGAAGGTGATGATCTGGGCCACCTGGTCGCGGCCGTAGCGCTCCTGCACGTAGCGGATCACCTCGTCGCGCCGGTCCTGGCAGAAGTCGATGTCGAAGTCGGGCATCGACACGCGCTCGGGATTGAGGAAGCGCTCGAACAGCAGGCCGAAGCGGATCGGGTCGAGATCGGTGATGGTGAGCGAATAGGCCACCAGCGAGCCCGCGCCGGAGCCGCGGCCGGGGCCGACCGGGATGCCCTCTTTCTTGGCCCACTGGATGAAGTCGGCCACGATCAGGAAGTAGCCGGGATATTTCATGCGCTCGATGACGCCGAGCTCGAAGTCGAGGCGGGCGCGGTAGTCGTCCTCGGTGAAGCCTTCGGCCAGCCCGGCGGTGGACAGGCGGCGGACGAGCCCCTCCTCCGCGCGCTTGCGCAACTCGGCCGCCTCGTCGGCGCCGCCATCGGCCGCCGTCGTGAAGCGCGGCAGGATCGGCTGGTGCGTGCGCGGGCGGAAGGTGGCGCGTTGCGCGATCTCGACCGTGGAGGCCAAGGCCTCCGGCAGGTCGGCAAACAGCGCGGCCATCTCGGCGCGCGTCTTGAAGCGGTGCTCGGGCGTGAGCTGGCGGCGCTCGGTCTCCGCGATCAGCTTGCCCTCGGCGATGCAGATGAGCGCGTCGTGCGCCTCATGGTCGGCGGCGGTGGCGAAGAACGGCTCGTTGGTGGCGACCAGCGGCAGGCCGTGCTTGTAGGCAAGGTCGATGAGCGCGCCTTCGGTCTTGCGCTCGGCCGCCGTGCCGTGACGCTGGAGTTCGACATAGAGCCGGTCGCCGAACAGCTTGAGCAGCGTCTCCAGACGTGTGCCGGCCAGATGCCCCTGCCCGGCGGCGATGGCGTAATCGAGCGGGCCGCCGGGGCCGCCGGTGAGCGCGATAATGCCGTCGGTCTCGCCCGCCAGCCAGTCGAGCTTGATGCGCGGCGGCTCGTTCGGCGGCGATTCCAGGAAGGCGCGCGAATTGAGCCGCATCAGGCTGCGGTAGCCCTCCGCGCGCGCGGCCAGGAGCACGATGCGCGAGCGCTCGGGATTGACGTTGGTGGTGCGGATGCCGTGGTCGGTGTCGGCGAAGTCGAGGCTGAGCGCGCAGCCGATAATGGGCTGGATGCCGTAGCCGGCGAGCTTGTCGGAGAACTCCAGCGCGCCGAACATGTTGTCGGTGTCGGTGAGCGCGAGGGCGGGCTGCTTGTCGGCCTTGGCGAGCTCGGCCAGCCGCGCGATCGGCAGCGCGCCTTCCAAGAGCGAATAGGACGAGTGCACGTGCAGGTGCACGAAGGTCGGGTCGGCCATACCGCCTCAAAGCGTGAGTGATTCTTGTCGGACCCAAAGTGAGAGCAGCCGGCCGCTAAGTCCATCGCCAAGGCGCCCCTGCGCCCCCCTATCCCCGCCATCCAGAGGAGCGGGCGCGCCTTCCGCGCGCGCACACCGAAAATAAATCACGATACGCTCCGGACTGAAGGTCGGGGGCGGCGCAACCAAAAACCCTTACCATTAGCCACTTTGCAACCATGCTTTGGAACCTGGAGTTTAAGGCTTCGGCACTAGGGTCGCCCGTGTAAAAACACAGGGGAGGTACTCATGCGTCATCTGGTTTGGATTGCCGCTCTCGCGGTCGGTTTCGTTGCGTTTCAAACGTGGAATCCCGGCAACAGCGCCCAGTTGGCGTCCATCGACATCGGGGCCCTTCAGATGCAGGCCGACAAAGCCATGCCGGTCATGGTGATCGACAACGCCGTCTGAGAGCGCGTTTGCTTTCAAACGCCGGGAGAGGCCGCCTTTGGCGGCCTCTTTCGCTTTTTTGGCTCCCTGTGCGGGCATCGTCGGCCGGGCATCGCGCGCGCCCTCTTCAGGCCCCCTAAGCGCCGGCCGATTGTCGATCGATGCTCGCAGTCAGAGGCTACCGAGCACCTGCGACCAGATGGCGATCATGCCGACGAAAAGGGCGAGCGAGGTGAGCGCGGCGGCTTCCTGGATGACGGCTTTGAACATGACTTTCTCCCCAGAACGGAGAGAGAACATAGTTCATGGTATGTTCTTTTGTCAAGTACCCCTGAAAGGGGCCGCGACAGTTTGCTCCGGCGCAAAACGCAAAGGGCGGTTGAGGGCCGATAGGTTTGTTTCGTAACATTGAATGCAGCTTTCCCTAAACAGGCGGCATCCAACATGCTCATCACGGGGTTGGTCCTTGTCGTTGTCACCACGGCCTTCCTGTGGCTGTGCCGCCCTGGTGCCGATCGCCAAGTGAGGCGTTTCTTGAGGAGCGGCTTGGACGTCATTGCCGCGATTGCGATAACCATCGGATACGGGATCAGCGCGGTGTTCATCGCTGCCGGCCTGGGGTCTTAGCGGGCGCACGCTGCCGGCGCCTGCGGTTGACTGACGAACCGCCTGTGCGGGCCCTACTCCAACTCCACCACCTTGCCTTCCCGGATGGTCACCCGCCGGTCCATGCGGGCGGCGAGGTCCATGTTGTGGGTGGCGATGATGGTGGCGAGCCCGGAGGCACGCACGAGCTGGCTGAGCGCATGGAACACGTGCTCGGCGGTGTGGACGTCGAGATTGCCGGTCGGCTCGTCGGCCAGCAGGATGCGCGGCGCATTCGCCACCGCGCGCGCGATCGCCACGCGCTGCTGCTCGCCGCCCGACAGTTCCGACGGCTGGTGGTCGAGCCGGTTGGCGAGCCCCAGATAGCCGAGCAGCTCGGTCGCGCGCTTCTTGGCCTCGGCACGCGCCAGCCCGCGGATCATCTGCGGCATCACCACGTTTTCGAGCGCGGTGAACTCCGGCAGCAGCCGGTGCGACTGGTAGATGAAGCCGATCTCGTTGCGGCGGATGCGCGTGCGCTCGGCGTCCGGCAGCATCGCGGTGCCGCGGCCGTCGATATAGACCTCGCCGTGGTCGGGATGCTCCAGCAGCCCGGCGATGTGCAGCAGCGTCGACTTGCCGGCGCCGGACGGCGCCACCAGCGCCACCGACTGGCCCGGCCAGACGGCGAGCTCGACGCCGGTGAGGATGTCGAGCGTGGCGTCGCCCTGCCGGTAATGGCGCTCGACGTCGTGCAGGAAGAGGACCGGGACCTCTTCGGCCTTTTCCTCCACCACGGCTTCGACGACCATCGTCTCACTCATAGCGCAGCGCCTCCACCGGATCGAGGCGCGCGGCGCGCCAGGACGGATAGAGCGTGGCGAGCAGCGACAGCGTCAGCGCCATGATGACCACGGCGGTGGTCTCGCCGACGTCCATGTCGGCCGGCAGGCGCGAGAGGAAATAGAGCTCGGGCGAGAACAGTTCGGTCGAAGTCATCCACGACAGGAACTGCCGGATGCTCTCGACGTTCCAGCAGATCACGACGCCGAGCAGGAAGCCGCAGATGGTGCCGACCACGCCGATGGCCGCGCCGGTGATCAGGAACACGCGCATGACCGAGCCTTGCGTCGCGCCCATGGTGCGCAGGATGGCGATGTCCTGGCCCTTGTCCTTCACCAGCATGATGAGGCCGGAGACGATGTTGAGCGCCGCCACCAGCACGATCAGCGTGAGGATGAGGAACATCACGTTGCGCTCGACCTGCAGCGCGTTGAAGAAGGTGGCGTTGCGCTGGCGCCAGTCGATCAGGTAGATCGGCCGCTGCGCCGCCTCCTGCACCAGCTTGCGGTAGACGTCCACGCGGTCGGGATTGTCGGAGTAGATCTCGATGGCGGTGACGTCGCCGGCGCGGTTGAAATAGGCCTGCGCTTCCTTGAGCGGCATGAACACGATGGCGCTGTCGTATTCCGACATGCCGATCTCGAACACCGCCGCCACCTTGTAGACCTTGATGCGCGGCGTGGTGCCCATCGGCGTCACCGCGCCGCGCGGCGCCACCAGCGTGATGTTGTCGCCCGAGCGCAGCGAGAGCTGGTCGGCCAGCCGGCGGCCGATGGCAACCCCCTGCCCCTCGTCGAAGCCGCCGAGCGAGCCCTGCTTGATGTTGTTGACGACGGAGCGCAGGCCTTCGAGGTCCTGCAGCCGGATGCCGCGCACCAGCACGCCGCCGGCGTTGAAAGGCGAGGAGGCCAGCGCCTGGCCCTCGACGATGGGCGCGGCGAGCCGAATGCCCTTTACGCCGGCGATGCGCGCGGCCACCTCGTTCCAGTCGGTGAGCGGCTTCTCGAGCGGCTGCACCAGCAGGTGGCCATTGAGGCCGAGGATCTTGTCGAGCAGTTCTTTACGGAAGCCGTTCATCACCGCCATCACGATGATGAGGGTGGCGACGCCGAGCATGATGCCGAGGAAGGAGAACCCGGCGATGACCGAGATGAATCCTTCCTTGCGCCGCGCCCTGAGGTAGCGCAGCGACAACATCCATTCGAACGGGGAGAAGGGCCGCGTCCCCTGGGGCTCGGTCATTGTTTGTGTGTTCCCGCACACGGGTTTTCACACGATTCGGGCGGTTTCGTGCCCGCAAGCGGCGCAAAGTCTTTGGCGGCACACAGGATTCTACAACCGTCATTCCGGGACGCGAGCGCAGCTCGCGGGCCTGGAATCCATACGCCGTAGCGCTGCGGGTTATGGATTCCGGGCTCGCCGCTTCGCGGCGCCCCGGAATGACGAGTTACTTGGTCAGAAGATCCAGCGCCGCGGCGGGCGACATCAGTTCCTTGCTGCCGTCAGCGCGCTTCTTCACCTCGACCTTGCCTTCGGCGAGCCCGCGCGGGCCGACCATCACCTGATACGGGAGGCCGATGAGATCGGCTGTGTTGAACTTGGCGCCGGCGCCTTTGTCCGTGTCGTCATAGAGGACGTCGAGGCCTTTGGCCGCGAAGCCGCGGTAAAGTTCCTCGCAGGCGCCGTTGGTGGCGGCGTCGCCCTGCTTGAGGTTGAGGAGCGCGATCTTGAACGGCGCGACGGGCTCCGGCCAGACGATGCCGGCATCGTCATGCGAGGCCTCGATGATCGCCGCCACAAGGCGGCTCGGCCCGATGCCGTAGGAACCCATGTGCACCGGCACGTCGCCGCCCGCGCCGGTGGCGACCACCGCCTTCATCGGTTCGGAATACTTGGTGCCGAAATAGAAGATGTGGCCGACCTCGATGCCGCGCGCCGAGACTTGGGCGTCGGCAGGCACCTTGGCGAACTCGGCCGCCTCGTGCATGTCGGAGGTTGCGGCGTAGCGCGACGTCCACTGCCCGACGATCTTTTGCAGGCCGTCGACGTCGTCGAAGTTCACGTCCTCGCCCGGCACCGCCATGTCGAGATAGTCCTTGTGGCAGAACACCTCGGACTCGCCGGTCTGCGCCAGGATGATGAATTCGTGGGACAGGTTGCCGCCGATCGGGCCGGTGTCGGCGCGCATCGGGATCGACTTCAGGCCCATGCGCGCGAATGTGCGCAAATAGGCGACGAACATCTTGTTGTAGGAGTGCTGCGCGCCGGCCTGGTCGACGTCGAACGAGTAGGCGTCCTTCATCAGGAACTCGCGGCCGCGCATCAGGCCGAAGCGCGGGCGCACCTCGTCGCGGAACTTCCACTGGATGTGATAGAGATTGAGCGGGAGATCCTTGTAGGAGCGCACATAGGCGCGGAAGATCTCCGTGATCATCTCCTCGTTGGTCGGGCCGTAGAGCATCTCGCGCTCGTGGCGGTCCTTGATGCGCAGCATTTCCTTGCCGTAGGCGTCGTAGCGGCCGCTCTCGCGCCAGAGGTCCGCCGACTGGATGGTCGGCATCAAGAGCTCGATGGCGCCGGAGCGATTCTGCTCCTCGCGCACGATGGCGTTGATCTTGTTGAGGACCCGCAAGCCCATCGGCAGGAAGGCGTAGATGCCCGCGGCCTCCTGGCGCAGCATGCCGGCGCGCAGCATCAGGCGGTGCGAGACGATCTCGGCCTCGCGCGGCGCTTCGCGCAAGATGGGCATGAAGTAGCGGGACAGGCGCATGGTTTCGCTGCGATTCGAGGAACGGAGCGCCGAGTGAAAGCGGATCGGGCGTGAAAAGACAAGCCCAGGGCGCGTCGTTGATTGCGCGTCAGGCCCCCTTGCCGGGATACCATGACGGTGACAGGGTGCGGTCTGGGACGGGGCATCGTCGATGCGTGCGGGCGTAAGAAAAGCGCTGAATGTGGTGGCGATCCTGGCGATCGCCCTGCACACCGTGCTGTGGGCGGGCGCCATGCCCTCCGCCGGCGCCGCAGTCGATCCCTTCAGCGTCATCTGCCACAGCGGCGAGCCGGCCGCCGACGCGCAGGCTCCCGACGCGCCGGCGCAGGCGCCGTCCAAGGCCTGCGACCATTGCAGCCTGTGCGCCTCCACCGCGGCGGGCGTGCCGCCCGAGGACATCATCGCCGGGCGCCTCGCGCCGGCCCGCGTCCTGTTGCGGCTAGCAGTGGCGACGTCGGCGCGGCCGCCGCACGAACTCGGTACCGACAAGCTGCCACGAGGTCCTCCGCAACCGGCGTGAAGCGTGCGGCGCAAGCCGCTTTCCCCTTCCGCCCATTGCAAGGATCACATCCATGTCTCGTCTGAACCTTCGCGGCTGCGCGCGCGTTGCCGCCGCCTGTTATTTTCTCACCGCCGCACCCGCCTTCGCCCATGTCACGCTCGAGCAAAAGGAGGCGCCGGTCGGCGCTTCCTACAAGGCCGTGCTGCGCGTGCCGCACGGCTGCGGCGATTCACCCACCGTGCGCATCACCGTGCGCATTCCCGAGGGCGTCATCGCGGTCAAGCCGATGGTGAAGCCGGGCTGGAAGATCGCCGTCAAGAAAGGCGCCTACGCCAAGTCCTATGGCTACTTCCACGGCGCGACCTTCTCGCATGGCGTCAAGGAAGTGACCTGGAGCGGCTGCCGGCTGCCGAACGACTTCTACGACGAGTTCGTCTTCGCCACCTTCATCGCCGGCGAGCTGCCGGCGGGGCAGACGCTCCACTTCCCGGTGGTGCAAAACTGCGCGAAGGGCGCCCACCACTGGGTTGACCTGCCGGCCGCGGACGGCAAGCCTGCCAAGGAACCTGCGCCGGGCGTCAAGCTGGTACCGAAGAACTAGGAGGCTGGTCATGCGACTTCCCCTCTTCGTCATCGCCGCCGCGCTGGCGCCGAGCTTGGCTTTCGCGCACGCGCATCTCGACCGCGCGATGCCGGCGAAGGGCAGCAACGTGTCGCCCGCCCCCAAAGAGGTGACCCTTTGGTTCACGGAAGCGATCGAGCCGAAGTTCTCCTCGATCGTCGTGCGCGACGCCAAGGGCGCGGCCATGCAGGACGGCGCGGCGCGCGTCGATCCGGCCAACAAGGCGCAGTTGCGCGTGCCGGTGAAGCCATTGCCACCGGGCACCTACAAGGTGATCTGGCGCGTGCTGTCGGTCGACACGCACCGATCGCAGGGCGAGTTTACCTTCCGGGTCGGACCGTGAGGCGGCAGCTTGATTGAGCCGCTGATCCTGGTGCGGGCTTTGCACTTCGCGGCGACGCTGCTGGCGTCCGGCACGGTGGGGTTCGGCGTGGCTGTGGCGCGAGGCGACATGCCGCCGGCCTTGCGGCGGCGGCTCGCGTTCCTGACCTGGGGCGCGCTCGCCGCTGCCGTGCTGTCCGGCGCGGCATGGCTGGTGCTGCTTGCCTCCGACATCTTCGGTGCGCCCATCGTCGAGGTCTGCCTGAACGGGGGCGCCTGGTCGGTGCTGAACGATACCCGGTTCGGCCAGGTCGCAAGCGTCCGACTGGCCGTCGCCGTCGTCATGGCCGCACTGGTGGCGAGTCCTGGCGCGCGCGCGCTGCAACTGGCGGCGGCCGCGCTGTTCGCCGCCCTGCCCGCCTGGACCGGGCACGCCGGCGCCGGGCTTGGGCCGGCCGGAACGGTGCATCTGTGGTCGGACGCGGTGCATCTGCTAGCGGCGGCCGCCTGGCTCGGCGCCCTGCCGGCGCTGGCGCTGTTCCTGCGCATGGAGCGGCGCGCGGAGGCGCTGGCGGCGGTCACCGGCCGCTTTTCGAGGCTGGGCGTGGCAAGCGTCGCCGTCCTGCTGGCGAGCGGCCTGATCAACAGCTGGAACCTGCTGGGCGACCCGCGGAACCTGATCGCGACCGACTACGGCCGGCTGCTTTTGCTCAAGATCGCCCTGTTCGTGGCCATGGTGGCCGTGGCGGCGGTCAACCGCTTCCACCTGACGCCGCGGCTGCCGGACGGCGGGGCCGCCGGCGCGCTCGCCCGCAACAGCCTCCGGGAGGCCGCCTTGGGCCTGGGCGTTGTCCTGTTCGTGGGGGCGCTCGGCACCGTGCCGCCCTCGGCCCATGTCCATGTCGCGCCCACCGCGATCCCGACCGAGGCGGCCTACGTCCATATTCACACCGCGGAGGCTATGGCGGACGTGATCGTCGACCCCGGGGCCACGCAAAACCGTGCGATCATTCGCCTTTCGCGCGATGATGGGCAGGAATACCCCGCCCGGCGCGTGCGGCTGGTGCTCGACCCGCCCAGCGGAGGGCAATCGTTGCAGATCGATGCAAATCGCAACGCAGAAGGCGCCTGGGAAGCCGCCGGACTGACCCTGCCCGCACCCGGAACCTGGACGGTCAAGGTCGTGATCGGAACCGAAGCCGGCGGCGAACTCATCCTCGACGCGCCGATCATGATCGAACCCTGATCCCACGAATTCCGGATGACAGCGCGGAATTGTTGGGCTAGCCTCCCGCTCGTCCGTGTGACTGGAGACACCGGCGATAAGACCGGCTCCGACGTGCGGTCCAAGTCTTGGGAGGGAAGCACGTCCTTGGCGCGTTAACCCGCTGCCGCCTCGATCTCGGATAGAAGAAGAATCGAGGATCAAGGACACTGACATGCGACGAGCAGGGCATCGCGCCCTGCTCTTTTTTTGCGCGCGTCAAGTTAGCGCCGCGGCGGGCTCGCGATCGACGCCAGCCACTCGAACGGGATCAGGTCGTTGGTGTAGGCGAGATAGAGCACGCCGAAGATCGCGCTGGCGATCAGCGTGGTCCACAGCAGCTTCCACCAGACGCGATGGACCGCCGGCGCGCCCGGGTCTGTCCCGGGCGCGACTTCGCCGCTCTCTTCCTGATTGCGCACGCCGAACGGCAGCACCGCGAACAGCGTCACCCACCAGATCAGAAAATAGACGGCGAAGGCGGTGGCGGTGCTCATGGCTTGTCCCGGCGCACGTTCACGCCTGCTCCAGTTCGACCAGCGTGCCGCAGAAATCCTTCGGATGCAGGAACAGCACCGGCTTGCCGTGCGCGCCGATCTTGGGCTCGCCGTCGCCCAACACGCGCGCGCCCTGCGACTTCAATTTGTCACGCGCGGCCTTGATGTCATCGACCTCGTAGCAGACGTGGTGGATGCCGCCGTCCGGGTTCTTGTCGAGGAACTTGGCGATGGGCGAACTCTCCCCGAGCGGCTCCAGCAGCTCGATCTTGGTGTTGGGCAGCGTGATGAACACGGTGGACACGCCGTGGTCGGGCTGCGGCACTTTCGCCGAAACCTCGGCGCCGAGCGTATCGCGGTAGACCGCGCTCGCCTTGGCGATGTCGCGCACGGCGATGGCGACGTGGTTGAGACGGCCGATCATAAACTTCCCTCTTGTCCCGGACGCGGTGCAGCGCGTTAGCGGTGCACCGCAGATCCGGGACCGTCAAGACGTAATCACATTGTACGATCCCGGGTCAGCAGCGCAGCATTGCATGCCGCGCTGCGCCCGGGACACGTCATACCTCCAACACGTGCACATAGCACATGGGCTTCTTGCCCCAGCGGTCGGCGACCGCGGCGCGCACGGCGCGGCGGATGGCTTCCGCGACCGTGTCGGGATCGCGCCGGCGGGCGCGCGGCAGCGATTCCAGCGTCTCCAGGATGGCGTCCTCGACGGCGTCGGCGATGAGCTTGCCCTCGCGGTCGCGCTCGGGGATGCCGATCATGTCCATGGAGGGATCGTCCACCATCTCGCCGTTCTCGGTGAGCGCGAGCGCGATCGAGATCGCGCCGGCAAAGGCCAGCCGCTTGCGGTCGGCGATGGTGCGCGCCTCCGCGTCGACCAGAAGGCGCCCGTCCTTGTAAATGCGGCCGGCCGGCACCTCGTCGACGATGCGGGCGTCGGGCCAAAGCCGCACCAGGTCGCCGTTGCGGCACTGGATGACGTCCTTGATGCCGCATTTGCGGCCGAGATCGGCGTGCTCTTTGAGATGCAGCGCTTCCCCGTGCACCGGGACGAGAATGCGCGGCTTCACCCAGCCGTAAAGTTCCTCCAGCTCGGCGCGACGCGGATGGCCCGACACGTGCACCAGATGGGTGCGGTCGGTGATGACCTCGATGCCCTGGTCGATCAGCCCGTTGATGACGCGGCCGACCGCCTTCTCGTTGCCGGGAATGGTGCGGGCCGAATAGATCACGGTGTCGCCGCGCGAGAAGGTCACCTCCGGGTGCTGGTCCTCGGCGATGCGCGCGAGCGCGGCGCGCGGCTCTCCCTGGCTGCCGGTGCAGAGCGCCACCACCTTGTCGGGCGGCAGATAGCCGTAGGCCTCCTGCGGGCGGAAATCCTGCACGCCGTCGAAATAGCCGAGCTCGCGCGCGATCTGCACGGTGCGCTCCATGGCGCGGCCGACCACCACCACCTCGCGGCCGGCGGCGCGCGCCGCCAGCGCGACCGCGCGCAGGCGCGCCACGTTGGAGGCGAAGGTGGTGACGGCGACGCGGCCACGCGCCTGCTTGATCAGTTCGGTAATCGTCTTGGCGACATCGGCTTCCGAGGGCGAGCGGCCCTCGCGCACGGCATTGGTGGAATCGCCGATGACGGCAAGGCAGCCCTCTTCGCCGAAGGCGCGCAGCTTCTTCTCGTCGGTCGGATCGTTGAGGATCGGCGTCGGGTCGATCTTCCAGTCGCCGGTGTGCAGGACGTTGCCGCAGGGCGTGCGGATGATGAGCGCGTTCGCCTCCGGGATCGAGTGGGCCATGGTGACCAGTTCGACATCGAAGGGGCCGACTTGGAAGCGGCTGCCGAGTTGCACGACGGTGACCGGAATTTCCGGCGCGCCGAACTCGCCGCGGCGCTTGGCGTCGAGCAGCGCGGCGGTGAAGGGCGTGGCAAAGACCGGCACCTTCAGGCGTGGCCACAGCTCGAGCAGCGCGCCGAAATGGTCCTCATGCGCATGGGTGATGACGATACCGGCGAGGCTGCGCTTTTCCTCCACCAGATAGCGAATGTCGGGCAGCAGCAGATCGACGCCGGGCAGATGCTCTTCCGTTGCGAAAGAGACGCCGAGATCGACGGCCAGCCACTGCCGGCGGCCTTCCGGGCCGAGGCCGTAGATCGACAGGTTCATGCCGATCTCGCCGACGCCGCCGAGCGGCGCGAACACCAGTTCCTGCGCACCCTTGGCCATCAGTTGCCCAATCCAAAAACTTCGCCGGCGGTGACCGGCATAACACCAGCGGGACCGGCGACCAGCAGGCGGCCGGCCTCATCGAGACCCTCGAAGCGGCCGGAGAATTCGCGCTCCGGCAGGCGCACTTTGATCTCTTCGCCCAGGCCGGCGGCGCGCTTGAGCCAGTCGACGCGGATGGAGCTAAAGGCCTCCCCACCCCGCCATTGCGCGAGCCGCCTCTGCATGGCGTCCGCGAGCGCAGCAAGCATCGCCTCCGGCGTCACCAGCGCCCCGGCGGCAGCCAGATCGGTGGCCGGAAACGGCGTGTCGGAGGGGTGCGCGGCGCAATTGACGCCGATGCCGACCGCAACGACGAAGGCCGGCTCGTTCTCGCCCTCGATCAGGATGCCGGCGAGCTTGCGGCCGCCGAGCAGAAGGTCGTTCGGCCATTTCAGCTTGAGCGCCGGCCCAAGTTGCGGCGCGCAGGCGGCGACCGCATCGTGGACGGCCAGCCCGGCGACGAACGAGAGCTGCGCGGCGCTTGCCGGCGGCGACGGCTCGGTGAGCAGCAAGGTGGCGAAGAGATTGCCCGGCGCCGAGACCCAGGCGCTGCCGCGGCGGCCGCGCCCGGCGCTCTGCGTGCGCGCCGTGATCCACAACGGCCCGCGCTCGCCGGCGCGTGCAAGCGCCAGCGCCTCGGCATTGGTCGAGCCGAGCGTGCCGTAGGCTATGTGCCGGACCCCCGCCAGGTCCGTGGCTTCGCGGTTCATCTCATTTTCAGCGCGTGATCTTATCCGAAAACCGGTACCCACTTTTCGGGATCACGCGCTCGTGGCGCCCTGCGCCTCAGAAGAGCGACTTCGCCGCAACCGTCGCCGCACCCAGAAGCGGCGCCGGATAGGCGAAGAACAAAAGATTGATCACGCCGGATATGCCCAGCACCAGCCGCAGCAGCCCGGGCATGCGCTCGAAGGCGCGCGCGGGCTCGTCGAAATACATGATCTTGATGATCATCAGGTAGTAGTAGGCGCCCACGACGCTGGCGAGCACGCCGATGACCGCGAGCATGTAGAGCCCGGCCTGCACGGCGGCGAGGAAGACATAGAACTTGGCGAAGAAGCCCGCGAGCGGCGGGATGCCGGCGAGCGAGAACAACAGCATCGCCAGGAAGAAGGCCATGGCCGGATGCGTGCGCGACAGGCCGGCGAGATCGGAAATGTTCTCGACCAGCACGCCGTCGCGTCGCATCGACAGGATCACCGCGAAAGTGCCGAGCGTCATGGCGACGTAGATCGCCATATAGACCAGCACGCCCTGCACGCCGTCGGCGGTGCCGGCGGCGAGCCCGACCAGCGCAAAGCCCATGTGGCCGATCGAGGAATAGGCCATCAGCCGCTTGATGTTCTTCTGGCCGATGGCGGCGAAGGAGCCGAGCACCATCGAGGCGATGGAGACGAACACCACGATCTGCTGCCATTCGTGCGTGATACCGGGGAAGGCCACGATGGTCGCGCGCACGAAGATGGCGATGGCCGCGACCTTGGGCGCGGCGGCGAAGAAGGCGGTGACCGGCGTCGGCGAGCCCTCGTAGACGTCGGGCGTCCACATGTGGAACGGCACCGCCGAGATCTTGAAACAGAAGCCGACGAACAGAAAGACGAGGCCGAACACAAGGCCGATGTTGGCGCCGGACGCGGTCGCCTTGGCGATGCCGGTGAAGCTCACGGTGCCGGTGAAGCCGTAGATCAGGGAGGCGCCGTAAAGCAGCATGCCCGACGACAGCGCGCCGAGGACGAAATATTTCAGGCCGGCCTCGGTCGATTTCACCTGGTCGCGGTTGGACGCCGCCAGCACGTAGAGCGCGAGGCTCATCAGTTCGAGGCCGAGATAAAGCGCGATCAGGTCGCCGGCCGAGATCAGCATCAGCATGCCGAGCGTCGAGAGCAGGAACAGCGCGCCGTATTCGAATTTCTGCTGCTTCTCGGCGTTGAGATAGTCGAGCGACAGCACCAGCGCGCCGGCCGAGCCGATCAAGGTCAGGAACTTGAGGAAGCGGGCGTAGTCGTCGACCACGAAACTCCCGCCGAACAGCACATATTTGCCGGCCGGCAGCGAAAGCAAAAAGCCGGCGACAACCACCAGGATGACGATCGACCAGCCGTTGACGACATTGGCGCTGCGCTCGCCCGAGAAGGCGCCGACCATGAGCATCAGCATGGCGCCCCCGCCGAGCAGCAGCTCGGGCAGCAGGGGCAACAGGTCGCGGGCGGTAAGCATTTCGTTCATCGCACCGAACCCGCTGCTTTGGCCGCGGCTGCCGCCTGCGCGGTCTTGGTGCCGGCGATCGCCTTGTTGTACCCCTCGAGCAGTTGCGCGACCGAGGCCGACGACATGTCGAGCACCGGCTTGGGCGCCACGCCGAACAGGATGGTGAGCACGACCAACGGGGCAAAGATCACCCCTTCCCGCCAGCCGATGTCGCGGATGCCTGCGAGTTCCGGCTTGAGCGTGCCGAAGACCATCTTGCGGTAGAGCCAGAGCGCGTAGCAGGCCGACAAAATGACGCCGAGCGTGGCGAGCGCGGCCACCGCGATGTTGGCCTTGAAGGTGCCGATCAGCGCCAGGAACTCGCCGACGAAGCCCGACGTGCCCGGCAGGCCGACATTGGCCATGGTGAAGAGCATGAACACGAAGGCGTAGATCGGCATGCGGTTGACCAGGCCGCCATAGGCGGCGATCTCGCGCGTGTGCATGCGGTCGTAGACGACGCCGACGCAGAGGAACAGCGCGCCGGAGACGATGCCGTGCGAGATCATCTGGAAGATGCCGCCGGCCACCCCCTGCGTGGTGGCGGCGAAGATGCCCATGGTGACAAAGCCCATGTGGGCGACCGAGGAATAGGCGATCAGCTTCTTCACGTCCTCCTGCATCAGCGCCACCAGCGAGGTGTAGATGATGGCGACGACGGAGAGCGTGAAGATCAGCGGCGCGAAGTCGTGGCTCGCCATCGGGAACATCGGCAGCGAGAAACGCAGGAAGCCGTAGCCGCCCATCTTCAAAAGGATGGCGGCCAGGATGACGGAGCCCGCGGTCGGCGCCTCGACATGCGCGTCGGGCAGCCAGGTGTGCACCGGCCACATCGGCATCTTGACGGCGAAGGACGCAAAGAAGGCGAGCCACGCCCATTTCTGCATCTCGACCGGAAAGCCGTGCCGCAGCAGCGTCGGGATGTCGGTCGTTCCCGCCTGCCAGTACATCGCCATGATGGCGAGCAGCATCAGCACCGAGCCGGCCAGCGTGTAGAGGAAAAACTTGAACGAGGCGTAGACGCGGCGCGGGCCGCCCCAGACGCCGATGATCAGGAACATCGGGATCAGGCCGCCCTCGAAGAACAGATAGAACAGCACCAGGTCGAGCGCCGAGAAGGTGCCGACCATGAGCGTTTCCAAAACGAGAAACGCGATCATGTATTCCTTCACGCGCTTCTGGATCGACGTCCAGCTCGCCAGGATGCAGAGCGGCATCAGCGCGGTGGTGAGGATCACGAAGGGCAGCGAAATGCCGTCGACGCCCATGTGGTAGGAGGCGACGCCGAGCCAGTTGTGCTTCTCGACGAACTGGAATTCGGCCGAGGACGCGTCGAAGCGCCAGACCAGCACCAGCGAAATGGCAAAGGTGACCAGCGTCGACCACAGCGCCACCCAGCGCGCGGTGCCCTTGGCGAGAGCGTCATTGCCGCGCACCAGCGCGATGAACAGCGCGCCCAGGATCGGCAGGAAGGTGACGACGGAGAGGATCGGCCAGGCCATCTTATTTCACCGCGAACATGAACCAGGTGATGAACACGGCCGCGCCGATCAGCATGGCGAAGGCGTAGTGATAGAGGTAGCCGGTCTGCAGGCGCACCACATTTCGGGTGACGTCCAGCACGCGGGCGGAGACGCCGTCCGGCCCGAAGCCGTCGATCAGCCAGCCGTCGCCGCCTTTCCAGAGCGCGCGGCCGATCCACTTCGCCGGGCGCACGAAGATGACGTCGTAGAGCTCGTCGAAGTACCACTTGTTGAGCAGGAAGCGGTACAGGAAGTCGTGCTGGCGCGCGAGTTCGACCGGGATGTCCGGCCGGCGGATGTAGAAGTGCCAGGCGATCACGAAGCCGAGCGCCATCATCACCGTCGGCAGGACGGCGATGTGCAGCGGCACGTGGTGGATGTTCTCCAGCACCTGGTTGGTCTTGGCGAAGCCGAGCGACTCCCGGAAGAAGTGCTCGACGCCGTGACCGGCGAACACTTCCTTGAACGGGAAGCCGGCCGCGATCGAGCCGAGCGCGAGGAAGCCGAGCGGGATCAGCATCACCATCGGACTCTCATGCGCCTCGCGCCAGTGCTTGCGGTCGTGCGGCTCGCCGTGGAAGGTCTTGAACACCAGGCGCCAGGAGTAGAACGAGGTCAGCAGCGCGGCGGTGACCGTGCAGATGAAGGCGTAGAGCGCCATCGGATTGGCGCCGACATAGGCCGCCTCGATGATGGCGTCCTTGGAGAAATAGCCGGCGGTGAGCGGGAAGCCGGTGAGCGCCAAGGTGCCGACGATCATCACCCCGTAAGTGAACGGGATGCGGTCCTTGAGGCCGCCCATGTTTCGTATGTCCTGCTCGTGATGCATGGCGTGGATCACCGAGCCGGAGCCGAGGAACAAAAGCGCCTTGAAGAAGGCGTGCGTGAACAGGTGGAACATGCCGATCGAATAGGCCCCCACCCCCATCGCCACGAACATGTAGCCGAGCTGCGAGCAGGTCGAATAGGCGACGATGCGCTTGATGTCGTTCTGCACCAGGCCGATGGTGGCGGCGAACAGCGCGGTGGTGGCGCCGATGAAGGTGACGACCATCTGCGCGTTGGGCGCGAGCTCGAACAAAGGCGACAGCCGCGCCACCATGAACACGCCGGCGGTCACCATGGTGGCGGCGTGGATCAGCGCCGAGACCGGCGTCGGCCCTTCCATGGCGTCCGGCAGCCAGGTGTGCAGCAGGAACTGCGCCGACTTGCCCATGGCGCCCATGAACAGCAGCAGGCAGATGAGCGTGAGCGCGTCGGCGTGCCAGCCGAAGAAATTGATGGTCTTGCCGGTGAGCGCGGGCGCGTTGGCGAAGACGGCGTCGAAGTCGACCGCGCCGGTGAGATGGAACACGGCGAAGATGCCGAGCGCGAAGCCGAAGTCGCCGACGCGGTTGACGACGAAGGCCTTGATGGCGGCCGCGTTCGCCTCCGGCTTGTGGTACCAGAAGCCGATCAGCAGGTAGCTCGCCAGGCCCACGCCTTCCCAGCCGAAGAACATCTGCACCAGGTTGTCGGCCGTCACCAGCATCAGCATGGCGAAGGTGAACAGCGACAGGTAGCCGAAGAAGCGCGGCCGGTACGGATCCTCGGCCATGTAGCCGATCGAGTAGAGGTGCACGAAGGCGGACACGGTGTTCACCACCACCAGCATCACGGCGGTGAGCGTATCGATGCGCAGCGCCCAGTCGACCTTGAGGTCGCCCGACAGCATCCAGGTGAAGATCGGCACGCGCACGGTCTGGCCGCCGAAGCCGACCTGCACGAAGGCGATCCAGGACAGGATCATGGAGACGAACAGCAGCGTGGTGGTGATCAGCTCGGCCGTGCGCGAGCCGGCGGCGGCCGGTTCCGCGGCATGGCCGTGGCCGTGGCCGTCGCCTTCGTGGGCGGCATGATGAATGACGCCGCCACCCTCGACCGCCGGCGCGTGATGATGCGCATGCGCGTCGGTCGCCGCGTCCTCCACGCCCGGCGGCGGCCCCTCGCCCGGAAAACGCGCGCGCGCGCCGACGAGCGCGATCAGGCCGGCGAGGATCGCCCCGAGGAGCGGCAGGAAGACGATGGCCTGATACATAAAGAGGTCAGCCCTTCATCAGATTGATGTCATCGACCGCGATGGAGCCGCGGTTGCGGAAGAACACGACGAGAATGGCAAGGCCGATGGCGGCTTCCGCCGCCGCCACCGTCAGCACGAACAGCGCAAAGACCTGGCCGACCAGGTCGCCCATGTGGGTCGAGAAGGCCACGAGGTTGATGTTGACCGCGAGCAGGATCAGCTCGATCGACATCAGGATAATGATGACGTTCTTGCGGTTCAAAAAGATGCCGAATATCCCGAGCGTGAACAGGATGGCGGCGACGCTGAGGTAATGGCCGAGCCCGACGGTCATAGGTTGCTCCCCAGCCCCTGGCCCGTGCGCACCTTGACCACCTCGATCGACATGGCCGGCGTGCGCGCGTTCTGCGTCGGGATGTCCTGGCGCTTGACGCGCTCCTTGTGGCGCAGCGTGAGCACGATGGCGCCGACCATGGCGACCAAAAGGATCAGGCCGGCGGCCTGGAAGAAATAGACGTAGCGGGTGTAGAGCACGAGGCCGAGCGCCTCGGTGTTCGGCATGTTGGTCGGGATCGGCGCGGTGATGGCCGCGGTCACGCTCGGGACGATGGCCCAGGTGCCGACCACCAGCACCAGTTCGGCGAGAAAGATGCCGCCGATCAAGAGGCCGATGGGCAGGTATTGCAGCACGCCCTGCTTGAGCGATGCGAAGTCGACGTCGAGCATCATCACCACGAACAGGAACAGCACGGCGACGGCGCCGACATAGACCACGATCAGGATCATGGCGAGGAACTCCGCGCCCATCATCACGAAGAGCCCGGAGGCGTTGACGAAGGCGAGGATGAGATAGAGCACCGAATGCACGGGATTGCGCGCCGCGATCACCATGAAGGCGCTCGCGACGCAGATGCCGGCAAAGAGGTAGAAGAACAGCGCGGCGATCATTTCATCTCACCTGTACGGCGCGTCGAGCGCGAGGTTCTTCGCGATCTCGCGTTCCCAGCGGTCGCCGTTCGCGAGCAGCCGCTCCTTGTCGTAGTAGAGCTCCTCGCGCGTCTCGGTGGCGAATTCGAAGTTCGGGCCCTCGACGATGGCGTCGACCGGGCAGGCCTCCTGGCACAGCCCGCAATAGATGCACTTCACCATGTCGATGTCGTAGCGCGTGGTGCGGCGCGTGCCGTCGTTGCGGCGCGGGCCGGCCTCGATGGTGATGGCCTGCGCCGGGCAGATCGCCTCGCACAGCTTGCAGGCGATGCAGCGCTCCTCGCCGTTCGGATAACGGCGCAGCGCGTGCTCGCCGCGGAAGCGCGGCGAGATCGGGTTCTTCTCGAACGGGTAATTGAGCGTGGCCTTCGGCTTGAAGAAATAGCGCATGGCCAGCACGAAGCCGGTCACGAACTCCCACAGGAACCAGGCCTTGGCGGTGCGGTCGAGTGTCATATCGTCCTCACTTCACCGCGCCGGCGGCAAGCCCGCCGTACTGGATGACGCCGGCGACGATCGCCACCATGGCGAGCGACAGCGGCAGGAACACCTTCCAGCCGATCCGCATCAGCTGGTCGTAGCGATAGCGCGGCACCATGGCCTTGGCCATGGCGAACAGGAAGAACATGAACAACGCCTTGAGCGTGAACCAGATGACGCCCGGCACCCAGGTGAACGGCGCATAGGGGATCGGGGACAACCAGCCGCCCAGGAACAGGATCGTGCTCAGGGCACACATGGTGCCGATCGCCACGTATTCGCCGAGCATGAACATCATATAGGGCGTGGAGCCGTATTCGACCATGAAGCCGGCGACCAGTTCCGACTCCGCCTCGACCAGGTCGAAGGGCGGGCGGTTGGTCTCGGCTAAAGCCGAGATGAAGAACACCACGAACATCGGGAACAGTGGCAGCCAGTACCAGGAGAACAGGCCGTAGGGTCCGTCCTGCGCTTCCACGATCTTCGACAGGTTGAGCGAGCCGGCGCACAGCAAGACGGTGATGATGACGAAGCCGATGGAGACTTCGTAGGACACCATTTGCGCGGCCGAGCGCAGCGCCGCGAGGAACGGGTATTTCGAGTTCGACGCCCAGCCCGCCATGATCACGCCGTAGACCATCAGCGACGAGATCGCGAAGATGTAGAGCACGCCGACATTGATGTTGGCGATCACCCAGCCGGCATTGACCGGCATCACCGCCCAGGCGGCGAGCGCCAGCACGCAGGTGACGAGCGGCGCCAGCAGGAACACGCCCTTGTTGGCGCCGGCCGGGATCACCGGCTCCTTGAGCACGAACTTCAACAGGTCGGCGAAGGACTGGAACAGGCCCCAGGGCCCGACCACGTTGGGACCGCGCCGCAGCTGCACCGCGGCCCAGATCTTGCGATCCGCATACAGGATGTACGCGATCGCCACGAGCAGCACGACCAGCAGCAGCACGGACTGCGCCACGATCACGATCACCGGCCAGAGATAGGTCCAGAAGAAATCCATGGTCCCTACTCCGCCGCCGTCTTGTGCACGGCATGCGCCAAGGCCGAGCATTCGGCCATGATGGCGGAGGCGCGCGCGATCGGATTGGTGAAATAGAAGTCGGTGACGCCTGAGCGCAGCGGCGCCTTGTCGGCATTGCCGCCAATACTTCCAAGATTTTGCGCGAGCTTGCCGAGGTCGGCGGCGTCGCCCGCGGCGATCTGGTCGATGCGCGCCAGATGCGGATGCGCGGCGAACATCAACTGGCGCAGCGCATTGAGCGAGTCGTACGGCAGCGTGCAGCCGAGCTGGTCGGACAAAGCGCGCAGGATCGCCCAGTCCTCGCGCGCATCGCCCGGCGGGAAGGCGGCGCGGTTGGCCAGTTGCACGCGGCCCTCGGTGTTCACATAGATGGCAGACTTTTCTGGGTATGCGGCACCCGGCAGGATGACGTCGGCGCGGTGCGCGCCGCGGTCGCCATGCGTGCCGATGTAGACCACGAAGGGGCCGTCCTTGACCTCAATCTCGTCGGCGCCGAGCAGGAACAGCACGTCCACCCCACCCTGCGCCATCTGCGCGGCAGTCTTGCCGCCCTTGCCCGGCGTCAGGCCGAGGTCGAGCGCGGCCACGCGCGAGGCGGCGCTGTGCAGCACCGAGAAGCCGTTCCAGCCGTCCTTGACCGCGCCGAGGTCGCGCGCCGCCTTGGCGGCAAGCGACAGGATCGCGGCGCCATCAGGACGCGCCAGCGCGCCTGCGCCAACAAGGATGAGCGGGCGTTCGGCGCTCTTGAGCGTTTCGGCGAATTTGCTGGAGCTAAGACCGGCCAGCGTCTCCGCGCCGGCGCCGAGATAGTCGTAGCTATACGTGAGGTCGGCCTTCTCGCCGATCAGCGCGATCGGGAAATTGCCCTGCCGCCAGCGCTTGCGGATGCGGGCGTTGAGCACGGCCGCCTCGCGGCGCGGGTTGGAGCCGATAATCAACAGCGCATCGGCCTGCTCGATGCCGGCGATGGTCGCATTGAACAGATAGGACGCCCGCCCCCAGGCCGGATCGATGGCCGCGCCGTCCTGGCGCGCGTCGATGTTGGCGCTGCCGAGCCGGCCCATCAGGTCCTTGAGCGCGTACATCTCCTCGGCGCCTGCAAGGTCGCCGGCGATGGCGCCGACCTTCGCGCCGTCGACCGGCCGCAGGCGGTTGGCGATGACGGCGAAGGCTTCCTTCCAGGTCGCCGGCGCCAAACGCCCGTTCATGCGCACGTAAGGCTGGTCGAGCCGCTGGGTGCGCAGGCCGTCGACGACGTGGCGGGTCTTGTCTGAAATCCACTCCTCGTTCACCTCGTCATTGGTGCGCGGCAGGATGCGCATGACCTCGCGCCCGCGCGTGTCGATGCGGATGGCGGAACCGACCGCGTCCATGACGTCGATCGATTGTGTCTTGCCGAGCTCCCACGGCCGCGCCGTGAAGGCGTAAGGCTTGGAGGTGAGCGCGCCGACCGGGCACAGGTCGATGACGTTCGACTGCAACTCGGACGTCATCGCGTGCTCGAGATAGGTCGTGATCTCCATGTCCTCGCCGCGGCCGATGGCGCCAAGCTCGGGCACGCCGGCGACCTCGGTGGAAAAGCGGATGCAGCGCGTGCAGTGGATGCAGCGCGTCATCACCGTCTTCACCAGCGGGCCGATATATTTATCCTCGACCGCGCGCTTGTTCTCGGCGTAACGCGAGGCGTCGACGCCGTAGGCCATGGACTGGTCCTGCAAATCGCACTCGCCGGCCTGGTCGCAGATCGGGCAGTCGAGCGGATGGTTGATGAGCAGGAACTCCATCACGCCTTCGCGCGCCTTCTTCACCATCGGCGTCTTGGTGTTGAGGACTTTCGGAGAGCCGTCCTTGTTAGGCATCAGGTCGCGCACGCCGACGGCGCAGGACGCCTGCGGCTTGGGAAGGCCGACGACTTCAATCAGGCACATGCGGCAGTTGCCGGCGATCGACAGCCGCTCGTGGAAGCAGAAGCGCGGGATTTCCGCGCCCGCGGCTTCGCAGGCCTGGAGCAGCGTGTACTCCGGCGGGACGTCGATCTCTTTGCCGTCAACGATCAGTTTCGTCATGCCGCATGCTCGCTCACGCGCGCGCCGCGCGCCGTCTTCCAGAATTGCGCCCCGGCGAGGCTTTCCCAGCCGAAGGCCCGCTCGCTCGGGCCGTGCGCCTTGAGATGATCGAGCCGTTCGACGCCCTCCTCCAGCGGCGGGCGGTGGCCTGCCGGCACCCACCACAACACCAGCGGGGTCACGATCGGCTCGAACCATTCCTCGCGCCGGCCGTAGAAACGGCTGTGCACGGTCTTCCAGACGAAACGTTCGAGCGCCTCGACGTTTTCCCAGACCGTCAGGTTCGGCAGGATGCGCGGGTCGTCATAGACGCGCATGCCCATGGCATGGCCGCTGTCATCCTTGAGGCGCCAGACGAAGCCGTCGATCTGCTCGGCGAGCGCGTTCACGCGCGCGACGTTGTCGACGAACTCGGCCATGCGCGGGTCGTCGAGGGGATGCTTGATCCGCGCGATGTTGAACTGCGCGAGGTGGCGCTTCGCGTCAGGCGTTGACATGCGAATGCTCCCCGCACCAGTCGTTCTTCTGAACGATGGCCCATTCCTGGTCGGCCGCGACCGGCGGCGGCGCGTGCCGCCGGCACTGCCCGCGCGTGGCATGCTCGCGCAAATGCTCGAGCGGGAGGTCGTCCTGCAACGGCCACCAAAATCGGCAGTTTCGGCAACGCAGGCTGGTGTTCTCATAGCTCATTCAGCCGCCACGGGAATGGGATCGCGCGCGCCCTGCGCGTCCGCGTTGCGCGTATACTCGTCGATGCGCCGCTCGATCTCCGGACGGAAATGGCGCAACAGGCCCTGCACCGGCCAGGCGGCGCCGTCGCCGAAGGCGCAGATGGTGTGGCCTTCGATCTGTTGCGTCACCTGCATCAGCATGTCGATCTCGCGCTTCTGCGCGCGGCCTTCCGCCATGCGGGTGAGCACGCGCCACATCCAGCCCATGCCCTCGCGGCAGGGCGTGCACTGGCCGCAGCTCTCATGCTTGTAGAAATACGAGATGCGCGCCATGGCGCGGATGATGTCGGTGGACTTATCCATGACGATCACCGCCGCGGTGCCGAGCGCCGACTTCTTGTCGCGGCAGCCGTCGAAATCCATCAGCAGCGTGTCGGCCTGGTCGGCGCCGGCCGGCACCAGCGGCATCGACGAGCCGCCGGGGATGACGGCGAGCAGATTGTCCCAGCCGCCGCGCACGCCGCCGGCATGCTTCTCCAAAAGCTCGCGCAGCGGAATGCCCATCGCCTCTTCGACGTTGCAGGGCTTCTCGACGTGGCCGGAGATGCAGAACAGCTTGGTGCCGGTGTTGTTGGCGCGGCCGATGCCGGCGAACCAGGCGGCGCCGCGGCGCAGGATGTCCGGCACCACCGCGACCGACTCCACATTGTTCACCGTGGTCGGACAGCCATAGAGGCCGACATTGGCCGGGAACGGCGGCTTCAGACGCGGCTGGCCCTTCTTGCCTTCCAGGCTTTCCAGCAGCGCGGTCTCCTCGCCGCAGATATAGGCGCCGGCGCCGTGGTGGACGTAGAGGTCGAAGTCCCAGCCGTGAACGTTGCCCTTGCCGAGCAGCTTGGCCTCGTAGGCCTGGTCGATCGCGGCTTGCAGGCGCTCGCGCTCTCTAATGAACTCGCCGCGCACATAGATGTAGCCGGTGTTGGCGCCCATCGCGAAGCCGGCGATCAGGCAGCCTTCCACGAGCAGATGCGGGTCGTGCCGCATGATCTCGCGGTCCTTGCAGGTGCCGGGCTCGGACTCGTCGGCATTGATGACGAGATAGTGCGGGCGGCCGTCCGGCTTCTTCGGCATGAACGACCACTTCAAGCCGGTCGGAAAGCCGGCGCCGCCGCGGCCGCGCAGGCCGGAAGCCTTCACGTCCTCGATGATGGCGTCGCGTCCGCGCGCGAGGATCGCCTTGGTGCCGTCCCAGGAACCGCGCGCACGCGCGCCTTTAAGGCCCCAGTCGTGGAGCCCGTAGAGGTTCTTGAAGATGCGGTCCTTGTCAGCGAGCATGGGTCTGTCGGCCGATCAATTGGGTTTCGGTTTTTTCTTGCTGTCGCGCAGCGGCGGCTGCGCCGTGCCGGCGTCGCGAACGTTCGCCGCAGCGCCCGGCTTCTTGGCCTTGTCGTCGAGCAGCGCGGTGTCGGTCGAACCTTGCGTCGCGCTTCCGGCATAGAGCGAGGCGTCGGTCAGCGTCTGCGGGCCGCCGACCGGCGCCGAGAACTGGCGGTCGATCTGCGGGCCGGGCGGGACCGGCTCATCCTTGGCAAAGCCGTCGAGCACCTTGTTGAAACTCTCGGCGGTCAGGTCCTCGTAAGTGTCGTTCCAGATCAGCACCATCGGCGCGTTCACGCAGGCGCCCAGGCACTCGACCTCTTCCCAGGAGAAATTGCCGTCTTCCGAGACGTGATGCGGCTCGTGGTGGATGCGGTTCTTGCACACCTCGAACAACTCGCCGGCGCCGCGCAGCATGCAGGGCGTGGTGCCGCAAACCTGCACATGCGCCTTCTTCCCGCACGGCTGCAGGATGAACATGGTGTAGAAGGTCGCGACCTCGAGCGCGCGGATATGCGCCATTCCGAGGAAATCCGCGACGTAGCGGATCGCCGCCTCCGGCAGCCAGCCGTGGTGCTGCTCCTGCGCGCGCCACAACAGCGGAATGATCGCCGACTGCTGGCGGCCTTCCGGATATTTGGCCACCTGGGCCTTGGCCCAATCGAGGTTCTCCTTGGTGAAGGAGAACTCCTTGGGCTGCTGCTCGGGCGGGGCGAGACGGCGCACGCTCATCGGTCGACCTCCCCGATGGTGTTCCCTCCCCCTGAAAGGGGGAGGGTCAGGGAGGGGGTCATCTGACGATGGCGGCCCACTGACCCCCACCCGGCCGCTGCGCGGCCGGCCTCCCCCTTGCAGGGGGAGGTGAAGAATAAAGCGAGACGGCGGACGCTCATCGGTCGACCTCCCCGAACACGATGTCGAGCGAGCCGAGAATGGCGGAGACGTCGGCCAGCAGGTGACCCTTGCAGATGAAATCCATCGCTTGCAGGTGCGCGAAGCCGGGCGCGCGGATCTTGCACTTGTACGGCTTGTTGGTGCCGTCGGCGACGAGGTAGACGCCGAACTCGCCCTTGGGCGCTTCGACCGCCGCATACACCTCGCCGGCCGGCACGTGGTAGCCTTCGGTGTAGAGCTTGAAATGGTGGATGAGCGCTTCCATCGAGCGCTTCATCTCGCCGCGCTTGGGCGGCACGATCTTGTTGTCGACGACCTGCACCGGTCCCTGCCCGCCCGGCGCGCGCAGCTTCTCCAGGCACTGCTTCATGATCTTGGTCGATTGGCGCATCTCCTCCATGCGGATGAGATAGCGGTCGTAGCAGTCGCCGTTCTTGCCGATCGGAATATCGAAATCCATCTCGGCGTAGCACTCGTACGGCTGCGACTTGCGCAGGTCCCAGGCCGCGCCCGAGCCGCGCACCATCACGCCGGAGAAGCCCCAGTTCCAGGCGTCCTTCAGCGACACCACGCCGATGTCGACGTTGCGCTGCTTGAAGATGCGGTTGTCGGTCAGCAGCGCGTCGAGGTCGTCCACCACCTTCAGGAAGGGATCGCAGAAGGCGTCGATGTCGTCGATGAGCTGCGGCGGCATGTCCTCGTGCACGCCGCCCGGGCGGAAGTAGTTGGCGTGCATGCGCGAGCCGGAAACGCGCTCGTAGAAGACCATCAGCTTCTCGCGCTCCTCGAAGCCCCACAGCGGCGGGGTGAGCGCGCCGACGTCCATCGCCTGCGTGGTGACGTTGAGAAGATGGGAAAGAAGCCGCCCGATCTCGGAATAGAGCACGCGGATGAGCTGGGCGCGCCGGGGCACCTGGATGCCGAGGAGCTTCTCGACCGCGAGGCAGAAGGCGTGCTCCTGGTTCATCGGCGCGACGTAGTCGAGCCGGTCGAAGTAAGGCACCGCCTGCATGTAGGTCTTGGCTTCGATCAGCTTTTCGGTGCCGCGATGCAGGAGACCGATATGCGGATCGACGCGGTCGACGATCTCGCCGTCCAATTCAAGGACGAGACGAAGCACGCCGTGGGCCGCGGGATGCTGAGGCCCGAAGTTGATGGTGAAATTACGCAGCGACGTTTCCGCCATCAGCGCACCACCTTGTCCCTCATGGTGAGGAGCGTCGCGCAGCGACGCGTCTCGAACCATGAGGCCCCATCCTTCGAGACGCCGGCCTTCGGCCGGCTCCTCAGGATGAGGCTTACTTCGGGGCTCGGCTTCATACTCACGATCCCTTATCCTCGCTCACTTCGCCTTCTCGTCGCCCGGCAGCACGTAGTCGGTGCCTTCCCAGGGCGAGAGAAAATCGAAATTGCGGAATTCCTGCGCCAGCGTGACCTTGTCGTAGACGACGCGCTTCTGCTCGTCGTCGTAGCGCACCTCGACAAAGCCGGTGAGCGGGAAGTCCTTGCGCAGCGGATGCCCCTCGAAGCCGTAATCGGTGAGGATGCGGCGCATGTCGGGATGGCCGGTGAACAGCACGCCGTACAGATCGTAGGCCTCGCGCTCGAACCAGTCGGCGCCCTTGAACACGTCGATCAGCGACGGCACCGGCGTCGCTTCGTCGGTCGCCACCTTGAGCCGGATGCGCTGGTTCAGCCGCGGCGACAGGAAGTGGTAGACCACGTCGAAGCGCTGCTCGCGGCTCGGCCAGTCGATCGCGGTGACGTCGACGATGCAGATGAACTGGCAGCCCGGATCGTCGCGCAGGAAGGTCGCGACCTTCACCACGTCGGCCGCCTTGGCGGTGACGGTCAGCTCGCCGCGCACGACCTCATGGCCGATCACGGCCGCGGGTAATGCGGTCTTGATGGTGTGGCCGAGCCTGTCGAGCGTGTCTTCCATAAGCGATTTGCCTCAACGCTCGATCGTGCCGGTGCGGCGGATTTTCTTTTGCAGCAGCATCACGCCGTAGAGCAGCGCTTCCGCTGTCGGCGGACAGCCGGGCACATAGATATCGACCGGCACGATGCGGTCGCAGCCGCGCACCACCGAGTATGAATAGTGATAGTAGCCGCCGCCGTTGGCGCAGGAGCCCATGGAGATGACGTAGCGCGGCTCCGGCATCTGGTCGTAGACCTTGCGCAGCGCCGGCGCCATCTTGTTGGTCAGCGTGCCGGCGACGATCATCACGTCGGACTGGCGGGGCGAGGCGCGCGGGGCGAAGCCGAAGCGCTCGGCGTCGTAGCGCGGCATCGACATCTGCATCATCTCGACCGCGCAGCAGGCAAGACCGAACGTCATCCACATCAGCGAGCCGGTGCGCGCCCAGGTGATGAGGTCGTCGGTCGCGGTGACGATGAAGCCCTTGTCGGACAATTCGCTGTTGACGCCGCGGAAGAAGGCGTCGTCGGCGCCGACCGGCTGGCCGGTGCGCGGGTCGAGAATTCCCTTTGGCGCGGGTGCGACGAGTGTCATGGGCTCAATCCCATTCCAGCGCCCCCTTCTTCCACTCATATATGAAGCCGATGGTGAGAACACCAAGGAACACCATCATCGACCAGAAGCCGAAGGCCCCGAGCTCGCGGAACGTGACCGCCCAGGGGAACAGGAAGGCCACTTCGAGGTCGAAAATGATGAAAAGGATGGCGACGAGGTAGAAGCGCACGTCGAACTTCATGCGCGCGTCGTCGAAGGCGTTGAAGCCGCACTCGTAGGCGGAGAGCTTTTCCGGATCCGGCTGCTGGTAGGCGACGATGAAGGGGGCGACCAGGAGCGCCAGCCCGATGCCAAGCGCCACCGCGATGAAGATGACCAGGGGCAGATAATCCAGCAGCAATGCGCTCATGGCGACCTCAAGCGTACAGCCCCCGCCCAACCCGGATATACGCCCGCCCTGGACTGCCCCGGCGCCCGAAAAGGCGTCGAAACCCGCACAAATTACGCCCTTGCTTGTTTGGAATAGCCTCAAGGACGGGAGCCGCGCGAGGCTTAGCGCAGCGCACAAGGGGTGGCAAGCCAACAAACGGCTGCATCCACGGCGCGCGCGTGCGGTGCCGGCAAAGCGCTGTCGCGCCGGGTTGGCTGCACAATTGACGGGCTGCGGGAGGCCTCCGATAGTGCCGGCCGGCTCCTGAGCACCGACAAGAATGCCCGAGGAAACGCGCATGACACCGATGCGTCACATCGCGGCCCTGCTCCTGGTCGTGGCCGCGGCCGCAACAGGGGCCCGCGCCGACGATTACCCCGCGCGCCCGGTCAAGATCATCGTGCCCTTTGGGCCCGGCGGACCGGCCGACGTCTTTGCCCGCACCGTCGCCGCGGAACTGCAAAAATCCATGAAACAGACTTTCGTCATGGAAAACCGTCCCGGCGCGGGAACCACGATCGGCACCGATACCGTGGCCAAGGCTGCGCCCGACGGCTACACGCTGCTCGTTCTTTCCGGCACGCAGACGGTCAACGAGACGCTCTACGGCAAGCGGCCGTATCAGCTCATGCGGGATCTCGTTCCGATCGCGCCCATGGTCGATACCGACCTGGTCATGGTCGTTCACCCCTCGGTGCCGGCCAAAAACCTTTCCGAACTCGTCGCGCTGGCGAAGGCAAAACCCGGCACGCTCAACTACGGCTCGTCGGGCATCGGCTCGAACTATCATATGGCCGGCGAACTGCTGAAGGCTCTCACCGGCGCCGATATCGTGCACGTGCCTTACAAGGGCTCAACCGGCGCGCGCAACGACATCCTGTCGGGCCAGATCCAGATCCTGTTCGACAGCGTCCCGACCATGAAGGAAACGATCAAAAGCGGTATGGTCCGCGCCATCGGCACCACCGGCCTCAAGCGCGACGGGCAGTTGCCGGACGTGCCGACACTGGACGAAGCCGGTGCCAAAGGTTTCCAGCATACGCTGTGGCTCGGCATCATGGCGCCCGCAGGCACGCCGCGCCCCATCGTCGATCGCCTGAATAAAGAGATCACCACGGCGGTCAATCAGCCCTCGTTCAAGCAGGCCTTGGAGAAACAGGGCGCCGTCCCGCTCTCGATGTCGCTGGCCGAGTTCCAGGCCTTCGTGCAGGCCCAGGTCGACAAATGGGCCAAGGTGATCAAGGACAATAAGATCGCGCCGATCAATTGAGCGGCGCTTATTTCAACGCAAAGAAACGCCCCGCATGAACAACCCGCCCGGTTTCTTTCAAGGCACGGAGATGCCGACAGCCGGATGGTGGGAAGCCCTTTGGCCGGACCCCGCGGGGGTCCTTGCCGCCGCCGGCATCAAACCAGGGATGGAGGTCATCGACCTGTGCTCCGGCGATGGCTGGTTCACGTTGCAGATCGCAAAAATTGCGCGGCACGTCGTTGCCATCGATATCGATGCCGCGCTGCTGGACGTCGCCCGCTTGCGGTTGCACGAGAGCGCCGTCGCGAACTGTGACTATCGGGCCGGTGACGCCTATCAGGTCGCCACGCTCGCGCCGCGCCCAGCGGATTTCGTCTTTATGGCCAACGCATTCCACGGCGTTCCCGACCGCCCGCGTTTGGCCCGTGCCGTCAGGGAGGCATTGAAGCCCGGCGGCCGTTTTGCCGTCATCAACTGGCACCGGCGTCCGCGCGAGCAAACGACGGTGCTGGGCGAGCCGCGCGGCCCGAAAACCGAGTTGCGCTTGACGCCGGAACAAACGGTCGATGCGGTGACCGCAGGCGGGTTAAAACCTGCCGGGCTCGTCGACGTCCCGCCCTATCATTACAGCGCGCTTTTCGAGCGCGCGGTCTCGTAAGCGCCCATGCCCCCAATTCTGGACAACAAAGACCTCTCGGCGCCTTCAGTGTTTCGACCCGCAGCCCTCTTGCGCGAGGCGCGGCGGCAAAAAAGCCTCGCGCCGGCCGATGTGCCGCCCGTGTGTATCCTCGACCCGGATGGCGACATGGTCAGGCGGTTGAGGCAAGACGGACGGGCACAGCCCTTCGCGGGCTGGCCCTGCTACCACACCAGGCTGGATACCTTCACGCTCGCCAATCGAACCGTGGGCATCGTCGGCTGCGCGGTCGGCGCCCCTTTTGCCGTTCTGGTTGCGGAAGAGCTGTTCGCCAGTGGGTGCCGGTTCCTGCTGAGTCTCACATCGGCAGGCCAGATTACGCCGTCCGGTCCGACGCCCTACTTTGTCATCATCGACCGAGCGTTGCGCGATGAGGGCACCAGCTACCATTACGCGGCGCCAAGCGATTACGCGAACGCGGATGCCGGTCTCGTCGCAAGAGCCGCCGGCGCGCTCAAGCAAAGGAACATCGCGGCTTTTGTCGGCCCCACATGGACCACGGACGCGCCGTTTCGTGAAACCGAGCATGCGATAGAAGCGGCACGATCCAAAGGCGCGCTGGCGGTCGAAATGGAAGCCGCAGCCTTGTACGCCTTCGCCGGCACTTCCGGCGCGGCTGTTCTCTGTCTCGCGCACGTGACCAACACCATGGGGCAGTTGGAGCAGGACTTCGAAAAAGGCGAGGCCGACGGCACTGCTGACGCTTTGGCGGTCCTGGACGCAATCGTCGGAATTTCGGAAGCTTTCGTTCCGAGGGATTGAATGACAAAGCGAACCACATGGTGAAACGATGAACGAAATGACCAAGCCGCCGATCAAGGGCGAGGAGCACTGGACCAGCAAGGACGGCGGCGTGAAGCTGTTCCTGTTCGAGAAGTGCCAGGGCGATCCGGCCAAGAGCATCGGCACCATCCTGTTCGTGCACGGCTCGTCGATGGCCTCGCAGCCGACCTTCGATTTGCAGGTGCCGGGCCGGCCGGATTCCTCCGCCATGGACCATTTCGCGCGCCGCGGCTTCGACTGCTGGAGCGTGGACATGGAGGGCTACGGCCGCTCGACCAAGGATCGCGACAACAACGCGCCGATTTCGCAGGGCGCCGACGACTGCTACGCCGCCGCGCTCTATATCCAGAAGCTGCGCGGCAAACGTCCGCTGATGGTCTACGGCATCTCCTCGGGCGCGCTGCGCGCGGCGCTGTTCGCCGAGCGCCATCCCGAGCTGGTGGCGCGGCTCGCCCTCGACGCCATGGTGTGGACCGGCGAAGGCTCGCCCACGCTCGAGCAGCGGCGCAAGAAGCTGCCGGAATTCCAGGCCAAGAACCGCCGCCCGATCGACAAGGCCTTCATCCATTCGGTGTTCGACCGCGACCATCCCGATACCGCCGAGCGCAAGGTGATCGAAGCCTTCGCCGACGCGGTGACCGCGCTCGACGATTCGGTGCCGACCGGCACTTATGTCGACATGTGCTCGCGGCTGCCGGTGGTGAACCCGGAGAAAATCACGGCGCCGACGCTGATCATGCGCGGCCAGCACGACGGCATCGCCTCGATGGAAGACCTGATCAAGTTCTTCGAGAAGCTGCCCAACCCGGACAAGCAGTTCACCGTGATGTCCGGCATCTCGCACGCGAGCTTCCAGCAGAAGAACTACATGATGGTCTATCACATCCTGGGAAGCTGGTTCACGCAGCCGGCGCCGGTGTACCGGGGCTGAGCGGACAAACCCGATCGATGCCCGACGGCTCGACAACCGCTCATCCGGTGCCGACAAACAGTCGCCGTGATCGGAAACGACCGGGTTATCCCGGTGCTTGTGTGCGAACGATCCTGCTTACGTAACCCCTTGACCCGTCTATAGCCCTGAGTTGTGCTTGTTCTCAAGCTGCAACTCGGCGTCGGGGGGCAACATGAGCCTGCAAGCCTTTGAGCCTGGCGGCGGTGCGCGCGCCTGGATACGCACGCACGCGCTCACATTGGCCATCGCCCTCGTTATCGGCGCGGTGATCCTGCTCGATCAAACCGGAGTCTGGAAGATAATCCCGGCCGACTCCGGGAAAGTCGCCGCCTGGCTGTTGGTCGGCCTCGGCTTTTTCATCGTAATCGACCAACTCTTCACCGGCCAGGATACCGTGCCCTCGATCACCTGGGCGGCGGCCGCGGGCTATCTCATCGCGGCCACCATCCTTCTCACCGCGCTGGCACAAGGCAGCGAGCCCGGGCCGAAATTATGGGCCCTGAGCCTCGGCATATTCGCGTGTATCACGACCGCGTTGACGCTGACGCTTCGGGCACGGCCTGTGCCCTGGCTCACGGGCGCTCTCATTATTGCAGTCGCTGCCGCAGCAGCGGCCACCGCAACGATCGTCGTTCCCGTCGTTCGCGCGCGGCCCGACCTCTGGATATTCGCTATCGCCGCGTTCGTTGGCAGTTCGATCACACTGCTGCTGCTGCTCTTGAACGAACGCATATACGAGAAGCGCCACCGCATCATGCAGTCCCTGCTCGACGACCTGGCCGTGCGCCGCGCGGGAATTGAGCAAGGCGACATCGCCCTCCTGAAGATGGCCGCGCACAAATACGGCACCAAGCTGCGCAACGGCGCGCCCCTGCCTGCTGAGGCGGCGGCGCAGAGTAACGCCGGCGGGCCGGCCGAAGCCCGCTGGCCGTTATTCTTGGCCGCAAGCGCTTATCTGGCCTTCAGCGTCGTCGGTTACGTGCTGCTGTTCACCCCGATCTGTGTTGTGTTTGGCGTGGACGTCGGTCCAGGCACGGCCAAGCCGGCGTGCTCGGCGAGCTGGATTTCAAGCGCACTCATATGGACCGCCGCCGAAAAAGTGGACTTCAAGGACCTGATCACGACTGTTGGAATTGCCGGAGTCGCCTTTCTGGGCGCGCATCTTTTTACGCTGCGCTACCTGTTCAAGGCGGCGTTGAACTCCGAATTGAACCAGTTCAAATGGATACGCGGCGCCTTGCATTTGCTCACCGGCGTTGTGATCGGCGTCATTCTCTACCGTGCCCTGAAGGACACCGGCTGGCTCGCCGGCGCCGTGACGTCCTATGCCGCGGCGCTCTGGTTCGGCGTCGCCTTCGCGTCAGGCTGGATACCGGACTTCGCGCTCGGAACTTTGTTTCGTCATCTGCGCGTCAGCAATCTCAAGAGCGTCGACGAGGACGTGTTGAGGTCGGCCGCGCTGGTGCCGATCGAGATCGTCGATGGGATCGATTACGACACGCGCTTCCGGCTGGAAGAAAACAACATCATCGACGTGCAAAACCTAGCGACCTACAACCCGATTACTCTGTATGTGGAGACGCCGTTCGGACTTTCGCAGATTTTCGACTGGATATTGCAGGCCCAGCTTTGCCTCGCCGTCGGACCCAAGGGCTATGCCGAGCTGAGGAAGATCGCGATCCGCACCATCTTTCAGCTTGAAGACGAGGTGCGCGACGCGCCCGACAATTACGCCAGCATGATCGGCAGCGCCCTGTTCGCAGGCGCGTCTCCCGAACGGCTGAAGGCGATCGCTGCCGCCGCTGCGGATGGCGGCGGGACGACGCCCGACCGCGTCGATCCCAAAGTCGTCAAATACGCCGTGAGCCAGATGTGCGGCAACCTTTATATCGTCTCGCTGCGCAGACTTTACGAATACATCTACCGAACGCCCGTAGCGCAGCCTTAACAGCCGAGCTTGTCCGCCAAATCGGCGAGGTCTCTCCCCGCCACATCGACCGCGACCTTCGGCGCGCGCTCGCCGGTGCCCGGGCCGTGCTCGTCGGGACGCGCGATGTGGCCGGCGCGCAGGCCGCACGCGGCGGCCGCGGCAAGGTCGCTCGAATGCGCGGCGACCATCATGCACTGCGCCGGCGCGAGATCGAAGGCTTCGCAGGCGGCCGTGTAGACGCGCGGCTTCGGCTTGTAGTCGCCGGCGACTTCCGCGCCGAGGATCGCATCCCACGGCAGGCCGTTGCGGCGCGCGAGATCGACCATCAACGAGATGTTGCCGTTCGACACCGGCGCGATGAGGTACTTCGTCTTGAGCCGCGCGAGCGCGGCCGGCACCTCCGGCCAGGCGTCGAGCCGGTGCCAGGCGAGCGTCAATTCGTGCAGCACGTCGCTGGACAGGCTCAGGCCGAAACGCGGCGCGAAGCGTTCGAGGTTGCGCCGGTGCAGCACGTCGAGCTTGGAAAACGGGATGCGGCCGGCCCGCACCTCCTCCATGCCGGGCTGATATTCGGCCCGCCAGGCGTCGGCAAAGGCCGCCCAGTCGAGGTTATACCCAAGCGGTTTGAGGATGCGTTCGGCCTCGCGCGCAACCGACGAGCGCCAGTCGACCAGCGTGCCGAAGACGTCGAAGAAGAGCGCTCGGAGGCCGAGGATCGGGGCTTCTACGAGCATGAACCAGGCCCCCGGCGGCCGCCCGCAATGTGGGCTAAGTCATTGATAAAATGGCGGGAGCGACGGGACTCGAACCCGCGGCCTCTGCCGTGACAGGGCAGCGCTCTAACCAACTGAGCTACGCCCCCGCGGGCGTGGGCACGAGGTATAGGTGGCTTAGCCGCAAGTCAAGGCGAGACCGCCGTGCGGCCTGCGAATTGCGAAAAAGCCTTATTTGACGCGAAGAATCGATGGTCAGACCGCCCCCGAATCGTCTATTCGGGCAGGCGTGTTTGGCGCTCCGCCAAGCGCGCGGATTCGAATAGGAGGGTCCCAAGATGGCTACGGCACCTGGAAAATCACCGACGCCGACAACGGTTACGTTGAAGCATCTCGCCGCGGCGCTCGCGGAATCCCATGAGATGTCGAAGAAGCAGGCGGAAGCGGTGCTCGGCGACTTCGTCGGCAACATCGTCAAGCATCTGAAGAAGGGCGAGCGCATCCGCATCGGCGGGCTCGGCATCCTTCAGGTGCGCAAGCGCGCCGCGCGCATGGGCCGCAATCCGGCCACGGGCGAAGCGATCCAGATCAAGGCGAGCAAGAAGGTCGCCTTCCGCGCCTCCAAGGAATTGAAGGAAGCGGTCTGACGGCCTTTTGAGCCGACCCTCCGGGGCGTCATAGCGGCAGGCGTGGGACGCTGGACAGCGCCCCGCCTGCCGTTTTTCGTTTACGTTTTGCGGTGCGGCTTGCTTCGCCCCGCCCTCCGGCGTTATGGCGTGGCGGCGGGCGATTAGCTCAGTTGGTAGAGCGCCTCCTTTACACGGAGGATGTCGGCGGTTCGAGTCCGTCATCGCCCACCAACCTCCGCTGCGAAGCGGCGGCGGTTGTCCGCCGTAGCTTTAGCGAAGGCGGACGCATGTCGTGCTGCCTCGCAGCTTCGGTTGGCAAGCCAGCCTTAATCGCGAAGGTTGCCCGTCGTAGCCGAAGGCGAAGACGGGCTGACATCAAGGCACAGCGCCCCAAACAAAAAGAAACGGCGCCTTGCGGCGCCGTTTCGCGTTTCATGGGGACCGCCCGCCTCAGTGCGCGGTGAGCCCTGAGCCCTCCTCGTCGCCATCGGCCGCCGGCGTGGCGAGCTTGGCATTCTCCTCGTCCCAGACGATCGGCTCCGGCTTGCGCACCAGCGCGTGCGCCAGAACCTCGTCCATGCGCGTGACCGGGATGATCTCCAGGCCCTTCTTGATCGTGTCGGAGATTTCCACCAGGTCCTTGGCGTTCTCCTCCGGAATCAGGACGGTCTTCATGCCGCCGACTTACATGGCCGATCCGTTGCACAACAATTGGCACAGTTTCGCTGCATAAGCCCCTCTGCGCTATCAAATATCTGCAATGTGCGCCTCTTTCACTCTTACGTACGTCTTAGAATGCCCCTCGCCCCGCTCTTCAAGTTCAATGAGATCAATTCTGCCTATGAATTCGTGAAATGATGCTGCTGCAAACCGACTGTAATCAAATTCTGGAAACTCAATCTTAAGCAAATGGCCTAGCTGACCTAAGAAGATCCAACCACCTTCTCGCCCATACTTTCTTACAATTTCTGTGATTTTTGTGTGAGCCGATCGGAGTTGGTCATCATAATTCTGTTGTGAATTTTGACCATTGGAACGCATTCGCACGAATACCGCCTTTGCAGGACCAGTGCCGCGCTCGTCAAACTCTAAGCCGTCAAGTTTTCTTAGGACAGATATCAAATTTCGTCCGCCATACCTTTGCGGAGTAAACCCCGAAATTTGCTTGCGAAGTTCAGTGCCAAATTCAGCAAGCGATATCCAAGCGCCCTCATAGTCTGATAGTTGAACAATCAAATCTTCTGCAATTTTTGCCAAGTCCCTGCTTATCTCCGCCGTATCCCTGATAGGCTCAATTTCTTCAGGCAGCGGAATTGTGTAATTCTGAATTGGAAGGCTTTCGAGTGAACGCGCACTTAGTTTGAACTTTCCAAGGAGCTTATCGACAGCGAGCAAAGCGCCTACACCATTCGGCTCGCCACGATAATCCCTAAATAAGGGAAAAATCTCTAAGCCCTTCAGCTCTCGTATACTAAGTAATGCATTAGTCACACGAAACAAAAAATCCCGCTCTTCGTATCTGCCTACCACATAGATGCGATCAATGCCTCTCCTCAGCTTTTCTTGTACTCTTTTTACGTAGGCTTCAATACCGGGTCTAAAGTCAGGTGGTTTGGAAACCAACAAAAACCCGTATGAGCTACAAGAGCCTTGATAGCTCCAATCATGCTCAGGCTTATTTTTGCGAAGAAATGGTTGAAATCCCAACATATGAGATAAAATTGTTTCGATAGTAGTCGGCAGCTCAGCGCGCTCCGAATGGAACCGCGAGTTATTCGCGACATAGTCTATTTCCCGAAGGAAGGGCCCCATCAGCAATCCATACTCATTCAACCTTACACAATCTGCGAAGTGATCCAAAACCATTTGCTTATCACCGGCAACCTGCTGAATGAAAACAGTGTCAAATTCGCCAAGCAAGTATGGATGGCTTTCCTCTAAGCCGGCTCGTGCAATCGCAAGGGCTGCGCCGGAAACTAGTTCGTCCGGGAGAATGTCACGTGTGTTAGGAAACAGCGCACCACGAAAATAAATCCATAGTGTTTGCATTAGATTATGATCGGTATTAACGCCGGGTCGGACTCTGAGAACTATTTTCCCATCTCTAAGTTGAGGCGCTTGAGAGTTTCGCACCCAGCGAACCTTTGCTCGCTTAACCCAGCCGGACGGAAGATACTGCTGTAAACGAAACGCCGTTTGATTCAGTACTTCCTCAATTTGAGTGGCGACCGCCTTTCGCCGAAAAAAAGGAATTGTAACGCTGTCCGCCAACAGTCGCCACAACTTTGATTGCGCTGACATGAGGCGAGGAAATGTAATCAATACCAGCCCAAATCCCTTGCCCGCGAGGTCTACGCCGCCAAATATTGCAAGAACCAAAAGCAAAATTTCGAGCGTGTTCATGGTGAGCTCATTGCGCCGAGGCAGATTTTGGCGTCACAAAGGAAGGCGTAGCGCCCTTCTTTAATGACAAAACCAGCAAGGTTTTCGAACGTGAGCACGGTGTTGCAATGTGCGCAGCGTAGCTCGCCGTTGACGAGGGCATTAAACTGACCAATCTCTTTAAGTAAATTTGTCAGGTCGTGGTCGGTAATTAGCGATACGTCCGCTTTCTGGAATCTCCCTAAAAAGGAGAGCCACCTCGTCCATACCGCAGATAAATGCACCCTAAGATTGAGAATCGTACTGCGCATATATCCCTCATCGCGGTCCATTTGATGGACCGGCGAATATTTCATTTGACCGACTGATCTTGACCTAGACCCCCAGGTTAACTGATATTAGAACATCCCTGAGTTGAATCAAGTTTACGAACCGACTTTATAGATAGCGAGGTTCTTCGAAACCAAAGAAAAACGGCGCCTTGCGGCGCCGTTTCGCGTTTCATGGGGACCGCCCGCCTCAGTGCGCGGTGAGCCCTGAGCCCTCCTCGTCGCCATCGGCCGCCGGCGTGGCGAGCTTGGCATTCTCCTCGTCCCAGACGATCGGCTCCGGCTTGCGCACCAGCGCGTGCGCCAGAACCTCGTCCATGCGCGTGACCGGGATGATCTCCAGGCCCTTCTTGATCGTGTCGGAGATTTCCACCAGGTCCTTGGCATTCTCCTCCGGGATCAGGACGGTCTTCATGCCGCCGCGGGCGGCGGCGAGCAGCTTTTCCTTCAGGCCGCCGATCGGCAGCACGCGGCCGCGCAGCGTGATCTCGCCCGTCATGGCGACGTCGCGGCGCACCGGAATGCCGGTCATGACCGAGACGATCGAGGTGACCATGGCAACGCCCGCCGACGGCCCATCCTTCGGCGTCGCGCCTTCCGGCACGTGCACGTGGATGTCGCGCTTGTCGAAGCGCGGCGGCTCGATGCCGAAGGCGACCGCGCGCGAGCGCACGTAGGATGCCGCCGCCGAGATCGACTCCTTCATCACGTCACGCAGGTTGCCGGTGACGGTCATCTTGCCCTTGCCGGGCATGGACGTGCCTTCGATGGTGAGCAGCTCGCCGCCCACATCGGTCCAGGCCAATCCGGTGACCACGCCGACCAGGTCGTCCGCCTCGATCTCGCCGTAGCGATACTTGGGCACGCCCAGGAAGTCGCTCAGGCTGATCGCGGTGACGGCGATCGACTTCTTCTTCGACGTCATCAGCTCCTTTACCGCCTTGCGGATCAGAGTCGAGAGCTCGCGCTCGAGATTGCGCACGCCCGCTTCCCGCGTATAGCGGCGGATCATGAGCAACAGCGCCTCGTCGTCGATCGACCATTCCTTGGGCTCGAGGCCGTGCTTGGCGATCGCGTGCGGGATCAGATGCTTGCGCGCGATCTCGACCTTCTCATCCTCGGTGTAGCCGGCGATGCGGATGATCTCCATGCGGTCCATCAGCGGCGCCGGGATATTCAGCGTATTCGCCGTGGTGATGAACATCACGCTCGAGAGATCGTATTCGACCTCGAGATAGTGGTCCGCAAACGTCGCGTTCTGCTCGGGATCGAGCACCTCGAGCAGCGCCGAGGACGGGTCGCCGCGGAAATCGGCGCCCATCTTGTCGATCTCGTCCAAGAGGAACAGCGGGTTCGAGGTCTTGGCCTTGCGCATCGACTGGATGACCTTGCCGGGCATCGAGCCGATATAGGTCCGGCGGTGGCCGCGGATCTCGGCCTCGTCGCGCACGCCGCCGAGCGACACGCGCACGAACTCGCGGCCGGTCGCCTTCGCGATCGACTTGCCAAGCGAGGTTTTGCCCACGCCCGGAGGACCGACCAGGCACAGGATGGGCCCGGTCAGCTTGTTGGCGCGCTGCTGCACGGCGAGATACTCGACGATGCGTTCCTTGACCTTCTCCAGGCCATAGTGATCGGCATCGAGAATGGTCTCGGCCGCGGTGAGGTCCTTCTTGACCTTGCTCTTCTTGCCCCACGGGATCGAGAGCAGCCAGTCGAGGTAGTTGCGCACGACCGTCGCCTCGGCAGACATCGGCGACATCTGGCGCAGCTTCTTGAGCTCGTGCGTGGCCTTCTCGCGGGCTTCCTTGGAGAGCTTGGTCTTCTTGATCTTGTCTTCCAGCTCGGCCAGCTCGTCGCGGCCTTCTTCGTCGCCGAGCTCCTTCTGGATCGCCTTCATCTGCTCGTTGAGGTAGTACTCGCGCTGCGTCTTCTCCATCTGCCGCTTGACGCGGGTGCGGATGCGCTTTTCCACCTGCAGCACGGAGATCTCGCTCTCCATCAGGCCGAGCACCTTCTCCAGGCGCTGGGTGACGGACGGCGTCTCCAGGATGTCCTGCTTGTCCGGAATCTTGACGGCGAGATGCGAAGCGACCGTGTCGGCGAGCTTGGCGTAATCCTCGATCTGCTGGATCACGCCGACGACTTCCGGCGACACCTTCTTGTTCAGCTTCACGTAGTTTTCGAATTCGGTGACGACCGAACGCGCCATGGCCTCCGCCTCGACGCGCTCGCCCATGTCGTCGGCAAGCGCGGTGGCGTCGGCTTCATAGTATTCGTTGCGGTCGGTGTACTTGAGCACCTTGGCGCGCGTCGCGCCCTCGACCAGCACCTTGACGGTGCCGTCGGGCAGCTTGAGCAGTTGCAGGACGCTCGCCAGCGTGCCGACCTCGAAGATCGAGTCGGTCTGCGGATCGTCGTCGGAGGCGTTCTTCTGCGTCGCCAGCAGGATGAAGGTGTCGGAGCGCATCACCTCTTCCAGCGCCTTGATCGACTTTTCGCGGCCGACAAAGAGCGGGACGATCATGTGCGGGAACACCACGATGTCGCGCAGCGGCAAAACGGGATAGGCCCGGGTCTCGCCCGGCTGCAGCTGAGGTCGTGGCTTGTTGGTCATTGCTTATAGTCCTTGTTTTTGTGCCCCTGTCCCGAGACCCGCTGCGAGCGGCATCGCCGGACAGTGCCGATAAGGAGAGGCGAGGCAGCCCGGGCGGTCGGACGCCCGGCGTGATTGATCGGGTCAGAAACCTCGCCCGGAGACAACGATTCGTACGCCAGTACAGTTCGGATACTATACGTATGTTGACGCGGTGGGGTCTGCAAGTAAGCGCCGTTTTTCACGTTAAAAACGGGTACCGCATCCACTCAATTACCGCGAACCGCGCGATTTGGCGGGCGTTCCCATGCTGTGGGAGCCCGCCGCCGGGCTATGTCAGGCGCTGGCGCTGCCCTGCTCGGCCGTCCGGTCGCTGCGGTCGGCATAGATATAGAGTGGGCGGGCCGTTCCTTCGACCACCTCGCGCGAGATCACCACTTCCTCGACGCCCTCCAGGCTGGGGAGGTCGAACATGGTGTCGAGCAGGATGCCCTCCATGATGGAGCGCAGGCCGCGCGCGCCGGTCTTGCGCTCGATCGCCTTGCGGGCGATGGCGCCGAGCGCCTCTTCGGCCAGCGTGAGGTCGATCGACTCCATCTCGAACAGGCGCTGGTACTGCTTAACCAGAGCGTTCTTCGGCTCGACCAAAATCTTCTTGAGCGACGCCTCGTCGAGATCCTCGAGCGTGGCGACCACCGGCAGGCGGCCGACGAACTCGGGGATCAGCCCGTACTTGAGCAGATCCTCGGGCTCGACCTCGCGGAAGATTTCGCCGGTCTTGCGGTCTTCCGGCGCCAGCACTTTGGCCGAAAAGCCGATCGAGGTGGAACGGCCGCGCGCGGAGATGATCTTGTCGAGGCCGGCGAAGGCGCCGCCGCAGACGAACAGGATATTGGTGGTATCGACCTGCAGGAACTCCTGCTGCGGGTGCTTGCGGCCGCCCTGCGGCGGCACCGAGGCGACGGTGCCTTCCATGATCTTGAGAAGCGCCTGCTGCACGCCCTCGCCCGACACGTCGCGGGTGATCGAGGGGTTGTCGGACTTGCGCGAAATCTTGTCGATTTCGTCGATGTAGACGATGCCGCGCTGGGCGCGCTCGACATTGTAATCGGCGGCCTGCAGCAGCTTGAGGATGATGTTCTCCACGTCCTCGCCGACATAGCCGGCTTCGGTGAGCGTGGTGGCGTCGGCCATCGTGAACGGCACGTCGAGGATGCGCGCCAGCGTCTGCGCCAGCAGCGTCTTGCCCGAGCCGGTCGGCCCGATCAGCAGGATGTTCGACTTGGCCAGCTCGACGTCGTTGTGCTTGGCCTGGTGGTTGAGCCGCTTGTAGTGATTGTGGACGGCGACCGAGAGCACCTTCTTGGCGTGATCCTGGCCGATGACGTAGTCGTCGAGAACCTTGCGGATTTCCTTCGGCGTCGGGATGCCGTCGCGCGACTTCACCAGCGAGGACTTGTTCTCCTCGCGGATGATGTCCATGCACAGTTCGACGCACTCGTCGCAGATGAACACCGTCGGCCCGGCGATGAGCTTGCGGACTTCGTGCTGGCTCTTGCCGCAGAACGAGCAGTAGAGAGTGTTCTTGGAATCGCTGCCGCCGACTTTGCTCATTCCATTCTCCGTCACACGCGTCCGTATCTTACCGATGGCCGGCGGGCTACGCCTTCATCGCCTTACGAACGAAGCAAGTTTCGCGCCGTAACTCCAGCGCGGCGGCCCTTGTACCCGGGGTGGCCTACTGTCCCAACCTACTCCCCCACACCTTAAGCGAAGCATGCTAACGGCGTGATAATCAAGAATCTATTAACGATAACACCGCACTCACAGCCTGCAAAAACGGCCGCAAAGGGGCAGACAGTCCTCACCCCGCTCCGCCGCGGGGCGGGAACTTTTCCGTCTCCGATCACGCCGGCTTGGGGAGCATGTCCTCCGGACGCTTCTCGATCACCTTGTCGACCAGACCGAAATCGCGGGCCGCCTCGGCGGTAAGAAAATAGTCACGCTCGAGCGCGTCCTCGATCTTCTTCAGCGACTGGCCTGTGTGGTGCACGTAGATCTCGTTGAGCCGCTTCTTCAGGTTCAGGATTTCCTGCGCGTGCAGCATGATATCGGTGGCCTGCCCCTGGAAGCCGCCGGACGGCTGATGCACCATGACGCGGGCGTTCGGCAGCGCAAAGCGCATATCCTTGGCGCCGGCCGCCAGCAGGAGCGAGCCCATCGAGGCCGCCTGGCCGACGCAGAGCGTCGACACCTGCGGGCGAATGAACTGCATGGTGTCGTAGATCGCCATGCCCGACGTCACCACCCCGCCCGGGGAGTTGATGTACATCGAGACTTCTTTTTTCGGGTTTTCCGCTTCCAGGAACAGGAGCTGCGCCACCACCAGCGTCGCCATACCGTCCTCGATCGGGCCGGTGATGAAAATGATGCGTTCCTTCAGGAGCCGCGAGAAAATGTCGTAGGCGCGCTCGCCGCGGTTGGTCTGCTCGACCACCATCGGCACGAGCTGCATGTAGGTATCGACGGGGTCTTTCATCTTGGCTCCTTGGACCACGAATCACGGTCGCGGCGGCTAGCTTAGCCTTCCGGCGCGCCGGCATGACCTGTTTCGGCATCTATTTCGACAGGAGCCTCGGCGCAAGGCTAAGGCGGCGTTAAGCCGCCTTGTCCTCGTCTTCCTTGTAGAGCTCCTCGCGCGAGGCCGCCTTGTCGGTGACGCCGGCAAGCTCGACCAGGAAATCGACCACTTTCTCCTCGAAGATCGGCGCGCGCAGCGCGGCGACCGCCTGCGGGTTGGCGCGGAAGTACTCGTAGACGCGCTGCTCCTGCCCCGGAAACTGCCGCACCCTCTCCATGACGGCGCGGTTGAGCTCCTCGTCGGTGACGGTGATGGTATTCTTCTCGCCGATCTCGGCCAGCACCAGGCCGAGCCGCACGCGGCGCTCGGCGATGGCGCGGTATTCCGCCTTGGCCTTGTCCTCGGTGGTGTTCTCGTCGGCGAAGGTCTTCTTCTCCGTCTCCAGCTCCTGCAGCACCGACTTCCAGACGCGGTCGAACTCCTCCTCGACCAGCGTCGGCGGCGGCTCGAACTTGTGCAGCTTGTCGAGTTCGTCGAGCAGGCCGCGCTTGAGCTTCTGGCGCGACATCGCCTGGTGCTCGCGCGCAATGCGGTCCTTCACCGCCTCGCGCAGCTTGGCGAGCGATTCAAGACCGAGCGACTTGGCGAAGTCCTCGTCGATCGTGACGGCGGAGGGCGCCTCGAGCGACTTGGCGGTGACGACGAATTCGGCGTCCTTACCGGCCAGATGCTCGGCCTGATAGTGCTCCGGAAACTTGACCTTGAGGGTGCGCGTCTCGCCGACGCCGATGCCGACGAGCTGCTCCTCGAAACCGGGAATGAAGGTGTTGGAGCCGATCAGCACGGGCGCGTCGTCGCCGGTGCCGCCTTCGAAGGCTTCGCCGTTGATGGTGCCCTTGTAGGAGATGGTGACGCGGTCGCCCTGCGCGGCCTTTTCGCCTTCGGCCTTGGTGGTGAACAGCTTGTTGGTGTCGGCGATGCGCTGGAGGCCTTCCTCGACCTCGGCGTCGGTGACATCGGTGGTCAGCCGGGTGAGCTTGATGGTCTTGAAATCGGCGAGCTTGATCGGCGGCACGATTTCGAGCGCCATCGTGTAGTCGAGATCGGCCTTGCCATCGATGAGCTGCTGGATGGCGCCTTCCTCGGTCGGCAGCGTGACCTTGGGGTCGGCGGCGAGCTTGAAGCCGTGCTCGCTGACGATCTGGTTGTTGGCGTCGCGCACGGTCGCCTCGATGACCTCGGCCATGGTGGCGCGGCCATACATGCGCTTGAGGTGGGCGACCGGCACCTTGCCGGGGCGGAAGCCGCGGATCTGAACGCGGTCTTTCAGCTCGTCCAGACGGGCATTGACCTTGGCGTCGAGCTCGGCGGCCGGAACGACCACCTTGTATTCGCGCTTGAGGCCCTCGGAGAGCGTTTCGGTCACTTGCATGGAGTCACACTTTTCTCTGCTTGCGTTCGCGTCGCGCCGGCTCATCGCAAAGCCGTCCGCGCCACCCCTATCGGAAAACGAGCCTGAAGAGCCCGCGATTACATTGGCCCCCGGCGTGGTGCGGGCGGAGGGACTCGAACCCCCACGACTTTCGCCACGGGAACCTAAATCCCGCGCGTCTACCAATTCCGCCACGCCCGCAAAGGGCCGTACTTGGACGAGTTGCCCGCGCCGTTCCCGCCGGGGCTTAACGCGGCCGTGCCCGCCAAGGCAAGGTGCAAAAGCGCCCCCGCGGGCGGCGCGGCTTATAACATGGTGAACTTTTGCCGCATCATTAAAAATAGGCCGTTCTTGACCTGTCTCAATAGGTCGCAGGGCCGGTGGAATATTCGTACTTTGGGGGCCATTAGATCGGTTGGAGACTTGCGCCATGGCCTTGGATGAGCGCCCCTTTTCCGCAACGATGCCGCTGACCCGCCGCCGCTGGCTCGCCGCCGCTGGCGTCAGTCTCGCTGCTTTCGCCCTGCCGCGACGCGGCGCCGCCCAAACCGACGGCTTTCGCGTGCTGCGGGCGGGTACGGGTATGGCCAGGCTGCGCGGCGCCGGCGAAGCCCCGACCCCCATCTGGGCCTATGACGGCCAGAGCCCCGGCCCCACCTTGCGGGTGCGCCAGGGCGAGGAAGTCAAGGTCCGCCTCGTCAACGACCTCAAGCAGCCGACCGTCATCCACTGGCATGGGCTGCGGCTGCCCAACGCGATGGACGGCGTGCCGCATCTCACGCAGATGCCGGTCGAGCCGGGCCAGAGCTTCGACTACCGCTTCGTGGCGCCCGACGCCGGCACGTTCTGGTACCACTCGCACTTTCTCTCCTCCGAGCAGGTCGCGCGCGGGCTCTACGGCGTGCTGATCGTGGACGAGCGCGAGGCGGTCGAGGTCGACCGCGACGTCGTGCTGGTCGTGTCGGACTGGCGGCTGGCCAACGACGGCGCCATCCATCCGAGCTTCGGCAACATGCACGACGCTGCCATGGCGGGGCGGATCGGCCAGTACATCACGCTCAATAGCGAGGACTTCCTAAGCCTGCCGGTGCGGACCAACGAGCGCATCCGGCTGCGCCTGATCAACGCCGCCAATGCGCGCATCTTCCAGCTGCGCATCGACCGGCACGTAGCGCGCATCATGGCCGCCGACGGGCAGCCCTGCCCGCCCATGCTCGCGCCGAACGGACTGTTGCGGCTGGCGCCGGGCAATCGCGTCGACCTGTTTCTCGACGCGCCGCTCGCGCCGGGTTCGAAGGCGGCAATCCTGGTCGACGACCTGCGCGGCAGCGAGCTTGAGATCGGACAGATCGTTTATGACCCCGGGCCGCCATTGCGCGCGGCCGCGCTGCCCGAGCCGAAGCCGCTGCCGGACAATCCGCTGCCGGCCAAGCTCGACCTCGGCCAGGCCTATAGGCTCGACGTGCCGCTCGACGGCGGCGGCATGCGCATGATGATGGGCGGCGGAATGGGAGGCACAGGCTTCCGCGGCCAGGGCATCCCGGCACAGCAGCGCATCTGGGCGCTCGCCGGGCTGTCGTCGAGCGGCCACGACGGACCGCCGTTGTTCAGCGTCGCGCGCGGCCGCACGGTCGCGCTGAGCCTGCCGAACCGCAGCATGTTCCCGCACGCCATGCATGTGCACGGGCACCATTTCCGCCAGCTTGATAGCAGCGGCTGGAAGCCCTACTGGCTCGACACGGTAATCGTGGACCCCGAGCGCACCGAGCGCATCGCTTTCGTCGCCGACAACCCCGGCAAGTGGATGATCCACTGTCACATGCTGGAGCATCAGGAAGCCGGCATGGCCGCTTGGTTCGAGGTCGCGTGAGCCAAAACGGCGAGGCCTACCCCCATTACATACACGTATAGATTGTATGTTATATTCTATACTCGTATTATGCGATTGGCGGAACGCGCGAGGCGTTCGCGCCAATCACGGAGGGACCGTCATGAAAGCGCCTGTCTGGCTTACGATCGGTATTCTGGCTGCGGCAGTGGGGCCGGCCCTCGCCGACAACAGCTATCAGAACACCTGTTCCAATATCGGCTTCGTCTACTCCGGCAACAACGCGGCCTTGCAGGCTGTCTGCCTGCGCACCAACGGCACGCCGAACGCCACGCAACTCGTCCTGCAAGGCATCAGCAACCAGAACGGCAAGCTGACGCAAGGGACGGGAGCGAGCACCTTCCAGCAGAGCTGCGGCAATATCCAGATCATCGTCAACGGCCCGAACTCGCTGCTGTCGGCGCTCTGCCGCACCACCGGCGGCAGTTCGGTGGCGACCAGCCTGTCGCTCAACAACATCTCCAACAACAACGGCACGCTGCAGCAATAAGGCGCGGCGTCCTTTACGCCTCCCGCCTACCTGGAGCGGCCCGCGGCCGCTCCTTTTTCGTCCAGGACCGCGCGCAACACCGCCGGCAGCATCTCAGGCAGATCTTCCGCGATCAGCCCGGGGCCGAAGGCGCGCGCGGCTTCGCCGTGCAGCCAGACGGCGGCGCTGGCGGCCTCGAAGGCCGGCATGTGCTGCGCCATCAGCCCGGCAATCGTGCCCGCCAGCACATCGCCGGAGCCGGCGGTGGCAAGCGTCGGCGGCGCGTTGTCGGCGATCGAGGCGCGACCGTCGGGCGCGGCGACGACCGTGTCGGGGCCTTTGAGCAAAGCCACCGCGCCGCTTTGCCGGGCCGCCGCACGAGTTTTCTCAAGTTTTGCAATAATGTGAGTATCTTCATATATCGATTTGAATAATCGTGCAAATTCCCCATCATGCGGCGTCAGGACCACGCCCGCGCCCCGATGCTGCGCAATGGCGCCATCCAGGGCCGCCGGCTCGTCCGCGAAGCTTGTCAGGGCGTCGGCATCCAGCACCACGGCCGCTTCGCTCGCGAGTGCCGCGCACACGCATTCCCGCATCGCCGGCCCGACCCCGCTCCCTGGCCCCAGCACGACCGCGTTGCGCCGCTTGTCGGCGAGGAAGTCCGCGAGATCCACCGGGCTGTCTACCGCGCGCACCATGACCGCCAGGCTCGCGGCCGCGTTCACCGCGAGCGCCTCACGCGGGCTCGCCAGCGTCACCAGCCCTGCTCCGGCCCGCAACGCCGCGCGCGCCGCCAGCCGCGCGGCGCCCGTGGTCGACAGGCCGCCCGAGACCACCACCGCATGGCCGCGCGCGTATTTGTGGCCGTCGATTGCCGGCACCGGAAAAGCAGCCCGCCAGAGCGCCGGGCGATTGACGAAAGTCGTCGGCGCAATCGCTTCCAACACGCTGTCCGGAATGCCGATGGCGGCGACCTCGATCGCGCCGCAGTGGCTGCGGCCCGGCAGCAGCATGTGCCCGACCTTGCGGCGGAAGAAGGTGACGGTGCGCGCCGCTTTCACCGCCACGCCCATGACCTGGCCGCTGGTGCCATTGATGCCGCTCGGCAGGTCAACGGCCAGCACCGGCACGCCGGCGGCGTTTATCGCCTCGATCAGCGCGCGCGGCAGTCCTTCGACCGGCCGGTCGAGCCCGGCGCCGAACAGGGCGTCCACGATCAGGTCGCAGCCGCCGATGGCGTCCGGCGTCGCCGCCACCGTCTGTCCGGTCCAGCGCGTTGCGGCGACCCCGGCGTCGCCCTTGAGTCTGGCGCGCTCGCCGAGCAGAAGGACGCGCACCGCGAAGCCGTGCTCGGCCAGCAGCCGCGCCGCCACGAAGCCGTCGCCGCCATTGTTGCCGGGGCCGGCCACGACGGCGATGCGCGGGCGCTTGGCCATGGCCGCCGCCGCATCGGCGACGGCGCGGCCCGCATTCTCCATCAGCACAATGCCCGGCATGCCGCCGGCGATGGTGCGCCGGTCGGCCTCGGCCATTTGGTCGTTGGTGAGGAGCTCAATCATCGCCGCAAAGACTATCGGGCAGGTCTCGGGCCGCCAAATTGAGGCAAATCAGGCGCTCATCATCGACCTGACCCGCATGTGCACTTTTTTTAGCCATTCTGACTACATTTTGGGCCCTTAACATTAGGCAGTCCCTGGCGCCGACCGGGTCATCTGTGCCAAATCATTGCCGAGAAAGGACTTTCCGCCGCTTAACCGTTTGGCACGGGTCCTGCTAACCGGAAGCGCGATTCTCCGAACCCGTTTCGACGGGCTTTGGAGGGAAGGACAGGCAATGAAAAAAATCGAAGCCATCATCAAGCCGTTCAAGCTCGACGAGGTGAAGGAAGCGCTGCAGGAGGTCGGCCTTCAAGGGATTACCGTGACCGAAGCCAAGGGCTTCGGCCGCCAGAAAGGACATACCGAGCTCTACCGCGGCGCCGAATACGTTGTCGATTTTCTCCCCAAGGTGAAAATCGAGATCGTGCTCGGCGACGAAATGGTGGAAAAGGCGATCGATGCGATCCGGCGCGCCGCTCAGACTGGCCGGATTGGAGACGGCAAGATATTCGTGTCCAACATCGAGGAAGCTATACGGATCAGAACCGGCGAATCCGGAGTCGATGCCATCTAGTCAACCGCGAGCAGCGTCACCTCGCGGGTGCTCCATTCAAAAAAAGGGGGAATGCAATCCATGACGACAGCCAAAGAAGTCATGAAGATGATCAAGGACAGCGACGTGAAATACGTCGACTTCCGGTTTACCGATCCGCGCGGCAAGTGGCAGCACGTCACTTTCGACGTGACCATGATCGAAGAAGAGACCTTCGCGGAAGGCATCATGTTCGACGGCTCGTCGATCGCCGGCTGGAAGGCGATCAACGAATCCGACATGTGCCTGATGCCCGATCCGGCCACGGCCTGCATCGATCCGTTCTTCGCCGAGACCACGCTGGTGCTGGTGTGCGACGTGCTCGAGCCGACCACCGGCGAGCCCTACAACCGCGACCCGCGCGGCATGGCCAAGAAGGCGGAAGCCCTGGTCAAGTCGATGGGCATCGGCGACACGATCTATTTCGGCCCCGAGGCCGAATTCTTCGTGTTCGACGACGTGAAGTTCTCGTCCGACCCCTACAAGGTCGGCTTCAAGGTCGATTCCATCGAGCTGCCGACCAACTCGGACACCGACTATGAAGGCGGCAACCTCGGCCACCGCATCGGCACCAAGCAGGGCTACTTCCCGGTGCCGCCGCAGGACTCGGCGCAGGACATGCGCAGCGAGATGCTCGCCGCCATGGCCAAGATGGGCGCCAAGATCGAGAAGCACCACCACGAAGTGGCTTCCGCGCAGCACGAGCTCGGCTTGAAGTTCTCGCCGCTGACGCAGATGGCCGACATGATGCAGGTCTACAAGTACTGCATCCACCAGGTGGCACAGATCTACGGCAAGTCGGCGACCTTCATGCCGAAGCCGATCTACGGCGACAACGGCTCGGGCATGCACTGCCACCAGTCGATCTGGAAGGGCGGCAAGCCGGTGTTCGCGGGCAACAAGTACGCCGACCTGTCGGAAACCTGCCTGTCCTACATCGCCGGCATCATCAAGCACGCCAAGGCGATCAACGCCTTCACCAACCCGACCACCAACTCCTACAAGCGTCTGGTGCCGGGCTTCGAGGCGCCCGTGCTGCTCGCCTACTCGGCGCGCAACCGCTCGGCTTCGTGCCGCATTCCCTACACCACCAACCCGAAGGCCAAGCGCGTCGAGGTCCGCTTCCCCGACCCGCTCTGCAATCCGTATCTCGGCTTTGCCGCGATGCTGATGGCCGGCCTCGACGGCATCAAGAACAAGCTCCACCCCGGCGACGCCATGGACAAGGACCTCTACGACCTGCCGCCGGCCGAGCTCAAGCAGATCCCGACGGTCTGCGGGTCGTTGCGCGAGGCGCTGCAAAGCCTCGACAAGGACCGCGACTTCTTGAAGAACGGCGGCGTGTTCGATGACGACTTCATCGACAGCTACATCGACCTCAAGATGACGGAAGTGATCCGCTTCGAGCACACCCCGCATCCGGTCGAATACGTGATGTACTACTCGGCGTAAGCGTTCCTCCCAATCATCGCACAGGTTATCGAGACCTGGGCGATGCACCTTAAAGGGCGCCTCTCACAAGGAGGCGCCCTTTTCTTTTGAATCAGGCGGCGACCTTGCCGAGGAACTGCTCAACCTGCGACCGCAGCTTGGCAACGGCGCTCTCCACGCTTTCCGATGCCTGCAACACGAACTCGGCCGACCCTTGCGCCTCGGCGGTCGCGCTGGCGACCTCGACAAGAACCGACGAGACGAGACCGGTTCCTTCCGCCGCGCTCGCGACATTACGGGAGATCTCGCCGGTCGCCGCGCTCTGTTGCGTGACGGAAGTGGCGACCGCGTTGGTGCACTCGTTGATTTCCTGCATGCGGCTTGCGATTGTTTGCAGCGTGGCGACCGCGCCCGAAGTCGAGCTCTGCACTTCCAGAATATGTTTGGCGATCTCCTCGGTCGCTTTCGCGGTTTGCACCGCGAGCGACTTGACTTCCGAGGCGACGACCGAGAAACCTCGCCCCGCCTCGCCGGCGCGCGCCGCCTCGATCGTGGCATTGAGCGCGAGCAAGTTCGTTTGCGCCGCAATTTTGCGGATGAGGCTGACCACGTTGCCAATCTTCTCGGCGCCGACCGAGAGACCTACGATTTCGCCGTCGGTGGCCTCGGCTTCGGTCGTGGCGAACCTCACGACCTCGGTCGTATGCACAAGCTGGTTGCTTATCTCCGCAATCGATTCGGACAGCTCATTCGCCGCGGTCGCCACGGCCTTCACGTTCGCGGACGCCTCGTCGAATGCGCCGACCGCACCCACCGCCCGTTCCGACGTCTGCCGGGAGTTTCCGAGCAACGTTTGCGCGGTCGCACGCATGGCGCCGACGCTGTCTTTGACGCTGTCGAGCAGGCTTGCCGCCTGCGGGCGAAACTCGGCGATGGCCTGGTCGATGAGGGCGCGGCGCTGCTGCTCGTTTTGAATCTCGATGCGCTCCCGCGCCACCTTTTCCTGTTCGGTGACGTCCTCGTGGGTCGAGACCCACCCCCCGCTCGGTCTAGCGATATTCGAAACCGCGATCTTTCGTCCATTCGGCAGTTCAAAAACGTGCCTGAACGTGTTGCCAGATCGAGCGGCGGCCTGGGCACGGCGCGCAAACTCCTCCGGATCTTCGTCCAAGGTCCCGACTTCGAGTCGGTAATGCAGCAGATCCAGCAGCGTACAGCCGAACAGCGACCGGCCCTGCAAGCCGTAGACGTCGACATAACGCTGATTCCATAGGACCACGCGACCGTTCTTGTCGAACATCACAAGGCCCTGGGACATATGATCGAGCGCGTCGTTGAGCAGCGTGAGCTTTTCCTTGGTCGCATGGTCGGCAAAAGCGCCAACGATGCAGACGCCGAGAATGCCGACAGCGACGCTGGCGATGGCCACCGACAGCGAAACCGGTGAGACTGAAAAGCCTGAAAAGACGCGCGCCGGATCGGGAACGATCTGGACCGCTCCCATGGCCGTAAAATGATGGGAAACGATGGCCAGCGTCAAAAGCAGCGCGGCAACCGCCGACCAACGCGCCTTCAGATGCCGCTCGGCAACCATCAGCGAGGCCATCCCGAACGCCATTCCGAGCACGATCGACGACACGACCAGGTCGGTGGACCACGTGACGTATCCGGGCATTTCCAGGGCGGCCATGCCGAGGTAATGCATGCTCGCCACGCCGGCGCCGATGACCGCGCCGCCGATCGGCGTTCCCCAGCGAGAGGGCCCGTAGACGGCCGTGGCAAATCCGATACCTGTCACGCAAACGGCAGCGGCCAAGGACAGCGCTGTCAAGACGGCATTAAAGGCAACGGGAACCGCGGGCTCGTAGGCCAGCATCGCAATGAAATGTGTCGCCCAGATTCCACAACCGGTCGCCACGCCGGATCCCACAACCCAAAGCAGGCGGGCGCGGTCCTGGCTCACCTGCGCACGTTTGAACAGGATGATACCGGTAAGGCTCGCGATGACACAGACCAGACCAGCCAGGACGACCAAACGCCACTCGTGTTCGGTGGTCAGGCAGGTGAAGACTTGGAACATCGGCGTCTCCGGATATGACGTTTCAACGCCTTTTTTACGGGGTTTAGGTTGCGTTAAGGTGAGGCGATCATCCAGCGCAACAGGCCGGGCAATCGACTCACGCGATCAGCAGCACAAGAGTCACGAGGCCTGCGGCAATGCCGGCCAAGGTCGCCAGCATCTGCTTGCGGTGGCGGCGCGGGCCGTAGACCCCGGCCGCGCGGCGCTCCGCGATCAGCGCGGCGTCGAATTCGGCGGACGAGGAAAAGGCGCAGGCAAGCGCAAGCCCTGCCCGTTCGGCATAAGCCTCAAGCGCATCGGCACTGGACCGCCCGCTGGAAAAACTACGCACCATGCGGCCCATGCTAAGGCCCCCATGGTAAACGAAAGGTTAGGCGCGCTGTCCCTCGGCGCCCGCGTGGCGGCGCACGGTAAGCCCCGACTGCGGCAGCGTCATCGCCGGCGGCGGCGGCGGCGCGGCAGCCTCCTCCGCGTCCGGCGCGGCCTCCATGCGGTTTCGCCCATTGTGCTTGGCGCAATAAAGCGCGGCGTCGGCGCGCGCGATCACGGCGTCGATATCGACCTGCGCGGCCTGCGCGGTGGCGGCGCCGATGCTCACCGTCGCGCCGATGGCATGCGTCGCGATGGTGACGCCGGCGGCTTCGAAGCTGGCGCGCACACGCTCGGCGATCTTGGCGGCGATCGCCATGTCGCCCGGCACGATAGCCGCGAATTCCTCGCCGCCGAGGCGTCCGACGATGTCGTCGGCACGCATGCTGCTGCGCACGACCTGCGCGAAGACGCGCAGGGCCTCGTCCCCGACTGCGTGGCCGAAGCGGTCGTTGATCGACTTGAAATGGTCGAGGTCGAACATCATCAGCGTGACTTTTCCTCCGCGCCGGGCTACGCGCGCGGAGAGCGCGAGCGCGTTCTCGAGGAAGGCGCGCCGGTTGAGCAGGCCGGTCAGGTGATCGGTCGAGGCGGCCCGGCGGTAGACGTGCACGTGGTGGTCCTTGACCATCAGCAGCACGATGAAGGCGGTGCCGACCGCGTAGATGATCGTCTCCAGCGCCAGCACCGTCATCAGGTTGGGGGCGGCTTTTTCCGGCAGCACGGCCTGTAGCGCGAACGGCATCAGGAAAATGGCGGCGTGCAAACACGGCACGACGATCGCGGCGGTGCGCGAGAACAGCGATTCGCGCCGCTCGCGCCACAGCTCCCAGGCGATGACGAAGGTGTAGCAGGCGACCACCAGCGCGCCGAGCCCGATAGGCCCGCCACCGGCGCTGGTCAGTGACGGAAACTGATGGAGCACCAGCCAGCCGAGCGCGCCGGCGCAGGCCGGCAGCGGCAGGAGCTTGCGGCCGTGGAACAGGCGCACCCCGCTCCAGATGATGCCGCAGGCGAGGAAGAACAGCGCGCCCGGCACTTCCGGCGGCACCCGTACGATCGGCGTCTGCTGGCCCCACAGCGTCATGGAGGCGGCGCCGATGAGATAAGCCGAGCCCCACCAGGCAAGCGCGCGCGCATCGCGCTGCTGTGCCCAGGCGAAGATCAGGAAAAGGCCGAGCAGCGTCGCGAGGCAGACAGCGACGAAGGTCAGCGTCGGCACGTCCAGGAAAGATTGCATAGGCTCAGCGGCCGTCATCGAAGCTCCTTGCGCCCTCAGGGCGCTGAAGCGCTCCGTCAGGCGCGCGCAAAATAACGAGGGGAAGTGCCGAAAGGCTTTCGGCATTCTGCGCGCTTCGATGAAAGACTTGCTCTAATTCGAGCTAAATCCCGGACGGGAACAGTAAAAATGACGGTGGTGCTAAGCGCTGCCGGCGCGCGGTTCGCGTTGCGGCCAAATTCAGTTCAAATGCCCGGCGAATTCGCATGCGCAAAAGCAAAGGGCGCGCCTTCCAGCGCGCCCTCGCAACGTTCGACCGCGTATCGCTTAGCGCTTGGAGAACTGGAACGAGCGGCGGGCCTTGGCACGGCCGTACTTCTTGCGCTCGACCACGCGCGAGTCGCGGGTGAGGAAGCCGCCGCGCTTGAGCGCGCCGCGCAGCTCCGGCTCGAAGTATGTGAGCGCCTTGGAGATGCCGTGACGCACCGCACCGGCCTGGCCGGACAGGCCGCCGCCGGAGACGGTGCAGACCACGTCGTACTGACCGGCGCGGTTGGCCGCGACCAGCGGCTGCTGGATCAGCATGCGCAGCACCGGACGCGCGAAGAACACTTCGACGGTCTTGGTGTTGACCAGGATCTTGCCGGAGCCGGGCTTGATCCAGACGCGGGCGACCGCGTTCTTGCGCTTGCCGGTGGCATAAGCGCGGCCCTGCGGATCGACCTTCTTCTCGTACTTGGGAGCTTCCGGGGCGGAGGTCTTGAGGCTCGCCAAACCTTCCATCGACTGTACGGTCTCGGCCACGGTCAGGCACTCCTCACGTTCTTGCGATTCATGGCGGCAACGTCGAGCTTCTCGGGCTTCTGCGCCTCATGCGGATGCTCGGGGCCCGGATAGACGCGCAGGTTTCCGAGCTGCACGCGGCCGAGCGGCCCGCGCGGCAGCATGCGCTCGATGGCCTTCTCGACGATACGTTCGGGGAAGCGGCCTTCCAGGATCGACTTCGCCGTGCGCTCCTTGATGCCGCCGATGAAGCCGGTGTGGTGGTGATACACCTTCTTCTCGCGCTTGCGGCCGGTGAGCACCACCTTGGCGGCGTTGATGACGATGACGTTGTCGCCGTCGTCGACATGCGGGGTGTAGGTGGGCTTGTGCTTGCCGCGCAGATGCAGCGCCACGATCGAGGCGAGCCGGCCGACCACGAGCCCGGTGGCGTCGATGGTCACCCATTTCTTCTCGATGTCGGCGGCCTTGGCCGAATAGGTCTTCATGACAAATCCTGTGGGATGTCCGCGCGCCGTCAGGGAGCGCGGCGATTGGCGCTCCTGTAGCCGAATGGGCTGGCGCCGGTCAACGCCCATGTACGATTATAAGTCCATAAATATCAATGATTTGAAAGATTGGTATTTTAGTACCAGGACGTAATTACCGGTCCGGGATCGAATAGGTCGAGGTCACATGGGCGACCGGCTCGTCCATGCTGGTCGAATAGATGTTCACCTCCCCCACCGCCAGCCGCTTGCCGACTTTCATCAGCCGGGCATGGGCGATGAGGTCGGCGGGGGCCGGCTTGCGCAGGAAGTTGATGGTGAGGTTGGTCGTCACCGCCAGCGGTTCCGGGCCGATGGCCGAGAAAACCGCCACGTACATGGCGAAATCGGCCAGTTCCATCATGGTCGGGCCGGAGATGGTGCCGCCCGGGCGCAGATGGTCCTCGTGGTAGGCGCGCCGCACGCGCACGTCGCCATAGTCGATGCGTTCGAGCGTGAGCCCGCAGCCCGGAAAAAAGGCCTGGGGAAACTCCTTTTCGAGCAATTTCGCGATCTCGTCGGCGGACATGGCCGGCGCGGGCATGGCTCCCCCCAGGCCGGCAGATCCGGCGCCCCCGTCTTAGACGGGGCGGCGCATGCGTCAATTGGAATCAGTCCTTGCCGTAGAGCGCGCGCAACTCGTCCTTGGCCGCCTCCAGCTTGCGCTTGCGGGCTTTCGACAGGCCCTTGCCGGCGCGGTTGATGAAGAAGGTCAGCATCGACATGGCGGAGCGATACGGGCTCGATTTGCGCCGCCTGCTGCGCTCGGCCGACCGTTTGAGCGAGCGCGCGATCGCCTTGGCGCTGCCTTTTGTGAACACGCCCTCTTCCAGCGTGAGCGCGTCGCTCTCGCGCGTCACGCGGCCCGACCAGCGGCGGCCGCCGCCGCGTTTCGCCTTCTTCGTCTTGCGCTTCTTAGCCTTGGCCTTTTTTGCCATATCGCTGTCACTCCGGCCCGTTAATGCGCGGGCTTGAACGGCGTTCCGCCAGGCTTGCATGGCGGAGCCGCAGGGGTAAGGTCGGGTCATGAACATCCAGACCGGCGGCCGCACCGAGACACCGGCGTCCGTGCTCCTGCGCGAGCGCGACGGTGACGTCGCGCTGGTCACGCTCAACCGCCCGGCCGCGCGCAACAGCCTGTCGGAAGAGCTGTTGAACGCGCTGTTCATCGCGCTCGGCGACATCGCCGCCGACACTTCGGTGCGCGCGCTGGTGATCGCCGCCAACGGCCCGGCCTTCTGCGCCGGCCACGACCTCAAGGAACTGACCGCGCGCCGCAGCGACGTCGACGGCGGCCGCGCCTTCTTCCGTCACACCATGACCACCTGCAGCGCGATGATGCAGCGTATCGTCAACCTGCCGCAGCCGGTGGTCGCCTGCGTGCAAGGCGTGGCCAGCGCCGCCGGCTGCCAGCTCGTCGCCAGCTGCGATCTTGCGGTCGCCTCGGACGCGGCCAAATTCGCCACGCCCGGCGTCGACATCGGCCTGTTCTGCTCGACGCCGATGGTGGCGCTGTCGCGCAACATCCCGCGCAAGCAGGCGATGGAGATGCTGCTCACCGGCGACATGGTGGAAGCGGCACGCGCCGCCGCCATCGGCCTCGTCAACCGCGTCGTCCCAGCCGGCGAGGAACGCGCAGCCGCGCTCGCGCTCGCCCATCAGGTCGCCTCGAAGTCGTCCTACACGTTGAAAGTCGGCAAGGAAGCATTCTACCGCCAGCTCGACATGGGCCTCGCCGACGCCTATGCCTACGCGTCCGAGGTGATGACCGAGAACATGATGGCGCGCGACGCCGAGGAAGGCATCTGCGCCTTCATCGAAAAGCGCGAGCCGAAATGGGAAGACCGCTGATGACCGCCGGGCTTGCGCTGGACTTCCGTCTCGGCCGCACCGCCATGCTGCGCTGGCTCGCCGCCGGCACCGCCTGGGGCCTGGCGCTATCCGCCGGCTTCTTCGGCCTTGCGCTCTGGCAATGCGGCATTCCCTGCCCCGACGACGTGGCGCTCACCGCGCTCACCTGCGTCGGCACCGGCCTTCTCACGCTCGGGCCGCTCGCGGCCTTCACCACCCCACGCTAACGTCAACCAAGAGGACTCCATGACGCGCATCGTTCTTGCCGCCGCTCTCAGCATTGCTTCGCTCGCGCCCGCGCTGGCGCAGGATTTCACCGCCGCGCAGCGCGCCGCCTGCAAGAGCGACTACGACAAATACTGCAAGGGCACGATGCCGGGCGGCGGCCGCGTGATCGCCTGCCTCGCCAAGCACAACGGCAGCCTCACCGACGCCTGCAAGAAGGTCGTCGCCGACGCCTCGAAGAAGTAGCCTCGCAGCCGGGTCACGCCGGCTTGATGCCTCGGCCCTTCCCGGCCGGGGCGCGGCTGCCTATGTTCGCAAGCGACGCAGGCATTCGGGCGGCTTTCCATGAACAATGCTTCGCTGGTTTTCACGCCGGCCGCGCAGCAGGCGCAGGCCGAACGCGGCTCGTCGACGGCTTATGCGGGGCGCATCGCCGAGGGCTTTCCCGACACGGTGACGCCCGAGCTCGCGCAGTTCATCGCCCAGCTCGACACCGCTTTCCTCGCCACCGCGACCGCCGGCGGCGCGCCCTACATCCAGCACCGCGGCGGCCCGAAGGGTTTCATCAAGGTGATCGACGAAAAAACGCTCGGCTTTGCCGACTATCGCGGCAACCGGCAATACATCACGCTCGCCAATCTTTCGGAGAACGACCGCGCCTATCTGTTCCTGCTCGACCCGGCACGCCGCCAGCGCATCAAGCTCTGGGGCCGCGCGCGCGTCGTCGAAAACGACGCCGCGCTGGTCGAAAAGCTGTTCGATGCCGGCTATAAGGCCAAGCCCGAGCGCGCCATTTTGTTCACCATCGAGGCCTGGGACGTGAACTGTTCGCAGCACATCGTCACGCGCTTCACCGAAACCGAGATCGAGGAGGCGTTTGCCGTCGTGCAGGAAAAAGTCGCCGCGCTGCAAGCCGAGAACGAACGCCTGCGCGCCTTGCTCGCAACCGCCGGGCTGCCATGAACCACGACAGCTATCCCGACAGCTACATTCGCGGCATCCTCAATACGGTGAAGACCGTCGCCATGGTCGGCTTCTCGCCCAAGGAGAACCGGCCGAGCTATTTCGCGTTCAAATATCTCCTGGAGCGCGGCTACCGCGTCATCCCGGTCAATCCCGGGCAGGCCGGCAAGGAAGTGCTGGGTCAGAAGATCTACGCAAAGCTGTCCGACATCCCCGACCCCATCGACATGGTCGACGTCTTCCGCGGCTCCGAGCACGTGCTGCCGATCGTGCAGGAGGCGCTCACGCTGCAACCGAAACCGCAGGTGATCTGGATGCAGCTCACCGTGCGCAACGACGAGGCGGCCAGGCTCGCCGAGGAGGCCGGCATGAAGGTGGTGATGAACCGCTGCCCGAAGATCGAGTACGGCCGCCTGTCGACGGAAATCTCCTGGATCGGCGTCAATTCGCGCACGCTGTCGTCCAAGCGCGCCCAGATGTATGGCAAGGGCGTACAGCGCATGAGCCTCGGGCCCAAAGAAGAGACCAAGGACAAGAACTGACGATCCCGATACCCGGCATCGTGCTGGCTTGACGCCCTGCCCGCCCGGCCCGTTAAATCCGCCCGACATCGGCGCGCCACAAGGCTAGCCGCAGCAGTTCACACGAGGATCCCATGGCCGACGCCGACCGCATTCCGGGCTTTGCCACGCTGTCCATTCACGCTGGCGCCAAGCCCGACCCGACCACCGGCGCGCGCGCCACGCCGATCTACCAGACCACCTCCTTCGTCTTCGACGACGTCGAGCACGCCGCCTCGCTGTTCGGCCTGCAGGCCTTCGGCAACATCTACACCCGCATCGGCAACCCGACCTGCGCCGTGCTGGAAGAGCGCGTCGCCGCGCTCGAAGGCGGCACCGCTGGGCTGGCGGTCGCCTCCGGCCATGCCGCGCAGGTGATCGTGATGCACGCGCTGATGATGCCGGGCGACGAATTCGTCGCCTCCAAGAAGCTCTATGGCGGCTCGATCAACCAGTTCAACCACTCCTACAAGAACTTCGGCTGGAACGTGGTTTGGGCCGACCCGGACGACATCTCCACCTTCGAGAAGGCGATCACGCCGAAGACCAAGTGCATCTTCATCGAGTCGATCGCCAATCCGGGCGGCATCGTCACCGACATCGAGGCCATCGGCAACATTGCGCGCAAGGCGGGCGTGCCGCTGATCGTCGACAACACGCTGGCGACGCCCTACCTGTGCAAGCCGATCGACTACGGCGCCGACGTCGTCGTGCACTCGCTCACCAAGTTTCTCGGCGGCCACGGCAACTCCATCGGCGGCCTCATCGTCGACGCCGGCTCGTTCAACTGGTCGCGCGACAAGAAGTACCCCATGCTGTGCGAGCCGCGCCCGGAATATTCCGGCATGGTGCTGCACGAGACCTTCGGCAACTTCGCCTTCGCCATCGCCTGCCGCGTGCTCGGCCTGCGCGATCTCGGGCCGGCGCTGTCGCCGTTCAACGCCTTCCTCATCCTCACTGGCATCGAGACGCTGCCGCTGCGCATGCAGCGCCATTGCGACAACGCGCTCGCCGTGGCGGAGTGGCTGTCGAAGCGGCCGGAAATCGCCTGGGTCAGCTATCCCGGCCTGCCCGGCAACAAATACAACACGCTGGCCGCCAAATATGCGCCCAAGGGCGCCGGCGCGGTCTTCACCTTCGGCCTCAAGGGCGGCTACGACGCCGGCGTGAAATTGGTGTCGAACGTGAAGCTGTTCTCGCACTTGGCCAACATCGGCGACACGCGCTCGCTCATCATCCATCCGGCCTCGACCACGCACAAGCAGCTCTCCGACGCGCAGAAGGTGCAGGCCGGCGCCGGACCCGACGTCGTGCGCCTGTCGATCGGCCTCGAGGACAAGGAAGACATCATCGCCGATCTGGAAGAGGCGCTGACGGCGTGACCAACGTCGTTCTCGGCACCGCGACGCCGGGCGGCGGCTTTCCGCTCTATGGCGGCGCGCTCGCCGACACGATCAACGAGACCGACCCGGCGCTCAACGTCGAGCCGCGCAACACCAAAGGCTCGACCGAGAACATCCCGCTGCTGGAAGAAGGCAAGCTCGACATCGCGCTGGTGACGGGCGAGCCGGCCTACGAGGCCTTCGAAGGCATCGGCCGGCCGCGCACCGCCATCAAAATCGTCACCGCGATGTATTCGACCGCCGGTATGTTCGCGGTGCGGCCGGACAGCCCGGCGCACACCATCAAGGACCTGCTCGGCAAGCCGGTCGCCTTCGGCGCCAAGGGCTCGGGGCTGACGATCCTGTCGCGCTATGTGCTGGACGGGCTCGGCCTTGACCAGCACAAGGATTTTGAAGCGATCTTCCTCGACAAGGCCGGCGACGGCCCGGCCATGGTGCTCGACGGGCGCGCTGCGGCGCTGTGGGGCGGCGGCGTCGGCTGGCCCGGCTTTGCGGCGTTGGCCGAGAAAGGCTGCCGCTTCATCGCGCCGACGGCGGAGGAAGCAGCGCGCATCCGCGCCAAACACAGCTTCCTCAAGAACACCGTGCTGCCCGCCGGCAGCTATGCCGGCCAGGATAAGGACGTTGCCTCGGTCGGTTCGTGGAGCTTCGTGATGGCGCGGCCCGATCTGCCGGACGAGACCGCCTATGCGCTGGCGCGCGCGCTCGACAAGGGCCATGCCGCCTTCGTCAAACGGCTGGCGCAGGCCAAGGAAACGACGCCCGCCAATACCGCGGCCGCCGCGCCCAAGCCTGAGCTGATCCATCCCGGCGTGCGCAAATATCTGCGCGAGATCGGGCTTTGAGGCGCCGCGCGGGACGCGCGTTGGCCTTGCTGCTCCTAACGGGCACGCCCGCGCTGGCGGGTGAGACGCCCGGCGGCTTCGTATACCTTCGCGATGTCGACGCCGGCATCCGGCAGGACATGCGCTATGCGACCGCCGACAATTTCACCGGCCGCCGCCTGCCCGGCTATGAGGCCGGCGAATGTGTGCTCAAGCGCGCGGTGGCGCAGGCGCTCGCCCGTGTGCAGGCCGACCTCGCGCGACAAGACCTGTCGCTGAAGGTCTACGATTGCTACCGGCCGATGCGCGCGGTGCGCGCCATGGCGCGCTGGTCGCAGGACACGGCCGCGCCCGACACCAGCCGTTTCCATCCCGGCCTCGACAAGCGTCGCCTGTTCGCGCTCGGCTACATCTCCGGGCAGTCGGCGCATGCGCGCGGCGTGGCCGTCGATCTGACGCTCGTGCCGAAGGGCGCGCAGCCACCGGCCTTCGATCCGAATGCCCGCTATGGCTCCTGCGCCGGGCCACTCGCGGGGCGCGCGCCCGACGACAGCCTCGACATGGGCACCGGCTACGACTGCTTCAGCACCAAGAGCGCGACGCACGCCGCAACGATCGCGGCCGAGCAGCGCGCCAATCGCCGCACGCTACTCGACGCCATGCGCAAGCACGGCTTCGCCAACTACAGGCGCGAATGGTGGCACTTTTCGTATTCGGCCGCCGACACGCGCGTGGCTTACGATTTTCCGATTACGGCGCGCTAGTCACTTCGTCAGCGTGCGCGCGACATAGTCGCGCACGCGCGCGAGCGTCTCCGGCGCGGCCCAGATTTCGGTCACCTTGGCGTCGACCGCCTTGCCGCTCAGGGCCATGCGCTCAGTCACGCCCTGGCGGATCTGCGCCTTGGTCTGCGCGAAGGCGACCGGCGAAATCTCGGCAAGCTCGCGCGCCACCGAAAGCGCGTCGTCCATCAGATCGGCCGGCTCCACCACCTCGTCGATCCAGCCCTGCCGCAGCGCCGCGTCGGTGTCGTAGGTGGCGCCGGTGAGCGTGAACTCGGCCAGGTAACGCGGCGGCACCGCGAAGCGCACGATCTCGAAGGCGAGCGCCGGGAACGGCACGCCGACCAGCAGCTCGGTCACGCCGATGCGCCCGCTTTCGCGCGCCATGATGCGGCGGTCGGCGCAGGCCGCCAGCACGCAGCCGCCGGCAATGGCATGGCCGTTCACGGCCGCCACCACGGGCTTGGGGTGGAAGAACACCGCGTCGTAGAGCGCGTGCAAGGCGGGAAGAAACTCCCGGATATAGGGCGTGCCGCCCTCGCTCAGGCGCTTGAGATCCACGCCGGCGGAGAAGATCTTGCCGCGGCCGGTCACCACAACCGCCTTGGCGTCGTAAGTCCTGAGGTCGATGAAGCGCGCGGCAAGCGCCTTGCAAAGATCGATGTCGAGCGCGTTGGCCTTGCCGTGCTGCAACGTCAGCACCGCGATGCCGGCATCCATCCTGATCTCGATCATGCGCCCTGCTCCGCCGGTCTCGGGGGTGCCACGGGCGCGCGCCGCGCCAGCCGTTCGGCGTGCACCAGCGCGACCGTCAGCACCAGGATTGCCAGCATCTGGTGCGCGAGCGCAAGCGGGATCGGCGCTTGCTGCAAGAGCGTGACGATGCCGAGCGCCCCCTGCAGGGTCATCAAAACGGCCAGGAGGACGGCCCCGGCGACTTCGCGCTGCGCGCGCCAGGCGTCGTTGGCGTGCAGCAGCACCAC